>NZ_JACVYG010000001.1:0-540501 GCF_014712245.1 Streptomyces sp. 5-10
CCTCTGATCAGCGTCTCCGACGGCACCTCCCAGGCCCGGCGACACCACCCCCCAGGTCATGCCTTCGACAGGGGGCAAAAGTCATACCGGGCCCGGAGGCCAGCGATCCCCTTGCGGGACCGCGAAAAACATAACGGGGCGGGGGCCGAGAGACCCCCGCACCGGGCCGGGTGCGTGCTTCGTCACTCCGGGCCGACGGCCGCCGCCGCACGGTCGGGTCCGGACTTGCCGGCGCTCCGAGCGGCCCCGGCGGTCCCGGGGCCGCGGTGGAACAGGCTCATCAGGCCACCGACGACCAGGGTGACCACCACGCCGATCGGGACCAGCCACTGGGCGGCGATCGCGGTGGGCACGGTGGCCCCTGCCACCGTGACGTCGATCTTCACCTCGCGCACGATGTAGGTCATGACCGCGACCGTCACCACGAACGCCACGATGGAGTCGGCCTCGTTGGCGCGCCTGACGAGCCGTCCGAGGAGGAACGCGCCGAGGAGCGCGCCGTAGGTGTAGCCCGCGATGGTCAGGCCCGTGAGATAGACGTTGCCGGTGCTGGTGCTGAAGGCGCAGGCGAACACCGCCATCAGCACTGCCCACACCAGGGTCATCACCCGGGCGAGCCTGAGCAGGAACTCCTCGGTGGGCGCGCTGCGGAAGAAGCTGTGGATGATGTCGGCGACCGTCGAGTTCGACATCGAGTTCAGCGCCGAGGACAACGAGCCCATCGCCGCGCCGAGGATTCCGGCCACGATCAGACCGGAGACCACGACGGGCAGGCCGTGGAGGATGAAGTCCGGGTACAGGTTGTCGGAGCTGGCCAGGCCCAGCTCCTTGAAGCTGCGGCCCTGGTTGTATGACCACAGCAGGGCACCGACCAGGGAGAAGGCGGCGAACTGGACGGTGACGAAGACACCGGAGGCGATCATGGCCTTCTGGCCGTCGCGCAGGGTCCGGGTGGCCAGGATGCGCTGGACGATCAGCTGGTCGGAGCCGTGGCTGGCCATCGCGAAGATGGCACCGCCGACGATCGCGGTCGGCAGGGCGAACGGGCTGGTGAGGATGTGGGCGAGCCCGAAGTCGGTGTCGAACAGCTGGAACCTGCCGGAGTGCAGGGCGTCCGCGAAGCCGGCACCACCGACGTGGCTGGACAGCACCGCGATGGCGAGGATCGCGCCACCCAGGTACAGACCCATCTGAATGGCGTCGGTCCAGATGACCGCCTTGATGCCGCCGAGGTAGGTGTAGACGACGGTGATCAGCGTGAGGACGACGATGATGACCCGGTAGCCGACGTGCAGTCCGAACTCATCGAGCAGCAGCTTGATCGGGAGCGCGGAGGCGAACAGCCTCACCCCCTCGGCCAGGAGCCGCGTGAAGACGAAGGTCACCGAGGCGAGCCCCTGCATCTTGAGCCCGAACCGGTCACGCAGGTACTGGTAGGCGCTGACGAACCCGCCACGCTTGTAGAGGGGGATGAGCACGATGGCCACGACGACGCGGCCGATGACGTAGCCCAAGGCGAGTTCGACGTTTCCGAAGGCCTGGCCGCTGTAAGCGCCGCCGGGCACGCTGATGACCGTGAGCACGCTGGTCTCGGTGGCCACCACGGAGAACGAGACCGTCCACCACGGCACGTGGCTCTCACCGACGAAATAGTCCTTCGACGTCTTCTGCCGGCCGGCCAGCCGCAGTCCGATCACCGCGATGGCGACCAGATAGACGACGACCACGACGAGGTCGAGTTGGCGCACGCTCACTCCTAAACAGCGGCCGACGATGTCAACGGCGGGGCGGGGACGATGGGCGCCGCCCGCCTTACACGGGCGACGTGGGGTTCGTGCGGTGCCGACGCGTCCAGCGCCAGCAGGCCCGCGCCGTCCAGCGGGTCCCCGAGCGGGGACCGCCACTTAAGGGGGTGCGGGGAGCCGGTGAGCGCCGACCGCAGCGGACCGAGGAGCGGTTCGCCGAGGCCGGTGAGTCCGCCGGTGACGGTGACGGCGTGGGCGTCGCCGCCGATTCGGCGGGCGGCGGCGAGTACGGCCTCGGAGAGCGCTCCGGCGGCATCCCGGACGATCGCGGATGCCGTCGCGTCACCCTCGGCGGCCGCCCGTGCCACGTCCGGGGCGAAGGACGCGATGGTGCGGGCCTGGTTGCCGTCCCGGCTGACGGCCGAGGGCAGCCGGTCGGGGTCGCCGAAGCGCTCGACGGCGGCGGCCAGCAACGCGGTGGCCGGTCCGCGCCCGTCGTGAGCGCGCAGCGCGGCCCGCAATCCGGCGGCACCGATCCAGGCGCCGCCCCCCTCGTCGCCGAGCCAGGGACCCCAGCCGTCGACCCGGGCGTACGACCCGTCGTCCCCGATACCGACGGCGACGGAACCGGTGCCGATCGCGAGCACCACGCCCACGTGACCGCCCAGGGCGCCCGCGTGAGCGGTGACGGCGTCGCTGGTGACGGCCACCTCATGCACGGGCAGGTCCTCCAGGAGCCGGACGGCCAGGGCGCGGGCCGCCTCGGGTGCGGCGGCCGCCCCCGCCGCACCGACGCAGACCGTGGCAGGCCGGAGCGAGGGGTCCCGTTCCAGGAGCGGCAGGACGGCGGCGCGCACGGCCGCACGGGCCGTCGCCACCCCGTTTTCGGCGGCGAGCCCAGGAGCTCCGGGCACCTCATGGACGGTACGGGCGGGACCGGCACCGTCGGCCCGTACGACGGCACGGCAGCCGGTCTTGCCCAGGTCCACCGCTATCGCTGCTGTCATACGGCATGCCTTCGGTCGGTGGGGATCCGCCGCATCGGGCGGTCACGGGGCAGGTGGCTGATCGGTGACCGGCGCGGATCGCGGTCCAGCGAGTATCAGAAGGCCGACCTCCACATGTCAATAACTAACCTCGCGAGATTCTTTCCGTAACTTTTTGACCTTCCCCTTGCGGCGCGGTTAGCGTGTGGCCCAGCCACTCAGGAGGGAGCGACCCATGGCCCGCCGGGAACCACCCCGCACCGCCGCCCGGCCCGCGGAGGAAACCTCCCCCGCCGAGACCCTGGCGCGCATCCGCGCGGCACTTCCGTCCCTGGCCCCCGCGGAACGGCGAGTGGCGGACATCGCCCTGGCCGACCCGGCTCAGGCGTCGGAGCTGTCCATCAGCGCGCTCGGCAAACGGGCCGACACCTCGGTGGCCACGGTGACCCGCTTCTGCCGGGCCGTGGGGATCCCCAACTACCCGCAGCTGCGCCTCGCCCTGGCCGCCGCCGCGGCCCGCGAGCACGCTCTCGGCGGCGAGCGCCCCGTACCGGGCACCGACATCAGCGCCACGGACACACTCGGCGACATCGTCGGCAAGATCATCTACAACGAGGTGCGCGCTCTGGAGGACACCGGTGCGGGGCTGGACGTCGAGGCGCTGGGCCGCGCCGTCACCGCTGTGGCCCAGGCCCGCCGCATCGACATATTCGGCGTCGGCGCCAGCGCCTTCGTCGGCCAGGACCTGCACCAGAAACTCCACCGCATCGGTCACATGGCCTTCGTCTGGACCGACCGGCACGCCGCCCTGACCGCCACGGCCCTCCTCGGGCCCGGCGACGTCGCCCTGGCCATCTCCCACTCCGGGGAGACCGAGGACACCGTCGAGCCCCTCCGGGCCGCCGCCGAACGCGGCGCCACCACCATCGCCCTCACCAACGTCCCGCGCTCCACCCTCGCGCAGAGCGCGGAGGTCGTGCTGACGACCCGCGCCCGGGAGACCCCCTTCCGCTCCGGGGCCACCGTCAGCCGCATCGCCCAACTCGCGCTCATCGACTGCCTGTTCGTCGGCGTCGCCCAGCGATCCTTCGACGCCACGACCACGGCCCTGGAGGAGACCTACGGGGCCGTCCAGCGTCGCCGGCGCCCGCAGGCCCAGCGCCGCACCCCGGCCGACGGCTGAACCCCGTTCGCCGACCAACACCTTCTCCGAAAGGACGCCCGCGCCGTGGACCTGAGCACACTCGGCACCGAGGCTCGCAACGAGCGGACCACCGAACTGGACCGCATGCCGGTCTCCGAACTGCTCTCGGTCATGAACGCCGAGGATCAGACCGTCGCCCTCGCCGTCCGCGACGCCCTCCCGCAGATCGAGGCCGCCGTCGAGGCGGTCGCCGAGTCCCTGCGGCGGGGCGGACGGCTCATCTACCTCGGCGCCGGCACCAGCGGCCGCATCGGACTGCTCGACGCCGTCGAGTGCCCCCCGACCTTCGGCACCTCCCCCGATCAGGTCGTGGGCCTGCTCTCCGGCGGCCCGGGCGCCTTCGTCATGGCGGTCGAGGGGGCCGAGGACGAACCCGCGAGGGCGGTCGACGACCTCGAGAAGATCGGTGTGAACGACCGCGACACGGTCGTCGGGCTGGCCGCCAGCGGCCGTACTCCCTACGTCGTCGGTGGACTGAAGCACGCCGCCGCCCAGGGTGCCGTCACCGTGTCGGTCGCCTGCAACCGCGACACGGTGGTCAGCCGCTACGCCGACATCCCCATCGAGGTCCCCACCGGCCCCGAGGTTCTCACCGGATCGACCCGGCTCAAAGGCGGCACCGCCGAGAAGATGGTCTGCAACATGCTCTCGACCGCGTCGATGGTGCGGGTCGGCAAGGTTTACGGGAACCTCATGGTCGATGTCCGGGCCAGTAACGAAAAGCTCGTCGACCGGGCCCGACGCATCGTCGTCGAAGCCACCGGGACCGATGCCGACACCGCCGCGGAGGCACTGCGAGCCGCCGACGGACATGCCAAGACGGCCATCGTCATGCTGCTCGCCCGCTGCACCGCCGAGGAGGCGGCCCGGCGCCTGAACCTGGCGCACGGCGACACGCGCACCGCCGTGGGCCACCCATGAGCCGAGGCGAACGACTGAACCAAGGTGAACGACGTGGCCGGTGGCAGCCTCCAGCCGGCGGTGGCCGGCCGGTCCGGCCGTCGTAAGCGGGTGTGCCATGGTGATCGTATGACGTGGAACGGTGAGGAGTACCAGGCCCGGTTCGACCGCATCGCCGTCGAGGGAGGCGATGTCCATGGTGAAGCCGCGCTGGTCCGTTCCTTCGCGCCGGCCACGGTCCTCGACGCGGGCTGTGGCACCGGGCGGGTGGCCATCGAGCTGGCCCGCCACGGGATCGCCGTGGCGGGCGTGGACGTCGACGCGTCGATGCTCGCCACCGCCCGGCGCCGGGCGCCGTGGATCAGCTGGTACCAGCGCGACCTGGTGGGACTCGACCTCGGACAGTCGTTCGACGTTGTGGTGATGGCGGGCAACGTCCCCCTGTTCACCCCACCGGGGACGGAACCGGTCCTGGTGGCCGGGGCGGCGAGTCACATCCGGCCGGCCGGGCGCCTCGTCGCCGGGTTCTCCCTGGACCGCGGTTACACGCTGGACGACTACGACGCTCACTGCCGCGCGGCGGGACTCACCCTCGAAGCCAGGTACGCGACCTGGTCCCGGAACCCCTACACCGGCGGCGAGTACGCCGTCTCCGTGCACCGCAGGCTCTGACCGCCCGCCGCCGGGCCCGCACTCGGGGCAGCGCGTGCCGGAGCGCGTCGGCCAACCCCACCGGACGGTCACGCAGCAGGTTGCGCCCGGAGTGCGACGATCCCGAACGCCGCAGCGCGGAAACTAGGAGTCCTGTCGCCGCCACTCCTGAGGAGACCGGCGAGCCAAGCCCTCGTCGTCTCCCACGAAGTCCGCCAGGTCCATCCGCCCGGTGTTGTGGAACGCCAGGATCTTTCCGTCCCGCACGATCTTCGTCTGGATCGCATGCCACTCCCCCGCTCGCGGTCCTTCGGGAACCCGCAGGGTCGAGACGGTGTGTACGAGCAGGACGCCGTCCGCGAGCTGGCGGCTGTCGAGGCACCGGATCGCGAGCCGGCTGCCCTGGTAGACGGTGTCGAAGATCTTCTGATGCTCCGTGGCGATCACGTCCCGGCCGCGCTGGACGCGACCCACTACGTCGACGAAGTCCGCGTCCTCCGCGAAGTGCGCGGCCCAGGCGGCCCCGTCACCCGCGTTCCAGGCGTGCGTCATCCCGGCGAGTATCTCGTCGACAGGCATGGAAATGGTCATGACGTCTTCACTCCTGCTAACTTAGACCTTCGATCTACTACTTAGAACGACGTTCTAGCTGGAGCATACATGCCATCCGACCTGCCCGGCATCGTCCGGTTGCGTGACAGGCGTGAGGAGCTGACGCTCCGCACGGTCCTTGACGCGGCACGCGGTCTGTTCGCCGAGCGAGGCTATGCCCGTACGCCGATCCGCCTCATCGCCCAAGAGGCCGGCGTCGCGCCGCAGACCATCTACGCCCACTTCGGCTCGAAGGCTGGTGTGCTCACCGGACTCGTCGACCTGCTGGACGACGAAGCCGGCATCCCCGATCTGATGACAGCCTCGGAGGGAATGACGGACTCGGGCGAACTGCTCGGCATGCTGGCCAAGGCCGGCCGTCAAGTCAGGGAACGCTGCGGTGACATCGTCACCATCCTCGCGTCAGGCGCCGCGGTCGACCCCGACATCGCGGCCACGCAGAACGAAGCCGGGCGGCGTCACCGCCTCGGCGTCGAAATGATCATCGACCGCATCCGCACCTCGGGCCACGCCATCGACCCGCGTGCCGCCGACATCGCGGTCGCCCTGCTGAGCGCCGGTGTCCATGACAGCCTTGTCGCGGACGCCGGCTGGTCCTACGACGACTATGAGGCCTGGCTCAAGCAGACCCTCGCGGCCGCGGTGCTGGGCGAGTAGCGACCTCACCGGCCATGGACAGCCTGCTCCCCGACGAGGTGCCGCCCCCGGTGACGGCGCGGAGCCTGGGCACGAAGAGCGAACTCAAAGCGCTCTTCCCGGAGATCCGCGGGCCGGGCTACGCCCTCAACGAGGAGGCATACGCCGAGGGGATCTCCGGGGTCGCCACGCGATGGGCCCCGACGGCACCGATCGTCAGCGTCCGTGAGGCATTGACATTCCCGGGTCCTCGCCCCGCGGGCGGCCGATCGGCCGCCCGCGGGCCCGGCACATCGCCATGAACGCCGTACGACACCGGGGATAACAGCGCGGCCACGATTGCGGCGCCGGCCGCAATATGCCGCCACGACCGATCCGTCAACTCCCCCCAGGGATTTATCATTGTCTACAAAAATCGGTCGAACTTTCCACTAATCTTCCTGACTCATCAGCGCCAGCCGCCCGATCCCGGGCGGGAGAGCACTCCACGGGGGAGGAGTTCGTGCGTGAGGACTTGGGGTTCGAGAAGCTGCTCGGCGAGGAGGGTTTCTTCTCGCATCTGCTCGGGCGGTCACCGTCGGGCGCCGGCCGCGATCCGCTGTACGGCCCCGACCTCCCGGTGGTGCTGCTCACCGGTGGGCCCGGCATGGGCAAGGGACGGCTGTTGCACGCGGTGCAGGACCATTTCGCGACCAAGGTGCCGGTAGTCCGTCTGGACTGCGGCTCGCCGGTGTACGCGCACCGGGCGGGACCGGAGCCGGGCGCCCGCTCGGCCGCGACCGAGGCCCTGGTCGAGATGGCCCGGCGGCTGTGCACCTGGCAGGGGACGGGCGGCTCGTTCGCCTTCCCCCGGCTCTTCGCGGGCCTCGCGGTGATCGCGACCGGCGCCGCGGGAGGTACCCCCGCTGCGGTCGCGACGGAAGTCGAACGGTATGAGGAGCTGCCCCAGAAGCGGCGCCTGCCCGGTCTGAGGACGGGTGACTTCTGGAAGGGCGTGATCTCCGGATCCCTCCAGAACCTCCTGACGGCCATGGCCGGGCAAGCGCTCGACACGTACTCCGCGGCAGTGGGCAACGCGCTGCTGGAAGCCCTCTTCCAGTCCTTGGCGCCCCGGGGCAAGGTGGAACTGGAGCGCATCTACGGCGGCTATCCCGGCGCGGCCGGCCAGCCCATGCATGGGCTGAGCAATCTGGCCGCCGACTTCCAGGCCCGCGGCGAGGCACGGGAGCTGGCGGAGGGCTTCCTCTTCCGGGCGCTGCGCGAGGATCTGGAGGCGGCCTACGCGTCGGCGTCCGGCTGGCTGCGCCGGGTGGGCCGTCCGGCGTTGCTGCTGGACCACGCCGAGTCGTCGCTGGGGGAACGGCTGCTGCGCGCCGTGCTCACCGACCGCCGAGGCGGGCAACGCGACCGCGTAGTGATCGTGGGCACCGCGCGCCGGGCGGACGGCGGCGCCTTCCTGCACGGCGGCCTGCCGCCGGAGGAGGTGGTGTCCCCGGCGGAGTTCCGCCCCTCCGACTGCGGCCCGCCCGAGTGGTCCCGGCGCCTGGGCGGAGGGTCGGAACGGGCTCCGCTGGCCGACGGGGTGCTCCTGCTGCGGATGCCGTTCCTCACCGGGGACCAGCTGCGCCGGGAGACCGAGCGCAGACAGACGCGCGGGGAGCCGGAGGGCGGCGCGCGCCGCCGTCGCATCGACGCCGCCGTGGCTCGGCTGAGCGGCGGCCGGCCGCACACGGTGATCCGGCTCGCCGAGGCCGCCGCCGCCTTCCGGATGTCGGCCGACGCCAACGACCGGGACCTGCTGGAGGCCCCACTGCGGCTCCCCGGCGACAGCGCCCCCGAGCGGCCGGTGGCGGACGTGCTGCTCCAGGAACTGCTCATGGACCAGTTGCCGGTGGGGCTGCCGACCGAGCACCGCGACGAGTGGCTGGATCTGCTCACCCATCTGTCGGTGGCACACGACGAGGAATGCGCCGATGTCCTGCTGCGGCATCATCAGTCGGGCCATGTGAACCGCCTCACCGCGCACCAGGTGTCGAAGCTGCTCACCGACACCGGATGGCCCAGCTGCGAACGGCACTTCGTGGGGGACTTCGGACTGCGCCAGATGCTGGTGCACCGGCTGTACGGGCTGCGCCCCGACGGCGCCGCCTGGTACGCCGACCACCACCTCCTGCGAGACCACTACGCGGAACGGGCGGCGGACGGGAGACCGCCGGACAGTGGGGCGTTCGGTTCGGTCATCGCACACCGTATGAACCACCATCTGGTCTCCGGCGGTACGGACGATGTGGCCGACCATCTGGCCGCCACACTGCCCGGGCGCCCCCGGGAGTGGTGCGCGGAGCTGCTGGAAATCGCCCAGGCACCGTATCCGGGCGGCGCGGACGCCCGGCGGGAGCGCGCCCAGGGCCTGGTGACGCCGGAGGGACCCGCGCTGCGCCGCACCGTCGACCAGCTGCTGCACGCGGTGTGGCTGTGCGAGGAACGGACCAGGCCGACCGGGCAGGAGACGGCCCGCACACTGGCCAAGCTGCTGGAGCTTCTCTCGATCATGGAGTTCGACGGGGCGGCACAGCTCGGCAAGGTGGCCACCTACTGGAGCGGGCTGGCGGCGAACGAGCAACCATTGCTGCGCTGCGCCTGCACCGAACAACTGGGGCGAAGGGGGTAACGGGGATGCCCAGATGGAAGAAGATCCTCTATGCGCTGCTGGCCGTGGGGGCGGCCACGGCGTGTGTGTGGCTCGTGCTGTACTTCATCCAGAAGCCGGACACCTGCGCCGACGGGGTCGAGCGGACCGGTGGCGAGTGCGTCGGCGTCAACGGCGAGGGCTACGACTTCCGCACACCGGAGATCCATGACGTCTCCCGGGCCATCGCACGCGAGAACAAGAGGATCGACGGCCAGCCACATGTCACCGTGGCGGTGATGCTGCCACTCCAGTCGGACAAGGTCGCGCTGCGCCGGCAGATGCTCAGCGACCTCCAGGGGGCGTACCTGGGGCAGCGGCAGGCGAACGAGGGCGAGGGCGAACCGCCGAGGATCCGGCTGGTGCTGGCCAACCCCGGACGGGCGTACAAGCAGCAGCAGAAGGTCGTGGACACCCTGCTGCGGATGGCCGACTCGCCCAAGGACCGGCTGCGCGCGGTCACGGGCTTCAACCTCAGCCTCGATGACACGCGAGAGGCGGTCAAGCGGCTGACGAAGCACAAGGTCCCGGTCCTCGCCTCGCGGATCAGCGGGGACGGGATCGCGAACGAGGACCGGACGGACGGTACGGCCGAGCTGCGGTTCCCCGGCCTGGCCCGGTTGATCCCCACCAACCACGACGCGGCCCAGGCCCTGGCCAACTTCAGCGGCGAACGGGGCCGGGAGAACCGGAGGACGGTGCTGGTCTACGACAAGCGCGGCGACGCCTACAACGAGTCGCTGGCGAAGGCGTTCAGCGGCATCGACGAGAAGGGCCCGCCCGGTCCCGCCGCGATGCCCTTCGAGTCCCCGGCCATCGACGAGGCCGGCTCGACCGGCAACCAGTTCACCCAGACGGCCAACAACATATGCGACTCCGGCGCCAGCACCATCTACTTCGCGGGCCGCACCCTGCACCTGCGGATCTTCGCGCTCAAGCTCGCGCAGGTGGACTGCCAGAACCGGCACTACACGATCGTCAGCGGCTCCGACGCGGCCTCGCTGCGGCAGGACATGACGGACAAGGACTGGCAACAGCTGCGCGGCGCGGACGGCAAGGCGAAGGTGACGGTGCAGTACGCCGCCCCCGCGCACCCGGACGCCTGGAGCACCGCGCTGGCCGACTGGAAGCGGGAGTGGCGAGCCCACCACGACCGCGAGCCCACCAAGGCGGAACTCCCCCAGTACCTCACCGAGCCGAAGGCGGCCCTGGACACCCTGAGGAAACGCATCGAGACAACACGCGAGGAGGGCATCGACCTGGGCTCCACCCCGAACCTGGAGGACTCCCGGACGATGCTCGTGTACGACGGCCTCATCACCATCGGAAAGGCGCTGCACCAGGCGCAGGAGGGAGGCGCCGGGGCGGTGCCCAGCCGTGAGGACGTCGGCGCTCAGTGGTCGCTGCTCCAGTCCCGGCACCGGGTGCGCGGTACGAGCGGCCTGATCTGCCTGACCAGCAGCGGGAACGCGTACGACAAACCGGTGGCGGTGGTCCAGCTGGATCCGGGCCGGGGAGGCCGCGGCAAGCTGAAGTTCGTCGGTCTGGGCTGGCCCACCGGCCGGGAACAGCCGAAGAACTGTGTGATTCCCAGCCGCGTTCCCTGAACAGCGCGACGGCCGGACGGCGGCCGGGATGTCACGGGGCGGTGTGCAGCGGCGCGGCCCATTCCACGACGGTGCCGGTCGGCTCGTTCGGGCGGAGGGAGAACGAGCCGCCCAGTTCCTCGGCGCGTCGCTTCAGGTTGGCCAGGCCGCTTCGGCGGGTGACGGCCGGGTCGACGCCGTGGCCGTTGTCCGCCACTTTCAGCCGCAGCGCCGTGTCGGTGACCTCCACGCTGACGTCGACGGCGGTGGCCTGGGCGTGCCGGGCCGCGTTGGACAGGGCCTCACCGGCCACGGCCAGCATGTGCTCGGCGTGACCGGCGGGGACGTTGGTGTCCAGCAGGCCGGTCATGCGGAGCGCGGGCGCGAAGCCCAGGGCTTCGGCGGCCCTCTCCATGGCCGCCACCAGCCGGGCGCGCAGCCCTTCGCTCCGGGACCGTTCCTGCTCGCGGAGCGAGTAGATGGTGGAGCGGATGACCTTGATGGTGTCGTCCAGGTCGTCGACCACCCGCTGGACCCGCTCGCCCACCTGCGGCCTGTCGGCGAGGCGGCCGAGCGCGGACTGCAAGGTCAGCGCCCCGGCGAATAACCGCTGGATGACGAGGTCGTGCAGATCGCGGGCGATCCGGTCACGGTCGTTGAGGACCAGCATGCGATCGGCGTCCTGCCGGTGCTCGGCGACCTCGAGCGCCAGCGCCGCCTGGTTGCCGTACCCGATCACCATGTCGATGACGGCGTCGGTGAAGACCGGGCCGCCCGGTACGTTGGCCACCTGCAGCACGCCCCGCACATGGTCGCGGGTGCCGAGGGGAACGAAGAACGCGGGGCCCAGCTCCACGATCGCGGCGCTGCCACCGGTGGCGCGCGGATCGGCGCTGACCGCGTCGCTGGTGATGGTCTCCCCGGAGGCGAAGACCTTCGCGGCCAGCGTCGCGGCGCCCAGTACCAGACCGCGCGCGTCCTCCGCGCCCGTTCCGGAGGCGGCCTCGATGACCAGCTCCCCGCTGTCGCCGACCGGGATGGCCAGGGTGACCAGGTCCGCACCGGCCATCTCGCGCAGGGTGGCGGTGAAGGATTCCAGCACCGCGGCGGGTTCGGTGCCGGACAGCAGGGTGCGGGTCAGCTCGTTGCTCGCCGCCAGCCACCGCTGCCGGCGGCGGGCGTCGTCGTACAGCCGGGCGTTGTCGATCGCCACACCGGCCGCCGCGGCCAGGGTGCGCAGCACCGCCTCGTCGTCGGCGTCGAACTCCGCGGCGCCCTGCTTGTCGGTCAAGTACAGGTTGCCGAAGACCTGCTCGCGCACCTTGATCGGGGTGCCGAGGAAGCTGGTCATCGGCGGGTGCCCGGACGGGAAACCCACGGAAGAGGGATGCCGCGCCAGACTGGCCAGGCGCAGCGGCTCCGGGTGGCGGATCAGCAGCCCCAAGATGCCCTCACCGCGCGGGTAGTGACCGATTTCCGCGATGGTCTCCTCGTCGATGCCGACGGTGAGGAACTGCTTGATCGTGCCTTCCTCACCCAGCACGCCGAGCGCCCCGTACTGCGCGTCGACCAGGCTGACGGCCGACTCCACGATGCGCTGCAGCACCACCTGCAGCTCCAAGTCGGAGCCGATGGCGAGCACCGCGTCCAGCAGCGTATGGATGCGGTCGCGTGCCGACCGCACCTGCGCCACCTGCTGTTGCAGACCCTCCAGCAGCTCATCCAGCCGCAACTGGGGCAAGGCCCCGGACACCGGGGTATCGCGGGGCCCCTGACCGCACTCGTCCACCACAGTTGCTCCCCTTTTCCCTCACGCCGACCTCACCAGAATGCCCGACGCGTGGACGCGGATCGACGGCGCCCCGGGCACGGACCGCCTCGGTCGAGGGCCCCCGCCGGGTGACCGCGTGGCGCACGCCCGTACCGGTGAAGGCGAGCGCCGCGGCCGCCACCACCGCGAGCAGGACCAGGCCGAGGGCGTACGAGCCGTACGCGCCGTACAGCGAGCCCATCACCAGCGGCGGAACGAAGCCTCCGAGGCCACCCGCGGCGCCGACGACGCCGAGTCCGCCGAGGGTGGGCCATCCGGCCTCACCATCCGGCCCGGCGGTCCCCGGCTTCCCGTCCGGCCGGATCGCGAGGTCCGGTACGAGGTCGTCCGCGCGCCCCGGCTGGAACAGCGGGCGCATGGACAGAGGCCCTACGGCCCTAACGGTGCCCCGGCCGGGGAAGGCAGCATGGACTGATGTTCCACAACGAAGGCTTTCGCGTGCTCGATCGGCAGGAGTGCCTGCGCCTGTTGGCCAAGGTGCCGGTCGGTCGCGTCGTGTACACCCGGCAGGCGCTGCCCGCGGTGCTCCCGGTCAACTTCTCCCTGGACGCGGACTCCTCCGTGCTCCTGCGCACCTCGGCCGGCTCGGGTCTCGTGCACGCCGTCGACGGGGTCGTGGTGGCCTTCGAGGCCGACGACTTCGACGCCGCGACCCGCTCCGGGTGGAGCGTCGTCGTCACCGGCCGGGCAACCGTGGTCACCGACCCCGCCCAACACGAAAGGCTCTCGCGGGTCGGCCCACGCTCCTGGGTGGTCACGCACGATGATGTCTTCGTCCACATCGAGTCCGAGATGGTCACCGGCCGGGAGGTTTCCGGCACGCGCGGCGCAGACTGACCGCGCGCGACGGGCAAGCGCGTTCAAGGACACTCGTGTCACCGGGACCGGGACCGTCCACGCCGCTTGGCGGGCACGGTCAGGCCCACGTCGTACACGAAGTTCAGGACGTTCTCCGCGTCGGCGGGGGTGAGCGAGCCGAGCCGGCGGCCGCGGCCGGTGGGCACCAGGAAGAAGGACCGGGCCACCGGCGAGCCGGTGGTCCCCGGCGACTCGCTCGGCTTCCGGTCAGGGGAGATCGGGCGAGGCCGCTGGAACCTCGACCTCGGCGCCACGGATCCCGAGCTCAGCCTGGTGGAGCGAGCGGAGGACACCGTGACGGTGGCCCTGCCCCGCTTCGGCGTGGGCACCACCGAGGGCGGCTCGGTCATGCTGCGCGGCGTACCCGTGTGCCGGATCGGCGGCCGGCCGGTCACCACCGAGCGCACCCGGGGCCGTTCGATGATCGCGATGGGCGCGGGCACCAACCACGTAGGGGACGGCGCTCCGCAAGGACCGACCGGCCCTTTCCGCGTTCCGCCCGGCTCTGGCGCGCCGTGCCCGGCCCCGGGGACGATCAAGCGGACCAGTGGGCGGTGAGGAGAAAGGACAGTCGGGGATGATCGCTGTCGTAGGCCATCCCGATCTCAGCGCGTCGACGCTCGTGCTGGTGGAGGAGGAACTGCGGGCGCGGCTTGCCGAGTTCGCCCGGGCGGGCAGAGCCGGTCTGGTCCGCGCCGGAAAGGGGTTGCCGACGGCGTTCGGGAGGGCCGCCCGTAGGGCCGGACTGGCCCTGGTGACGGTCCTGCCGTCGCGGAACGGCGTGCCCACGCAGTTGGCCGGGCTCGACCGCAGGGCCGCCGGCGAACTGCTGCTGCTGTCGGATCAGGTGCGGCTGGTGGAGTACGACCCGGGCGACCGCGGCTCGTGCGTGACCGCGGACGAGAGCTTGCTGCGCCACTGCGCCCGCGTGCTCGCGGTGTGGGACGGCTCGCCGTCCCACGGCCGCGACGTCACGGCGCATCTGGTGGCCTACGCGCGCAGCCACGGGGCCGATGTCGAGGTGATCTGGCCGCGGGGTGCCCTGCACGGGACCGTATCCCGGGAACGGTCATGACCGTTCAGCCTCTTCCTCCCGTTCCCGGCACTCGTATGGTGGAGCTGGACCGGAGGGAATCGCTCAGGCTGCTGATGCGCGTGTCCATGGGGCGGGTGGGCTTCACCCACCAGGCGCTCCCGGTGATCCGGCCGGTCAACCACCTCGTGAACGACGACGGCGACATCGTCATCCGCACCCACGCCGGTGCCGCGCTCCTGGCCACCGCGTCGGCGTCCGAGGTGGTGGTGTACGAGGCCGACCAGATCGACGAGGCCACGCACACCGGCTGGAGCGTGATGGTCACCGGCACCGCGAGCCGCGTCACGGATCCGCTGACGATCGCCCGCTACCGCACCGAGCTCACGCCCTGGATCAACACGGAGATGGAGCACGTGGTCCGCATCCGTGCCGACTTCGTGACCGGCTACCGGCTGGAGCCGACGGGGGTGTGAGGCGGCCGCGTCCCGGTGGCGGACGCCTCACGGCCACCGCGCGGCGATCCACGACGGGGCCGGGTGGCCCGCGTTACGACCCCGATGGCCCCTCGTCCGGGCCCGGCCACTGCCGCACGCTGGAGGCGGCAGATTGACAAACACCGTCCGGGAGGCAGGTCATGAACACCCCCACCATGCTGCGCGCACTGCCCGCCGATCACCGGCGACGGCTCATGCGCCTCCCCCGGGAGGTGTCCTTCCCGCAGGGAACACGCCTGTTCGACGAAGGTGCCCGCGCGGACCGGTTCTGGATCCTTCGCACCGGCTCGGTCGAGCTCGACACGCAGGTGCCCGGTCGGCGTACCGCCGTCATAGAGACGCTGGGTGCAGGCGAACTCGTCGGCTGGTCCTGGCTGTTCGCACCGCATGTGTGGCATCTGGGCGCCACGGCGACGACACCCGTGCGGGCCTACGAATTCGATGCCACGGCTATCCGCTCCATGTGCCAGGACGACCCGGCTCTCGGCCAGGCCGTCACCCAGTGGGTCGGCGAGGTGCTCGCCCACCGGCTGCGTTGTGCCAGGACCCGGCTGCTGGACCTCTACGCCCCGTACGGCGCCGGCAGCGCCGTCTGACCGGGCGGAAGGCGACGAGGGGAGAGCGCGGAGGAAGTCCGTCGAGAAGTCGTGGCGTCCACCGGCCTCGGTCCTCAGCGCCCTTCCCGCCGCTGCCGGTCCTGGGCCTGGGTGGCGATGACCGCGGCCTGGATACGACGTTCCACGCCGAGCTTGGCCAGCAGCCGGGAGATGTGGTTCTTCACCGTCTTCTCGGCCAGGTACAGCCGCTGACCGATCTGGCGGTTGGTCAGCCCCTCGCCGATCAGAGCCAGGATCTCGCGCTCCCGTTGCGTCAGGCCGGGCAGAGCGTCGGGCTCCTCCTCCTGCCGCTGACCGCCGCGCAGCCGGGCCATCAGCCTGGTGGTGGCGCTCGGGTCGAGCAGGGACTGGCCGTCGGCCAGGGTGCGTACCGCGGACACCAGGTCCGAGCCCTGGATCTGCTTCAGGACGTACCCGGAGGCGCCCGCCATGATCGAGTCCAGCAGGGCCTCCTCCTCGTCGAAGGAGGTCAGCATCAGGCAGGCGAGCTCGGGCATGCGCGAGCGCAACTCCCGGCACACGGACACGCCGTCACCGTCGGGCAGGCGAACGTCGAGAACGGCCACCCTCGGTCGCAGCGCGGGGACGCGGACCAGGGCCTGCTCCACCGTCCCGGCCTCACCGACCACGCTGATGTCCGGTTCGTCGTCGAGCAGGTCGCGCACACCGCGCCGTACCACCTCGTGGTCGTCCAGCAGGAAGACCCGGGTGGGGTTGCCGGGTCCCGGCCGCTCGCTGTCCGCCATGGATATCTCCCTGTGGGTTCCGTGTTCCGCCGACGCCCGATCGCGTGGGGATCGGGCACCGAACCGAGATCTTTCGCGCATTCGGGCCGAAGTACCAGGGCCGGTCGGCCCCATTCCGCCCGCGCCGCCGCGCCGGCCGGAGCGCGCGGGCCGAAGTGACCGGTACGGCCGCGGGCCGGCGTCAGTCCGTGGCCGGGAAGCGGCGCGGCGCCAGGAACAGCAGGACCAGGAACGCCAGCGCCGCCGCGCAGCCCGCGCCCAGGTACACGGTGCGGACGGCGTCCGAGACGGCCCGCCGGGCCACCTCCGGCGCGGTCCCGGCGTGGAGCGCCCGGGCCGCCGAATCGAGGTCGCCCATGCCCACGAGCCGCGCCGCCAGCACCCCGTTGACGATCGCGCCGAAAACCGATGCGCCGATCGTCTGGCCGGTCTGGCGGCAGAAGAGCACGGAGGCGGTGGCCGTACCCCGCTCCGACCACCCCACCGTCGACTGGACGCCGACCATGAGCGGGAGCTGGAACAGCCCGAGCGCGGCGCCCAGCAGCAGCATCAGGGCCGTTGGCTGCCACGCCTGGCCCGGGTACGGCAGGAGGGGGAAGGCGAACAGGAGCAGCGTGGCCGCGCCGATGCCGAGCATCGCGGTGTTGCGGATGCCGATGCGCCGGTAGACGTGCTGGCTGAAGGAAGCCGAGACGGGCCAGCTGAGCGTCCACACGGACAGGACGAATCCGGCGGCCACCGGTCCCAGGCCCAGAACCGACTGGGCGTATGTCGGGAGGAAGAGGCTGGGGGCCACCGTCAGCAGGCCCAGCGCGCCGAGGGCCAGGTTGACGGCGGCGATGGGGCGGCGGCGCCACACCCAGCCGGGCATGATGGGCTCGCGGGCCCGCCGTTCGACGACGACCACGAGCGCGGCGAGCGCGAGTCCGGTGGTGAACAGGGCGAGGGACGGGGCCGACAGCCACGGCCAGGCCACCCCGCCCTGGACCAGCGCGCTGAGCAGCACTCCCCCGCAGGCGAAGACCGCGCACGCGCCCGCCCAGTCGATGGGCGGCCGGTCGGCCGGTCGCTGGCCGGGCTCGTGGAGGTGGCGGACGACGAGCCACAGCACCACCACGCCGACCGGCAGGTTGACCAGGAAGATCCAGCGCCAGTCGGCGTACGCGGCGAGGACGCCGCCGAGAGCCGGGCCGGCGATCGCCGACACCGCCCAGACCGAGGAGAGCCGTGCCTGGATCTTGGGTCGCTCGGCCAAGGGGTAGAGGTCGGCGGCGAGCGTCTGCACCGTGGCCTGGAGGGCGCCGCCGCCGAGTCCTTGTACGACGCGGAAGGCGATCAGCGCCACCATGCTCCAGGCAGTGGCGCACAGCAGGGAGCCGAGCAGGAAAATGGCCGCGCCCACGATGAGCACGGGTTTGCGTCCGAAGGTGTCCGACAGCTTGCCGTAGACGGGCAGGGAGACCGTCACGGCGAGCAGATAGCCGGAGAACAGCCACGAGAACGCGGAGAAGCCGCTGAGGTCGCCGACGATCTGCGGAACGGCGGTGGAGACGACGGTGGAGTCGAGCGCCGCCAGCGCCATGGCCAGCATGAGAGCGACGACGACGGCACCCCGCTTCCTGGGCGGGGTGTGCTCCGTCGCCTTGTCGCATACCGCGGGCTGGGTGCTGCCCACCCCGGGATCTCGTTGCCTTCGCGGGGTGAGTGGTGTCGGCCGGGTGTGGGGTTGCCCGCGTCCGTCGGCCGCCCTGGTCATCGTGGAATGCCTCCTTCATTGGCCGGGTCTGCGTTTCCATCGTTGTGACCCCTCCATCAATTTAGGAAGCGAATTGATCCAATAATTCTTATTGTGGATCGCGATAAGAGCGCTTAGCATCGGAGCCCATGGTCTTCCCTCCGGAGCAAGTGCGAACATTTCTCGCGGTGGCACAGTCGTTGAGCTTCACTCAGGCCGCGGCGGCGCTGGGCCTCGGGCAACCCACGGTGAGCCAGCACATTCGCAAGCTGGAGCAGGCGGTGGGGCGGCCGTTGCTGGTCCGGGACACGCGCAGCGTGGTGCTGACCGTCGACGGGGAAGCCATGGTCGGCTTCGCCCGTTCCATCCTCGCCGCACACGCCCAGGCGGCGGACTACTTCACCGGCACAGGGGTGCGGGGCCGGTTGCGATTCGGAGTGACCGACGATCTCGCATTGACCCAAGTGCCGCGGATCCTGCGGGATTTCCGGCACCTCAACCCCGGTGTCACCTTGGACCTCACCGTCTCCCAAGGGGTACATCTGCAACGCAGAGTGGAATCCGGCCACGTCGACGTCGCCTTCGTCAAGACGAACGCCGGAGACGGGCGAGGCCGGCTGGTGCGCCGGGACCGGCTGGTCTGGGCAGCCGCCGAGGGAACCGGCCCGCGGTGGGACGAGGAACGGCCGGTGCCGCTCATCGTGTACCAGGCACCCAGTCCCAGCCGGGACCTGGCCGTGCAAGCGTTGGAGCAGGCGGGCATCAAGTACCGCGTGGTCTGCACGGCGCGCGGGGTCAACGCCGTCCTGGCCGCCACCCGCGCCGGGCTCGGCCTCGCGATCTTCGTCCGCAGCCTCCTGCCGGGCGACCTGGTCGAGCTCCCCGGCAGCGCCGGCCTGCCCGAACTCGGCGAACTCGACCTCGTCCTGCTCACCAACCCGCACGCCCCCGCCGAACCCGTCGAGGCGCTGACCACCGCCATCCTCGCGCACACCGACCGCATCCGCTCCATCCACGGCACCCGCCGCTGGCCGGCCGAACCGGCACGTGCGGGGGTCGCGGGAACCCGTCCCGAGAGAACGGGGTGAGACCGCACCGTCTCGGTCGGTCATGGATTCCGTGGTGGACCGGCCCCCGTCCTGAGGCGCCCCGTTTCAGCGGACCGAGTTCGCAGATGCGCCGGCCCCCGTCGTACCCGGGAAGCACCTTCAGCATGTAGGTGGGCGCGGCGATCTCCGCCACGGAACACTTCTCTCGCGCCGCGGCCGGGTGCCGGGTCACCCAGCTCACGCTGACCCGTTCTCTCGCCCGCCTGGAAACGGCACTGGGAGTTCGCCTGGTCGACCGCACCACCCGGAGGGTGAGCCTGACCGAAGCCGGACACCGCCTCCATGCCGAAATGGGCTCATTGCTCCCGCAGGTGGACTCCGCCCTGCGTTCGGTGAGCTCCCAGCGGACCCTGCGCCTGGGCTTCACCTGGCTGCTGCCCAGCGGCCTGGCGCGGCACCTCATCACCCAATTCGAGCAGGCGACCGGGGGAAGGGTCGAACTCGTACGCAGGGACGAGCGCACGGCCGGCGTCGCCACCGGACACACCGACGCCGCGGTCCTCTACGGCACACCCCCGTCCGGCGATCGCCTGCGCATCGTCGAGCTCGGCGCCGAGGAGCGCGTGGCGGCCGTCGGCCTCCGCCACCCGCTCGCCCGCCGCAGGCGTCTGCACGGGGCGGAACTCGCCGACCACGCCCTCGTGGTCAACAAGCTCAGCGGCACCGTCGGCCCCACCATGTGGCCGGCCGGGGCCCGGCCCGAGGTGGCCGTCACCTGCCGCACGTACGACGAGTGGATCGAGATGGTCGCGGCCGACCGGGGCGTCGGATCCTCCCGGAATCCGCACGCACCCACCCACACCCCGACGTCCGCTACATCGCCATCGCCGACGCGCCGCCGGTCCCCCTGGTCCTCGTCCACCCCGCACGCGCGCCCCACCCCCTCGCCGACCGTCTGGAGCGCATAGCCCTCGCCGCGGCCGAACGCCCCGGCCGGCCCTGAGGGAACTCGAGCCGAGCCCACCCGGAGCGGGCACGGCATGGGGCCGGTCGGCCGCGCTCAGGGGACCTGGGGCCCATCCCGCCACCCCGTCCCCGTCGAGAGGGTGGAGGCGCGTCCCGGAAGGAGGTCCGCACCATGCCCGGTACTGTCACCGTCGGCCTGGACGGTTCACCCGAGAGCCTCGCCGCGGCGGACTGGGCGGCCTGCGAGGCCCAGCGCCGCGAACTGCCGCTGCGCCTCGTCCACGCGCTGGACTGGCACTCGTTCACCTACGCGCCACTCACCGGAGTCGAATCGCTGACCCGATGGGCCGAGCGCCTGCCGAGCGACACCGCGGCGCGGCTGCGACGCGGCCACCCGGGCTTACGGGTCGTCCATGAGCAGGTCGCCCGCGAACCGGTGCCGTCGCTGCTGGCGGCCGCCGAGAACGCCGAGTTGCTGGTGCTCGGCTCACGGGGCTTGAGCAGGGTCACCGGGCTTCTGGTCGGCTCCGTGGCGCTGTCGGTCGTGGCCCGGGCCGAACCGCCCGTCGTCCTGGTACGGACCGGCGGGGCCGACCGTGGAGGCGACCGTCGGACCCGCGCGGCCGCCACCGCCTCTCCGCGCCTCGCGCGCCGCGATGTGGTGCTGGGGCTCGACCTCCGGCGGCCCGCCGCCCCGGTACTCGACTTCGCGTTCGACGCCGCCGCCCGCCGGGCGGCGACACTGCGCGTCATCCACGGATGGAGCCCGTCCTCCGCCTCCGGGTGCCCGGCCCTCTTCGGCACCGGACAGTCGGCTCAGATCGCGAGCGAGCTGACTGACGTCCTGCGCCCGTGGCAGGCGAAGTTCCCCGGCGTCGAGGTGAGCGAACAGGCCGTGGTCGGCAGCCCCGCGGGGCACCTGGTGGACGCATCGGCCCACGCGGTCCTGATGGTCGTCGGCCGCTTCACCCACGGCCCGAGGCCCGGCCCGAGCGTCGGTCCGGTCACCCACTCCGTACTGCACCACTCCTCCGCGCCGGTCGCAGTGATCGCGCACGGCTGACACCCCGCCTCCACCCATCCGCCCGACCACCGTCGAGCGGTGAATCTCCCCGGCGCGGAACAACCACCGCACACCCCTTCACACGCGGAGGTACATGTGATGCTTCGCCCCATCGTCGTCGGGCTCGACGGCTCCCCCGAGAGTTTCACCGCGGCCAACTGGGCGGCCCGCGAGGCCCGGCGCCGCGGGCTGCCGCTGGGCCTGGTGCACGCCTGGCTCCGGGGGACCGGCGATCTTCCCACCCCGGACAGCGAGGACACCGTGCGGCACTGGGCGCAGCGCATCCTGCGCGACGCCGAGAGGGAACTGAACGGTCGCCACCCGGACCTTCCGCTCACCGCCGAGCACGTATCCACCACGGCCGTCACAGCGCTGCTCGAGCGGGCGGAGGGCGCCGAGATGCTGGTGCTCGGCTCGCGTGGGCTCAGCGGCCTCACCGGCTTCCTGCTCGGCTCCGTCGGCCAGCAGGTCCTCGCCCGGGCCACGTGCCCGGTGGTGATGGTGCGGGCGAACGAACGGTCCGCCGCCGAGCGGCCGGGTGACGAGGTCGTCGTCGCGCTCCAGAATCTGAAGGAGGCCCCCGGTCCGCTGCTGGACTTCGCGTTCGCCGCGGCATCCGCCCGTGGGGCGACGTTGCGGGCCGTGCACGTCCGCAAGCTGCCGTCGTCCGACTACGGGTACGGCCTCGCCACGGCCCCCGCCGGCTACCTGGACGGCGATCTGGAGAGCCAGGTGAACCGGGAGCTGGAGACGGCCCTGGAACCGTGGCGGGAGAAGTACCCGCGGGTGACGGTGGAACGCACGATCGATCTGGCGTTCGTGGCCGGGGCCGTGCTGCGGGCCACCGCCGAGGCCGGGCTGCTGGTGGTCGGCCGTCGAACACACCGTTCCGTCCCGGGTACGCACATCGGCCCGGTCGCGCACGCGGTGCTCCACCACTCCACCGTTCCGGTGGCCGTCGTACCGCACGACTGAAAGCTCTCGGTGCGCCGGACCGTGACGAGGGCCCGCTCCGGGCCCTCGTCCACGCGCTCCGCCTCAATGACGGTCCCGAGCCCCTACGGCCGGATCGACCCCGTGGGCGCTTTGCCACGGCGCACGGCGTGTGCGTGTGGCCGGGCCACCTCGACGATGGCGACGACGAGGAACAGGCCGACGACGCCCGCCGCGGTCAACGCCGCCACGGCCACGCGGCCCGGGTTCGCCTGCCCCGTCCACAGGACCGCGACGGCCACCGCGGTCGCCACGACGAGTCCGGGCAGCAGCCATATCAGGAAAGCGCGGCACCGCGAGGAGGCGGACCGGACCGGGGTCCCATATCCCCAGGCCGCCCAGTGTCTCTCGGTCTCCCGGAGTTCGCGTGCCCGGTGAACGCGGGACCGGGCGGCCAGCGCCGTGGTCACGGCCGCGCCCGTCGCCGCCACGACACCGATGACGCTCCAGGACACCGGGGTGAGAAGCAGCGGCGCGAGAAGCGCGACCGTGCCCCGGACGGTGAGGCATCCGGCCGCCGCGGCGTGCGCCCTATGGCGACCGAAGGCGCATCCGATGGCTGCTCGTCCGGCGCGGGGTATGCCCCGGCGGAAGAACTGGCAGGTCCACCTCCAGCACCGTGGCCAGGGCAGGTGATCCGAAACCGCTGCCGAGGGAACGGGGTTCGTGGCGGATCGTGAGCCATCGCCGCATTTCAGAGGAACACCCGCGCTGTTCTGCCAGCGGCAGAACAGCGGCCCGACCGGACTCGACGATCACTACTGTCCAGTCGCATGACGACGATGACAACGCGCACGGTCGAGTACCCGGCCGACGGTCTGACGATGATCGGGCACCTCGCACTCCCAGCCGGAGTCGATCGCCGGCCCGCGGTGCTGCTCGGGCCAGAGGGCATGGGGCTCAGCGACGTCGAGCGCGGCCGGGCCGATGCACTCGCCGAGCTGGGATACGTAGCGCTGGCCTTCGACCTGCACGGCGGGCGCTATTTGGGTGACCCCGAGGAGATGCTGGCCCGTTGCATGCCGCTGCTCGCCAACCCCGACCGGATGAGGGGCATCGGTCATGCGGCGCTCGACGTGTTGCGCACCGAGCCGCGGACCGACCCCGACCGGATCGCCGCCGTCGGCTACGGCACCGGGGGCGCCGTCGTGCTGGAACTCGGGCGCGACGGCGTAAACCTGCGCGCGATCGGGACAGTCAACGCGCTGACCACGGGCCGACCGGGCGAGGCGGCGCGCATTCGCTGCCCGGTGTGGGCCGGGGTCGGGTCGGAAGACCCGATCATGCCGCCCGCGCAACGGGGCGCGTTCACCGCCGAGATGCAGGCCGCGGGCGTCGACTGGCGCCTCGTGGTCTACGGCGGCGCCTTGCACGCCTTCCACCACCCGCCGGTTGACCACCCCGTGGTCTCCGGCGTCGGCTACCACCCACGGCACGCGCAGCGAGCCTGGGACGACGTCGTCGACCTGCTCGCCGAGTGCCTGACCGTAACGGAGTGATCTGGTCGACAACCGCGATTCCGGGCCGCGGGCCAGGCCCGTCGACCGCCACCGGCTCCGGTGGTCTCACCCTCGACGCGGTCAGCGGCTGGCGGGATCGGCCCGCCGCCCGGGCCCGTGGGGAGGTGCAGGCAGCCGAACGAGGTGCCGAAGCCTTCGGCGAGCAGCTGTTCGCGGGTGGGCGTCAGCCCATGGAGTTCACGTACGACGTGGGCCGGAACCACTCGGTCGCGGGAGGCGTTCTGTGCTTCCACCGTGGCGAGCGGGACGTCGAACAGGACTGCTGCGGTGGGGCGTTGCCAGCAGCGGGCGCGGGCCAGCAGTCCGGCTCTCACGTGCGGCATGACGTTGGTGGAGTCGAGGAGCGTGATGAGGCCCCGGGCCAGTCGGGCGTCCAGGAGCAGGTTCTGGATCTCGGCTGCGACCGGGGTTGCGATCTGGTCGGCTTCAAAGTCGGTAGCGGCGAGCGGGAAGAGATCGAGGCAGATACGCCAGCTGGCGGGGTATCGCAGGGCGAGGGTCGACTTGCCGCAGCCGGGCGGGCCGACCAGGGCACACAAGGTGCCGGCAGGCAGGGTCATCGGTTGCATCGGGGCCTTCAGCGGAAGGGGCCCCGGCCGCAGTGGCCGGGGCCGGGAGTTCCAGGTGCTGCTCAGGCGGTGGTGTCCGTCGGGGTCGTGCTGGTGGTCGCGGCCGTCTCGTACGGGGCGGTGAGCTGGTCCAGCACGCGGCAGATCCGGTCGGCGGCACCGAGGACATAGGTGACGGGGTTCAGTGGTCGGTGATCTCCGGCTCGGTGGTGGTGCGGGCGGCGGTGGCCAGGAGCACGGCCAGCTCGTGGCTGGGGTCGACGGTCCGCTCCAGGGCCTCGATCAGCTCGGGGCTGAGGCCGTTCGCGCGGGCCCCGGCGAGGTGTCCCTCGAGGAACAGGGCTTCGGTGAGGATGCGGCCGCGGGCATCGGGCAGACCGGGCTGGACAGCCAGTGCGCTGGTGTTGCGGACGATGGCCTGCTGCTGGTGCCACGCCCGCAGGCTGTAGACGGGGCCGACGGAGACCGGCCGGATCAGGGGGCGCGTTCTCCCTGCGGGTCGAGAGCACGGGTGACGTAGCAGGCCCGAAGCCCGGCGTTGTCGGTGAGGAGCGCGGCCGCTTCGTGCAGCGGGCACGACACATCGCCATCGTGATCGGACTCGCCAAGAGGACCTACGCGCCGCATGAGTCCTGAACGCCGATACGCATTTCATCAACCGCAGTCATGAAGGTCGACTTCTCGCCACAAGCATGGTCAGATCAGCCAATCCTGCATCAGTCATGCAAGTTGTTATTTTCCGTTCATCGTCCAGCAAACAGGCGTAGAGAGCCTCGCGGGGCGCATCGGCCCGCGAAATGGAGGAATCAATGCGAAGACGCAGGATGCATCTCGCAGGAATCGCAGCGACAGTAGGCGCTTTACTCACCGTGTTCCTGTCGCCGGGAGCCGAGGCGGTCCCTGCACCGCTCACCGACCCGGCCAAGGCGGCAGCGGTAGCGGCCAAACTCGGCGATGACCGTACCGCCGGCATCTACTACAAGGGTGGGCGTCTTACGATCGCGGTCACCGACCCAGCCGCCGCAGAGTCCGTTCAAGATGCCGGCGGCACAGCTGAGGTCGTCACACATAGTAAAGACGAGCTCGCCTCCATTCACACCGAGCTCGACCGACTGACAGACATCCCCAACACCGCCTGGGGCGTCGACCCGAGCAGTAACCAGGTGTCCGTCGAGATCTTCGACGGGGTGTCCGCTGCTGATCGCGCCCGGATCGAAGAGGTAGCCGCGCCTCACGGAGACGCCGTACGGATCGAGAAGCTCTCGGGCAAGCTGGAACGGACTGACTATGCAATGCGCGGTGGCGTCGGCATCGTCTCCGACAACCGGCTGTGCAGCTCGGCGTTCAACGTGCAGAACGACAGCGGTAAGAAGTTCATGCTCACCGCTGGACACTGCATGGTCGGTGGGTACTACGCCTGGTCCCGGTACGGCGGCGGCATCAAGCTCGGGACGATGGTCGACTGGGAATGGGAGCCAGGAGACTGGGCCATCGTCGGCTACACCAATCCTGACGTCACTCCATACGGCACGGTCCAATACAAGGATGGCTCGGAGGGACAGATCAAGTCATCGCGCTGGGTCGTAGACGGGGAGAAGGCGAAGCGTGCGGGCACCCGCAGTCAGGATCTCGACGGCATCGTGCTCAAGCCGAGCACGACCGTCAATTACCCCGACGACGGGGTCACGCTCTACAACATGATCGAGACCAGCCACTGCAGCGTGCGTGGTGACAGCGGAGGGGCCATGTTCGCGGGAACGGCCGCCCTGGGCATTACCTCGGGCGGCAACTATGTCGACGAGCCCTGTGGCGACACCGATCCGCAGCCCGACCGCCATTCCCTCTACCACCCGGTGCAAGACGTGATCATCAGTCACAACCTTGCCGTCTACTGAGCTCCGATCCACAGTGCAGTGGTCGCTCCACCGCAGCTGGCCCCACGCAGCCCTGTTGGGCACAGGGAGCAAAAATCTGCATCTGTCCAGGTACAGGGCGGTCTGGGCAGACTAGGCGTCTGACTCAGATCAGTCCACGAGTGCAGTCACAGCGCGATGGTGCACCAACCGGTGAGAGATGGCCTGCACCGACGCCGGTCGGTGCAGGCCGACACAACGTAGCCTGCAACAAAAAACGAGCAGGCTGAGCGGATCGAACCCGGACCGGGACTGATACGTCACAAGGACGGTAAGAACTCGGCACCCCCGCTGCACAACCTCCATTCATCACGGTCAGCCCATGGGGAAACCATGCATGCCAACACCGCACGCACCGTCCGTCCACTTCTCGGCGTCGCCCTCTGCGCCGTAACAGCCATGGTCACCGCCGGATGCGGCGAGAAGGCCGACGACAGCGGCGCTCAGATCCGCAACACTCAGTCCGCGCCACAACCGGGGCACCGCGCGCGGCAAGTCGCCGACGCATGGGACGGCTCAAAGGCCGCTCAGCAGTGGCACCAGGGCTACTACCCGATGGGTGAGGTGGTCCAGTCACCGAAGGGCGGTTTCCACAACGAAGCTGACAGCCGCGCTTATGGAACTGGAAACTTCGACTTGCGTGCCAGCCTCCCCTCCGCCCCGCGCAAGGATGGGCGTGTGACGTGGGAGCGGGGAGCTTCGGTCACAAGGCAGCTGATAGGAGCTCAGGAGGCGTTCAAGGCCCTCGACCGCGACAGCAGCCCCGGACCCCGTTTGACGGTGAGAGGAGCCAAGCTGGGCGAGATGACCCTGATGACCAGCCGTGGCCCGGCGACCATCCCGGCATGGTTGTTCACCTTGGAGGGCTACGACACCCCGCTCAAGCGGGCCGCTGTCGAGCCCTCCAAGCTCCCCGAGCAACCCATCAAGTCGGTGGGGCAGGTAGCCACCGACGCGCTGGCGCCACTCGGCGGGCTGATCAAAATTGCGGGCAGCGGCCGGTCCGTCACCGTGATCGCCACCCACGGCTCCTGCGACAACGGCCCTGCCGTGGATGTGCTGGAAACAAGCGGCAGCGTGGTGCTGTCGGCATACACCGCCGGCTCCAAGGACGGTGACTGCACCAGCGAGATGCACGGCCAGGAGCTGACGGTGAAACTGCATCGGCCAGTCGGCAGTCGAGTTCTCCTGGATGCCTTCACAGGCCGACCAGTGCCGTACAACAGGTGGCCCAAGACCTCGCAGAGCTGGAGCTAAGTCACCTTCCAGAGGCTCCAGACATGGGGCAGCCGAACGGGGCGCTGCGGGAGCGACCGACCCGGCGGCGACGTCGAGGGATGAGCACGGGTGGGTCCTCCAGACGTCGGTGGGCAGCAGGCCCTGTCCCCCGCCGGCATCGGGTTCGTCGGCGGGGCACGGTCGTGCATGGCGGCCAGTCGGCCGCCGCAGTCGGGCGGCCCGCACACACCGCACGCCGCACACCCCCCGCACTGGACTGACCACCCGGCCGGCTCCGGGCGGGAACCGGCGCATCCTGGCAAAGCGGCGGTCCGACGCCACCGCCCAGTCGTAGAAGCCGTCGACGCCCGAGCGGGGATGCACCCCCGCCCTGTGTGTCCTCCCGTACTCCGGTCAACAAGCCAGACGCACCCGCCGACGCAGGACACCGCGGCGGCCAGCGCGAGGACGGCATGGGACATGGCACTCTCCTCCATCAAACACCTGGACATCGGCAAGGGCATCGGCAAGGGCATCGGCCCGTGGCGGTCCGCTCACCGCCGCGCGGCCTCGAGCTCGCGGATCTCTGGATGGTGCAGATCGAAGGCCGGGGATTCACTGCGTATCCGGGGCAGCCGCGTGAAGTTGTGCCGTGGTGGAGGGCACGAGGTGGCCCACTCCAGGGAGCGTCCGTATCCCCACGGATCGTCAACCTCGATCTTCTTGCCGTATTTGGCGGTCTTCCAGATGTTGTAGAAGAACGGCAGGACCGAAAGACCGAGCAGGAACGAGCCGATGGAGGACAGCGTGTTGAGAGCGGTGAAGCCATCGGCCGCCAGGTAATCGGCATATCGGCGGGGCATGCCCTCGGCCCCCAGCCAGTGCTGTACGAGGAAGGTGAGGTGAAACCCGACGGTGAGGGTCCAGAAGGTGATCTTTCCAAGTCGTTCGTCGAGCATCTTTCCGGTGAACTTCGGCCACCAGAAGTGGAATCCGGCGAACATCGCATAGACGACGGTGCCGAACAGTGTGTAGTGGAAGTGCGCGACGACGAAGTAGGAGTCCGATACATGGAAGTCCATCGGCGGCGACGCCAGGATCACACCGGTCAGACCGCCGAAGGTGAAAGTGATCAGGAAGCCGGTGACCCAGAGCATCGGTGTCTCGAAGGACAGTGACCCCTTCCACATCGTCCCGATCCAGTTGAAGAACTTGATGCCGGTGGGAACCGCGATGAGGAACGTCATGAACGAGAAGAACGGCAGCAGCACACCACCGGTGACATACATATGGTGGGCCCAGACCGTGACCGAGAGACCGGCGACCGAGATCGTCGCGGCGATCAGCGAGACATAACCGAACATCGGCTTGCGCGAGAACACCGGCACGACCTCGGAGACGATACCGAAGAACGGCAGGGCGAGGATGTAGACCTCGGGATGTCCGAAGAACCAGAACAGATGCTGCCACAGCAGAGCACCACCATTGGCCGGGTCGAAGATATGCGATCCGAACTTGCGGTCGCACTCCAGCGCGAGGAGCGCGGCGGCCAGCACCGGGAAGACCAGCAGAATCAACACCGAGGTCAGCAGCACGTTCCAGGTGAAGATGGACATCCGGAACATCGTCATGCCCGGAGCGCGCATGCAGGTGATGGTGGTGATGAAGTTGACCGCGCCCAAGATGGAGCCGAAACCGGAGAGCGTCACGCCCATGATCCACATATCGGAGCCGACACCGGGTGAATGGATGGCGTCCGACAGCGGCGCATACAGAAACCACCCGAAGTCGGCGGCGCCCTGCGGAGTGAGGAATCCGGCCGCGGCGATCAGCGAGCCGAACAGGAACAGCCAGTAGGAGAGCATGTTCAGACGGGGAAAGGCCACATCCGGAGCCCCGATATGAAGCGGCATGATCCAGTTGGCGAACCCGGTGAACAGAGGCATCGCGAAGAGCAGCAGCATGACCGAGCCGTGCATCGTGAATGCCTGGTTGTACTGCTCGTTGGACAGGAGCTGGGTCCCCGGGCGCGCCAATTCGGCCCGCATGACCAGCGCCATCAGGCCGCCGACGAGGAAGAAGGCGAACGCCGAGACCAGATACAGCGTCCCGATCCTTTTGTGATCGGTTGTCGTCAGCCACTCCACCAGCGGATGTCTGCGCGTCGGCGGGGAGTCCGCTCCGGGAGCGGTTCCCCTCACGTGGTCCCCCTTGGTACTCATTCCGTCCACCGAGCCGCGCCCTCCGCTTCTTTGATCAATGCTGAAGCAGCCGGAAAGAGCAGCACGCGAATCGCCGCTCCTTCCGGCTCACCACATGATCATCAGTCGGGCCAGTGGCCGCACAGGGCCGAAGAGTCCAGTGGCAGGGTCGAAGGTCCCCGATCGCGGTTGCGCCGGGAATCAGAGCTCATAGCGGTCAAGCAGGTCGACCGCGTTCAGCGTGCGGAAGTCGTCGAGCCGCTCGCGGAGCGTGGCGTGGTCCCAGTCCCACCAGGCGAGCCGCTCCAGCCGCTCCGCGATCTCGGGCGGCTGCCGGAACCGGATGACCCGCGCCGGCACGCCTGCGACGATCGCGTACGGCGGGACGTCCTTCGTGACGATCGCACCCGACGCGATCACCGCCCCGTTCCCGACGACCACGTCCGGCTTCACCTGCGCCCCGTGCCCGATCCACGTGTCGTGCCCGATCGTCGTCCGGCGGGAGCTCCGTTTCGCGAACCACCGCGCGTCGTCCTCGGCGTCGGGCCAGTACTTCGCGGAGCGGTACATGAAGTGGTGCAGGCTCGCCCGGTCGAGCGGGTGGTCGGTGGCGCCGATCCGCACGAAGCTCGCGATGTTCGAGAACTTCCCGACGGTCGTGTTCGCGAGGTCGCAGTACCGGTCGCAGTAGCTGTAGTCACCCAGCTCCACGTCGGCGAGCCGAGAACCCTGCCCGACCTCCGTGTACCGGCCGAGCGTGCCGGCGACGACGGTCGAGCCCTCGTGCACGATCCCCGCCACCGGCACCGCGCCCGGTCCGATGACCGATTCGGAGACGGTGGCCGGCGCGGAGGCGCGGCGCGGCGTTGTCCGGATGACGCGCAGCAGTGCGGCGGCGCCGTCCGCGATGGTTCCGTCGTTGCGGATCTCCGCGTCTACCGCGTAGTCGGGGGCGGGATCGGGGCGGTGGAGCCGTCGGGCCACGTCGTCCGCGTCCTCCCGGCCCCTGGTCCGCAGTCGGCTGGCCCGGACGGCTTCGGAGACCGTGACGCGGACGACGACAAGGTGCTCATAGCGTGCCGCCAGTTCACCGAGCACGGATCGGGACACGTTCACGAGAACGGAGCGTCCGTCCCTGATGTCGTCGTCGATCTCGATCGGGATCCCGTACCGCAGGCCGTGTGCGTTCCACTCGATCGCGAAGTGGCCCGCCTCGGAGGCGATCCGGAATTCCCGCGCGGACCTCGGCAGGTGGTTCTCGCCCGGTCCGGGGGCACGCGTGATGTGCCGCTGGGGCAGGGAAACGTCCGGACCCGCATGGCGTCGGGTCTCCGCGATGAGCGCGTCCTTGCCTACGCCGCTCGCACCGACGACCGCGACGAAGGTGCCCGGGCCGATTTTCCGGGTGGTCATGCGACGCGCACGCCCTGCCGGTACACGGCGCGGACGATCGGCACCCTCAGCCCCGCCGGGTGCTCCGAGGTGCCGGGCAGCGCGTGCGTGCGGACACGCACCAGGTCACCGCGCCTGCCGACGGTGATTTCGCCCCGGTCGTCCAGACCGACGGCCTTGGCGGGGTTGGAGCTGATCAGCTTGACGGCGTCCTCGAGACGGATCGTCCCGTCCGCGACGAGCTGGAAGGCGGCCTGTATGGGGCTGGAGGGCTCGGTCGTCGCGTCGTCGTGCGCCGCAAGGGTGATGCCGCGTCGGCGCGCCCCCTCGGCGACGAGCTGACGGTTGCGGTCGGCGTGGAGGTCCGCCTCGCGCAGAGCGTCCACCAGCCGCCGGGCCGAGCGGGTCACCGTCTCGCGGTTGCTCGGCTCCGATCCGAGCCGGACCGCGTCGAGAACAGTGGTGGCACCGGCGGCCGTCATCTGAGCGTCGTGCGCGAGCACGGCGGGCATCGCCTCCCAGTGCACGCCGGGCCGGGGACGGAGGTGGTACTCGACGTGGTCGGTGTGCAATTCGACGATGCTGGGCAGCGGGTAGTCGCCGTCGAGGTCCTCGCCCGCCGCCACGATGCCCGTGCTGATGTCGGCGATCCGGCCGTCTCGGACGGCCACCGAGCCGAGGATGACCTCATCGCCGAGCACCACGCGGGCATTGGTCAGAACGGGTTCGTCGTTGGTCATCGGGAGCCCTCCAGCGGGTGCAGTGAGTGGATGCGGAACGGGGCGCCGGGTTCGGTCTCCACGAAGAGGGCGAGCGCGCCGAGGGTGACGTTGCGGTCGAGGCAGTCGCGAAACCAGTGCCGCAGCGTCTGTTCGACCTGGTCCTGGCGGTCGTCCGGCACACGATCGGTGAGAGTGAGGTGGAACCGGAACTCGTCGAGCACGTAGGGGTATCCGAGTTCGGTGAGCAGAGTGCGCTGGCGTTCCGTGAGGGTGTGTGGTTTCCGCCGCGCGAGCTCCTCGGGTGTCGCCGGTGCCCGGAAGTGATCCAGTTCTGTCACGACGGACGCGGCGAGCGCGTTCAGGGCCGGGGCGTCTTCGCCGGGGGTGAGCGCGTAGAAACGGTTGATTCGGCTGATCGTGAGCCGCGGAATCGTGACCCGCGCGCTCGATGCGGCCAGTCGTGCGGTGGCGGTGGCGACGTCGGCGATGGTGTGTCCGGGGGCGAGGCGGAAGGGTGGTTTGAGGGTGCCGTGGAAGCCGTACCGGCGCGCGTCGTGAGTGATCCGGTCGACGGCCGTGCGCGTCCACCCGTCCGGCACGCCCCGGGGGGTGGCGCGGCCGGTGACGCTTCGCCCGAGCCAGGATTCCGCGCGCTCGCGCAGAAGCGTTCCTGCGGCGTCGGTGTTTCCCATGCCTGGTGCGGCGTAGATCGCGTACCGGTGACTCACGCCGCCACCTTGCCCATCGGGGTGAAGTCCTCGACCGGTACGACGCGGTCCGCGACGGCTTCGCGAACCTCCGCGTCGTGGAAGACGCCGAGCATCGCGGTGCCCGCTTCGATCTTCTCGGCGATCAGCTCCACGACCACGCGGCGGTTGCGGGCGTCGAGGGAGGCGGTGGGCTCGTCCAGGAGCAGCATCGGCAGGTCGGCGATGAAACCGTACGCGACGTTGACCCGCTGCTGCTCGCCGCCGGAGAACGTCGCCGGCGGAAGCCCCCAGAGACGGTCCGGAATACCGAGGCGGGACAGCAGCTCGGCGGCGCGCTCACCCGCCTCCGTGGCGTCGACGCCCCGCGCGATGAGCGGTTCGGCGACGACTTCGAGGGCGGGCACCCGGGGCGCACAGCGCAGGAACTGGCTGACGTACCCCATCGCGTGGCGACGGGCGGCGAGGATCTCCCTGGGGTTCGCGGGCGCGATGTCGATGTCGATGTTCCCGGCGCGAAGGAGGACACTGCCGCGATCGACGGCGTAGTTGCCGTACACCATCTTCAGGATCGAGCTTTTACCGGCGCCCGACGCGCCGCCGAGGACGACGCACTCCCCAGCGCGCACGTCGAAGTCGAGCCCGTGCAGCACGGCGAGTCGCTGCCCGCCCTGCACGTGCATGGTGAAGGTCTTGTCCAGACCGGAGACCGCGAGGGTCGGCTGGTCGGTGGTCACGGGTCACCCTCGCAGGATTGAGGAGACGAGCAGCTGTGTGTACGGGGCCTGCGGATCGTCCATCGTCCGCCAGCAGAGCGTCGAACGCCGCCGCGAACCAGGCGTGCTCGAAGTCGGTCCCGAACACGTACGCACTGCCGACGGTGTCCGCCGCGAGCGGGCCGCCGTGAAGCCGCACAGTGGCGCGGGTCACCGTCGCCTCACCGAGGTTGAACCGGTCCCCGCCGGCACCCACCCGGCCGCGGACCATGACCAGCCCCGCTTCGGGGCCCCGGATCGCCTCGATCTCGGGCTTGGCTTCCCAGTCGCCCCAGGCGCCGGCGAGCTGACGGGACGACGCCCGCGCAAGGGTTCGCATCCACCGCCTTCGCGCCGCGTGGTCCTCGGCCGAATTCGTCACTCCAACCTCCAAATTCGTCCAGCTTTTTGGATGAATCGACCGTAGCGAGGCTCCGGCAGATTTATCTGGTGAGCTGGACGACTGTCGGATGGATGCGAGATGAACTCGCGCTCGGGTTGTCCGCGAGGCCATGGGCAGGCGGTACCGTTCGGCCACCATGCCTCATGTGACACGTTCCGCCACCGGTTACTCGACGTGGCGCCTCATCGCCGACCAGCTCCGCAGCGAAATCGTCGACGGCTCGTTCCCGCCCGAAGCGAAACTGCCGACCGAGAGCGAGCTCGCCGACCGATTCGGCGTACACCGCAACACCGTGCGTCAGTCCGTCGCGGCTCTCGCCGCCGAGGGCCTGGTGGCGACGCGCCAGGGCAGCGGCACGTTCGTCGTCCCGCACACACTCCTGGTGCACCGGATCAGTCTGCGCACGCGCCTCAGCGAGAGCATCGGCCGACCGGGCGCGACGTCACACCGACCGATCGCCTCGGAGATCGTGGCAAACCCACCGCACGAAGTGGCCACCCGCCTGCGACTCGACGGACGGCCCGCGCTGCAGGTCGAGACGGTCGCCGACGTCAACGGGACCACGGTCGCACGGTCGACCGCCTGGTTCGACGTAGCCCTGACGCCGGACCTCGACATCCACCTGCGGCAGACCCGGTCCATCACCAAGGCGCTTCGCGCGGTCGGCATCGACGACTACGTCCGCACCTGGAGCGCGGTCAGCTCCCGCATCGCGAACGGGACCGAAGCCGAGGACATGAACCTTCCGGCGGGATCGATCGTCCTTGTCGTGCGGTCTGTCAACACGCTTGTGGACCGCACGCCGCTGCAGTACACGAGCGCGCGCTTCCGCGCCGATCGCGTTGAGCTCGACATCGATTTCGACGCGTTCGACGATCTCGGCGGACACTGACGAAGGGGCTGAGTCTACTTCCATCGTTAAGTAACGAATGGAAGATAGTTCATCGAAGGATCCTACGGTCGAGGCCATGTCCAAGAAAATGAACCTCCGCGTGCTCACCCTCAACATCTGGCTGGATCCGCGGGACCGTGAGAAGCGGGACTCCCCCCGCGAGGCGGCCCGCGCCGAGCAGGCGCTGTTCATCACCGAGCTCGAGGAGAAGCGACGCCAGACGGCGCCGACGATCCTCGCCGGCGACTTCGACGCGGCCCCCGACCAGGACTGCATCCGCTTCTACACCGGCAAGTCCGCGATCAACGGCCGCAGCGCGGCGTTCCGCGACAGCTGGGCGATCGCCGGTGACGGCACTCCCGGGTACACCTGGACGACCGACAGCCCGTGGGTGGCACGCAGCGTCGTCGATGCCCAGGGCATCGTCCGAACTACTGGGTGCAGGAGCCGCACCATCGCCGCATCGACTACGTGTTCGCCGGCTCGACGGAGAACCACCTCGAGGTGGAGAGCGTGATCAACAGCAGCAAGGTCGTGTTCGACGAGTACCCGACCGCCAGCGACCACTACGGCGTGCTCGCCGAGTTCGAGTTCAACGCACTCGACAAGCCCACCGCGTGGGCGTAGGCCTCAGCGACGACCACGGCGCGGCTCCCCTTCTCCCCGGGGCCGCGCCGTTTCGCGTGCGTCCCGGCGCACGGCGCACAACCACCCGCTCCCGCTGCCCGGCCGGTGCCGGGCAGCGGGAGCGGGTGGTCAGATCCGGTGCGCCTCTTCGGCGCGCGCGGACAGCGCCGCGCCGCGCAGGGTGCGTTCGGCGTTCTCGGCGGTCACCGCGGAGTAGAGCGCGTCCAGAACCGCGAGATGGATGAACCGGCTCATCATCGCCTCGAGCTGGAACCGGGTCTCGCCGGAACCCGCGACGAGGGCCACCGACGAGGCCGCGACCAGCGGTGAGCGGTAGAAGCTCGTCACCGCGACGACCGTCGCGCCGACATCACGGGCCGCTTCCGCCGCGGCCACCGTCTCGCGCGTTCTGCCGGTGTGGCTGATCGCCAGGCACATATCACCCCCGGTGAGCATCGACGCGCAGATGTGCTGCGAGATCGGGTCCGCGGGATTCTCGATCGGCAGGCCGGCGCTGCGGAACCGCAGGGCGGTGTCCATCGCCAACGGCGCGGACGGGCCGGCCGAGACGAGCACGATCCGCTGCGCGGCGTCGAGCGCGTGAACCGCGCGCTCGAACTCCTTCGGGTCGATGCTCGATTCCGCCGCCGCGATCGACCGGGACGTCGACTGGAACACCGACGCGATGATCGAGTTCGGTGTTCCGTCCTGCGCGACGTCGCGATCACCTGCGTCGGCCGGCGCCTCCGACGCGAGCTGCAGCTTGAACTCGTGGAACCCCTTGAGTCCGAGGTCCTTGCAGAACCGCACCACGCTGCCCACGGAGCTTCGCGACACCGTGGCAAGGTCGGTGACCGTCATGCGGACGACTGCCGCCGGATTGGTGAGAACGACGTTCGCGACGGCTGCCTGGGTGGGTGACATCGATGGGAAGAGCGCCCGTATGCGTGCGATGAGCGTGCCGCGATCGTGGCTCGTGTGCGGCGCCGATGTCAGGTCAGCGGACATGGTCATATCCAAGCACTGTCGGTACTGGACGCGCCATCGCCGCGATCGGTTCGTTCGCCGCCCCGGACGCGGACGTGGATGTCGTGCAGAATCCGCCGGTCGCCGTAGGAGAAGTCCAGCCGACTAGCCTCGATGGTCGGCGGTCGATGCGCTCGGACAGGGACCGGTACCAGAACAGCAGGGAATCACCGCGTTCCGATTCGACATCACAGGGAGTCCCGACGACACCGCTCAAGCCGCCCTGCTCACCCGGCACGGCTTCCTGCCGCACCGTTGGTCGGTACTGATGCGGCATGGGCTGATTGACCTGCCCGAGGCCCCACCTCTGACCGAGGCGACGCCGCGAGCGTCCTGCAAGTGATGAGTACGGCAGTGAAGCACGGTGAGCAGGTCGTCGTGTCTGCCGAGGGGCCCGACGCCGAACGGGTGCTTGTCGCGCCCGCCGCCGGTCCCCGGGAGTCGGCATAGGCCACGGGCCCGGTCGTGGGTACCGTCGCGCGACCTATCCGATCCCACCTGTGGGCGACGATGCACGGCCCCCCCCGTTGACCCGCGGGGTGCGGCGAAGCGGCCGGCGCACGTGCGTGTTCGACGAGGTCGCGTGTGGTCTGTCCGGACTCACACGCGGCACCAGCGGCACGCTCGGCGCTGTGGCCCCAGCCTCGCCCTGGGCCACCACTTCGGCTCGCAATGAAGATCCGTTGCTGGAACAGTTCGCGGTGCGGAAGCTGACCGACGACCGGGCGTCAGGCGGTGTGTGCTCCGAACTGGGAGACCCGCCCCACTGGCCTCAGGGCGCGCCGCCCGCAGGTTCCCTGCGATACGACGGCGGCGTCGAAGCTCGGCTCCTGTGAGGGCACCGCACCCGAACAACAGGCTGATCCTCCCGCATAATTGGCGATCTCCGATGAGGGGTCATTGATGCGTGCTGGTCATTTATTTATCCTCCCGCTCGACGAAGGAATCACTTCACGGTAGATGCGGCGGAGCCTACGGTGTGGGCGCACTCCGTTTCCCGGAATGTACCCGCGTGCTTTACCGGAGGTAAACTGATGCGCTCATCCCGTTGTCCGGCCGACGCGACGTGGCCTTTAGGGACCAGATCCCGCGCCGTAATGTTGCTGATCACTCTGGCCACCACCATCGCCCTGGCCCTGCTGACCGTCTCTGCCCCGCCGACGGCCACTGCCGTGCCGTTGTCCCAAGGCGAGACCGCGAATGCGGTCGAGTTGCTGTCGCAGGGCAAGCCCGCGACCGCCTCGTCCACCGAGAACACGTCCACTCCCCCGTCCGCGGCGATGGACGGCAACACCGGGACCCGCTGGTCGAGCCAGTTCAGCGACCCCCAGTGGCTACGCGTCGATCTGGGCACCACCGCCACCATCAGCCGAATCGTCCTGCGCTGGGACGCCGGATACGCCCGGGCATTCCAGATCCAGACCTCGGACAACGGCACGGCCTGGACCACCATTCACTCGACCACCACCGGCACCGGCGGGGTGCAGACCCTCGACGTCAACGGAAGTGGCCGGTACGTCCGCGTCTACGGCATGCAGCGCGGCACTCCCCATGGCTACTCGCTGCGGGAGTTCCAGGTATACGGATCCGCTGGCGGCACGTCCCCCGGAGCCGGGATACCGGACCCGACAACCGCCTTGCTGGAGGCCACGAACGGGCCGCTGGCCACCGCCGCCTACACCGTTCCCAACCCGAGCGGATACGGGTCCGGCACCGTCACCTACCCGACGGCCACGGGCTCATATCCGGGCGTCGTGCTGATGCCGGGCTACCAGGGCACCCAGCAGAACCTGCAGTGGCTCGCACCCCGCCTCGCCTCCTGGGGCTTCGTCGTGATCAACGTCGGCACCAATACGCTGACCGACGATCCCGAATCGCGCGGCCGCCAGATCAGCGCCGCCGGCACCCAACTGCTCGCGCTCGGCAACACCACCGGCAACCCGGTCTCCGGCAAGCTCAACGGCACACTCGGCGCGGCCGGTCACTCGATGGGCGGCGGCGGTGTCATGGCGGCCCTCCGCGACGACTCCCGCTTCAAGGCCGGCGTGCCCACGGCCCCGTTCCACACGAGCCCGAACTTCTCCGGTGTCACCGAGCCCACCTTCTTCCTCACCTGTCAAAGCGATGTCGCCGCACCCGGCAACAGGTACGCGCTGCCCTGGTACAACTCCATGACCCAGGCCGAGAAGCTCTACATCGAGGTTCCCGGCGACCACCTCTGCCCGATGACCGGGTCCGGCAACAAGGCCAAGCAGGGCAAGTGGATCGTGTCGTTCCTCAGCCGCTGGCTGCGCGCCGACACCCGCTTCAGCCCGTTCCTGTGCGACGCCGTGCGCGACGCCGACAAGAACAACACCTCCCTGGTCACGCGCTGGATGGACACCTGCCCGTTCTGAACCGGGTCACTGGGAGCGCTCCGCGGCCCGCCGCCGGAGCGCTCCGCCGATGCCCACTACTTCCTCGGCTGCGGACTCCGGAGCGCCCCCGGGACCACGTCATGCGCACCCCTGTCGTGTGGCCCCGTACGGATAGGGGCGCAGGGTCCGTGTCAGGGCCGTGCCCTGTGTTGGATCGTCGTTGACGTACTTGGTCGCGGTGATCTCCGTCGGCGCGATGTCCTGCTCGACCCAGCGCACGACCGGCCCGAGTGCGTCGAACACGTTCGGCCCCGGGCCTCCGCCGCAGTGGGTCATGCCCGGCACCGTGAACAGCCGGGCGAACCGCTGCGTCTGCCGGACCGAGTCGGCGCTCCCGGCCGGGCCGGTGGAGGTGGCCCGGATCACCTGTCGGTAGTAGTTGATGGTGTCGTAGGCCGAGACGACCGGGTCGGCCCAGCCCGCGTACATCAGCAGTTTTCCGCCGCCGCGCCGGAAGGGACGCAGATCCGGATCCGTCGCGTCGATGATCGAGCCGAGCTTGGCTTGCGCGAACCGCAGGTCGCGGTGGTAGTCGAAGTTCCACCAGTTCCAGTTCCGGTCGCCGAACACCCAGTAGCGCCAGAAGTTGGCCCGCGCGGGTTCGGTGGTGCCCCAGTACGTGCTCCAACCCGACAGCACGCCACCCGAGGCATCCACCACCGGCGCCTCGCTGCCGACAGGCCAGCCCGGGTAGACCTGCCGTCCGGTACGCGGGTCACGTGCCCCGGCGTACATCTTCCGTGCCGCCCGCACCTGCTCATCCGTCAGACAGGACGGTCTGTCGTCCATGGAACAGCGCAGGCGCCCCGGGTCGAACGAGCACCGCGTCGGATCGGTGAGGAAGCCATCGGTGGCGCTCCCGCCGTCCTGGCCGCGGCACTGCCGCACCGCGGCCTCGGTGAGCAGGCGGAGCTTCGAGGCGGGAATGACGGGACGGCTGTCATCGCCCGCCTCATGGTTGTTCAGGTACTGCCAGAGGAATCCGGCATTGAGGCTGATCCGGTCGTTGCCAGGCGCCCCGGCCACGATGCCGTCGAAATCGTTCGGATAACGCTGTGCCTCCATCAGCGCCTGCTGACCGCCCGTGGAGCAGCCGACGAAATAGGAATAGCCCGGTTTCGCACCGGTGAACGCCTTCACCACTCGCTTCGCATTCACGATGGACTCATGTACCGCACGGTGCCCCCAGTCCACGATGATCTCCGGGTTGGCCGCGCCCTGCATGAAGACGTCCGGGTCATCGCCAGTGTGCCCGGTATCCGTGCCGACGGTGACGTATCCGGCGGACAGCAGACGGCCCATGGAACCGAAGTCGATGGCCGAGCTGTATCCGCCGTTGCCGAACATGACCAATCGGTCGTTCCAGCCCCGCTGGGGCAGCCAGACCTCGAACCCGATAGTCGAATCCGGTACTGGTTTGGCGACTCCGCGCACCCGACAGAACGCCGGTACGGGCATCGTCCGGCCGTCGGGGGCGGTGTACTGCCCGACGGGCACGGACTCAGCGACGCTCACCGTCGCGTCCGGCAGCCGGAGGCCCGTCAGATCGGCGCATCCGCTTCGAGAATCGTCAGCCGTGGCCACGGTCGGCAGAATCAGGAACAGCACCGCCGAGGTGGAGGCCAGGGTGGCCAGAACGCGCCGAAACCATGCGAACGCGATCGTCATCAGTCCTCCATCAGGGGGAACAGGGCATGGACAGCGCGGTCATGGGCGCTACGCGAGAGTCTCCGGACAACACCGAATCGGCGTCCAGCATCAAACCGACATCTCTTCATGCCATGTGCACATAAATCTCGGCCCCGAGATCGTCGCGCACTGTTCGGTTCAGCGGGCGCGAGGGAATCAGCACCTCTTCACCAGGGTCACTGACCCCGAGTGTCCTGACTCCGCCGACTCGCTCACGTCGTTACCGCGGCGATGAGTTACCGTGGCGATCCGCGTCCGGCCAGCGCATTGAACCAACGCGCCACCTGCGGTGCCGACACCGCGAAGGACCCGAAGTGGTCCACCTCGCCCTGGTTCACGACGGGAACGTGTGCCTGGTGAGCGGCAAGCTGGAGCGCGCAACTGCGCGCGTTCCCGATCGGCACGTCGGTGTCGGCCGCCCCCGCGTACAGCCGCACCGGGGCGTCGGGCCTCCAGTCGCAGGTGTGATCGGCCGAGCGCATGGCGTCCAGCAGCGGGCCGGTCGGGTGCCGCAGACGGTCGTAGAAGGCGGGCGTGAGCAGTTGCTTCACCGACGGGGCGAGGCCCTTGATCACGTCATCCTCATCGTGCGTTCCGTCGAAGAGTGACTCCACGTGGCTTGCGTACGGCGCACGGAAGACCTCGCCCGGGTCCTTGGAGAAGTGATGCAGCCGGTTCTGGGCGACCAGCCAGTACGCGATGTAGAAGACACCGCTGGTGTCGTTGACCCGACCGTCGAACAGGGCCGGGACCTCCTGGCCCGCCAGGTCGTACGGCCCGCTCACCGGGGCCAGCGCCTTCAGCCGGAAGTGCTGGTCCGCACCCCCGTCCAGCGCCCGGCCGAGCGCCATCGCGACCTGGCCGCCCTGCGAGAATCCGGTCGCGTAGACGTCACCGGTGAGCGGACGGCCGAGCCGGTCCGCGGTCGCGCGGGCGGCGCGCAGCATATCGACGGAGGCGGTGACGGCGGAGCGGGTGTCCATGTACGGGTGCGGGCCCGGCCCCTCACCGAGCCCCAGATAGTCGGGCGCGGCTACCGCACGCCCGGCCGATGCGTTCAGATACGACGGCACGCGGCCCAAGTCCTCGCTCGCGGAGGGCGCGTAGGTGCGCTTGACCATGGTGCCATGCGTGTCCGAGACGAGGTCGAGCCGCTGGGTTCCGCCCTTGGGAAGGGTGAGGAGACCGGTTGCCGTCGTGGGTTTCCCATATGGGTCCACGGTCCGGTACGTCAGCCGGTACGCCCGTACGCCGTACCGGACCGAATCGGTCGCGATGTCGCTCCCGGCCAGGAATTCCCTGACCTGCCCGGCGTCACGGTCGGCGACCGGGACGACGGAGACGACAGTGCCGCGGTGGACGGTGTCGCGGTAGGCAGTGCCGCGGTGGGCGGTGTCGCGCTCCGCCGCCGTGGCGAACGGCGCGACAGCGAATCCGGCGAATCCGGCGAGGAGCATGGCCGCCACGCCGGAGAGCCTTTTCCGCATCGGCCAACTGGTCCGTCTTTCTTGGGTTTTGCATCTCTCATCACTCATGTCGGAGACGTTACGGACTCACTGTTCGCATCGACATCCCAGACGCCCCCGTGTCCATGGTGCACTCAAGCCCACCATGGACAAGACGATCCCGTCCTCGGCCACCGGACCCGCGGTGGCGCACCGACCGCGAGCCGGGTGACGGCGGGGACTGAGCTGGTCTCCCGCCGCCCTCCCCGCCACGACGTCACCTTTTGAGCATTGCCTATACCAGTCAGACCACAGTATGGTCAGTGGCGTAACTGGTCTGCGAAAGAGTTGACCGAGAGGGAGTTCCTCCTGTGCGGGTGTCGCCGATCGTCTTCCCGGACCCAGAGGCCCTGGGGCGCAAGCTGGCCGCGGAGATCGCCGTGGAAATCGAGAATGCCGCGCGAGCGGGACGGCCGTATGCGCTCGGGTGCCCGGGCGGGCGCAGTGCCGCCAGCACCTACCGGGCGCTGGCGGACGAGGTGGCCGCGCGGCGGCTGGACCTGGGACACGTCGTCATCGTGATGATGGACGAGTACGTCGAGGCCTCACCGCTGGGGTCGCCCGGCTGGGAGTACCGCGCGATCGACTCAGGTCTGCCGCACAGCTGCCTCCGCTTCGGGCGGGAGGAGATCGTGGCACGGATGAACGCCGCGGCGGGGCCGGGACGGGGAATCGAGCCGGAGCGGCTGTGGGGGCCGGATCCGGCCGATCCCGAAGCCTATGACCTGCGGATCGCTGAGCTCGGCGGGATCGATCTGTTCCTGCTGGCCTCCGGGGCGGGCGATGGACACATCGCTTTCAACCCGGCGGGCAGCCCGGCGGACTCGCGGACCAGGGTGGTCCCGCTGGGCGACCAGACCAGGACCGACAACCTGGCGACCTTCCCGACGTTCGGGGGCCTGGACGACGTTCCTCGCTACGGGGTCACGGTCGGCATCGACACCATCCGTACGCAGTCCAAGCGGGTGGTGATGGTGGCCCACGGCGGCGACAAGGGCAAGGCGGCGGCGCGGCTCGCCCGGGCGGAAGGGTACGAGGCCGACTGGCCGGCCACCGTCTTCACCGACTGCGCGCACCCGCGGCTCTACCTCGACCAGGCGGCAGTGGCCGCCTCAGCGGCACTCACCTCGCTCTGAAGCCGCAGCTCACATCGGAATCCCAAGCTGAATCACCAAGAGATCCTGGAGGATCGATGGCTCGCGTCAAGATTGCCTACCTCGGTGGGGGCTCCTCGCGTGGAGCGGGGACCATGGCCTCCTTCATGCACCACGGCAAGGAGTTCGACGGCTCCGAGTTCGTGCTGATCGACCTCGATCAGGACCGGCTCGACGTGGTCCGGACCATCACCGAGAAGATGGCCCGCAACGCGGGCCTCGACATCACCATCAGCACCGCGACCGACCAGCGCGAGGGCCTGCGCGACGTCGACGCCGTGCTCAGCAGCTACCGTCCCGGCGGCTTCGAGGCCCGGGCGCTGGACGAGCGGATCCCGCTCAAGTACGGGGTCATCGGTCAGGAGACGCAGGGGCCGGGCGGCATGATGATGGCGCTGCGCTCGATCAACATCATCAAGGAGGTCTGCGCCAATCTGGCCGACGTCGCCCCCCGCGCCCGGATCTTCAACTACACGAACCCGGTCAACATCGTCTCGCAGGCGGTCTCCGACTACACCGACATCCCGATCGTCTCCTTCTGCGAGGGCCCGATCGTCTTCCCGCCGGTCGTCGCCAAGGCCGCCGGGCTCGACCCGGACAAGCTCAAGGCCAACCTCGTCGGCGTCAACCACAACTGCTGGTCGAACGAGGCGACCTACGACGGCCAGGACGCCTTCCCGATCCTGCGCGAGCGCTACGAGGCGCTCAAGGACAAGCCCACCGAGGACCGCAACGGCATGCGTGCGCTGCACCTGGCGGTGGCGATGGAGTCCATTCCCTCGGACTACTTCAACTACTACTACTTCAAGGACGAGATCCTGCGCGAGCGGCAGCTGGCCGCCAAGACCCGCTCCGAGGTCATCCTGGACTCGCTGCCCGACTACTGGGAGCACTACCGGGAGCAGGCCGCCTCCGACGCCCCGCAGCTCGAGAAGGACCGCTCGCGCGGCGGGATCCACGAGCTGGAGCTCGCCATCGAGGCGATCAGCGCGTTCTACAACGACGCCCCGGCGCGTCTCCCCTTCAACATCACCAACACCGGCGGCTGGCTGCCCGGATTCGAGGAGTCGACCGTCGTCGAGCTGTGGGGCACCGTGGACGGTACCGGCTTCCACCCCGAGCAGCAGAAGCCGCTGCCGCACTCGGTGCGTGGCATCGTCCAGCAGCTGGCCGAGTACCAGATCCTCACCGCCAAGGCGGCCTGGGAGGGCAACGCCGCGGACGCCGTCCGAGCCATGACGGCCAATCCGCTGGTGCCCTCGCTGCCGGTGGCCGAGGCGCTGTACGCCGAGCTGGCCACGGCGCAGCGGGCCTGGCTGCCGGAGCGTCTGCTGCCGTGACGCGGGAGCAGACGGCATGTCCCGCGTCCGCGCTCTACCTGGGCGTGGACGCGGGCAACAGCAAGACCGCGGCCCTGGTGTCCACCGCCTCCGGTGAGGTGGTGGGCGCCGGGCGTTCGGGCTGTGGGGACATCTACGGGGCGCCGACCCCCGAGATCGCGGTGTCCGAGGTGCTGGCGGCGGTGCGGGCTGCCCTGGCCCAGGCCGGGGCGGACCTCCGGGCCGTCGGGAGCGCGGCCTTCCGGCTGGCCGGGGTCGACTGGCCCGAGGACCAGCGCTCCTGGGACACGGCCCTGACGCGCCATTGTCCCGGCGTCCTGACCAGGCGCAGCATCCTCAACGACGGCTACGCCGCCATCCGGTGCGGCGATGCCCGCGGCGTCGGCGTCTCGGTGACCGGCGGGACGTCGGGGGCGATCGCCGCCCGCGGGCCCGGCGGTGAGCTGTGGGACATGGGCTGGTGGGGTCAGTACCCCATGGGCGCCACGGGCCTGGCGAACGAGGCGTTCCGGGCGGTCTTCCTGGCCGAGTTGGGGCTCGCCCCGCCGACCGCCCTGACCGAAGCCCTGCTCGCGCACTACGGCAAGCCCACCGTGGCGGCCCTCAACCACTGGCTCACTCGCCGTCAGGGCCGTGCCTCCGGCCGGGAGCGGAACAGCTGCGCCCGCGTGGTCGCGGCGGTGGCCGCGGCGGGTGATCCGGCGGCGGTGGAGATCGCCCGGGCCCAAGGACGCCATCTGGCCCAGTACGCCGGGGTGGCCGCGCGGCGAACCGGGCTGGCGCGGGCGGAAGGGCCGGTGAGCGTCGTGCTGTCGGGCTCGGTCCTGATGGCGGAGGGCTCTCCGGTCGCCGACGCGCTGTTGGCGGAGCTGCCCGCGCACGTCCCCGGAGCGGTGCTGCACCGCGGCTCCCTGCCACCGGTGGCCGGTGCGCTGCTGGACGCCCTCGCCGAGGGCGGGGTGGCGTTGGCGGACCCGGTGGTGGCCGACGCCGCGCTGGAGAAGGTGACGGGGAGCCTGCCGCCCCGGGAGTTCCTGGCCACTTGAGACGCCCGGCCACCTGAGACGCCCGGCCACTTGAGACGCCCGGCCACCTGGGTCGGTGGGCCGGTTCCATCCGCACGACTCGCCGTACATGCACGCGGCGCCCCGGCGTTCGTCCGCCTCCTCAAGGCGGCGTCAGGGGCGCACCGGGCGGAACAGGTCGGCCTGGAAGCGGTAGGCATCGCTGCGGTAGACCATCCGTCCGGTCAGCAACAGCGAGCCGTCGTCGGCGTAGGTCAGCTCCTCGCCGATCAGCACCGGGTCGCCCGGCTCGATGTCCAGCAGCTCGGCGGTGGCCTGGTCGGCCGCCGCCGCGTGGACGGTGTAGGAGCTGCGGGCGATGCGCAGTCCGCAGTCCTGCTCCAACGTCTCGTACAGGGAACGGTCGGTGAGGTCGATCCCGGCCAGCTGGGGTGCGAGGGCCAGGACCACCACGCTGGAGTCCACGCACACCGGCACTCCGTCCATACGGCGCAGCCTCCGCAGTTCGAGGACCCGGGAGGCGGGAGCGACGGACAGTTGCTCGGCCTCTTCGAAGGTGGCCGGGCGGGCGCGGCGGCGCAGCACCTCGGACTCCGGGCGCAGCCCGCGGGCGCGCGCCATCTCGGAGAAGCTCTGCAGGGTGCTCGGCGGTTCGCCGACGACGTTACGGCGGACGAACCAGCCGCGCTGCGAGGAGCGTTCCAGCTTGTTCTCCTCGGCCAGCCGGCCCAGCGCCAGGCGCAGGGTGGAGCGGCTGACTCCGAGGTCCGCGGCGAGGTCCCGCTCCCCCGGCAACCGGCTTCCCGCTGCATAGACCCCTCGGCGCAACGCGTCGCTGAGTCGGCGGTAGGTCTGCGCGACGGCGGCCCCCGCCTTGGTGTCCTCCACGCTCGTCATGCCCTTACGTTACCAAGACTGGTCTGCCGAGTGGAGTAAACAAACCAGCTTCCTACATCTGGACTAAGTGGTCTGCTGCGCTTTAGGCTCGCCCGTATCCGGGCTTTCGGGACACCCATCGAGGACAGGAGACATCGTGGTCTCGCACCGCAGAACTCGACGGATCGCCGGCGCGCTGGCGCCTTTGGCGGCGGCCGGCCTGCTCGCCGGCTGCATGCCGGGCACCAACGGAAACAGTGCGGACAACTCCGCGAAACCAGGCGCGGTCGCCACCGATCCAGCCGCGATGGGCGAGGTCACGTTGCACATACTGGACTACTTCACCGGCGATCCCGACAACGCCTGGATGAAGGACGTCGTCACGGCGTTCGAGAAGAAGTACCCCAACATCACCATCGAGCGGAACTCGCTGCCCTGGGACCAGGTGATGGCCGCCCTGCCGCTCAAGCTGAAGTCCGCCAACCCCCCGGACATCGTTCCGGCCAACAACGGCTGGCAGTCGCTGGGAACCCTCGTTCGCGGCGGGCTGGTGCTCAACCTGGACAACTACGCCAAGGCCTACGGATGGAAGCGGTCCTTCCCGCAGTCCATCCTGAGCGAGCACGAGTTCAGCCCCGACGGCAAGCAGATGGGCACCGGCTCGATGTTCGGCACCCCCGTCGCCCGCGCCTCGCTGATCGAGGTCTACTACAACCGGGCCCTGCTCCAGAAGATCGGGGCCAAGGTCCCGCACAGCTACGCCGAATTCCAGGCCGCTCTCGCCAAGGCCAAGGCGGAGGGCATCGCCCCCATCACGGTGGGCACCTCGGACCAGGTCGGCATCACCATGCCGCTCTTCTCGCTGATGAACGCCTTGGGCGCACAGAGCAAGATCTCCGACTTCATCTACTCGCACGACAAGGTGAAGATCGCCCAGACCGGCTTCCCGCAGGCGGTGTCCGCCTTCAAGCAGTGGTCCGACAAGGGCTACCTGGCCAAGGACTACGCCGGGACCGCCTCGGACGACGCCGCCCAGTCCTTCGTCAATGGCAAAGGCCTGTTCCACTTCAACTACTCGGGCTCGCTGCCGTTCAAGCCAGGGCAGTCCAAGGGCTTCGGCTCGTTCGTCCTGCCCCGTGCGGACGGCGGCAAGCCGGTGGCCACGGCCTCCTCCGCGACCAACTTCTCCATCGCCTCGAAGTCCAAGCACGCCGACGCCGCCGCGGCCTTCCTCCAGTTCGCGGCCAGTGAGCGGGCCGCCGAGCTCGCCGTACGGCACGGGACGATGCCGCTGCTGCACCCGGATGTGAAGGCCCCCGCCGGGGATCCGCTGTTCGCCGACGATGTGGCCATCGCCGGGCAGATATCGGCGGAGGGCACATCCGTGCCCTATCTGGACTGGACCACGCCGACGATGCTGGACACCATCAACCGCGCCATGCAGAACGCGCTGGCCGGAAAGTCCACGCCGAAAGCGGTGGTCACCGCCGCCGACGAGGACGCCACCGCCTTTGTGAAGGGCCTGGCGAGGTAGTCATGGCCACACTCAACGAAAGCCATACCTCCGAGGCCGTCTCCGTGGCCGCGCCCGCCACCGCGGGTCCCGAAGCCATCCGTCCCCCACGGCGCACGAACCGCCCTCGGCGGTCCTCGCGCCGGCGCCGCCGCCAGTTGGGGCTGGTGTACCTCGCCCCCGCACTGCTGATCTACGCAGGCGTGGTGCTGCTACCGGCCGGGCAGGGGGTGCGGCTGTCCTTCTACCACTGGGATGGAATCACCGCGGCCACCTGGGCGGGGCTGGAGAACTACACCGACTTCCTCTCCGATCCGACGCTGCGGCAGGCGGTCGGCCACACCCTGTTCTTCATCGTCTTCTTCTCTCTCCTGCCGGTCATCCTGGGGATGGTGAGTGCGGCGCTGACCGCACGCAAGGACACGCGCGGTGCCGGGGTCTACCGCTGGATCATCTTCCTTCCCCAGGTGCTCACCCCGGCCGTCGTCGCGGTGGTGTGGAAGCAGATCTACGCCCCGGGCGGGCCCCTCAACAGCGTGCTCACCGCCTTCGGTCTGGGCGGGCTGACCCGTGGCTGGCTGGGCGACTTCACCTGGGCGCTGCCCGCCCTCGGCCTGGCCGGAACCTGGGGGGCGTTCGGGCTGTGCATGGTGCTGTTCGCGGCCGGGGCGCAGAACATCCCGAACGAGCTCTACGACGCCGCACGCATGGACGGCGCGGGTCCGGTACGGGAGTTCTTCACGGTGACCCTGCCGGGTCTGCGCGGACAGCTCGCCGTGGCGCTGACCCTCACCCTGCTCGGCGCGATCAGGGTCTTCGACATCGTCTGGCTCACCACCAAGGGTGGCCCGGGCACCTCCACCATCACCCCCACCGTGGTGCTCTACAAGCGGGCCTTCAGCAATCCGGACGTCGGCGCGGCCTGTGCCATCGGCGTGGTGCTGGCGGTGGTCGCGCTGATCGTGTCGCTGGCCGTGGTCAAGCTCTCCGAAGGTGACGACTGATGATCTCCCCATGGGAAAAGGCCTTCAACTACGCCTTTCTGACCCTGCTCGCCGCCGCTGTGCTCTTCCCGGTGATCTGGACCCTGGGCGTCGCGGTGAGCCCCGAGATCACCGGGTCGCTGGACCTCGGTCATATGCAGTGGTCCAACTTCACCGATGCCTGGCAGCAGGCCGGTCTCACTCAATATCTGAAGTCCAGCCTGATCATCACCGGTACGGCGGTGGCCGTCTCGACCGTGCTGGCGATCCTCAGCGGCTACGCCTTCGGAGTGCTGGGGGTGGTGGGGGAAAAGCTACTCTTTCCGGTGATGCTCTTCGGGATCATGATCCCGCTGGAGGCGATCGTCGTCCCGCTGTACTACGACTTCCAGTCGCAGGGGCTGACCGACACCTACCAGGGCATCATCCTCGCGCATGTCGGCACGGGCGTGAGCTTCGGCGCGTTCTGGATGCGCGCGGCCTTCCGTACGGTGCCGTCCAGCATCGGCGAGTCGGCTCAGGTGGACGGCGCCGGCACCTGGAGCGCGCTGTGGCGGATCTATCTGCCGATCTCCCGGCCCGCGATCGTCACCTTTGTGCTGCTCAACTTCATGTGGACCTGGAACGACTACTTCCTCTCGCTGATCCTGGTCTCCGACCCGGCTCACCAGCCGATGACGCTGGGCCTGGGTGCCTTCTCCGGCCGCTACCTGGTGCACGTCAACCTGCTCGCGGCGGCGGCGGTGCTGATCTCCGTCCCGGTCGTGGGGCTGTATGTGTTCTGCCAACGGCAGTTCATCCGCGGCATGCTCTCCGGCGCGGTCAAGGGCTGAGACACCGGTCCGCTACAAAATGTAATAAAACACCAAGAAATGTACCTCTTCACCGCGAATGGTTGCTTGATGAATGGCTTTCAACGAGGAGGTGCCCTCGTGGCACAGGCGGAGCGGGCCCGCGAGGCGGTCGTCGAGGCGGCCCTCGCCAGGCTCGATCTGAGCGCGAAGGCCCGGCTCCTGTCCGGGCAGGACAGGTGGTCCCTGCCGGCGCTCCCCGAGATCGGCCTGAAGTCCCTGGTCATGTCCGACGGCCCGATCGGGGTGCGCGGTGTGCGCTGGGCCGCCGACGACCCGTCGATCGCCCTGCCGTCCCCGACCGCGCTCGCCGCGACCTGGGACCAGGACCTGGCCCACCGCGCCGGCGTCCTGCTCGCCCAGGAGGCCCGCCGCAAGGGTGTGCACGTCCTGCTCGCCCCCACCGTCAACCTGCACCGCTCCCCGCTCGGCGGCCGCCACTTCGAGGCCTACAGCGAGGATCCGTATCTGACCGGCGTCATCGGCTCCGGCTATGTGAACGGCGTCCAGTCCGGGGGCGTCGGCACCACGGCCAAGCACTTCGTCGCCAACGACGCCGAGACCGACCGCTTCACCGTGAACAACCTGATCTCCGAGCGCGCCCTGCGCGAGCTGTACCTGGCTCCCTTCGAGTTCATCGTCGCGAACGCCCGCCCCTGGGGCATCATGACCGCCTACAACGCGGTCAACGGCACGACGATGACCGAGCACCGCCACCTGGTGAACGAGATCCTGCGCGCTGAATGGGGCTTCGACGGCTTCAACGTCTCGGACTGGACGGCCGCCCGGTCGACGAAGGGCGCCATCGAGGGCGGCCTCGACGTCGCCATGCCCGGCCCGACGACGGTCTACGGCGACGCCCTCGCCCAGGCGGTACGGGACGGCCGGGTCGAGGAGGCCACGGTCGACGACGCCGTGCGCAACGTGCTGCGGCTCGCCGCCCGCGTCGGCATCCTGGAGGGCGCGAGCCCCGTCGTCACCGACCTGCCGGACCTCATCGACGGCGAGGACCTGGCCCGCGAGATCGCCCGCCGCTCCTTCGTCCTGGTCCGCAACGAGCGCGAAGCCCTGCCGCTGAAGCCCGGAACGGTGGCGCTGATCGGCGCCGCCGCCCGCGACGCCCGTGTCCTCGGGGGCGGCTCCGCCACCGTCTTCCCCTCCCGGATCGTCTCCCCGCTCGACGGCCTGACCGCCGCCCTCCCCGAGGGCACCCTCAGCTACGCCGTCGGCGCCGACCCCAGTACCGAACCCGCCATCGCCGGCCAGGGCTTCGAGCTCCGCGCCGTCTGCCGGGGCGCCGACGGCACGGTCCTCGGCACCCGCGGCGTCCCCGACGGGCAGATCCACTGGAACGGTTCGGACCTCCCCGAGGGCGTCACCCCCGAACGCCTCCACACCATCGAGCTCACCGGCACCTTCACCCCGCGCGAGACCGGCCCGCACACCTTCGGCATCAAGGGGATCGGCGCGTTCCGGCTCAGCGTCGGCGGCATCACGTACTACGACGACATCCAGCACCTCGACAACGAGGACCCCTTCGCGGGGATCTTCGACGCCCCGGTGCCCCGCGCCGAGGCAGAACTCACCGCCGGCGAACCCGTCGCGGTCTCCCTCACCCACGACGTCGCGGTGTCCGAGGACGAGGCCCTCATGAGGGACATCACCTTCGCCCTCGCCCACCAGGGGCCGCGGCGCGACCCCGATGAACTGATCGCCGAGGCGGTCGAGGCCGCCCGCGCCGCCGACACCGCCGTGGTCGTCGTCGCCACCACCGAACGGGTCGAGTCGGAGGGCTTCGACCGCACCGATCTGCGTCTCCCCGGCCGCCAGGACGACCTGGTCCGCGCCGTCGCCGCCGCCAATCCCCGCACCGTGGTGATCGTCAACTCCGGCTCCCCGGTGGAGCTTCCGTGGCGGGAGGAGGTCGCCGCCGTGCTGCTGAGCTGGTTCCCCGGCCAGGAGGCCGGCGCGGCCCTCGCCGACGTGCTCACCGGTGCCCATGAACCCGACGGCCGCCTCCCCACCACCTGGGGCTCCCTCGACGATGCCCCGGTCACCCAAGTGGTCCCGGAGGACGGTGAACTCCCCTACTCCGAAGGCGTGTTCATCGGATACCGCGCCTGGGAGAAGGCGGGCCGCACCCCGGCCTACGCCTTCGGACACGGGCTCGGCTACACCGACTGGACCTACGAGTCCGTCGAGTCCGACGGCACCACAGTGACCGTCCGCCTCCACAACTCCGGTGAGCGCGCGGGCCGCGAGGTCGTTCAGGTCTACCTCTCCCCCAGCGAGCCGGACGCCGAGCGCCCCGCCCGCTGGCTGGCGGGCTTCGCCGGTGTCGAGGCCGGGCCCGGCGAGGGCACCGAGGTCACCATCGGCCTCCCGCTGCGCGCGTTCGAAATATGGGACGAGAAGACCAGCACGTGGTCTCTTGTGAACGGTTCGTACGAGATCGAGGTCGGCCGCTCGATCACGGACCGTCGCCTGGCGACGACGATCAACGTCTGACCCGGGACGCCCCCACCTACGTGCCCCGGCCCGGGACCTGACCCCCGGGCCGGGGCACTTGCCCAGGACGGCGGGGGCCCGCTTCCGTCGTCACCGCGACGGCGTCCCCTCAGGCCCGGATGCGGCCGCATGGCCGTACCCCGGGCCGCGCGCCGTCGCCACCGCGTTCCGTCACCGGCCGACGGGGCCCAGGTGCTCCCGGCACGGCTCGATGAACCGGTCCACCGATGCGTGCCCCGCCCGCGGCCGCCACGCCACCACCAGCGTGGTGGTCGGGACGGGCTCGACGAACCGTCGCACACGCACCCCGGGCGGGCAGAGCTTCCGCGCCCGGTGCTCGTCCAGTACGGCGATGCCGACACGGCCCGCGACCTCACGCAGGATGTGCTCGGCGTCGGGCTGTTCCAGGACCAGTGGAACCGGCCCTTCCGTCGGCACCCCGCTTGTGCGACCAACTCACGCATCACATCCGAGGTTGTTCAGCGGACCTTCACTTGGTGGGGCGGGGGGACTCATCCGCGGTACTGAGGCTTACGGCACCACCGGCGGTGTCCCGCCGCCCAGAACCCGTAAGGACCATCCTCATGTCACGCCCCCCGCGCCCTTCCGCGCTCGCCGCCGCCACCCTGCTGCCGCTGGTGCTGACCGCCTGCGGCAGCAGCGCCGCCGGTGACACCTCCTCCGGCAAAGACCCCGGCACCCTGACGATGGCAGTCATTCCCTCCGAGGACGCCGGCTCGACGGCCCAGCACTACAAGCCGCTCGTCAAGCTGCTGGAAGACGAGACCGGCAAGAAGGTCGTCCTGCAGAAGGCGACCAGCTACGCCGCCGTGATCGAGGCCCAGCGCGCGCACAAGGCCCAGATCGCGGTCTACGGCCCGCTGTCGTATGTGGTCGCCAAGAAGAGCGGGGTGGGTGTGGAGCCCATCGCCCGTCAGCTCCTCACCAAGGGCGGCACCCCCGGCTACTGGTCGTACGGCATCACCCGAGGCGGGAACAAGGACATCAACAGCCTGTCCGACTTCAAGGGCCATAAGGTCTGCTTCGTCGACGAGAACTCAACTTCCGGCTATCTGTACCCCCGCGCTGGGCTGAAGAAGGCCGGGCTGAAGGACGGCTCGTACACCAAGGTGATGGCGGGCGGCCATGACGCGTCCGCGCTCTCGGTGGCCGGTGGGGACTGCGACGCGGGCTTCGCGGACAACACGATGGTCGACAAGCTGCTGATCCAGAAGGGCAAGCTGAAGAAGGGCGACCTGAAGGTGGTGTGGAAGTCGCCGCTCATCCCCAGCTCCCCGGTCGGGGTCTCCACCGACCTCAGCGGCACACTGCGCCGGCAGCTCGCCGACGTCTTCACCAAGAAGGCCAACGCCGACTATCTGAAGTCCAAGGGGTACTGCACGGGCGACGGCTGCTCCATCTACGGCTATTGGGGTTATGTCCCGGCCAAGGACTCCGACTACAAGACCGTTCGCGAGGTGTGCGCCACCACCGGGGACCCGCAGTGCAAGGCCGGCTCGTGACGGCCCTCGACACCCGGTCCGAGGCCCCGGCCGGAGCGGATCACGCCCAGCCGGTGGTCCGGCTCACCGGCCTCACCAAGCGGTTCGGCAGCGGCCCCGACGCCCGGACCGCCCTCGACCAGGTCTCCTTCGACGTCACGGGCGGTGAGGTGGTCGCGCTCCTGGGCCTGTCCGGCTCCGGGAAGTCCACCCTCCTCGCCCAGCTCAACGGGCTACAGCGGCCCACCTCCGGCACCGGCACCGTACTCGGCACCGACCTGGCCGACACCGGGAACGCCGGACTGCGGCAGCTGCGCCGCCGGATCGGATTCATCTTCCAGCAGTTCCACCTGGTGGGCCGGGTCACCGTCCTGGAGAACGTGTGCACCGGGGCACTCGGTTCACTGCGCGGCCCCCGCCTCGGCCTGTTCACCTACCCGCGCGCCATCCGCGAGCGCGCCCTCGACGGCCTCGAGCGCGTCGGCCTCGCAGGGCACGCCTTCCAGCGGGCCGACACCCTCTCCGGCGGCCAGCAGCAGCGCGTCGCCGTCGCCAGGTCCCTGATGCAACGTCCCGAACTGCTGCTCGCCGACGAGCCCGTCGCCTCACTCGACCCCGAATCCTCCGCGCAGATCATGCGGCTGCTCAGGGACGTCGCCGACCAGAGCCGCCTCACCGTCCTGTGCAGCCTGCACCAGGTGGACGTGGCCCTCTCCTGGGCCGACCGGATCATCGGCCTGCGCCAGGGCCAGGTGGTGATGGACCTCACCACACGCGACATCGACCGCGCCGAAGTGATGCGGCTCTACACCGAAGTCGGCGCCGACCCCGCACCTCTCCCCACGGCGGTCGTCCCACACACGGGAACGAGGTGAGGCGTGTCCGCCGTTGACCAGCGCCCCCCGCTCACCTCCGCCGCCGAGTCCGGCCCGGCCACCGCGCGCCGGACGCTGGCCCGTCCGCGTGTCCCGGGTGTGGCGGCCGGGCTCGCCCTGATGATCTGTCTGGCCGGTGGCATCTGGGCGGTCACCAGTCTGCGCCTGAACATCGCCACCCTGATCGACAGCGCGGGCAACGCCGTCGACTTCTCCAGCCGGATGCTGCCACTGGACTTCCCACCCGCGCCGGAACTGCTCGGCCTGCTCTGGCAGACCCTGGCCATCGTCATCACGGGCACCGCCCTCTCCGTCGTACTGAGCGTGCCGGTGGCTCTCCTCGCCGCCCGCAACACCACACTCAACACACCCTCCCGGGTGACGGCGCGCGCCATCATCGTGCTGTGCCGCGCCGTGCCCGACGTCGTCTTCGCCATCGCCGCCTTCCGGGTATTCGGCCTGGGCGGCATGACCGGCGTCGTGGCCCTCGGCATGCACTCCGTCGGCATGGTCGGAAAACTCACCGCCGACGCCATCGAACAGATCGACGAGGGTCCGCGCACCGCGCTCAGGACGACAGGCGCCGGCCGGCTCCAGCAGATCACCGGCGCCGTCCTCCCTCAAGTACTGCCCTCCCTGGTGGCCACCGCCCTGCACCGCCTCGACATCAACCTGCGCGTATCGGTGGTACTCGGCTTCGTCGGCGTCGGCGGCATCGGCTACGGCCTCGCCACCGCCGTCAACCAGCTCGACTACCAGCGCGCCATGGCACTCGCCCTCGTGGTGCTGCTGACGTGTTTCGCGTTCGAGTCTGTTTCCGGCGCCGTCCGGCGCACCCTGCTGCCGGAGGTGACCACCCGGTCCCGCCGCCCGCGGTGGCGCGGCCCGGCCGCACGGAACACCACGGTGAAGGGCCCGCTTGCGGCTGAGTCCACCGCGCCCGGACACCTTCCGTCCCGCACCGCACCCGCGGGCGACGACGGTACGGCCGCCGTCCGCCCGCGGACCAGCCCGCCGTGGAGCGGGGCACGGGCGCGCCGTACGGTCTGGCTGGTCCTAGCGCTGGGGCTCGTCGTGGCCTCCGCCGTGCGGTCCGGTGTCTCCTGGCAGGCCCTGTCACGCGCCGCCCACTCCCTGCTGCCCACCCTCGGCGACTTCCTGCCGCCCGGCACCGGTGGAATCGGCGGCACGCTCCTGGACGACCTGTGGGTCACGTTGCAGATCTCCCTCGCCGGCACGCTGATCGGCCTGGTGCCGGCCGTGCTGCTGGGCGTGCTGGCGGCGGGGAACGTGGTGGGGTCGCCGCGCGTGGCACGGTTCTTCAGGACCGTGATCCTGTGTGTGCGGGGCATACCGGAGCTCATCCTGGCCATCGTCCTCGTCGTGGTCACCGGCCTCGGCCCGGTGGCCGGGGCACTGGCACTCGGCGTCGGGTCCATCGGGCTGCTCGGCAAGCTGGTGGCCGACTCACTCGAGGAAGTGGAGCCAGGCCCCGTACGCGCCCTGCTGGCCACCGGCGCCCGGCGGCACCAGATCTTCTTCGGCGCGATCCTGCCACGTGCCTGGCCCGCCGTGCTCGGCCATGTGCTGTACCAGCTCGACGTCAACATCCGCTCGGCCACCCTGCTCGGCATCGTGGGCGCGGGCGGCATCGGCTACGACCTGCTCAACGCCACCCGGGTCCTGGAGTTCGGCGTGGTGACCACCGTGGTGCTGATGGTCCTCGCCATCGTGCTGCTGGTGGAAGGCCTCGCGGTATGGGTACGAAAGGTGTACGCCTGACACGACGCGCGGAGGCCGGTGGAGACACACGCCGACCCGAACGGCCCGCTCTGTCCCGGACAGAGCGGGCCGCCGTCGTTCCCCGTCCCCCTCCCGGACCGCGCCGCCCACTCGACGCCGCCGGAACGCGGCCGGAAAGGCGAAACAAGTGTTCCCGTTGTTCACTTGCGCGCCGGGGACCGATGAGGTGCGGACACTTGTACGGACAACTCCGGGTTCCAGAGTCGAAGGCGTGGCCAAGAAGAGCAGGTACGCAGAGATAGCCGAGGTACTCGCGGCCGAGATCGCCGACCAGCCGGCCGGCACCCGCGTCTCCAGCGAGCACGAGATCGCCGCGCGCTTCGGCGTCAGCCGTGCCGCGGCCCGCGCCGCCCTCCAGGAACTGGAGGGCCGCCTGATGGTGCGGCGGGTCCGCGGCGCCGGCACATTCGTCAACCGCCCGATCGACTACCTGCTGTCGCGGCGCCAGCCCCCGTCGGGAAGCCGAACCATCGAGGAGGCGGGCGGCGTGCACCGCCGCGTGGTGCGGGATGTACGCCGCGTCGGCCTCAGCGCGGAGCACGCCGACCGGCTACGCCGCGGCGAGGGCAGCCCCGCCCATCTGCTCGTGTCGCAGACCTATCTCAACGGCCTGGTCAGCGGCTGGACCCAGGCGTGGGTCCCGGTCGACCTGCTGCCCGATCTCGGCTCGGCGGTGCGAGCCGTGGAGTCCCTCGATGTGATTCTGCGGCAGATGTGCGGTGTTGTGCCGGTGCGCGCCTGGTGCCGGGTCAGCAGCGTACTGCCCCCGCCCGAGGTGGCGGCAGAACTGGATGCCGAGCGCAACCGGCCGGTCTGGTTGCTGGAGAGCATGAGCCGGGATTCCCGCACCGGGGCTCCCCTGATGTGCAGCGAGGGCTGGTCCCGCCCGGACGGCCTGCGCCTGGTCATCGAACTCGACGACCTCGACTGACCGCCTGGACCGGAGGCCGCCGGCCCGCCGCGTCCCGCCACACCTCTACGGCCGCGACCGCGAGCGAAGCCTCGCACGCGCGGCGACCCCGCAAGGAAGTAAGGAGAACACGCGTGTCTTCGACACCGACTCGTGAACGGCGCTGTGAACTGCTCGCAGCCGCCGCGCACGAGGAGATCGTCCCGCTCGCCGAACGGCTCCTGGCCGACGGCGCCCTTCCCGAACCGACCGTCCTGAAGTCCCCCGAGACCGGCATGGTGGTCCTCCAGGTGCGCGAGCCCATCGAGGAGACCCGCTTCTACCTCGGTGAAGTGCTGGTCACCGAGTGTTCCGTCGATGTCGCCGGGGTGCCCGGCTGGTGCATGCGGCCCGGCGACGACCGGGTCGCCGCGCTCGCCGGAGCGCTCCTGGACGCCGTCGCCGCGGCCGGCGGCCCCGCCACCGCCGAGATCGACGCCCTGTGCGCGGCCGTCGCCGAGCGACACGCCTCCCAGGACGCCGCCGAGTGGGCCGATGTCACCGCCACCACCGTCGTCTTCGAGGAGCTGACGTGATCGACCGAGCGGCCGGAACCGCCCTGGCCCCCGCCCACCGCGCGCCCTCCGGCGCCCCCGACGCACAGCGCATCCGCGCCCTGCGCCGCACGTCCCAGCAGTCCCAGCGCGACTTCACCGCGCTGCTCGATGTCCTTGCCCGGCCCGGCCGCGTCCGCCGGCTCACCGTCCCCGACGCGGCGCCGGCCGCCGCCGTCGCCGGTTGCGGACTGATCGACGTCGAGGTTCCGGTGCACGTTCTGACCGGTCCCGACCCGGACTCCGCGGCCTGGGCGGAGGCGGTGTACGCCGCGACCAGCGCGCCGCGCGCGGAGCTGGCCGACGCCCGTGCCGTGATCGCGCTGCGCCCGCTCACCCCCGAGGACATCGCCGCCCTGAACCGGGGCACGCCACTCGACCCGGAGACCGGCGCCCGGGTCTTCGCCCAGGTGGACGCGCTCGGCGGCCAGGGCCCTCACGACACCGAACTCCACCTGAGCGGGCCGGGTGTCCCGGACGGCGTCGAGCGGCGCCTCGCGGTGCGCGGGCTGGCCACGGACACGGTCGCCGCGCTCGCGGCGGCCAACGCGGCGTTCCCCCGCGGCGTCGACCTCTTCCTCGCCGCCGCCGACGGTTCGGTGGCCGGGCTGCCGCGCACCACCCGGGTGCGGCGTCCGGAGGAGGGCTAGAGATGGGCTACTCCGGAGTACGCGGCGGCCAGGAGGCCATCGCCGCCGCCGAGCGCCTCGTCCACCGGGACCGGTTCGCCGGATCCAGCCGGTGGCTGGAGCTGGACCAGATCACCGGACGGCTGGGCTTGGCCGTGGACCGGGTGATGGGTGAGGCGGGACTGTGGGCCCCGGAACGCGCGGCACGCGCGATCCGGCAGTCACGCGGCGACCTGCTGGAGGCCGCGCAGCTGCTGCGCGCCCACCGCTCCACCCTGCCCCGGCTCGCCTACAGCTCGCCGGTCGCCGCCACCGCGCTGCGCCCGGTGCGCCGGATCGCCCCGGCACACCGCAATCCGCCCGGCGGCCAGGTCCTGGGCATCACCGGTGACTACACGCCCCGGATCCTCGACCTCACCGACGAGGACACGTCCCGGGCCACCCCGCCGCCACCGCGCAGGCCCGCCACCAGCGGGGCCCCCGTCACCGCACCGGACCCGATCGCGCGGCCCTCCGGGCTCCCGCCCGCCGGGCTGCTGGCCGACCGCCGTGACGCCACCGACCCCCACCCCTTCGACATCACCCGGGCACCCGCCCGCCCCGGCGCCCCGCGCTCGGCCCGGCTGTCCTCGATGGCCCGCGCCGAGACCGGCTCGCTGACCCACCTGTGGTACCTGGTCACCCGAGCGCCGCGCCACGACCAGCCGGAGACCCCCCTCGAACTGCGCCGCGGCCATCTGCCGCTGCGCGTCGAGCACCCCTTCACCGGCTCCCCGGTGACGGTCGCGGGCGTCCGGGTGACCGAGGCGCGCACGGTCCGTCCCGACGCCCGGCCCCGCCCGGACGGCAGCCGCTTCGACATCGGCTACGGGCTGTGCCTCGGCGACAACGAGGCCAAGGCGCTCGCCATGGCGGGCCTGGACCTGCTGGTGCACCGCGACGGGGTCACCGACCGATTGGAGCAGCAAGTGCTGACCGCCCTGGACGGCCCTGAGGCGGCCGGCTACCTCGAACACCTCAAACTCCCGCACTACGTGGACTTCCGCTCGATCGTCGACCGGATCCGCGCGGTCTGGGCGGCAGCCGCGGGGGAACGCTCATGAATCCCCCCGCCCCCGCCCGCACGGCCGCCGCCAACGCCGAATACCCGGCGTGGCTGGAGCTGGACCAGCTCACCGAACGCCTCGACCTCGCCGTGGACCGGGCGATGGGCGAGGGCGGCCTGTGGGCTCCCGAGCTGGCGGCCCGCGCCGTGCGCCAGGCGGAGGGCGACCCGGTGGAAGCCGCCCACCTGCTGCGGGCCCACCGTGCCGCGCTGCCCCGCCTGGCGGTTTCCGAACCGGTACGCACCTCCGAACTGCGGGTGGTGCGCCGGATCAGCTCCGCCTTCCGCAACCCGCCCGGCGGCCAGGTCCTCGGCCGCACCCTGGACTACGCCGGCCGCCTGCTCGACCTGCTCCCCGAGGACGAGGGCCGGTCCCGCCTCGCGGGCGAATCCCCCGCTCCGGGCATCGACGAGCCCCCCGCTCCGGACGGTGGCGAGCACACCCACGAAGGCCACGACCACCACCACACACACGGCCACACGCACGACCACGACCACTCGCACGACCACGCCCCCGGGCGCGATCCCGACCCCGACGACGCGGGCCCCGAGGCCGTCGAGCGCGCCCCCGGCCATGTCCTCGCCGTCCTCCGTGAGATGGGCCTGGTCGCCCCGCTCCCCGAACACCCCGCTGACCCCGATCCGTACGACATCACCCGGCGCCCGGCCCGGCCCGGCGTCCCTCGGTCCGCGTGGCTGCAGGCCATGGCGCGCGCCGACACCGGCTCGCTGGTGCACCTGTGGTGGTACGGCTGCGACTGGCGCCCCGACCACGAGATCCCCGGCGATCTGCGCCACGGCACCCTGCCGGTCCGCGTGACACACCCGTACACCGGCCGCCCGGTCGTGGCCGCGGAGGTACGGGTCAGCGAGGTCGAGAGCTTCTACAGCCTGACCCGGGCCGGTGGACCGCCCGACCGCCTCAGTGTCGGTTACGGCATCTGCTTCGGCCACAACGAACGCAAGGCCATCGCCACGGCCGGGCTCGACCTGATGCTGGCCCACTACGGGGACTCCACCGACATCCACCACGATGTCCTGCTGACCCTCGACGGCCTGGACGCCACCGGCTATGTGCAGCACCTCAAGCTGCCGCACCACGTGGAGTACCGCTCGGTGCTGGAACGCGCCGAGGCCGCCCACCAGGACGCCAACCCTCCCGGAGACACCGCATGACCACCCTGCCCCTGCCCCGCACCGGCACCTCCCGTGCCGGAGACCTCGCCGGGCCCGACCCCCGCCCCGGCGTCTTCGACGAACTGTCCAAGCGCGAGCTGCGCCGCACCATCCTCAGCGGCATCGCCATCCCCGGCTACCAGGTCCCTTACGGCTCGCGGGAGATGCCCATCGCCCGCGGCTGGGGTTCCGGTGGCCTCCAGGCCACCCTCGCCCTGGTCGGCGAGGACACCCGGCTGAAGGTGATCGACCAGGGCGAGGACGCCGGCGTCAACGCCTCCAACCTGCGCCGGCTGATCACCCAGCAGACGGGCTGTGCCGAGGAGACCGACACCCGCGCCGCCGACATCATCCAGTCGCGGCACCGCATCCCCGAACAGCCCCTCACCGACGGCCAGGTACTCGTCCTCCAGGTGCCCGGCGCCGAGCCGCTGTTCGGCATCGTGCGCGAGATGGACGAGCAGCGCCGCATGCATGCCGAGGCGGACTACGCCAAGATGTGGGTGCGGCTGTATGAGGACATCGTCCACAACGGCCTGATCACGGCGGCGGCCGGCTACCCCGTGTTCGTGGAGGGCCGGTATGTGATGACGCCGAGCCCGATCCCGCGCTGGGACGTGCCGAAGATGAACCACTCCGAGGCGATCACCGTCCTCTCGGCCGGCCGCGAGAAGCGGCTGATGGCCGTCCCCCCGCACACCCGGGTCGTACCCCTCACCTTCGACGACCGGCCCTTCGAGGTCGAGTACACCCCCGGCGCCGCCTGCCGGCTGTGCGGCTCCGACGACACCTACCTCATCCAGGAGCCGGGCGAGGACGACAGGTTCAGCACCTGGGTGTGCTCGGACACCGACTTCTGCACCCGGCGCCGTACCGGCGACGCCCCCGCCGACGTCGCCGGGCGGCCGGCCGACCTGGCCCGCGCGGCACTGCGGCGCACCACAGGAGAACAGGAAGAAACCGCATGAGCACGCACACCCCGCAGGCGCTCCCCTGGGCCCTGAAGGTGACCGGCCTCGGCCGCGTCTACGGAGACCCGTCACCCGCCTCCCTGACCGGCACCGGACCGGAGCACGGCACCGCCGTCTCACCCGCGACGGGCGCGGTCGTGGCCGCCTGGGACGTCTCCTTCGACGTGGCGCCCGGTGAGGCCCTCGGCATCATCGGCGAGTCCGGCTCGGGCAAGTCCACCGTGATGCGCTGCATCGCCGGCGACGAGGCGGCCACCACCGGCGCCATCGCGCTGCGCTCCGTCGCCGACGGCACCGTCAACCTGTGCGACCTCCTGCCGTCGGCCCGGCGCCGGCTCCGCCTCAAGGACATCGCCGCCGTCTACCAGGACCCGGCCGCCGGGCTCAACCTGGATGTGACCGCCGGCGGCAACATCGCTGACCCGCTCACGGCGGTCGGCTGGCGCTCTTACGGTGACATCCGGCGGCGCGCGGCCGAACTCCTGGACCGGGTCGAGGTCCCGCTCAGCCGGATGGACGACCTGGTCCGCACCTTCTCCGGTGGGATGCGCCAGCGCGTACAGATCGCCAAGGCCCTCGCCAACGACCCGCCGGTGCTGCTCCTGGACGAGCCGACCACCGGACTCGACGCCTCCGTCGCCGCGGGCGTGCTCGACCTGCTGCGCGGTCTGTTGGAGGAGACCGGGGTGGCCGCCGTCGTCGTCTCCCACGACTTCGGCGTCATCGACATGCTCACCCGCAGGGTGCTGGTCATGAAGCACGGCCGGGTGGTCGAGTCCGGCCTCACCGACCAGCTCCTGGAAGACCCCCAGCACCCCTACAGCCAGCAACTCGTCGCGGCGGCCCGAGGATGACCGCGATGACAACCCCCGTCATGGCCCCCACCCGGCCCACCGTTCCCACGGACGTGCCCGGCGACACCGTCCTGTCGGTGCGCGGGCTGCGCAAGGACTTCACCCTGCACACCATCGACGGCCGGACCGTCGACGCCCTGTACGGCGTCGACCTCGACGTCCGGCCCGGCGAGCACGTCGCCCTGGCCGGCACCTCGGGCGCCGGCAAGTCCACCCTGCTGCGCTGCGTGTACCGCACCTATCTGACCGGCTCCGGCCACATCTGGTTCCGTACCGCGAACGGTGCGCTCCTCGACGTGGCCGCACTGCCCGACGCCGAGGCCGCCGAACTGCGCGGCCACGAGATCGGCTACGTCTCGCAGTTCCTGCGCCCCCAGCCGCGCCGCTCGGTGATCTCCATCGTCGCCTCGGCCGGTGTCGCACGTGGCATGGACCGGGCCGACGCCCAGGAGGCCGCCGCCACCGCGCTGCGTCAGGTGGCCATCGCCGAACACCTGTGGGACATGCACGCCACCGTCCTGTCCGGAGGCCAGAAGCAGCGCGTCAACATCGCCGCGGGCACCATCGCGCCGCCCCGGTTGCTGCTGCTCGACGAGCCCGTCTCCGCCCTCGACCCGGCCAACCGCGCCGCGGTCCTGGACCTGATCGCCCGCCTGGAGGAGACCGGCACCGCCGTCCTGTCCGTCTTCCACGACCTGGACGCCATCGAGCGCCTCGCCACCCGTGTGGTGGTGCTCGGCGGCGGCCGGGTGCTGGCCACCGGCGCCCCCGGGGACATCCTGCGCGATCCGAACCTGCCGCTGGAGGTGGCCCGATGAGCCACTATGTGTTCGCGCACGCCCGGGCCGTGCTCCCCGACCGCACCCTCGACGACGCCCTCGTCGTGGTGGACGACGGCCGGATCACCGACGTCGCCCCCGTCGTCCCGGGTGCGGTCCCGGCCGGAGCCGTCGACCTCGGTGGCGCCCTGCTGCTGCCGGGCATCGTCGACACCCACAGCGACGCTCTGGAGAAGGAGCAACGCCCCCGCCCCACCGTGGAGTTCGAGCCGGGGTTCGCCGTCCTGAGCTTCGAGGGCCGGGTCCGCGCCGCCGGCATCACCACGATGCACCACGCGGTCAGCTATCAGACCAACGCCGGCAAGGACCGCACCGTCGAGCGCTCACTGGCGCTCGCCGCAGCCGTGCGGGAACGGGCCGCGGCCGGTGTCGGCCTGGTCGACCACCGGCTGCTGCACCGCCTCGACGCCCGCGACGCCGACGCGCTGGACGCCCTCCAGGAGGCCCTCGCGCGGCAGCCGCACACCACCGACGTGCCGCCACTGGTCTCCTACGAGGACCACACCCCCGGCCAGGGCCAGTACCGGAACCTGGACGCGTACCGGACGGTGATCCAGCAGCAGGAGCACCTGTCCGCCGAGGAGGCCGACCGGTTCATTCGCCACCGCATCGACGAACGCGCCGACGGCATCCCCCAGCGCGTCCGCACCCTCGCCCACCTCGGCCAGGAGGCGCGCGCGGGGCGGATCCGGCTGCTCGCCCACGACGTGGAGAGCGCGGAAGAGCTCGCCGGGGTACGGGCCGCGGGCGCCGCCGTCGCCGAGTTCCCCACCACCCGCGAGGCGGCCCGCGCCGCCCAGGACGCCGGGATGCCGGTCGTCGCCGGTGCCCCCAACGTGCTGCGCGGCGGGTCGCACAGCGGCAACGTCGGCGCCGAGGCCCTGATCGCCGAAGGGCTGGTGGACAACCTGTCCAGTGACTACATGCCCACCGCCCTGCTGGCGGCCGTACTGCGCCTGGCGGAGCGCGGGGTGGTGCCGCTGCACACCGCGGTGGCGCTCATCACCTCGGGCGCCGCGCGCACCGCGGGGCTCGCCGATCGGGGAGCCCTCGTCCCGGGGCTGCGCGCCGACCTCGTCGTCGTCAGCACCGAGGGCGGCCGGTCCACCGTACGGATGTCCCTGCTCGCCGAGGAGTCCCGGGACGCCGACGGCGCTCCGGTCTCCGTGGCCCGGCTGCTGAAGTCCGCGGGACGGTGACGTGCGGCGCGCCCGGGCCGGGAGTCAGTAGCTGGGTGGCGTGATGCTGAGCATGAAGCGAACGGTGCTCCTGCTCTCGTTGCGAAAGCGGTGGGGAATGTTGGAGTCGAAGTGGCAGCTGTCTCCGGCCTTCAGTACGTGGGTCTGGTCGCCCACCTGGACCGTGAGCCGACCGGTGAGGACGACTACGCACTCCTCCGAGGGGTGTGATCGGGGGGTGTCGGAGGAGACGGCACCGGGCTCGAGTGACCCTTCGAGGACTTCCAGTCTTGCTCCGCCCGGTGAGGCACGGGTGTAGGTGATGGCGTGGTGGGGCGAGGAGATCCGGTACCGGTCGTCGCGGCGGATGACGGCGACCGTCTGCTGGTCCCCCTCCTGGAACAGATTGAACAAGGGGGTGTCGAGGGCCTCGGCGATCCGTCGCATCGTTTCCAGGCTGGGATCGGTGACACCACGCTCAACCTGGCTGATCAGACCGGTGGACACCCCGGCGCGGTCGGCGAGTTCCCGGACGGTCATGCCCCGGAGGGTGCGGTATTCACGGATCCTTGTCACGGCCACGGCATCATTATCCAGTACGGCCCTCGGTCGCGTGTGCCGGGCGGAGAGCCCGGCACACGCGACCGGGACCGGAACCCCTCGGGTTACCCGGCGAGGCTGGCTTGCTTGGTTCCTCGCGGGTCCGTGGGCGTCCCTTCTTCGATCCCGACATCGATCGCGGTGTCCGAGGGAGGCGCGGTAGCCAGGGTGACCGCGACCGTCACGATGAGGTTGATGATAAGAGCGGGCAGGCCGACGACCGTGCCGGCGGGAACGAGATGGAGCACGGTTGAGCCCAGGTCGGGGACGCCGACGATCAGCCCGCCGCAGATGGCACCGGCGGCCAGTCCCTGTGCGGTGACCCGTCGCCACATCATGGACAGGAACAACGCGGGTGCCAACTGGCCGACAGCGCTGTACACGCTGGTCATGACGGTGAGCAACTGGTCGTTGCTGGTGGCGGCCAGGAGCACCGACAGGCCGGTGAACACGATCACACCGAACCGGGTCAGCGGCAGCGACGAGGACCACCGTGGCGATACCGCGCCGATCAGGTTGCTGCTCAGCAGGGTGCTGGCCGCGAGCATGAGCACCGCGGTGGGCACGAGTGCCACGAGGATGCCCACGCCTCCGAGAACCCCGATGACCCAGTCCGGATACTTCTCCTGTACGAACAGGAGCAGAGACTGGTTGGCCTGGTGGTCGGCCAGGTGCGGCAGCGCGAGCAGCGCGGCGAACGCGATGACGATGATCAGGACGTAGAACAGCGAGTACAACGGCTGGATCACCTGGTTGCGGCGGATCGTCGTCACGTCCTTGGCGCTGTAGGACACCTGGAACACATGGGGCAGGGCGAAGGCGCCCAGCGGAGTGAGCAGCAGGAAGCTCATCCACCACCAGGTGTTCGTCGCGGCGCCTCCGAGGATTCCCGGGAGAGTGGCCGCGGCGGGGTGGGCATGCTTGACGCCGTCGAAGATGCCCGGCAGGCCGTGGACGCCGGCCGCCTTCGCCGCGCCGACGGCGATCACGATCAGGACCACGACCAGGAGAACGTCCTTGACGATCGCCGTGTAGGCGGCACTGCGCATGCCTCCGACCAGGACGAACGCGGCCACCAGGACACCGCCGGCCACGACGTAGGCGACCGTCGGCACCCCGGTACCGAACAGGCTGCCCAGGATGAGGCCCAGTCCGGTCAGCTGCAACTGGCCGTAGAGCAGCAGGACCACGATGCCGAACACGGCGATCAGGCCACCGAACCACGGCGCCTCGAACCGCGCGGTGAAGTAGTCCGCCATGGTCACCAACCCACGCCGCTTACCCGCGCGCCAGATCTTGGGGACCATCCAGTAGCCGACCGTGGCATTGAGGACCACGGTGCCGAGGACGAAGAAGCCGGGCGCGCCGTTGCTGAAGACTCCCTGAGACGCGCCGAGCAGCGCGGACGTGGTGAACGTTTCCCCGACGAGCAGGAACCAGAACAGCAGGGTGCCGAAGCGCCGCCCGCCCACGGACCACTCCTGCATGTTCATCGTCCGGCCGCGGGCGGATGCCACGGCTCCCCACACGATGGAGCCGACCGCGATCACGAAGGCTAGAAAAAGTGCCATGCCGCGCTCCTAGACCCGGTCCGCGTCGCCGCGGGAGCGGTCGACGAGGTAGACGCCCGCAAGGGCAGCCGATCCGATCAGGACGCCGAGTGTCATCCACACCAGCAGGAACGGGATCGAGCCAAGGACGTAGTCGACGCGGTTGACCAGGGGAATCACGCCGATGCACCACACGGGCGGGACCGCCAGCAGGAGCCAGTGCCAGCGGCGCCGGGGGGTGGACCCGGCCACGGGGGTTGGTGGTCTAGACATGCTACTCCGATCAGCACATGGCCTTGACTCGGCTTGACCGAACGCCGCCTACGTGTTCAGCCGAGATGAATTTGCATCAATGTGAGTGACGCACGGCGCACCGTCAACCCTTCGGACGCGGATATCTCCTCGGTATTGCGCAGCCACGCTGACGCGTGTTCACTGTGGCTGAAACTTGTAGAGCGTTGCTCACGGAGGAGACTCATGGATCCCGACCGGTTTCGGGCACAGTTCCCCAGCATGGTCGACACCACCCACCTGGCCTCGTGCAGTCAGGGCGCCATCTCCGCCGGTGTCACCACGGCACTGGCCGAAATGGCCTACGCGCTGCGCGATCAGGGCGCGCCGTGGGGTGACTGGATGGTGGAGGTGGAGCGGCTACGCACCGCGGTGGCAGGCTTTCTCAACGCGTCCACCAGCGAGGTCGCCCTCGTGCCTTCCGCATCGCACGGCGCCTTCCAGGTGGCCAACGCGGTGGACTTCGCCGGAGGCGGTGTGATCGTCTCGATGGCCGCGGAGTTCCCCAGCGTCGGTCAGGTGCTGCACGCCCGGCGTCCGGGGCCCGGCGAGGTCCGGTGGGTCGGCCAGGAGGCGATGCGCACACTGGGTGTGGTGGAGGCCTACCGCGCCCAAATCGACGACAGCACCCGGCTGGTGTCCGTCCCGCTGGCCCTGTACACGAACGGATCCCTCCAGCCGGTCAACGAGATCGCCAAACACGCGCGTGCGGTGGGGGCGCGCGTGCTGGTCGATGCCTACCAGGCGGCCGGCGTGGTCCCGATCGACGTGGCCGAGATCGACTGTGACTACCTCGTCTTCGGCACGCTGAAGTACATGCTGGGCCTTGCCGGGATCGCCGCGCTCTTCGCCCGGTCCGGTGTCACGGACCAGCATCCGCCACGGATGACCGGCTGGTTCGGACGCCCCAACCCGTTCGACTTCGATCCGACCGGCCTCGATTTCCCCGAGGAGGCCCGCCGCTTCGAATCCGGTACGCTCGCCATCCCCTCGGTGTACGCGGCGCGGGCCGGAATCGAGACACTCAACCAGGTCGACCCGGCCACCCGGTGGGAACACGTCGAGAACCTGGTCGCCGAAGCCGGTGCCCGGCTGACCGTGGCGGGCGAGACGCTGAGCCCGTCGGCCCCCGGTGCCCGGCCCGGACCGCAGGTCGCGGTGGCCGACACCGACCCGGACACCTTGGCGGCCTTCCTGGCCACCCGCCGGATCGTCACCGCACCGCGCGGATCGAACCTGCGCGTCGCCTTCCACTACTACAACACCAGCGACGACATCGACCGCCTGTGCGCGGCGATCAAGGACTACCGGAGGCAGTCGTGACCACCCGTACCACCCTCACGGCTGCCAGACTTCTGACCGAGTCCTCCGCACCGCTGATCCACGACGCGGTGGTGTGCGTCGAGGACGACACGATCGCCTACGCCGGACCCCGCGGCTCCGCACCGGCCTGGGCGAGCACGGCCGAGACGGTCACCGACCTCGGGGACACCACCTTGATGCCCGGGCTCATCGACTGCCATGTGCACCTGTGCCAGGATCCGACCTCGAGCGGTCTGCTCGTGGGGATCTCCTCGGACCAGGACGACTTGCGCCGGACGATGGTGGCCAACGCACGGCGGCTGCTCGACGCCGGCGTCACCACCGCCCGCGACCTCGGGGCACCCGGCACTCTGGGAACCGAGATACGCGATCGGCTCACCACACTCACCCACGCCACCCCCCGGATGCTGGTCGCGAACGCGCCGATCACCGTGGCAGGCGGCCATGCCTGGTCCATGGGCGGTGTCGCCGACGGCGTCGACCAGATACGGGAACGGGTACGTGAGCACGCCGAACAAGGGGTGGACCTGATCAAGGTCATGACCACAGGCGGGTTCATGACACCCGGCAGCCACCCGTCCCAGACCCGTTACTCCCTTGACGAACTCACCGCCCTCGTCACCGAGGCCCATGCCCACGGCCTGCCCGTGACCACACACGTACTCGGCGTCGAAGGCATCGAACGGGCCGTCCTCGCGGGTGTCGACTGCATCGAACACTGCGGCTGGGTCACCCAGACCGGCACCCGATTCGACCCTCGTATCGCAGCCATGATCATCGAACGGGGCGTCATCGTCAGCCCCGCGATGAACACCGCCTGCACCGCCGAACATTACATGTGTCCTTGGGACGAGCGGGACTCCGTCATCGGCAATCTCCGCGAGCTCATCGCCCTGGACGCCATCGTGGTCGCCGGCACCGACGCCGGCATCCCGCTCGTCCACTTCGAACGCTACGCCGACTGCCTGGAGGTCTACCTCGACGCCGGAATGAACCACCGCCAGGTGATCGCCAGCGCGACCGACGTCGCCGCCGAAGCCTGCGGCCTGAAAGACGTCACCGGCCGACTGGCGCCCGGTCTGAACGCCGACCTGATCGCCGTCGACGGCGACCCCACCCAGGACATCGCCGGCCTCCACAAGCCCGGCTTCGTCATGGCCGCCGGCCGCCCACACCCAATACGTGACACGACCCTCGACACCGGTGACGCCGAGGCGCGCGACCGAATCCGGCGCAGGCTCGAAGCCGGGGCGGGCCGTCACACCACGGGAGAGTAGGAACCCGCGCGCCCGCCTTCGGAGACAACCGGACAAGCGCGCCACCGGCCCTTGCCGCTTCTCCCTCAACCCCCACAAGGGCCGCCTTCCTTATGGGGCTCGCGCCCATGCCCTCCCCCGTCTCCCTTGCCTAACCTGTGCACCTGGCCGAGCAGTCCACGGTACGGAGCAGATGATGGAGACCATCGACGGCCGCCAGTTCGCCAACCGCCACGACCTCATGGAGCACACCGGCTACACCCGGGGTCCCCTGTCCAGGATGTGGCGGGATCGCGAGGAGAACGGCCACCCGACCCCGCGCATGATCAACGGCGTCATGCACTGGGACCTGAGGGTGTGGAGCGCGTGGTTCGCCGAGCACAACCGGCAGCGGCGCGGCGACGCCGCTCGCCGCCGGGCGGGCGGACGGCTCGCGAAGTGAACCATATCCGGGCGACGTTGCGCACGAACCACGCCCGGAATACCGAAGGATGAACTATCTAGAGAAATCAGAAGTAGCGGGATTGATATTCCAGACCATGCTAGTCTCCTGACCGCATCGACAGTCGAACCGGCAGACCTCCCCTGAGGCCAACCCCGGCCGGCGAGACCCCGACCCGCGCGAAGGACCAGCGCAAAGGCATGAACGACGTACTCTCCCCGCCCCTGCACAAGGGTCGCTTCCCGTTCCAGGACGTCCCGGGCTCGAAGTCCGTCACCGCCCGCGCGCTGTTCCTGGCGGCCGCGGCACGAGGCACCACGGTGCTGCGCAGACCCCTGGTCTCGGATGACTCGACGGGGTTCGCCGAGGGACTCACCGCGCTCGGCTACCGGCTGGAGCGCGAGCCGGACCGGTGGACAGTCGAGGGCCGCGTACGGGGACCGGCGGTTGAAGAGGCGTCGGTCTTCTGCCGCGACGGCGCCACCACCGCGCGGTTCCTTCCGGCGCTGGCCGCCGCCGGCCACGGCGTCTTCCACTTCGACGCCTCCGCCCAGATGCGCCGCCGCCCTCTCGGCCCGCTCACCCGAGCACTGCGCGACCTCGGCGTCACCCTCGTCCACCGGGAGCGGGAGGGCCACCACCCGTTGACCGTCCACGCCGACGGGATCAAGGGAGGGCACGTCACCCTGGACGCCGGACTGTCCTCCCAGTTCCTCACCGCGCTGCTGCTGGTCGGCCCGCTCACCGAGCAAGGGCTCACCATCACCGTGAGCGACCTGGTCTCCGCACCGTACGTGGACATCACCATGGCGATGATGGAGTGCTTCGGGGTGCGTGTGCACCGCGACGGGGACACCTTCACGGTGCCCGCTCAGCCCTACCTGGCCACCGACTACACGATCGAGCCGGACGCCTCCACCGCCAGTTACTTCCTGGCGGCCGCCGCGCTCACCGGACGCCGTGTCACCATCCCCGGGCTCGGCTCGGGCAGCCTCCAGGGCGACCTGCGCTTCGCCCAGGTGCTCTCCCGGATGGGAGCACACGTCACGCTGGCCGAGGACCACGTGACCGTCGCCGGTGCCGACGGCGGGCGGCTGGCCGGCATCACCGTGAACATGCGCGACATCTCCGACACCATGCCCACGCTGGCCGCCATCGCGCCGTTCGCCGACGGCCCGGTCCGCATCGAGGACGTCTACAACACCCGGATCAAGGAATGCGACCGGCTCGAGGCCTGTGCCGAGAACCTGCGCGCCCTCGGGGTCCCGGTCCTGGTCGGCCGGGACTGGATCGAGATCCACCCCTCGCGGCCCCGCCCGGCACACCTCGCCTGCCGCGGCGACCACCGCATCGCCATGGCCTTCAGCATCACCGGCCTGCGCACTCCCGGCATCACCCTGGACGATCCCGGCTGCGTGAAGAAGACCTTTCCCGGCTTCCACGACACACTGAACAGCCTTCGCACCCTCTGGCTGCCGTGAGGTCCGCGCCAACCGCGCAACACACCTCGATAAGCAACGATTATCGCGAGCGCAATTCCATCTATTGGACCTCCGGAGAATGCGCGTGATCCACTCCATGAACAATCGCCGAACAGCGTTGATGGAGGAGATCCCAGATGGGAAGTACGGTCGCGCGAGGGCTGGCAGCGGCATTGCGGCGGCACGGTGTCAGCGACGTGTTCGGACAGAGTCTGCCGTCGCTGTTCTTCCTGGCCGCACCTGAAGAATCGATTCGGCAAATCGTATACCGTACCGAAAACGCGGGCGGCGCGATGGCCGACGGATACGCACGGGTGTCGGGCAAGGTCGGCGTCGTGGCCGCTCAGAACGGTCCGGCCGCGACCCTGCTCGTGCCGCCACTGGCCGAAGCCCTCAAGGCGTCGGTCCCCGTGATCGCGATCGTCCAGGAAGTCCCGCAGGCGGCCCGGAACCGCAACGCCTTCCAGGAGCTGGACCATGAGAAACTCTTCGACGCCTGCACCAAGGCGATCCACCGGATCGACGACCCCGCCAGGGTCGACGACTATGTCGACGCGGCGGTCACCGAAGCGACGTCCGGCCGCCCCGGTCCGGTCGTGCTGCTGGTCCCCAAGGACGTCCTGGCCGAGCCCGTCCCGGTCGCGTCGTCACGCCGCGCCGGCTACGGCCACTTCCCGCTGGACCGGTATCTCCCGGGCCCCGAGCAGATCAAACACGTCGCCGAGCTGCTCGCCACGGCCGAGCGGCCGCTGGTGGTCGCCGGGGGCGGCGTACACGTCTCCGGGGCCGTGCCCGAGCTGGCCGAGCTCCAGCGACTTGGGGCGCTGCCGGTGGCGACGACACCCATGGGCAAGGGATCGGTGGACGAGACCGACCCGCTGTCCGTCGGTGTGATCGGCTACGCCATGGGGAGCTACTCGGCCACCCACGACGCCCGCCCCCTGGTGGAGGACGCGGACCTGATCGTGTTCGTGGGTACGCGGACCAACGAGAACGCCACGGACGCCTGGCGTCTCTTCCCGCCCACGGCGACGTACGTCCACATCGACATGGACCCGGTCGAGGTGGGCCGCAACTACGAAGCCCTCCGCCTGGTCGGCGACGCCAAGCTCACCCTGCGCGCGATCGTCGACGAGCTGAAGTCCACCCCGCTCGACACCCGCGCGGCGGCCCGCGACCAGGTGATCGGTCGGATCGCGCGGGCCCGGGCCGGGCACGAGGAGCGTATCGAGCCCCGGGCGACGGCCGGCGGCTCACCGATCCGGCCCGAGAGGATCATGCGGGAGCTCGATGCCCTGCTGACGCCGGACACGATCGTCGTCGCCGACGCGAGCTACAGCTCCATCTGGATGTCCAACTACCTGCGCGCCCGGCGCGGCGGTCAGCGGTTCCTGTCCCCTCGCGGCCTGGCGGGGCTCGGCTGGGGAGTCCCCATGGCGATCGGCGCCAAGGCGGCGAGCCCGGACAGCCCCGTGGTCGCCGTGGTCGGTGACGGCGGGTTCGCACACTGCTGGTCCGAGCTGGAGACGGCCGTCCGGATGGACCTGCCCATCGCGGTCATCGTGCTGAACAACGCGATCCTCGGCTACCAGAAGCACTCCGAGTTGCACCAGTTCGCCGAACACACCAGTGCCATCGACATCACCCGGATCGATCACGCGGCCATCGCCACCGCGTGCGGGGCGCGAGGTGTCCGGGTCGACTCCGCGGACGATCTCGCCGGTGCGCTCCATGACGGTCTGCGCTCCCCCGCCGTCACCGTGATCGACGTGATGACCGCCGCGGACGCCTTCCCGCCGATCTCCGCCTGGGACGACGACGCCACACTGCGCGGGGTGACCGCGGGAGCCGCCCTGTGAACGCGGAGTCCTTCACCGGCTCGGAAAGGTATCTGCACCGCGCCCACCAGGTCATCCCGCGCGGGGTGAACTCCTCGCGCCGGGCCGTGCTGCGCCCCACGCCGCTGGCCTTCACCGGTGCGCGGGGCAGCCGGATCACCGACGTCGACGGCAACGAGTACGTGGACTATGTCGCCGGGTACGGTCCCATGCTGCTCGGGCACCAGCCGCCCGAGGTGGTCGAGGCCGTGCGCACGCAGCTCGCCGCCGGGGTTCTGTACGGCGGTCAGCACGAGGCGGAGGCCGAGCTGGCCGAGCGCATCGTCCGGATGGTGCCCAGCGCGGAAAGTGTCCTGCTCAACGTGACCGGGAGCGAGGCCGTGCAGGCGGCGTTGCGGATCGCCCGCGCCGCGACCGGGCGACGCAAGACGGTCAAGTTCGAGGGCCACTACCACGGGTGGATCGACCCCATGACCGCCAACGGGCCGGGCAGCCCCGTCGGAACCGGCCCGGCACCGCGTCCGGTGATCGCCGCGGACCACGATGTGGTCGGTCCCGAGATCCTGGTGTGCCCCTGGAACGACCCACAGGCCCTGGCCGGTCTGCTGGCACACCATGGTGCGGACGTCGCCGCGGTCATCATGGAGCCCGTGGCGGTCAACGGCGGCAACCTGTGGGCCGACGACGGGTATCTGGCCACCGCCCGCCGCCTGTGCGAGCGACACGGCTGCCTGCTCGTCTTCGACGAGGTCGTGACCGGCTTCCGCCTGGCACCCGGCGGGGCCCAGCAGCGCACCGGTGTGACCCCGGACCTCACCGTGCTCGCCAAGGCCCTCGGGTCCGGCTTCCCGATCAGCGCGGTGGCCGGACGCGCCGAGGTGATGCGCGTGGCCGAGCACACCATCGGGCACGCCGGAACGTACAACGGCAACGCGTTGTCGGTCGTCGCGGCCAACGCGACCCTCGATGTCCTCGAGACCGGCCAGGACTCCCTCTACCCACGTCTCGACCGTCTGACCGGGCAGCTCGCGGACGGCATCGAGCGGCTCGCCGCCCGCCACGGGGCACCGCTCCAAGCCCTGCGCGCCGGTGCGCTGATCCGTCTGCACTGGGACGCCCCCGAACCGCCGCGCGGTTACGCGGACACGCTCGTCGGTCGCACCGCACCGCTGCGCGACTTCTCCGAGCACATGGTCCGCAACGGTGTCCACGCCCGCGAGACCGGACTGTGGTACGTCTCCGCGGCCCACACCGACGACGACGTGGACAGGACCCTGGCCGCCGTCGACCGGGCACTGACCGCGGTTTCCAGCTCGCCGGCCGACCAACGCTCGGTGGCCACGACCTCCTGACCGCGTCCCGGGCCGCCGCCGCGCCAGCTCCCGTGGCAGCGGGCCCCATACCGCCGTCGCCCACCCGAGAGGCACTCATGCGATTCTCTGTCTCCGCCGACACCGGCGGCACCTTCATCGACGTCGTCGTCCGCGACGAGGACAACAACCACTATGTCGGCAAGGCGCTCACCACCCACCAGCACGTCTTCGACGGCATGCGCCAAGCCCTCGAAGGCATCGCCGACGGCCTCGGGACGACCGCGCAGGCCCTGCTGGCCCACACCGACCTGTTCCTCTACGGAACCACGCGGGCGACCAACGCGATCGTGACCCGTCGGGTGGCCAAGACCGCCCTGCTCACCACCGAGGGCTTCCCCGACATCCTGGTGCTGAAGGAGGGCGGCAAGCGGGACGTCTTCGACTACACCACCGAGTTCCCCGACCCCTACATCCCGCGGCGCAGGACGTTCGAGGTCCCGGAGCGTGTCAGCTCCGAGGCGCGGATCACCAAGCCGCTGGACGAACAGGCCGTGCGGGACATCCTGCGCCGGCTGCGCCGGGAGAACTACGAGGCAGTGGCCGTGTCCCTGCTGTGGTCGGTCGTCGAACCCGCGCATGAGCTGCGCATCGGCGAGCTCGTCGAAGAGCTCCTCCCGGGCGTCCCGTACACGCTCTCGCACCGGATCGCACCGGTCGTCCGCGAGTACCGGCGGGCCTCGGCGACCGCCATCGACGCCTCGCTCAAGCCCCTGATGCAGAACCACTTCCGCGAACTCGAATCGGACCTGCGGGCCTTCGGCTACACCGGTCAGCTCCTGGTCTCCTCGAGCATCGGCGGCGTGATGACCGTCGAGGAGATGATCGCCGCGCCGATCAACGCCGCCAAGTCCGGGCCCGCGATGGCCCCGGTAGCGGCCGTCAACTTCTCCAACGCCGAAGGCTTCGGCGGCGACACCATCGTGTGCGACACCGGTGGCACCACGTTCGACGTCGGGCTGTCGCACGACTCCGGACTGGTCTACACCCGCGAGACCTGGCTCGGTGGCGAGTGGGAAGGAGACCTGCTCGGCATCTCGTCGGTCGACATCCGCTCGATCGGCTCCGGAGGCGGGTCGATCGCCTGGGTCGACGACGGCGGACTGCTGCGAGTCGGCCCCCAGTCGGCCGGGTCCGAACCCGGTCCTGCCTGCTACGGGCGCGGCGGCACCGAGGCCACGCTCTCGGACGCCGCGTGCGTCCTGGGCTTCTTCGACCCGCACTACTTCCTGGGCGGGCGCATGGATCTGGACACCGCCGCCGCCCGTGAGGCCGTGGCCCGGGTGGCCGAGAGGCTGGGCAGGAGCGTCGAGGAGACGGCCTGGGGGATCCTGACCCGGGCGACCGACCACATGGTCAAGGCGGTCTATGACATGACCATCTCCCAGGGTCTGGATCCCAAGGAGAGCACGGTCGTGGCCGGCGGCGGGGCCGCCGGCATCAACATCATGCGGATCGCCGCCGAGCTGGGCAGCAGCCGGGTGCTCCTGCCCAAGACCGCGGGGGCCCTGTCGGCGGCGGGCATGCACTTCGCGGACATCGTCAAGGAGGAGTCCGCGCCGCTGATCACCCGCTGGTCCGCCTTCGACGCGGACGGCGTCAACACGGCGCTGACGCGTCTGCGCGACAGGCTCGCCGCCTTCGCGGGCCGGGTCGGCCTCGCCGAGGGCGACTATGTGATCGAGTACTTCACCGAGGCGCGCTACGAGGCCCAGGTGTGGGACATCGTCACCCCGGTGCCCGTGAGCGAGTTCCGCGGCGGCGAGGACATCGCTCAGCTCCGCAAGGCGTTCAACGACGAGCACGAACGCCTCTTCGCGTTCTGGGACGACACCGCGGACCTGGAGTTCATCAGCTGGAAGGCACGGCTGACCGCCGACCTGCGCACCGGTCACCCGCCGGTCCAGGCCGTGGCCCGGACCAACGGGGCCCCTTCGAAGAAACGGACCTGCTATTTCGGCCCCTCAGGACTGACTGACACTCCCGTGTACCTGCCCCAGGATCTGCGCCCGGGCCAGTACGTGCCCGGCCCCGCGATCATCCAGGAGCCGACCACCACATTGGTCGTCCATCCGGGCATGGCCACCGAGGTCAGCGGATCCGGCAACTACATCCTGCATGTGACGACTCCGGAGGGAGACGAGTGATGGTGGCCGACGACAGCACACTCGCCGTGGACAACCACGAGTTCGACCCGATCCTGACCGCCATCCTGGCCAACCGCCTGGACGGCATCGTGCGCGAGATGACCACCACCCTGCTGCGTTCGGCGCGCTCGGCGGTGATCAACAGCGGGCGCGACTTCTCGTGTGCCATCGCCACGGCCGACAACCAGCTGCTGGCCGCCGCGGAAGGTCTGCCGGTGCACATCTTCGGCGTGCAGCTACAGGCGGAGGCGATCCTGGCCGCCCACCCGGACCTGGCCGAGGGCGACGCCTACCTGGACAACAACCCCTACGGGGGAAACTCCCACGCCGCCGATCACTCCGTGCTCGTGCCCGTATTCATCGACGGTGAGCACATGTTCACCGCCGTGGCCAAGGCACATCAGGCCGATACCGGCAACTCCCTGCCCACCACCTACTTCGCCGGTGCGAAGGACGTGTACGAGGAAGGGTCACTGATCTTCCCCGCGGTCCAGGTGCAGCGGAACTACACCACCATCGACGACGTCATGCGGATGTGCATGGCCCGCATCCGCGTCCCGCGGCAGTGGCACGGCGACTTCCTCGCCTCACTCGGAGCCGCGCGGATCGCCGAGCGGCGCCTCGGGGAGCTGTGCGCGAAGTACGGCAAGGACCAGGTCAAGCGGTTCATCCGCGGCTGGTTCGACTACTCCGAAGACCTCATGCGCAAGACCATCGCACAACTGCCCGAGGCCCACCTGCACAACACCGGTGCACACGACCCGTTCCAGCCCTACCTGCCCGACGGGCTGGAGTTCCAGGTCGACATCGACATCCACCCGCGGGACGGGCGGATCCTGGTCGACCTCACCGACAACGCCCCGAACGTCGACTGCGGGCTCAACCTCACCGAGGCCACCACGCTGGCCGCCGTGTACAGCGGCATCTTCCACGGTCTGTGCGGGCAGGTGCCCAAGAACTCCGGTGCGTTCCGGCGCGTCGAGGTCCGTCTCAAGAAGGGCGCTGCCGTCGGCATCCCGGAGTTCCCCCACAGCTGCTCGGTCGCCACCACCAACGTCGCGGACCGGCTGACCAACTGCGTCGGCGCGGCCTTCGCCCAGCTCGGTGACGGCTACGGGATCGCCGAGGGTCCGGTCGGCATGGGGGTTCCGCACGCGGTGGTCTCCGGATACGACTCACGCACCGGCGAGCGCTTCGTCAACCAGCTGCTGATGGGCGCGGCCGGCGGGCCCGGCAGCGCCACCGCCGACGGCTGGCTGACCTGGAACGTGCCCAGTACGGCAGGCCTGACCTACCGGGACTCCATCGAGATCGACGAGCTCAAGATGCCGATCCAGTATCGGCACCTCCGGATGATGGCCGACTCCGGCGGCGCGGGACGTCACCGCGGCGGGTGCACCGTCGACATGGCCTTCGAGTCCAAGGAGGACGGCGTCTCGGTCATCTATCCCTGCGACGGGCAGATCGTCCCGCCCAGGGGCGTACTCGGCGGGCAGGACGGCGCCCTGGCCGCCGGCTGGATGATCGACACCGACGGCAGCGAGACCCTCCTGCCCAACAACGCGGTCGTCACCCTCGACACCGGCCAGGCCGTCCGGGGTGTGGAGTGCTCCGGTGGTGGCTACGGCGACCCGCTGGACCGCGACCCCGAGCGCGTCCTGAAGGACGTGCTCGGCCGGTGGGAGAGCATCGGCCACGCCCGCGAGGCGTATGGCGTGGTGATCACCGGCAGCGGGAGCGCCCTGTCCATCGACTGGAGCGCCACCGCCACGGTCAGAGCGGCCCTGCGCGGCCGTGCGCCGGTGTCGTCGTGACCCCTGTGCCGGGTCCGTCCCCCGACCACCCGGCTGCCCCGGCTTCGGGCCCACGACGCAGTCACCGCTTCGGCGACGAGAAGGACGAGCAATGACCGCAATCCCCTCAACCCCGCCAGGACGCTCCACCAACCGGCGTACGGTCTTCGGAGCCACCGTCGGGACGCTGACGGAATATTACGACTTCGCCATCTACGGTCTGATGGCACCGACCATCGCAAGCCAGTTCTTCCCCAAGGCCGACCCCAGGGCCGCGCTGCTGAGCACCTTCGTGGTCTTCGCCCTGGGGTTCCTGTTCCGCCCGCTGGGCGGATTCATCTTCGGCTACCTCGGCGACAAGTTCGGGCGCACAAAAGCGCTGACCTCGGCGATACTCCTGATGGCGGCGACCACGACCGCGATCGGCCTGCTTCCCACCTATGCCGGCGTGGGGCTGCTGTCCCCGGTGCTGCTGCTGGTCTGCCGATGTCTCCAGAGCGTTTCCAACGGCGGCGAGTTCGCCGGGGCCACCTCTTACCTGGCCGAATCGGCGCCGCACGGCAAGCGGGCGACATTCGTCAGCACGGTCACGGTGTCCTCCGCGATCCCGGCCGTCCTGGGCGCCATCGTCATCCTGACGATCTCCGTCCTGCTGGACGACGCCGCCTTCACCGCATGGGGCTGGCGCATCCCGTTCCTGCTGGGCGCGCCACTGGGGCTGATCGGGCTGTATGTGCGGTTGCGTCTGGCCGAGCCCGAAGTCTTCACCGAGATGAAGGCGGCGGGAGTCGCCCCCCGCAACCCGCTGCTGACCGGCCTCCGGACCCAGTGGCGCAAGATGCTCCTCGTGTTCTGCGCCGCCGCCGTCACCGCGTCGTCTTTCTACATCCTGAACTCGTACATGGTCACCTATACGGAGACGGAGTTGGGTGTCAGCCGGAACGCCTCGCTCTTCATGAACAGCACGGCCATCGTGATCTTCTGCGTGGCGGTGCTCCTCGGCGGTCGCGCGGCCGACCGATTCGGCCGCCGACCGGTCATCATGACGGGGCTGGTCGCCCTGGTCGTCCTCGGGGTGCCGGCTTTCTTGCTGATGCAGACCGGACACCTCGCCGGTGTGCTGCTCGGTCAGACCGTCTTCGGCCTGTGCACCGCACCTGTCTCGGGTGTCGTACCGGCCCTTTCGGCCGAGCTGTTCCCCACCTCGGTCCGGTACAGCTGTAATTCGATGAGCTACAACCTCGCCTACACGGTCTTCGCCGGTACCGCCCCCTTCATCGCCGCGTGGCTGGTATCCCTGACCGGCCTGCTGGTCTCCCCCGCCATCTACGCGTCCTCGATCGCACTCATCTCCGGTGTGATCGTTTTCTGTTTCCTCAAGGAGACCAGTGGCACCACCCTCGAGCAGGGTGTCGATACCGGCGAGCGTCACGGCGGCGTGCGCCCAGACGACCACAGCGACGCGGCGGTCGCCCGCGCCTCATGAAGACCTCGGCGCCTCATGAAGGCCTTGGCGCAGGCCACGCCGAGGGGAACGGGCCGGGCCGGTCAGGAGGACCGGCCCGGCCCGTTCCCGTCCGGCATGCGCCCGAGGGTGCTCTCGATGGCGGTGGCGGCGGCGCGGAGCCGCCGGGCCGCGTCATCGAGCCGGTTGATCATCCGAGATGTGGGGCCGGATACGTTGATCACGCCGACCAGCCCACCGGCCGGTGTCCGCAGCGGAACTCCCACCGAGGTCAAGCCGATCTCGACCTCTTCGCTCGCCATGCTGTACCCACGGTCACGTTCGCTCCGCAGGCGTTCGAGAACCTCCTCCAGGGTCCGGGGAGCGGACAGGCCCGATATGGGCGTCGTCAGGTCCTCCGCGACGAGCTCCGCCACGAGATCGTCGTCGGTGTCGAAGAGCAGGGCCCGGCCGGAGGCCGTGCAGTGCAGAGGTGAGCTGCGGCCCACCCATCCACCGGCCCGGAGGGACTGGTTCGACTCCTCGCGCAGTACGGTCAGCGACCGGTTGCCGCGTTGCACGGACAGCAGCGCCACTTCGCCGGTGCGTGCGACGAGCGCGCGCAGCACGGGTCTGGCCGCCCGCAGCAGCGAGCTGTCCCCGGCACCGGCGGCCAGGACCAGCATGTTCCAGCTCAGTCGGTAGCGCTTGGTCTGGCTGTCCTGCTCGACGAGACCGCCGCGGCCGAGGGCCTGGAGCATGCGGGAGACCTGGCTGCGCTCACGGCCGACGGCTCTGGCCAGGTCGCTGACGGAGTGGTCCCCGGTGGTGCCGCGACGCCCGAAGGCCAGCAGGAGTACGGCTACGCGTTCGGCTGCCGAATCCATGCCCGCCACCTTCCAACTTGTTGTTGCCACAGCAACATGCTGTCGCCGCCTTTCTATCTCACCAGCCAAGATGCCACAAGGTTGTTGCTGGGAGAGCATCATCCCTGTTCAGGCCGTATATCGGTGCCTAGGGTGACGCGCACCGCGGACGCGGTGGTGGTCGAACCCCTCTCCCCCGAAGAACGGAGCAGCTTGTGAGCACCGGTATCCATCCGGATTCGACGTGGGCGCCCCTGTACGGAGCGCAGACCGAGCTGGCCATGGACAACTTCCCGCCTCGTGGCCGCACCTTCGGTGACTTCCCGCCCCTGGTGCGCGCGTACACCCAGGTGAAGCTGGCCGCGGCACGCGCCAACCAGGCCCTGGATGTGCTGGACGAACAGCGCTGCGACGCCATCACCAAGGCGTGCCAGGAGATCCTCGACGGTGAGCACGCCGACCACTTCCCCACCGCGCTGGTGCACGGTGGCGGCGGCACCACCGCCAACATGAACGTCAACGAGGTGATCGCGGCACGCGCCGGTGAGCTGGCCGGAGCCACGGTCCATCCGAACGACCATGTGAACGCGTCCCAGTCCACCAACGACACCTATCCGACCGCCATGGCGCTCGCACTGCTGAGCCAGGTCGACGCGCCCGTGGCCGCGCTGAACCGGCTCGCGGACGCCTTGGAGTCGAAGGCGGCCGAGTTCGACACGACCCGCCGCCTGGGCCGTACGTGTCTCCAGGACGCGGTCACGCTGACCGCTGGTGACACCCACCGGGCACAGGCGGCGGCCGTCCGCCGCACCACCGGCGTTCTCGAGGCGGCCACCCACGCCCTGACCACCGTCCCGGTCGGAGCGACCGCGGTGGGTACCGGGATCGGCGCGCCCGCCCACTTCGCGGAACGCTGCGCCGAGGAACTGGCACGGCTCACCGGGCTTCCCATCAGCGCGTCCGAGAACCCCTACGACAGCCTCGCGCATTTCGATCCCTACGCCCGGATCGCCTCGGCGGGCGCGCGGGCGGCGATCACCATGGCGAAGATCGCCGCAGATGTCCGGCTGCTGTCCTCCGGGCCGCGGGGCGGGTTCGGCGAGCTGACGATTCCGGCGGTCCAGGCCGGATCCTCGATCATGCCCGCCAAGGTCAATCCGGTGATACCGGAGTATGTGATGCAGCTCAGCTATCGCGTCAGGGGAAGCGCCCACACCGTTGAATGCGCCGTCGCCGCGGGCGAACTCGAACTCAACGTCATGGAACCGGTGATCCTCGACGCCCTGAGCAACATCTTCGACGATCTGGCCGCGGCCGCCACGACCTTCACCGAACGCTGCGTCCTCGGCCTGGACTGGAACGGCCCCCACCGCGAGCGCAACCTCGCCGGGGCGCTCGACCGGTGGGTCGAGATGTCGGCGACCCGCGGCTATGAGTCGGCCACCGCTGAACTGCGAGCGGGCGGAAGCGACGGAGGAGCGGCACGATGACCACTCCCGTCTCCCCCACCCAGCCCGCGTCCATCGCCTACGACGACGCCCCGCTCACGCGTTTCCACATCAGGATCGCCGTCGCCGGCACCGGCGGACAGTTCAGCGACGGGTTCATCCTCGGCATCATCGGCATCGTCATCGCCTCGGCGGGCGACACCCTCGGTCTCACTCCGCTGTGGACCGGCGCGCTGGGCGCGGCGACGCTGACCGGCCTGTTCGTCGGTGCCATCGCCGTGGGCCCGGTCGCGGACCGGATCGGCCGCAGATCGATCTTCGGCTGGGACATGCTCTTCTTCGCCGTCCTGTCGCTCCTTCAGTTCTTCGTGCAGACACCCGGACAGCTCCTGATCCTGCGGCTGCTCCTCGGACTGGTGCTCGGCGCCGACTACGTCGTGAGCAAGTCCCTCGTCACCGAGCACTCACCGCGCAAGTTCCGCGGCCGCCTCATGAGCCTGCTGGCCGTCGCCTGGGCCGCCGGTTACGTGTTCGCGTATCTCATCGGTTTCCTCCTGACCGGGCAAGGAGACAACGCCTGGCGGTACATGCTCGCCATCAGCGCGCTCCCGGCCCTGCTCGTCTTCGGCTTCCGCCTGGGAGTGCCCGAATCCCCGCTCTGGCTCGCCAGGCACCAGCGGAACGCCGAAGCCTCCGATGTCGTCCGCCGCCACCTCGGCCCGGGTGTCCTTCCGCCCACCGCTCCCCCGCCGAGCCGGGACCGCGGCTTCACAGCCCTCTTCGGACCCGCCTACCGCAGGCGGACCGCGGTGGGCGCGCTCTTCTACGTCTGTCAGGTCATCCCCTTCTTCGCGCTCGGCACCTTCTCCTCCCAGGTGATGGAGTCCCTCGGCGTCACCAGCAAGATGGGCGCCGGTGCGCTCTACAACGTGTTCCTGCTCATCGGGGCCGTCGTCGGCCTGGTGCTGATCGACCACATCAGCCGCCGCCGGTTCCTGGTGGGAACCTTTTTCATCGGCGCGGTACTGCTCACCGCGCTCATCCTGTTCGCCGGCGCGGGCGCGTCCGCCATCGTCGTCATCGGGGTGTTCGCCGCCTTCGCCTTCCTCATGTCCGCCGCGGTGAACCTGGAGTTCGTCTATCCACCGGAGTTGTTCCCCACCGATCTGCGAGCCTCGGGCGTGGGCATCGCGACGGCCGCCAGCCGGCTCGGATCGGCCGCGAGCACCTTCCTGCTCCCGGTCGTCGAGGCGGGCCACGGCATCAACACCGCCCTCGTCGGATGTGTGGTGATCCTCCTCGTCGGCGGAGTGGTCTGCTGGGTGTGGGCACCGGAGACCAGCACGGAGTCACTGCTCGACACCGACACCGCCGCGACGTCCGGGCAGCGGCCCTCCGGGTGAGCGCGCCGGTCACCTGGCGCGGAAGAAGGGCACATCGCGGGTGGCGGCGGTCACCGGGGGCCGCCGCCGAAGACCGCCGACTCCCTGGTCCACGCGGCGGCCTGCTCGCTGAGGGAGAGGCCCAGCCCGCCGCGGTTGGGGATGACCATACGGCCGTCCCTCAGCTCGAGGCGCTCGTTGAACATCGGCTCCAGCCACTCGAAGTGCTCCACCCAGGCCGTGCGCGGATAGGCGGCGGACAGATGGACGTGGATCTCCATCACGAAGTGCGGTGCCAGGGCCCGGCCCTTGTAGTCCGCGAGCGCGGAGATCCGCAGGAACGGGGTGATGCCGCCCACCCGCGGCGCGTCGGGCTGTACGAAGTCGGAGGAGCCCGCCTCGATGAGCGCCGCGTGCTCACCGACGCTGGTCAGCATCTCACCGGTGGCCACCGGGGTGTCCAGCGTCGCCGCGAGCGCGGCGTGCCCCTCGGCGTCGTAGGCGTCGAGAGGTTCCTCGATCCAGGTGAGGTCGAACTTCTCCAGCACCCGGCCGACACGGGTGGCGGTGATCCGGTCCCACTGCTGGTTGGCGTCGACCATCAGCGGAACACCGTCACCGAGGTGTGCGCGGACCGCCTCGACCCGCTTGAGGTCGATCGACGGATCCGGTGAGCCGACCTTGAGTTTGATGCCGCCGACGCCACGGGCCCGGGCGAGGTCGATGTTCTCCAGCACCTGCTCGATCGGCATCGACAGGTAGCCGCCGCTGGTGTTGTAGACGTCCACCGCGTCGCGGTGGGCGCCCAGCAGCTTGGCCAGCGGCAGTCCGGCCCGACGCGCCTTGAGGTCCCACAGGGCGATGTCGAGGGCCGCGATGCCCTGGACGGCCACGCCGCTGCGGCCCATGGAGGCTCCGGCCCACACCAGCTTGGTCCACAGCCGGGCGATGTCGTTCGGGTCCTCGCCGATCAGCTCGGGGGCGATCTCCTTGGCGTGGGCGTAGAGGGCGGGACCACCGGCGCGCTTGGAGTAGCTGAAGCCCAGGCCCTCATGGCCGCCCTCGGTCCTGATCTCGGCGAAGAGAAAGGCGATCTCGGTGAGCGGCTTCTGGCGGCCGGTCAGCACCTTGGCGTCGCTGATGGGCGCGTGCAGCGGCAGGTGGACGAGGGAGAGGCGGACCGACTCTATGCGGTCGGTGGTGGCCTCGCCCGGCGCGGACGCCCAGGGCTTGAAGGCGACCGTCTCGCTGGGGGCAGTGCTCATTGCTTGCTCCTTGATACTCGAAACGCGGGCGCGTGAGGGTGAGTGGTGGATGGCGGTCACGGATGGCGTCGCGCGCGTACCGGGTTGACGAGTCGGCCGATGCCCTCGACCTCCGACTCCACGACGTCCCCGGGCCGCAGTGCGCGTGGCGGGTCCATGAAGTCGCCGCATCCCGAGGGGGTTCCGGTGAGGATCACGTCTCCGGGGCGCAGCGTGAAGAAGCGGCTGAGGTAGGCGATGAGCGAGCGGACGCCGAAGAGCATGTCGGCGGTGGTGCCGTCCTGCACCTGTTCGCCGTTGACCCACGTCCGCACCGCGAGCCGCTGCGGGTCCTTGATCTCGTCCGCCGTGACGACGACGGGCCCGAGCGGGCAGAAGGTGTCGAGCCCCTTGCCGCGCACCCACTGCCCGTCGTCGGCCTGGAGGTCGCGGGCCGACACATCGTTGGCGACGGTATAGCCGAAGACGACGTCGAGCGCCCTCTCCTCGGGGATGTCGCGGGCCTCGGAGCCGATGACGACGGCGAGTTCGGTCTCCCAGTCGACGCGCCGGGTGACCGCGGGGTCGAGGACGATGGGCTCCCCGGTGCCGATGGCGCTGGAGGAGAGCTTGGTGAACAGATACGGGACCTCGGGACGCGGCCATCCCATCTCGGCGATGGTGTCGCGGTAGTTGAGGCCGATGCCGAAGATCGTGCCGGGCCGGTGCGGCAGCGCGGGCACGGCCTCCTCGTCGGGGACCGTCTCGCCGCCTTCGGGGATGGGCGCGCCGGCTATGGCGTCCTCCAGGCGGAGGTGGCCGGGGGCGAGACGCCATGGGGCGCCGGGCCCTTCCGCCGTGCCGAGTGTGCGGCTGCCGTCATGGACGATGGTGCTCAGTCGCATGGATGGGAACCTCCCGGACCAATGGTTCAGATGCTCTTGGCGGATATGTCGCCGGCTGCCATCCCGCCGGCCGCCGGATACCGGCCGGGTGCGGCCGTTCCGGATTCCCTTTTCCGGGACAGGCCCGAGTCGCGGTCATCGTTTTCCCGGATGAGCAAGGAGGCCAGCGCGGCGATGAGAGAGAAGACGGCCAGACCGATGAGTCCCCATTGCGTACTGCCCGTCCGGTCCTTGACGATCCCGAATCCGTAAGGCGCGACGAAACCGCCCAGATTCGCTATCGAGTTGATGATGGCGATGGCGACACCGATCACCATCGGATGGACCGTGCGCTGGACGATGGGCCAGAAGATCGGGCTGATGCTCTTGAAGCCCATGGCGGCGATCGTGAGCATCGCCAGGGCGAGCCAGGGGGAGGTCACGGCGGCGAGGTACGATCCGGCGGCCGCGGCGACGAGGGCCCCGATGAGCAGCGGCTTGCGCCGGTTGGTGCGGTCCCCGATCCGGGCCAGCAGGAACATCGCGACCATGGCGAAGATCCAGGGCACGGAGGAGAGCAGGCCCACGGTGATGTCGTTGGTGCCCTTGATGTCCCGGACGATCGACGGCAGCCAGAAGGTGTTGGCGTAGATCGACATCTGGACCGAGAAGTAGACGAAGACGAACAGCAGGATCCTGGGGTCACGCAGTACGGCCCACATGGACCGGCGGTCGTCGCCGGCCGGGTCGGCGTGCTCCGCGTCCTCCGCGTCGATGGCCGCCGTGAGCTCGCGCTTCTCGTCGGCGGTGAGCCAGCGCGCATCCTCGATCCGGGAGTCCAGGCGGAAGAAGGCGACGACGCCGATGGCGACCGACATGACGCCCTCGACCAGGAACATCCACTGCCAGCCCCGGAGCCCGAAGGTGCCGTCCATCCGCAGCAGCGGCCCCGACAGCGGGCCCGAGACGGAGAACGCGACGAGCGCGCCGACGGCGTACCGCGCGTTGGCCCTGCCCCGGTAGTCATTGGGCAGCCACCTCGCCAGGTAGTAGAGGACGGCGGGTACGAAGCCGGCTTCGGCCACGCCGAGCAGGAACCGCAGCACGTAGAAGCTGATGGGGCCCTGGGCGAACAGCATGCAGGCCGAGACGACGCCCCAGCTCACACAGATCCTGGACAGCCATATCTTGGGGCCGAACCGCTTCATCAGCACATTGCTCGGGACTTCGAAGAGGAAGTAGGCGATGAAGAAGAGCCCCGCGCCGAGGCCGTAGGCCGTGGCGCCTATTCCGAGATCGGCTTCGAGATGTGATTCGGCATAGCCGATGTTGGAACGATTGAGCTGATTGCACATCATCATGACGGCGAACAGCGGGGTGACTCGGCGCATTATCTTGGCGACGGCTCCGGAGAGCGGTGTCGCTTTCGAGGACGGTGGTGCGGCGCTGCCGGTATCGGCGCCTCCGGGATGGGATGTCATGGTGCAGCCGTTTCTTCCGTCGTCATTGACAGGATCCGGTCGACACCCTGGTGAGTCCCAATGAATGGGATGAGATGCCGACCAGTAGGAAGCACAACGTAGGGTCGCCCTGGAGGGGTGTCAAGGACTCGGAGCGGGGAGCCCACAAGGGCGCCCTTCATCACGGTGTCCCATTCACTGGGAACATGTTTCCTTCACTGGGATTTTGGCGTGGTGCGGTGTTAGCGTTCCGGCACACCAGTCGCGACCCCATGGCGCTCCCCGTCAGGCGGGAGTACACGCCACGGAGGTCAGAAAGGACGATCAGGTGTCCTCAGACGCCCCGGTGCCCCTGGACGGCGCCGTCTTCGATCAACTCGGCCGGGTGAGCACCGCGACCCTCGCGACCCAGCTGTACAAACGCGGGATCCGGCAGCCGTTCCTCGTGGGGCTCTCCCCCGTCGGCGACGGCTTCCACGGGTTCGTGGGAGAGGCGTTCACCATGCGCTTCATCCCCTCCCGTGAGGACATCGACCCGATGGGCGACCCCTACCGGACCGGAAACGTCCTTCAGTGGGAGGCGGTCGAGAGCGTAGGGCCCCGCCAGGTGCTCGTCGTCGACAGCCGCAACGACACTTCGGCGGCGTCGGCCGGCGACATGCTCCTGACCCGGGCCATGAAGCGCGGCGCGGCCGGCTTCGTCACCGACGGGGCCTTCCGGGACGGCGCCGCGATCGCCGCACTCGGCTTTCCGGCCTACGCACGTGCCACCACGGCCACCACCAGGCCGGCCGCGTTCCATGTGGCCGACCTCAACGTGCCCATCGCCTGCGCGGATGTGGCGGTCTACCCCGGAGACATCCTCGTGGGCGACCGCGACGGGGTCATCGTCGTGCCCCGGTCCCTCGCCGCCGGGATAGCCCAGCCCTCCGTCGAACAGGAGCGGCTGGAGGCATGGCTGCACCAGCGGGTGCGGGACGGCGAGCCACTGTGGGGCACCTACCCGCCCAGCGCCGAGACGCTGAAGGCATACGAGGCGTGGCAGTCCGCCGACTAGGAACGCCAGCACCGTGGCAGTCCGCCCACCAGGAACACCAGCACCAGGAGGCCCGTACATGAACTCCTTCGCCGATCTCCCCCGCGCCACGAAGCGCGCCCGGATGGAGGCCACGATCCGCACCTACTTCGACGGCTGCAACGAGGCCGACGTGGCCAAGATGGCCGCCCAGTTCACCCCCGACGCCGTCCACTACTTCCCGCCCGGCCTGGACGGACCGTGGACCGGCAACACCACGATCGGCGAGAACTGGCGCCGGCTCACCCTCACCATCGGCTCCGCCTGGTCCATCGAACGCGTCATCGCCGAGCCCGAGACGCTCCAGGCCGTCATCGAGTGGACCCACTGGAAGACCAGGCCCGGCGGCTACCTCCGGGGTGACGAGTGGTACCGCTTCGACCCCGAGACGGGCTTGATCACCGAGATCCGCGCCTTCTACGCGTCAGCACCCGACGGACGGTCCGAAGTAACCCTGGAGGGCTACGACTACGCCGCAAACGGCTTCCACCTCAAGCCCCCCGTCGCGCGCCCCCACCCCGACGCCGAATACGACGACACCGAACACTGACCCCACCGCACCGGCCAGGGAATTCCCTGAACGTCACACGGAGCGTCGCCCCGCTCAGCGCCGCACGTGGCCGAGCCCCGCTGAAATCTCAGCGGCCGCCTCGGCCACCAGCGGGCCGACGTCACTCAAGACCCGTTCCATGCGCTCCGCCACTCCGGCAACGCTGATCGCCGCGACGGGCATACCCGTGTGATCGTAGACAGCGGCCCCACAGCAGCAACTGGACTCATCGAACTCACGCCGGTCCTCCGACCAGCCGCGCTCCCGCGTCTCCTGAAGGATCTTCCTCAGCGGACCGAGCGAGTCCTCATCGACCGGCGAGTCGCCCGAAGCCACGAGCTCCCCCAGCTTCTCCTCCACCGCCTGCTGCGGGAGCGCCGCCAGATAGGCCCGCCCGAGCGACGTACAGTGCAGCGGCCGCCCCGCACCCAGCTCGCTCGTCACCGCCACCGGGCGCGGGCCGCGCTCGCGGTGCACGAACACCATGTTCACACCGCTCGGCACCGCGAGGCTGGCCGTCTCCCGGGTCTCCCGCATCAACCGGGAGATGACCGGCATCGCCGTGGCGGTCAGATCCGTCGAGCTCACCGCCGCGGAGGCCAGCCGCGTGGCCGAAGGCCCGAGCCGCAGCAGCCCGCTCCCCTGCTCCACGGCGAGCCAGCCGCCCGCGACAAGCCGGTCGACCAGCCGATAGGCGGTGCTGCGGCTCAGCCCGAGCGCCGCGGCAAGATCCTGCGTGGAGCAGGTACGGACCACGGCCAAGTGGTCGAGCATGGCCAGACCGCGATCCAGGGCCCCGGAACCCGGTCCGAGAGCGGATGTGGTGGTGACGGGCGAGGTCATACAGCCTCCGCAGATGAAACTCGGTATCAGTCATTGAGACTACCAACCCTTGATGCATCTATCGATATTCGATAGATTTCCATCGCAAGTCGATGGAAGGATGAGACATGGGACAGCTGGCAGTGCGTGCGCTTCGCGCCGTGCTCGTGGCGGTGCTCGCCGGCACCGTGTTCGTGCAGGCATTGATGGTGTGGGTGTTGGTCAGCGGGAGCGATCCGGAGGACGGGTCGCTCCCCCTGACCCCGCTGCGCGTGATCACGATCCTGGGCATTGGCTCGGCCCAGGTCGCCCTGGTCAGCGTATGGCGACTGGTGACGATGGTGCGACGCGGAACCGTGTTCTCCCATGCCGCCTTCCGGTACGTGGACGCCGTGATCGGAGCGATCCTGGCGGCTGCCCTCCTGTGGTTCACGGTCACCGCCATCAACGCGCCGGGCCAGCGGGACGACCCGGGCGTCACCGTCATCATGAGCGGGATTGGCGTGGCCATCTTGGGGGTCGCACTCATCGTCCTCGTGCTGCGCATGCTGCTCGCCCAGGCCGTCGCGCGCGACGCCGAAGCGGCACAGATGCAGGCCGAGTTGGACGAGGTGATCTGATGCCGATCGTCGTCGACATCGACGTGATGCTGGCCAGGCGGAAGATGTCCGTGGGCGACCTCGCGGACCGCGTCGGGATCACGCCCGCCAACCTGGCGGTACTCAAGAACGGCCGCGCCAAGGCAGTGCGTTTCGCGACGCTCGCCGCCCTCTGCGAAGTGCTCAAGTGCCAGCCGGGCGACCTGCTGCGCTGGGAGGCCGAGGACGCCGCGGGCGAATGACGTCCCCCGGGCGGGCGGGTCCGCTCAGGTGAGGGGTTTCGCGAGCTGGGCCATCTCGGTGGGCGGGTCGATCACCGGCTGGATGAGGAGTTCGTCGATTCCGGCCTGTTCCAGGGCGGTGATGCGGGTGAGGAGGTCGTCGCGGGTGCCGACCAGGGCCAGGGTGTTCATCAGCGAGGGCAGGATCAAGTCGCGGTCCTGCGGTGCGATGCGTCCGAGGTAGTTGGGGTAGAGCTTGGTGTGGCGGTCCGGTGCGGTGGCGGTGGTGCCGCGCCGGTCGAGGAGCCGCCGCACCGCCTCGCCTTCCTCAGGGCCGAGTTGCTCGGCGAAGGCGGGTGTGTCGGCGGCGAAGGCCAGCAGCGACATGACGAGGTGGCCTGTGGCGTCCCGGGCCGAGTCGCCGTGGGGGTCCTCGTCCTCGTCGAGGAGGTGGAGCGAGGTGATTACGTAGGAGTCCGCCCGGGAGTCCATGTGGGAGTCGGGGTCATGGGGTGTGGCCTGGGCGGCGTGGCGGCGGGCGTCGTGCAGCGCGTGCCAGGCGGTGGGGTCCAGCAAGCCGAAGGAGATGAGGCCGGTGCCGCGGCGGCCGGCGACGGCGGCGGCCTTCGGCCCTTGCAGCGCGGCCACGACGAACTCGATCGGGTCGGCGGTGTTCACGTGCGCCCCGGTGTGCAGGAACCGGATGTCGCGGACCCGGTCACCTTCGCGGTACTCGGTCGAGCGTCCGGCGCACAGGTCCTGCAATGCGGTGGTGAAGTTCTCCAGCCTGGCCGCCGTGGCCGGCCGCATGCCCAGGGTGCGCCGGGCGGTGTTTCCGGTGCCGACCCCGCAGATGATCCGGCCCTGTGCCAGGGCGTTGAGGCTGGCCAGCCCGCTCGCGGCGGCCGGGGCCGAGCGCAGCGCCGGTGAGGTCACGCCGATGCCGAGCCTGATGCGGCGGGTGGCCTTCGCACACAGGCTCAAGGCGACGAAGGGGTCACCGTGGACCATCGGGGTGTCGTAGACCCAGAAGCTGTGCAAGCCCAACTCCTCGGCCCGCACCGCGAGGTCCTCCACGCCGGGGTGCGCGGCGACAATGACACCCGTACGCATCAAGACCTCCAAGGTCGATGTGCCGTCAGTCTGCCACGCCGTGTCTACGGCGGGACTCGCACAGCGCCAGTCGGCCGGTGTCAGTCGGTGGGCGGAGCCGCGGCGTACTCGTCGTCCGTGACGGGGGTCAGCCAGTGCACGACATCGTGGTCGGCATCGGCTTCGTTGATGGCCAGGTGGACCATCAGCCGGTTCGGCGCGGCGCCGTGCCAATGCTCCTCGTCGGCCTCGAACAGGACGCGGTCGCCGGGGCGGATGACCTCGATGGGTCCACCGCGGCGCTGGCACAGACCGATCCCCTCGGTGACGAAGACGGTCTGGCTCAGCGGGTGGCGGTGCCAGTGGGTGCGGGCCCCGGGCATGAAGTGCACCAGGGCGGCGCTGACCCGGGACGGGGCGGGGGCCGCGGCGACGGCGTCGATGTAGACCTCGCCGGTGAACCAGTCGGCGGGCCCCTTGACGGTGTTGATCGAGCTTCGGGTGATCTGCAAGGTCGTTTCCTTGTCCGGTCGGTGTCGGGCTTGAGCTGTCGGGCTTGAGTCAGGGTTTGAGGAGGGTCTTGATGGCGCGGCGTTCGTCCATGGCCCGGTAGCCCTCGGCGACCTGGTCCAGGGGCAGGGTGAGGTCGAAGACCTTGCCCGGGTCGATCCGTCCGGTCAGCACGCGCTCGATCAGGTCGGGCAGATAGCGGCGCACGGGGGCGGGCCCGCCGCGCAGGCCGACGTGGGAGAAGAACAGCTCCCGGCCGTCGACGGCCACCTCGTGCGGGACGCCGACGAAGCCGACGCCGCCGCCGGGCCGGGCCGAGTGCAGGGCCTGCCGCATGGCCTGGGCGGTGCCCACGCACTCCAGGACCGAGTCCGCGCCGATCCCGTTCGTCAGCTCCTTGATCCGGGCCACGCCCTCCTCGCCGCGCTCCGTCACGATGTCGGTGGCGCCGAACTCGCGGGCGAGCCGCTGCCGGGGCTCGTGGCGCGACATGGCGATGATCCGCTCCGCGCCCATCTCCTTGGCCGCGATCACCGCGCACAGGCCGACCGCGCCGTCGCCGACGACGACGGCGGTGGAGCCGGGCCTGACCTCGGCGGCCTCGGCGGCCCACCAGCCGGTGCCCATGACATCGGAGACGGCCAACAGCCCGGGCCAGTATTCCTCGCCCGGCACCTCGTCGGTGGCGACCAGGGTGCCCTGGGCGTTGGGGATGCGCACGTACTCGGCCTGGCAGGTGCTCATGAACTCACGGTTCAGACAGCTCGACGGGAAGCCGTTGCGGCAGTTCGCGCAGGTGTTGTCCGAGGTGGCGAACGAACCGACGACGAACTGGCCCGGCTCGACCGCGGTGACCTCGGCTCCTACCTCTTCCACGAAGCCGACGTACTCGTGCCCCATGGGATGCGGATGCCCGGTCGGCTCCGCGCCACGATACGGCCACAGGTCCGAGCCGCACACACAGGTGACGGCGGTGCGGATGACCGCGTCGGTCGGCTTCAGGATCTTCGCGTCGTCCACGGTCTCGAAACGCACGTCGCCGGGGGCGTGAATCACTGCTCCACGCATGAAGGAGGCTCCTTACCTGCTGAGGCGTCCGGTACCGGGGTGTACCGGAACCGGACACCGCTGTGCGATGGCGGCCCCGGTGCGGCGGCGAAGCTGCCGCCCGCGGCCCGGGACCGAGCGCTGTGCCTGCCCGCTCTCACGGGCCGGCGTCGAGCGCCACGTCACCCAGGAAAACCCCATCTCGCGCGGGCAACGAGTCACCAGTGAGGGGTGTACTGCTGGTACATCGCTCCGGTGGCGTGCGCGTCGTACGGTCGGAGGCATGGACCACCGTGAGGAGGCCCGCGAGTTCCTGACCTCGCGGCGAGCGAAGATCACCCCGGAGCAGGCCGGCCTGCCCACCGGGTCCCGGCGGCGCGTGCCGGGGCTGCGCAGGAGCGAGGTGGCCGCGCTGGCCGACATGAGCGTCGAGTACTACGCGAAACTGGAGCGCGGCAGCCTCGCCGGCGCCTCCCCGGCCGTCCTCGAAGCCGTCGCCCGCGCGCTTCAGCTGGACGACGCCGAACGCGCCCATCTCCTGCACCTGGCCCAGGCCGCCGACGGCTCCGACGCCCTCACCCGCCCCCGGCGCCGCACCGCCCGGCAGTCGACCTTGCACCGCAGCCTGCAATGGACTCTGGACGCGATCACGGCGGGGCCCGCGATCGTGACCAACGGCCGGATGGACATCCTGGCCGCCAACCCCCTCGCCCGCGCCTTCTACACCGATCTCTTCGCCAACGCGGACAACCAGCGGAACCTGGCCCGCTTCAACTTCCTCGACCCGGCCTCCCGCCGGTTCTACCCCGACTGGGAGCTGTTCGGGGACATGGCGGTGGCCATCCTGCGCCGCGAGGCCGGCCGCGACGCCCACGACAAGGGCCTGCAAGACCTCGTCGGGGAGCTGTCCACCCGCAGCGAGGACTTCCGCACCCGTTGGGGTGCCCACGATGTCCGACGCCACGGAACCGGCACCAAGCGGTTCCGCCACCCCGCGGTCGGCGACCTCACCCTCGCCTACGAGGCCCTGGACCTGGCCGCCGAACCCGGGCTCAGCATGACCATCTACACCGCCGAACCCGGCTCCTCCTCGGAAGAAGGACTGCGCCTGCTCGCCTCCTGGGCCGCCACCGAAGACGTCAGCCCGCCGGCGGAGCACCCCGCGGGCTGAAGCCGCCGCCGAACTCCATTACAGCGCACTACTCTTCTTGGAGAGGATCCATACGTAGTACCACTTTCCGCTCTTCATCACGTGAGGGCTGTTTTCAACCCTGGCCGTAATGGCTCCCCAGAAGGTCCCTGCGGTGGTGAATCCGAGCGTCGTGAGTACACGTTCGAGGACCGAGCCGTTCACGGCGATGAGCAAGGCCGCCGTCGATGCGGCCACAGCTCCAGTCACCGCCCAAACCCTTTTCCTCCTGGCGGCGAGGAATTCGGCCCGCATCGCCTGCACCTGGTCTTCGATCTCCAGACGCAGTTTGGTCAGCTCAATCTGGGTCTGCTCCCCGTTGAGCGCCTGATCCATGGAAAGGAAACTGCTGCGCAGAAAATTACGAAACCCTCTGTATGAGTCGAACTCCCCCGTAGTGATCTTACTGAAGTCTTTGAGGGGGACACCGTCAATGAACGGCAGGTCGATTTCCAGGACAGGGCGGATGAGCCGATCCTTGACCGGGTTCGACTCCGAAGGGTCGATCAGCCGCCCGTTCCTGATGATGTAGTCAACTGCCGCTACCTGCTCGACCGCCTGCGGGGGCTGTCTGACCCCTCGGACCATTTCTTGCCCACGGGTGGAATAGCTTGGGAGATACCAGGCAAGTCCGGCTTTGAGGAGCGGCTCGGCTTGAAGCAGCCAGGTTCCGAGGGCCGCCAGGTCGGGGCAGTGCATGCCATAGGAAAGGGCGGTGTAGTTCACCTGCCTATGACGCCAATGCCCATTGTCTCCCTGCGGTGATGTGTATTGTCGCGTTCGCGCCTCGTTCGCCGCTCCCATCATCACTCCCCATTCCGTGGGGTTGTACTCCCCCACCTCGCAGTAGGGAGCGGTCCAGCCATGGGACAGCAGCAGGGTGTCCGAGATGAGGGTAGTACGCTTGGTGAGGTCCTCGAATTTTCCGCTGTCAATCGTCAATCCAACGCTGAAGTTGGACCGGACGAAGCCGGCTTCATCCCGGACCCTCCGCAGCTGTGCGTCGAAGAGTCTTTTCCCATAAATCTCGGCTACCCTTACCGGGTCTTTACGGACACTCGAAGGAAGTAGGCGGAAAGCCTTCCGCATTCGACGTGCGACGGCTGCGTCGCCAACTGCCTGTCCGTAGTTCAGCACTCGCCCAAGTGTGGCCGCGTCCGGCTTTCAGTACAAGGCGGGTGTGCCGCCGGAGCGGGACATGGCCGAGCCGTCGGAGTCGGTGTCGGCGTCGGTGTCGGTGGACCATGATGTGATGACACCGTGAGCCGCGCCGCAGAAGAGACCAACCGCCGCATGCTCCGGGCCCGGGACGCCATGGACCGCGACTACGCGCGGCCGCTGGACGTCCCGGCCCTGGCCCGGATCGCGCACGTGTCCGAGGCGCACTTCACCCGTACCTTCCGGGCCACGTTCGGTGAAACACCGCACCGCTATCTCCAGCGCCGTCGTGTGGAGCGAGCGATGTTCCTGCTGCGGGAGACCGACCGCAGTGTGACGGACATCTGCTTCGACGTCGGCTTCGGCAGTCCGGGCACCTTCAGCCGCACGTTCCGCGACATCGTCGGCCGATCGCCGCGGGCCTACCGCAAGGAAGCGGTGGCCACGGGCGTGCCGACATGCTTCACGATGGCGTGGACACGACCGAGCGACTGACGACCATCGGCCGTATCCGTACCGTCCCGTCCCGTCCCGGTGTCAGCCGCCCGCCGACTGAGCAGTTTCGGATAAGTTTTCGTCCGGTCCGCTCGGTAGCGTGAGGCCCATGTTCAACGCCATCACACATTCGCAGATTTACGTCCTCGACCAGGACGAGGCCCTCGACTTCTACGTCGGCAAGCTCGGCCTGGAGGTCGCCGCGGACGTCAACTTGGGCTTCATGCGCTGGCTCGCCGTCAGCGTGCCCGGTCATCCCGAGCGGCAGATCCTGCTGGAGAAGCCGGGCGCTCCGGCGATGTCGGAGGAGACGGCCGAGCAGGTCCGTGAGCTGGTGACCAAGGGGGTGATGGGCGGCTGGCTCATCTTGACCACCTCCGACTGCCGCAAGACCTACGAGACCCTGCTGGCGCAGGGCGTGGAATTCACCGAGGAACCCACCGAGCGCCCGTACGGGATCGACTGCGGCCTGCGTGACCCGTTCGGCAACCGCCTCCGCTTCACTCAACCGGCGGCCTGAGACCCCCGGCGGGCCATGACTGATTCACGGCCACGCCGGATTCCGAGGTGTCCCGTGGGATGCTCCCCCGGCACCCGAGGACCGCACCCGAGGACCGTGCCCTGGGACCTTGAGGACGACGGCGGTTGCCCGCTCACGGGCTGGGTGCGGGGTGGGCCGTGCGGGCGGCGGGCGTGACGAAGGACGCGGCCACCACGAGTATCAGGACCACCAACAGCGCGTTCCGGAGCCCGAACTGCTCGCCAAGATGGCCGAGCGAGGGCGGTCCCACGAGGAAGGCGACGTAGCCGACGGTGGCGGCGAGGGAGACCCTTGCGGCCGAGTTGTCGCCGGAGTCGCCAGCCGCGGAGAGCGCGACGGGAAAGCCCAGGGACGCGCCGATGCCCCACAGGACGGCGGCTGCCGCCGCGACAGCCTGATTGTCGACCAGGATCACGAGTGCGATGCCGACGGCGCCGACGACCGCGCTGGCGCACAGGGCGGCCGCGCGTCCGTAGCGGTCGACGAACCGGCCGCCCACGAAGCGGCCGACAGTCATCGAGGCCGCGAAGACCGCGTACACGGCCGATCCGAGCGCGGGGTCGAAGCCATGGCCGTCGAGACCATGACCAGCGGCAGCCAGTCGTTCGCCGTTCCCTCGGCCATGGCGAGGGCGCGGATGATGCCGCCGAGGAGCAGCAGTCTCGGCTCCCTCCACACCGTGGGGCGCGCGGAGGCCCGCGCGGGCGTGCCGTCGCCGCTGTCGGTTCGTCGGCCCACCCCGGCGGGAACGCATCGGATCATCGGCACCAGTACGGCCATCACCACCACGGTGACGACGGCGAGATGCCACAGGACGGGGAACGAGACGGCGGTCAGAGCCATGCCGCCGACCGCGCCGACCACCGTACCGAAGCTGTTGAAGCCGTGCATCGCGGGGAGGGTGGACCGGCCGAGCAGCCGCTCCACCTCCGCGCCTTCGACGTTGAGGGCCACCTCGCCACCGCCCATCCCGAGGCCGATGAGTCCGAGCCCGAGGGCCACGACCGCGTCCGCGCCCGCCGCCGCCCCCAGCCCGATGACGCCGGACCCCGCGGCGGTCGCCAGCGTTCCGGCCGCGATGAGGGGCCGGGCGCCCCAGCGGGCCACCAGCGGTCCCGAGCACAGGATGCCGACCATGGATCCGACCGAGAGTCCGAACAGCACCAGGCCCATGCGTCCGGTGGAGGCTCCGAGCAGGTCGCGCACATCGGGGGTGCGTGTCACCCAGGACGCCATGGCCAGGCCGGGCAGGAAGAACAGGGCGAATACGGCGGTCCGACGTTGGCCGAGGCTGACGGTCGTCTTCACCCGCGTCGAACAGGTCCGTCAGCTGGGACCGTGCCTGTGACGGCGTGCCCACCACCGCGAGCTGACGTGCCCACGCGTCCGGCAGGGGCCCCGGACGAACTCCTTCGGGCTGTCGTAGCGCGAGCGCAGGGAGACGAGTTCGTCGCGGAAGGGCGCGTTCGCCGAGTGAAGCGTCAGGCGAGCCCGTTCCCGGCGACGCGCGCCAGGAGCGTGTGCAGCGCCTCCCGTTCGGTGGGGGCGAGCGGGGTGAGCAGTTCGTCGGTCACCCGCCGGCCCGCCTGATCCGTGTCGCGGAGGAACGCGCGGCCGTCCTCGGTGAGGACGACGATGCGGCTGCGGCGGTCGTCGGGGGCCGGGCGGCGCTCGGCGAAGCCGAGCTTCTCCAGGTCGTCCACCAGGCCGACGATCGCGCTCGGGTCATAGCCGAGCCGGGCGCTGAGCTCTCGCTGCAACGCGCCCTCGCAGGTGACGAGGTAGCGCAGCACGGCGTAGTGCCGCAGCCGCAGCCCCGACTCCTGGAGGAAGGTGTTGAACAGCTGACCGGAGCGCAGACCGAGGCGGTACAGCAGATAGCCCGTGTCCGCGTGCAGCTCCCGCATCCACGGTTCGTCCGCGTCGATGGGGGGCGGGGTGTCGGTGTGCCGGCGGGCGATGGCGGGCTCCCTGGTCTCGGCCCCGGGGCGCCGGTCTCGGCTCCCGGAGGGGTGGGTCTCGTGTGCAGAGTCCAGCATGACGCACCCGAGGTCGACAACAACTGTTGACGACACCAATTATTGCGCTTAGCTTCGATCTCGCCGCCGCACCCGGCGCGGCACAGACGCACCCCATGCGAAGGGACCCGCTCGTGCCCACCATCGATCTGACCGGCAAGGCCGCCGTCGTCACCGGCAGCGGCCGAGGTCTCGGCCTCGCCTACGCACACGCCCTCGCCGCCCACGGCGCGTCCGTGGTCGTCAACGACGTCGACGAAGCCGTGGCCGAACGGGCCGTCAAGTCCATCACCGAGGCCGGTGGCACCGCCGTGGCCGAGGTGGTCCCGGTCGGCTCCGCGGAGGCCGCGGACCGGCTGGTGAGCCGTGCCGTCGAGGAGTTCGGCCGGCTCGACGTCCTGGTCACCAACGCGGGCATCCTGCGTGACAAGGTGCTGTGGAAGATGACCGACGAGGACTTCGACGCGGTCATCACCACCCATCTGCGCGCCACCTTCACCTGCGCCCGCGCCGCCGCCGTGCGCATGCGCGAGCAGGGCGAAGGCGGCACACTCGTCCTCGTCGGCTCCCCGGCCGGGCAGCGCGGCAACTTCGGCCAGACCAACTACGCCGCCGCCAAGGCCGGAATCGCCGCCATGGCCCGCACCTGGTCCATGGAACTGTCCCGCGCGAACATCACCGTCAACGCGATCGTGCCGGTCGCCGCCACCGCGATGACCGAGACCATTCCCGCCCTCGCCCCGTATGTGGAGGCCCTGAGGAGGGGAGAACCGCTGCCGGACTTCCTGCGCAAGGGCGAGGGATTCGGCACCCCGGAGGACTGCGCCGCCCTCGTCCCCTTCCTGGCCTCCGACGCCGCCCGAGGCATCACCGGCCAGTGCGTGGGCATCGGCGGCGACAAGGTGGCGCTCTGGTCGCATCCGCAGGAGATCCGGACCGCCTACGCCGACGGCGGCTGGACCGCCGAGGCCCTCGCCGCCGCCTGGCCCACATCGATCGGCGCCGAGCCGCAGACGGTGGGCATCCCCGCGCCGAAGACTCCGGAGGCGTGATGGACCTGGAGAATCTGGTCGCCATCGACGTCCACACCCATGCGGAGGTGTCCGCCAAGGGCCACTCCTCCCTGGACGACGATCTGCACGACGCCTCCTCCGCCTACTTCAAGGTCGAGGGCAAAAGGAAGCCCACTCTCGAGGAGACGGCCGCCTACTACCGCGAGCGGCGGATGGCCGCCGTCATCTTCACGGTGGACGCCGAGTCCGCCACCGGCACCGCGCCCGTCCCGAACGAGGAGGTCGCCGAGGCCGCCGCCGCCAACGCGGACGTCCTCATCCCCTTCGCCTCCATCGACCCCTTCCGGGGGAAGGCGGGCGTGCGGCGGGCCCGGCGACTGGTCGAGGAGTACGGGGTGAAGGGCTTCAAGTTCCACCCCAGCATCCAGGGCTTCTTCCCCAACGACCGCTCGGTGGCGTACGGCCTGTACGAGGTGATCGAGGAGACCGGCACCATCGCTCTGTTCCACACCGGCCAGACCGGCATCGGCGCCGGTGTTCCCGGCGGGGGCGGCATCCGCCTGAAGTATTCCAACCCGCTCCATGTGGACGACGTGGCCGCCGACTTCCCGCATCTGAAGATCATCCTGGCGCATCCGTCGTTCCCCTGGCAGGACGAGGCGCTGGCGGTGGCGACCCACAAGCCCGGCGTGCACATCGACCTGTCCGGCTGGTCGCCGAAGTACTTCCCACCGCAGCTCGTGCAGTACGCCAACACGCTGTTGAAGGACAAGGTCCTGTTCGGTTCGGACTTCCCGGTGCTCACCCCGGACCGATGGCTGGCCGACTTCGACAAACTCTCCATCAAGGACGCGGTCAAGCCGAAGATCCTCAAGGAGAACGCGGCCCGGCTGCTCGGGCTGACCACACTGTAAGGGGTGCCAGATGCGCAACGAGGGACTGGGGTCATGGCCCGCACGCCGGGCCCGCAAGACCCCGCACCGCACGGCCCTGATCCACGGCGAGCAGTCGACCGACTACCGCACCCTGCACACCCGCACCACCCGCCTGGCCCACGCCCTGCGCGCCCGGGGCATCAGGCGTGGCGACCGCATCGCCCACCTCGGCCCCAACCACCCCGCCTATCTGGAGACCCTGTTCGCCGCCGGTCTCCTCGGCGCCGTCTTCGTCCCCCTCAACACCCGGCTCACCGGCCCCGAGATCGCCTACCAGCTCGCCGACTCCGGCGCCAAGGCCCTCATCCACGGCGCGGCACACGCCGGGCTCGTCGCCGGACTGCCGGCCGGCATCGATGTACGGATCCACGTCGAGATCGGCGACGCATACGAAGCGGCCCTGGCAGCCGCGTCGGCCGAGCCGATCGACGAACCGGTCTCCCCCGACGACACCTGCCTCATCATGTACACCTCGGGGACGACCGGCCGCCCCAAGGGCGCGATGCTCACCCACTCCAACATCATCTGGAACGCCGTCAATGTCCTGGTCGACCACGATCTGTTCGCCGACGAGCGCGCCCTGGTGTCCGCCCCGCTGTTCCACACCGCCGGACTGAACATGATCACCTTGCCGGTACTGCTCAAGGGTGGCGCCTGCGTCCTGGTGGAGGCCTTCGACCCGGGGACGACCCTCGACCTGATCGAACGGCATCGCATCACCTTCATGTTCGGAGTGCCGACGATGTTCGACCAGGTGGCCCGGCACCCCCGCTGGGCGAACGCCGATCTGTCCTCGCTCCGCATCCTCACCTGCGGCGGATCCCCGGTGCCGACCCCGCTCATCGCCACCTACCAGGAACGCGGGCTCACCTTCCTCCAGGGCTACGGCATGACCGAGGCCGCGCCCGGCACACTCTTCCTGGACGCCGAGCACGCCGCCGACAAGGCGGGCTCGGCAGGCGTACCGCACTTCTTCAGCGACGTACGGGTCGTACGGCGCGACCTCACCCCGGTCGGCACCGGCGAGACCGGCGAAGTGGTGGTGCGCGGACCCCATGTGATGTCCGGCTACTGGGGGCTGCCCGAGGAGACGGAGGCCGCCTTCGCGGACGGCTGGTTCCGCAGCGGGGACGCGGCCCGGGTCGACGAAGACGGTTATGTGTATATCGTCGACCGGATCAAGGACATGATCATCTCCGGCGGCGAGAACATCTACCCCGCCGAGATCGAGGACGTCCTGCTCACCCACCCGGGCGTCGCCGAGTGTGCGGTGATCGGTGTCCCGGACGACACGTGGGGCGAGGTGCCCCGCGCGGTCGTCGTCCCGGCAGCGGGTACCGAACTCGACCCGGAGCAGGTGCTGGCATCACTGTCCGGCCGGCTCGCCAAGTACAAGATTCCCAAGTCGGTGGTGGTCGTGGACGACCTTCCGCGCACCGCCTCCGGAAAGCTCCTCAAGTCCCGGGTGCGCGACCGCTACGGCACCCCCGCCCCTGAACAGGAAGCCGATTCATGAGCATCACCGTCAACGGCCTGGACGAACTGAAGAAGCTCGCCGACGCGGACCTCGGCACCAGCGAGTGGATCGAGGTCACACAGGACCGCATCGACACCTTCGCCGATGCCACCGACGATCACCAGTGGATCCACACCGACCCGGAGCGAGCGGCCCGGGGCCCCTTCGGCGCGCCGATCGCGCACGGCTACCTCACGCTGTCGCTGTTCATCCCTCTCTTCACCCAACTGCTGGACGTGCGGGGGGTGACCACCAAGGTCAACTACGGTCTGAACAAGGTGCGCTTCCCCGCACCGGTGAAGGCCGGATCCCGGATACGGCTCGTGGCCCGGCTCGCCTCGGTCGAGGACGTACCCGGTGGCGTCCAGATCACCGTCGACGGCACGATCGAGGTCGACGGCGGCACGAAGCCCGCGGCCGTGGTGCAGAGCCTGTCCCGCTTCTACGTCTGACCTGCCGCAATGCCAGCCGGACAAGGGCGTGCGGGGCCTAGCCGCCCATCAGGCGGCGAGCGCCTGTGCCACCGCCCTCGCGGGCAGGGGCGCCGACGGGATGCGTACCGGCGCGACCGGGCCATGAGCGGGCCACACGCGGTATGTGGTCTTGGCCGGATCCACCAGGGGCTCACCGAGAGTGATCCGCCCCTGGGAGTACAGCCTGTCGCATACGGGGGTGGGCAGCGCGACGTAGCAGCCTCCCCTGTTGGTGACGGAGTCGTACGGCTGCCAGTAGCCGTACCGGCGCCGTCCACTGGCGTGCACGGTGCAGAACACCGGAGTGCGGGAGTTGGACATGACGCGGAGAACACCGGCGTCGGCAGCCTCGAACGGGGCCTCGGAGCGGGAGCGGGTGGGGTAGAGGACCGGGGACATCAAGGCTGCCTTTCCGAGGGGCCGGGACTCAAGATCAGCTACCCAATTAAAGCAGTGATTTGATCTCGATGACACAACTCCCGTTCGAGCGGCGGAGATTGGTCATGTCGGCACGGACACCGGTAGCACTGCGGGAGAAAAAAACAGCCAACTTCACGGTCCGGCGATCCGGGCGTTGTCGGCCCCTTGGCACGCTCCTACATTGGGAGCGCTCCCATAGCCATGGCCCCATAGCACCGTGGCCCCAGGGTCCACCCCAACCGCGCGCCCCTTCATGGAGGTCCCCCATGCGCATTCATCGTCCTCGGCCCCGGGCGTGGGCGGCCGCGGTCTTTCTCGCCGCGGCGAGCCTGGCCGCCACCGCCCTCGGCACACCGGCGGGCGCCGACGACAGCCTCAGGGCCGGTCCCGGTATCAAGCCCGGTGTCGAGGACGACGGAGCCGACTGCGCGGCGCCGGAACCGGGCGCCGGGACCGCCAACTCCAAACTGCCCGACCCCTTCACCAAGCTGGACGGTACGCGCGTGACCGCCAAGTCCGACTGGCGGTGCCGACGGGCAGAGATCAAGAAGCTGGCGGAGAGGTTCGTCTACGGCGAGAAGCACACAAAGCCCGCGAGTGTCACCGGTACGGTCTCCGGCACCAGCATCACCGTGAATGTGACGGATCAGGGCAGGAGTTCCAGCTTCTCGGCGAAGGTCGAACTGCCCAGTGGCTCGGGACCGTTCCCGGCCGTGGTCGTCCTGGGAGGGTTCGGGGCGGACACGGCCACCATCAAAGCCTCCGGCGCGGCCGTCATCTCCTACGACCCTCTCGCCGTCGGCAGAGAGGGCACTCCACGGAACAACAAGCAAGGCGCGTTCTACAGCGTCTACGGCTCATCGAGCAGCACGGGACTGCTCATGGCCTGGGCCTGGGGTGCGAGCCGGATCATCGACGTCATCGAGCAGTCGGGCGGCGGCATTCTCAGGGCGGACGCGATCGGCGTCACGGGATGCTCGCGGTACGGGAAGGGTGCCTTCGCGGTCGGCGCGTTCGACCAGCGCATCGCCTTGACCATGCCGATCGAGTCGGGCACCGCCGGTCTGCCCATCTACCGCGGGGTTCCGGGAGAGAGCGGCGCACAGCCGCTGAGCAGCGCCTACTCCGAACAGCCGTGGCTGGGCGACGCGTTCGGCTCCTTCACGGGCAACCCGGCCACGCTGCCGGTGGACACCCACGAGATCGTGGCCATGGTCGCGCCGCGGGGGCTGTTCGTCATGGAGAACCCACACATCGACTGGCTGGGTGCCAGGTCCGGGAGCGTGGCGGCCCTCGGCGGAGCGGAGGTCTACAAGGCGCTCGGCGCGGGGAGCAACATCAGCTACTGGTCCGACGTCCAGGACGGCAACCATTGCGCCGTCCGGTCCGAGTGGAAGGCTCCGCTGCAGCAGAACATCCGGAAGTTCCTGCTGAGGACGGGGAATGACCCCGGCGTGATCAGGGTCTCGGGCAAGAAGGCGGGCAACCTGGCCGAATGGCGGAACTGGCAGACCCCGATCCTCACCGGTCAGCCCTGACGGCGGTGGCGAACCCCGGCGGCCGGATCCGCTCGCGCCTCCGGTCAGGGTCGCGGATGGGCGTCGTGGGTGAGGAGGGCGAGCTGGACGCGGTTGTCCAGGTCCAGTTTGGCCAGGGCGCTGGAGAGATGGGCCTTGACCGTGCCGAGGGAAAGGTGCAGGCGGGCGCCGATGTCGGTGTTGGACAGGCCTTCGGCGACCGCCTCGGCCACCTCGCGCTCGCGTTCGGTGAGCGAAGCCAGCCGCTGCCGGGCCAGTTCGGAGCGGTCGCCCGGCCCGCCCGCCGCGTGCCGGATGAGGGCACGCGCGGCGGACGGCGACAGCGCGGGCTCGCCGCGGGCGGCCCGTCGCACCGCCTCGACGATTTCCTCGGGCACGGCGTGTTTGACGAGGTACCCGGCGGCACCGGCGCGCATCGCCTCCAGCACCAGGCCGTGTTCGTCGAAGGTGGTCAGCACGATCACCCGCGGGGCCTGGGCACCGCCGCGGGCAAGCGCCCGAGTGGCCGCGAGGCCGTCCATGACCGGCATCCGGATGTCCATCAGGACCACATCGGGCGTGTGTTCGCGGACGGCGGCGGCCACCTCGGCGCCGTCCGACGCCTCCCCCACGACCTCGATACCGTCCGCCCCGCGCAGCATCAGCTTCAGCCCGGTCCGCACCAGGGGGTCGTCGTCGGCCAGCAGCACTCGGATCATCGCGTCACCTCGCGGGCCACGGTAGCCGGGCGCGCAGCGTGAAGGTGCCATCGGTGGCGGTGTGGTCGAGGGTGCCGCCGTCGAGACGGACCCGCTCGGCGAGCCCGGTCAGACCCGCTCCGGTGCCCGGGACCGCCCCGTCGGCGCGTGGCGCGGCGGGCAGCCCGTTGCGGACCTCCACCGTGAGGCCGCCGCCGGGACCTCCGGCCAGACGTACCCTGACGGGTGTACCGGGCGCGTGCTTGCGGGCGTTGGTCAGGCCCTCCTGGGCCACGCGGTAGACGGTCCGGTGCATTTGCCACCGCAGGTCGCGGACGGCGTCGGCGGTCAGCTCGGTACGGAAGTCCACCGGCTGGCCGGTGGCACGGGCGTCCGCGACCAGACCGTCGATGTCCGCGATCCGTGGGAGCAGCGACACCGGCTCGCCGCCGCCCTCCGCCCGCAGCACGTTCAGCACCTCCTGCAACTCCTCCACGGCCTGGTGCGCGTTCCCCCGGATCACCTCGGCACTCTCGGCGACCTCGGCACTGCTCAGCGCGGGACCGGCGCCCGCCTCCGCCTGCCGGGTGCGGTAGGCCAACGCGCCCGCGTGCACGGAGAGCAGGGAGATGCGGTGCGCCAGCACGTCGTGCATCTCGCGGGCGATGGCCTGGCGTTCGCCCCGGCGGGCGTCGGCGAGCCGGCGCTCGTGTTCGGCCCGGGCCCGCTCGGCGTCCACGCGCAGCCGCTCGACGAGCAGCCGCCGGGAACGCAGGGCGCTGCCCGAGGCGAAGGCGGTCAGGAGGTAGGCCAGCGAGAACGCGGCGTCGAACCACAGGTCGTCGGCCGCTCCCGACAGCAACGGACCGGAGGGCACCATGCACACCACGTACGCACCGAGCATCAGCAGCGCCTGCCGCCAGCGGAGGCGGAGCGCGAGGTTGGTGACGATCACCGCGCCGGCAGGCAGAGCGCTGGTCGCCAGCGCCACGGCGGGCAGCCCGATCAGCGCCACGGCGAGCGGGGAACCGCGCCGCCACCACAGCGCACAGCAGGCCACGAGCCCCAGCAGCGGGTCCACTTCCGCCGCCCACCCCGGCAGATCGCCCTGCTCCTTCACCACGCCGAGCACGACCATGCCGAGGAGGACGGCCACGCAGCAGAGGACCGCGTCCACCGCCCGGTCGCGCCAGGTGCGCCCGGCCGGGAGGGCGAGGTCAAGGCCGTTGGTCATGAAGTGAGGGTATGCGGGTCGCGAAGGGCGGCACATCGGCCAACCGGCCAGACGCCCCCTGGCCATCGGTCCAACTCCCGCCCCCTCCTCGTGGACCATCGGCGAATGGTGCCGACCCCGGTGGCTCCCGCAGGCTGCTTGCATCCGGAAGACGGGAGAGGACGAGATGGGTGCAGCCAAGGTCAACAGGGCGCGGTTTCTGCGGCTCGCGGGGGCCGTCGCAGTCGGCGCGGCACTGCCCGCCGGGTACGCCGCCGCGACGGAGTGGCACGACAGCGCACGTACCCCGGCCGATCGGAAGCGGGCGGGGGACGCCCGGCCGGGTGGGGTGCGATATCGCGGAGTGGTCTACGAGGTGGGGGAAGGCGAGACGCCCGCGACGGCGTGGAGCGCGGCGCGCACCCGCGCCGATCTGCGGGCGATTCGCCGCGAGTTGCACGCCGACACGGTGAAGATCACCGGCGATGGCGTCGAACGGCTCACCCGCACCGCGGCCGAGGCGGCCGAGCACGGGCTGCATGTCTGGCTGGAGCCGACCCTCGGCGATGTGCCCGCTTCGGACATCCTCGATCACCTCGCGGAGACCGGACGGTTCGCCGAACGACTGCGTCGGCAGGGCGTGCGGGTGCACCTCAACGTAGGTTGTGAGTTCCTGCTGTTCGTCCCCGGGATCGTGCCCGGCGCCACCGCGACCGAGCGGATCGAGAACCTGGTCAAGGGCAACTACGACCCGGTGAAGACCGCCCGGCGACTGCGCCGCTTCACCGCACGTGCCGCCGCCGTCGGCCGCTCGGTCTTCCACGGGACGCTGTCGTACGGGGCCGCGCAGGACGAGGAGGTGGACTGGGACCTGTTCGACCTGGTGTGCATCGACTACTACGGCTGGTTTCCGAACCGCGCCGGGCACGTCAAGGAGCTGCGTACGTACCAGCGCCACGGCAAGCCGCTCGCGATCACCGAGTTCGGCTGCTGCACCTTCGAGGGCGCACCCCGCCTGGGCGGTATGGCCTGGGACGTCGTCGACTACGACACGACGCCGCCGCGGGTCAAGAAGGGGCTGGTGCGCAGCGAGCACACACAGGCGGCATATCTGACCGATGTGCTCGATGTGTTCGAGTCGATGAACCTGTACGCGGCCATGGCCTACACCTTCGTCACACCCGACGCCCCACACCGCCGCGAGCCGCGACTCGACCTGGACATGGCCGCCTACGGCCTGGTGAAGGTGATCCGGGACCGCCCGGCGGAGCCGGATTCCCCCTGGCACTGGGAGCCCAAGGAATCCTTTCGGGCCCTGGCCGGGGAATACGCCCGCCACCGACGGCGTCTCTGAAAGGCACCGGTGAAAGGCCCCGGTCTCCTTCCCCTACCTCTGGCCAACGGTGCAACGTCGCTACCGCCGCGCCCGCATGCGTTCAGGGCAGGGGGGTGAGTGCGTCCTCCAGCGCCGCCCGCGCGCCGCGCAGGGCGAGACGGAGCTGGTCCGGTCTACGGCGGACTTGGGCCAGCAGGAGACCGCCCTGGATCGCGGCCATGGTGAGGTCGGCCAGCTCCGTCACGTCCGCGTCCGGGCGCAGCTCGCCCGACTCCTGCATCCGGCGCAGACCCGCGATGAGGGGGGCCTCCCAGCGCGCGAAGGCGTCCACGAACGCCTGTCGGGTGAGGTCGTCCCGACCGCTGAGCTGGCTGGCCAACGAACCGATCGCGCAGCCGCCCACCGCGTCCTGCCGCGTCCCGTTGGCCACGATCGCGTCGAACCAGCGGTCGATGCCGGCCAGTGAGTCGACCTCCAGGAGCAGCGGTTCCTGCGCGGCCAGCACCGTGTCCACGGTGGAATGAACCACGGAGCGGATGAGATCGTCCCGGTCGTCGAAGTAGTGGTAGAGCTGGCTGCGGCCGACCCCCGCGGCGCGTTCGACATCGTCCAGCGTCACCGCCGCGACGCCGCGACGCTGGATGAGGTCTGCTGCCGAACCGAGGATGCGCTCTCTGGTCGCGCGCCCCCGTGCGGTGGTCGGTGTGTGTCCCATGGAGCCCCTTCCGTGTTCCGCGCCTCACAGCACAGAGGTTTTGTACTTGCTGATACAGTCTGCGCCAGATCTTTTGTACTCTGCAATACAGTCCGCGGCGGCGAGACCAACGAGACCGAGGAGAAGCTGTGAGTCGGTTCGCGATCACGAACACACGAGTTTTCACCGGGACGGACATAGCCGATGCTTCGGTGGTCGTCGTCGAGGACGGGACGATCGCCGCGGTCGGCCACGAGGTCCCCGAGGGTGTGGAGGAGCTCGACGGCGGGGGCGGGACCGTGCTGCCGGGTCTGATCGACGCCCACACCCACACGGACGAGGACGGTCTGCGCACGGCCCTGCGCTTCGGTGTGACCACCGAGCTGGACATGATGTCGGTGCCGGACGCGATGAACCCGGTACGGAAGAAGGTGCGGACCGAGTTCGATCTGGCCGACGTCCGCACCGCCTCGTGGGGCCTCGCCCACCCCGACGGACATCCCCACCAGCTGCGGCGCGACCTGGACGACCCGGTGTGGCCCACCGCCACCGTCCCGAGCGAGGCGCCTGCCTTCGTCGAGGGGCGCCTGTCCGAGGGCGCGGACTACATCAAGATCATGGTCGAGGACGGCACCGCGTTCGGCACCTCGCTGCCCGTGGTGCCACCCGAGGTCGTCGCCGCGACGGTCGAGGCGGCTCACGAGCGCGGGGTGATGGCCCTGGTCCACGCCCTCACCGCCACGGCTACACGGGTGGCCGTCGAGGCGGGTGCGGACGGCGTGACCCACCTGCACTATGACGAGGTCATCAGCGACGATCTGATCGCCCGGATGCGCGAACAGGGCATGTTCGTCATCAGCACCCTGGCCGTCACCGCCTCCGGCGCCTCCGACGGCGCCGGCCCACGCCTGGGCGCCGACCTGCGTGTGGCATCCCGCCTGGACGCGGCGTGGCGCGACAACCTGGGGCGCGAGTTCGCCTGGAACGCCCAGTTGCCCAACGCCCTGCGCTCGGTCGGGCTGCTCCACGCCGCCGGCGTCGAGATTCTGGCCGGTACCGATGCGGCCCACCTCGGTGCCCCGGGCCTCGCTCACGGCGCCAGCCTGCACGACGAGCTACGCCTGCTCGAGGCCGGCGGGCTGAGTCCGGTCGAGGCGCTCACCGCGGCGACACGGCGTACCGCTGACCGGTTCGGCCTTACCGACCGCGGGCGGATCGAGCCCGGCGCCTCGGCGGACCTGGTGCTCGTGGACGGTGACCCGACCTCACAGCTCTCCTCGACGCTGAACACCCGCGCGGTGTGGCGCCGGGGGCACCGTCTGGCACCGGCCGGGGTGACGGGTGAGCGTGACGCCTGAGCGCTCGCTGGTTGACGTCCACGCCCCGCCGGTCACGGCCGCCACGAGTGATTCATGTGCGCTCGTACGACCCGCCCGCGCCGTACCGGCGCAGCAGCCACAGGCCGTACACCAGGTGGAAGGCGTATACGCTCGCCTGCCACCCGTCCGGGGCCGAGCCGGGCGAGCGGATCTGGAAGAAGTCGTCGAGGCCGTGGATGACCACCATCGGCCAGATCGAGCCGATCGCGTAGCGCAGCGCGGCGCAGGTGAAGCCGAAGAATCCGGCGGACAGCATCTGCCACAGCGTGTCGTCGAGCGGGTCACCGAAGAACAGGAAGTTCTGGATGTGGCCCGCTCCGAAGAGGACGGCGACGCCGATGGCCGCGCGGACCGGGCCGAGTGGGCCGAGGGTTTGCTGGACCAGCCCCCGGCTGTACATCTCCTCGTTGATGCCGACCCACAGCAGCGACACCAGACCGCTGACGACAACGGTCGCACGGCCGTCGAGGCCGGCCACGGTGTACGAGCAGGCGATCAGCAGCATCGGCGCGGCCAGCCACCAGCGGCGCGAACGGCCGAGCGTGGCCACTCCGGAGACGCGCGGCCACCCCCACCGCCACAGCACGAGCCACGCCCCCGTGGCGCAGATGGCGTTGACCAGGGTGGCGCCGAGATCCGGAAACCACGAGGGGTCCAGGGGAGGCAGGATCACCTTGGCGAACAGCAGCAGCACGATATGCCATGCGATCGTCAACTCCACCGCGCCCCACAGGGGATGACGGATGACGTGGTCTTTCCACGGCTGCATCACGGGGACGAGCGTAGCCACGGGCAGGGAAAAGGGAACGCGGAGCTTGCGGTGATCGAGATGATCCGGTCTTGCTCGCTACTCCTGGCTGGACTTTCGGCACCGGGCTTCCTACGCCGGGCGGGGCCGGCGGGCGCGGTAGGCGCGTTGGCGGCAGGCGTCGGAGCAGTAGGTGCGTGGACGACCGGTGGCGGCGGGGCGAGGTACGGGGTTGCCGCATTGCGGACAGGGAGTTTCGTAACGCCTTGATGTTTCGTCGCGACCATTGGTCTGGTTCCGGACGAACGTCTCGATGCTGTCCAGCACGAGCCGGAGGCCGAACTCGAAGCCACGGTCGCGGGGGTGACGCAGGGCACCGGCGGCGCGGAGGCTCGCCACCACGGGATAGCGCGCCGGGACGAAGACGGCGTCCCAGAAGTGGGCGCGGGCGGCCCACCACTGCTCGTCGGTCAGGCCGGAATGGCGCTCGACGGCGGCCGCGTCGAGGGCGTCGCGGGCGGCGCCACGCACATAGGCGTCGACCAGGTCGAAGACGTGGACCAGCGCCGATGGGGGCAGACCGGTCGCGGTGAGCACCCGCAGGACGGACTCGTACCAGGCGAGGCCGTGGGGGCCCAGGGCGGGACGCCCGGCCGGAAGGCGCAGGATCCAGGGGTGACGGTGGTAGAGGCCCCAGTCGGCGCGGGCGGACAGCTCCAGCCTGGTCCGCCAGCCGCCCGGGGCGGCATCGGCGGGCGGGACCTCGCCCATCACGGCGTCCGTCATGAGGTCGAGCAGCTCGGCCTTGCCGGGCACGTACCGGTAGAGCGACATCGTGGTGCAGCCGAGCCGTTCGGCGACCCGGCGCATGGACACGGCGGCCAGTCCTTGTGCGTCGGCGATCCCGACGGCGGTGCGCACGATCTCCTCAAGGGTGAAGGCGGGGCGCCGGCCTCGGCTGGGGCGCTCGCCCAGCCCCCAGAGCAGTTCCAGGCCGCGCACGGCGCTCGCTTCCCCGCTGTGGCCGGATCGCATCCGCCCTCACCCCGCCCCACGTTGACCACCACTCGGCGTATGCGTACAGCATAAACAATGAAATCCAACCGAATGACTCGTTCAACCGTCGTCCTCGCCTGTCTCGCCGCCACCCTCTCCGGGACTCTCGCCGCCGGACCTCAGGACCGGGCGGTGGCCCTGTCCCGGAAGCCGGTCGGCATGGACCCGGCCTGGCGACAGCAGCTGCCGCGCGTGCCCGGCACCTTCGTGCGGCCCACCTCGGTGACGGTCGAGGGAGACGGTGGCACCGTCACCGGCGCCGATGGGGCGTTACGGGAGGACGGCGCGGCGGCGATCCTCACCACGACCGCGCCACGGGGCGCGCGACTGGTGCTCGACCTCGGCGTACTGGCCGGAGGATACGTCGAGTTGGGGATCCGGAGGGCGTCGGGCGCGCCGATCAGAGCGTCGTACGCGGAGGCGCGCCAGTACCTCGGCCCGGCCGGCGACGCCGATCCCGACCCCGGCGGTTTCTTCTACCTGGGCCGGTCCCTGGGCACCGACGACGATCCCGACGGACGGGCGGACGTCTACGCCCCGCCGCGCGGATCCACCGTGCTGCGCAGCCCCGGTCTGCGCGGCTCCCAGCGGTACGTCGCGATCACGCTGGACGGACCAGGCTCGCTCGCCCTGGACTTCGTACGGGTGCGGCAGACGACCTTTCCCGGCGCGTACGACGGGCACTTCCTCTCCAGCGACCCGGTGCTCAACCGTGCCTGGTACGCGAGCGCCTACGGCCTGGATCTGTCGACGGCCCGTGGACGTCGTACCGCCGTGGGGCGGCCGTGGGTCGTCATGGACGGCCCCAAGCGGGATCGCACCGTGTACGCGGGCGACGTCCAGCTCGTGGCCCTGGCCGCGTACCAGCAGGGCGGCGCGTACCGCCGCGTACTGCGCGACACCATCAACCTGTTCGCCTGCCAGCAGCGGCCCGACGGCACGCTTCAGGCCACCAGCCTCATCGACGTCCCGTGCGAACTCGGCGACCCCGGCCCGCCGGACGGGTCGCCGGAGGGGTTCGAACCGCCGGGCGCGGCCGGGAAGGTCAGGCTCGACAGCTTCACCCTCCTGTGGGTCGTCAGCGTGGCCGACTACCTGCGCTTCACCGGGGACAGTGCCTTTGTGAGGCCGCTGCTGCCCGTCGCACGCCGCGCCCTGCGGTTCTTCGGCGAACACGCCCCGAACGCCGACGGCGGGCTGTTCCGGACCGCCGATTACGACGGGCTGCCCGCCCAGAACTGGCACACCCCGGACCGGGCCGCCGGCGTCGACGCCACCACCAACGCCGCCTACTACGCGGCTCTGCGCTCACTGGCCCGGCTCGAACGGTCCGTGGCGGGCGACCGGGGCGCCGCGGCGGCGCTCGACCGCCGGGCGGACCGGGTCCGGGCCGCGCTCCTCACCAGGCTGTGGGATCCGGAGGCCGGGGCCATGACGCTCAACACCGACGACCCGCGCCGCGACCACACCGCCGATGCCAACGCCGCCGCCCTCGCCTTCGGGGTGCTCGACCGCCCGCGGGCCCGGCGCGCCATCGCGTACCTGGACACGCACCTCAGCGGTCCGTACGGCACGCTCACCACCCGGCACACCGACAACCCGTACATGACGCGGTACATCTCCCCGTATGTGATGGCCCAGGAGAGCCTGGGACGGTTCCGCCACGGGGACGGCGCCGGGGCGCTCCGGCTGATCCGCACCGCGTGGGACCACATGATCCGCAACGGTCCCGGAACGCCGTGGGAGGAGGCCGGTGCCGACGGGAAGCCGGCCGTGCCCCGGCCCGGCACATCGCTGGCCTGGGGCGGACACGTCGGTATGGCCCACGCCTGGAGCACCGCGGTGCCCGCGCTGTCGCTGAACGTGCTCGGCGTCCGACCGCTCGCCGACGGCTACCGCAGGTGGGCGGTGGAGCCCGACCCGGTCGACCTGGGCTGGGCACAGGGCGACGTCCCGGTACCGGCGGGCGCGTTGTCCGTGCGGTGGCGGCGCGGGACGGGCGACGACTCGTTCGTCCTCACCGTCCGGGCACCGGAAGGCACGACCGGCCGGGTCGCGGTGCCCCTCCTCCACAAGGACCGCACCATCGCCGTGGACGGCCGGATCGCCTGGCACGACGGCCGCCCGTCGGGGGATGCGGGGCGAGGAGCCCACCGCGTGGGCGATACGGTCGTCTTCGAGGGGGTGCGGGGAACCGCCACCTTCGCCTGGGCGGGGTAGGTCCCGGGCCGTCGACGATCGGCGACGTCGTACCGCGTCCGGCCCCGAGCGCGCGCCGCTGGTGCTCCTGGGTTCGAGGCCGACAGCGCGGTCCGGTTCTTCGCCCGGCGCCTCGGCCGGGCCGTCACCTCACCGGCCCTGAGGTGGCGGCCACCGGCCGGGCGCCGATGCCCGCCGAGGGTGTTCCGGGGACGGAAGTGGAAGGCGAGGAGGGCGACGAGTGCGGCGGCGGTGAACCTTCGAGGCGGCTTGCCGAAACGGCAAGGTTCCTCGCCACTGTGTGGCGCCCCCGCCGAGACTGGCCCCACCGACACCGAGGGCCGCCCCGACGAGCGCCACACGAGGAGTACGCCGTGCCCACCGCCTCCCGCCGCAAGGACACCCCGCCGCCCCGCACCGCGAACAGCGAAGCGGACGTCCTGCGTGGCTTCCTCGACTATCTGCGTGCCTCGATCGCCGCGAAGGTCGACGGAGCCGCGGAACCTCAGGCCCGGACACCGGCGGTGCCCTCGGGCACGAGCCTGCTCGGCCTGCTCAACCATTTGATCGCCGTCGAGAGCGCGACATTCCTCGGCGAGAAGGTCACAGATTGGCAGGCGACGCTCCGGCCCGCCCCCGAGGACGGCGTCTCCGATGTCGTCAGGCGCTACCGGTCGACCGTCGAGCGCGCGAACAAGGTGCTCGACGCATGCACCGACCTCGGCGCGCCGCTGCCCCGTGCGGGACGTCCGGGCCCGGCTCCGAGCGTTCGCTGGGCACTCACCCACATGATCGAGGAAACCGGTCGCCACGCCGGTCACGCGGACATCCTGCGCGAACTCATCGACGGCAGCACCGGGCGCTGAGCCGCCTGCCGCATCCCCGGGGCCTACCGCCTGCCGCGGGCCTACCGCGGGTAGGCGGTGTCGCGAGCGGTCTTCTCCCAGGTGGTGACGTCGGAGCGGATGGTGTCGAGGTGGCTGAGGACCGCGTCGACCGCGTCGCTGCCCAGGGGCAGACGCAGCGGCGTCCGCTCGGCGTCCAGCGCGGCCAGGATCGCCGCCGCGGCCCCGGCCGGGTCGCCCGGCTCCGCGCCCCCGGCGGTCTGGGTCATCCGCCGGGTGGGCCCGACCGTCTCGGCGTAGTCGGCGATCTCATCGCTCGCGCCGGCGCATGGCGGGAAGCACGGCCCTGACCAGGGCGGCGGGGCCGAAGACATGCAGGTCGAACAGCGAACGCAGCTCGGCGTCGGTGGTTTCCTCGGCCGCGCCGACGTGGCCGCGCCCCGCGTTGTTGACCAGGACGTCGAACCTGCCGTGACGACTCACCACATCCCGCACGGTGGCCTCGATCCCGGCGGTATCGGTGACGTCCAGCGTCAGCGCCTCCACCTGGTCGGGGTGCGCGGCCACGAGGTCTCCCGCTCATCACCCTGGGCGGGGTCGTCACCCGGCCGGTGCGCGGCATCTCGCCCAGCCAGTACGCGCTCGCCCGGCGTGCCGACGACCACCGTCCCCTGGTGCTGGACTAGGTACGCGCCTGCTGGCAGGCGACCGGGCAGCTCTGACCCGCGGTCCGACGGTACGGCCCTGGTGGGACCGGGCGCTTCCACCGTGCCGACCGTCTGAGGCGGCTGGGCCGCCTCGCCGTCCGCATTGGCCTGATCCCTGTGGTCCCCGTCTCACCGCGCCCGACACGATGGGCCTCATGTGACCGATCCACGGACACGAGGGGGAAGCACCATGCACGAGAAGCACACGCCGAGGGCCTCATCGACTGCGACGGCCGCGGCGGATTCGCGAGAGCTGATCACCAGGAAACCCGGCGCCGCCGCGCGCGAGCATGTGCTGGGATACCGGGGCTTCCGGTTCGGGGCGCGCCGGCCCCGATGTCGGCTGCTGGTGCCGGACGGTGTGGTGAAGGTGATGCTCGGGTTCGGCGAGCCGGTACGGATCGCCGACGCGGTGGATCCCCGCCAGTCCGTCACCGGAACCTCGATGATCAACGGGTTACGGGCCACGGCCACGCTGGGCGAGCACACCGGCCAGCTATCCGGCGTGACGGTCATGCTGACGCCGATCGCGGCCTTCCGCTTCTTCGGCGTGCCGATGGCCGAGCTGGCGGAGCGCAACCTGGATCCGGCCGATCTCCTCGGCCGGGAGGCGGGCCGCCTCCTCTGCCGCCTGGCCGAGTGCCGCGGCTGGGCATCGCGCTTCGCCCTGCTCGACGGGGTGTTCGCGGCCCGGGCCCAGGCCGGCCCGGAGTGCGCGCCCGAGGTGGTCTGGGCATGGCGGCGGCTGGGACGCACCCACGGCCGGATACGCGTGGCGTACCTGGCCACCGAGACCGGCTGGAGCCGCCGACGGCTGGAGCGCCGCTTCCGCGAGCAAGTCGGCCTTCCGCCCAAGCAGTTCGCCCAGGTGCTGCGGCTGCAGGAGGCGCTGCGCCTACAGGACGGCGGCCTGCCGTGGGCGGAGGCGGCGGCCCTCGCGGGCTACTACGACCAGGCCCATTTCACCCGGGCCTTCAGGGACCGGGTCGGCTGTACGCCGGGCCGGTTCGGAACCCGCCGGGCGTCCTCCAAGCCCGGCGACCCGCTGGACTTCCTGCCCGACCAGGTCACCAGCGTTCTGCTCGCCGAGTGAGGGCGTCCCGCGCGCCGAGTGGCGGCGTCTCCTTCAGCGTCGCATTCGTACAAGACATCCTTCCCGCCGGATCGCGAGGGTGGCGGAGTCGGCAGGCGCCGTCTGTCGGCTCGACCCGACATCGGCCCGTGCCCAGTCCACAGAGCCGGGCCGGACTCGACGGAAGGAGGGTGGACATGTACAGGACGCTCACCACGATGGGCAGCAGGCTGCTCGGCCTGTTCGTTCCCCAGGTGGAGGCCTCTGCCGTGCAGGTGAAGCAGTGCTGGCCGCAATGCTGGCAGTGCAACAGGCAGTACGGCGGTCCGTGCGGCTGCAACGCCCGGTGCTGCAAGAACTCGGCCGGAGGCTTCGACTGCAACGGTTGCGTGGGCTGCTGACACCACGCGGGGCCGCGCCGACCGCCGTCCGCTCCTGGACGACGGTGTACGCGGCGCACCGCTGAACGACAGCGGACGGGCGGCCCCCGAGTGGCCAACGGGGGCATTCGGGGGCCGTCTTCGCGCTCAGCCCGCACCCCTACCTCGAGTGAAAGGGTTGCCGTGCAGTATCTGGTGATCGCGGTCCGGGCCATGATCGGTGTGGTCTTCCTGATCGCCTTCCTGAGCAAGTCGGCGGGGCGGGGCAGGTTCGCGGCCTTCGTGGAGTCGCTGCCCGCCATGGGAGTGGTGCCGCCGCGGCTGGTCAGACCCGCGGCGGGGGCCGTGGTCACCGCGGAGGGCGCCGTCTGCGCCCTGCTCATCGCGCCGTCCGAGGGCGCCACCGTGACCGGACTGGCCCTCGCGGCGGGGCTGTTGAGCGTTTTCGCGGCGGCGATAGCCCGCACGATACGGCGGGGAACGGGCGCCGCCTGCCGGTGTTTCGGGGCCTCGGCGGACCCGCTCGGCCACCGCCACCTCCTGCGCAATGTGCTGCTGACCGCCGTCGCGGCGGCGGCCGGCCTGATGACACTGGCGGACCGGGCACCGGCGACGGCGACGGGAGCGCTCGTGGCGGCGGCGGCCGGGCTCGTCGCGGGTGCCCTGGTGACCGTACTCGACGACCTGGCCGCGCTCTTCGGCCCGTCCAGGGCCCGGCAGATCCCCGATGCGACGCGCGCACACACCATCCGAAGGCCATCCGGGATATCCGGTACATCCGGGAGGAACCATGCCAGTCCTGATCAGCGCCGTGGTGCTCGTGGGGGCACTGTGTTCGCTGGATCTGATCCTCACCCTGGGCGTGATCAAGCGCCTGCGGGAGCACGGCGAGCTGCTGGCGGCGAGGGCCGTCGACCGGCCACGCTCGGCGATCGAACTCGACGAGCCGGTCGGTGAGTTCGCCACCCACACCGTGGACGGCGAGCCGCTGAGCCGCGCCACGATGACCGGGACCACCTTGGTGGGCTTCTTCACGCCGACCTGCGGGCCGTGCAAGGAGCAGCTGCCGAAGTTCGTGGAGTACGCCCGTACGATGCCCGGCGGACGCGATCGGGTGCTGGCCGCCGTGGTGGGCGATGCGGACCTGGCCGCACCCATGGTCGCCGAACTGCGGTCGGTGGCGAAGGTCGTGACCCAGACCCGCAACGAGGAACCCATGGGCGCGGCATTCGAGATCATGGCGTTTCCCACGGTGCTCATGGTCGCGCCGGATGCCGAGGGCGATGTCGTGGTCACCGACGACGCGGTGGACCTGTCCCGGCCGACGCTTCCGGTGTGAGCACCGTGCGCGGGCGAGGCGGCCACGAGGAGTCGGCGGACACCGCTTACGCCCCTTCGGGTGCCACGGGCGGGCGCGCCGTGATCGCGCTGCGGCGGCTCGCCGCCGTCTGCGCGGTCACCGCCCGCGCCGCCCCCGGCACCCTGCTGCTCCACATGGGACTGTCACTGCTGGTGAGCGCGTTACCCGTGGTGACGGCCTGGCTGATGAAGCTGGTCCTGGACGACCTGGCGAGCGGTGCCCCGAGCACGCTGCTGTGGCCCGGTACGGCGATGGCCTGCCTCGGTGTGACGGCGGTGGTGGCCTCGCAGGCCATGCGCTACGCACGAGCGGAGCTGGACCGCCGGGTGGGGCTGGAGATGCAGGACCGGCTGTTCGCCGCCGTCGATGGTTTCGTCGGGCTGGGAAAGTTCGAGAACCCGCACTTCCTGGACCGCCTGCGGCTGGCCCAGCAGGCGGGCCACGAGACGGCCACCCATGTCGCGGAGAGCATCCTGGGCGTCGTGCGCGCAGGGGCGACCATCGGTGGATTCCTCGGCTCGCTCCTCCTCGTCAGTCCCGTGATGGCCGGGATTCTGCTGGTGGCGGGGGTGCCCGTGCTGTGGTCGGAGGTCGCCCTGGCACGGCGGCGGGCGCGGATGCTGTGGGAGGTCGGGCCGGTCGAGCGGCGGGAGTTCTTCTACGCCGATCTGCTGTCGAGCGTGGAGGCGGCCAAGGAGGTCCGGCTCTTCGGCATCGGCCCGTTTCTGCGCGGGCGGATGCTGACGGAACGGCGTACGGCCAACGCCGCGAAGCGGGCCATGGACCGGCGCGAAATCGCCGTGCAGACGGGGCTGGGCGGCTTGGCGGCGCTGGTATCCGGCGGTGGGCTGCTCTGGGCGGTCCTCGCGGCGCGTGGCGGGGCGCTGTCGGTGGGCGATGTGACCATGTTCGTGGCCGCGATCGCGGGTGTGCAGGGGGCGCTGGCCTCGCTGGCGGGCGACGCGGCGCAGGGCCAGCAGACGCTGCTGATGTTCGACCACTACACGGCGGTGACGCAGGCCACCTCGGACCTCCCGGTCGCGGACCGGCCCCGCCCGCTGCCCGTGCTGCGCCGCGGAATCGAGCTCCGGGACGTCTGGTTCCGCTATTCCCCCGATCTCCCCTGGGTGCTGCGCGGCGTCGACCTGCACATTCCGCAGGGCCGTGCGCTGGCCCTCGTCGGGCTCAACGGGGCGGGCAAGTCCACTCTGGTGAAGCTGCTCTGCCGGTTCTACGACCCGACGCGCGGCGCGATCCTGTGGGACGGCGTGGACATCCGCGAGGTCGATCCGGCGCGGTTGCGGGAACGCGTGGGCGCGGTGTTCCAGGACTATATGCAGTACGACATGACGGCGGCGGAGAACATCGCCCTCGGCGACCTCACGGTGCTGACGGATCGGGACCGATCGCCTGAGCGGATGCGCCAGGCCGCCCAACGTGCCGGTATCGACCGGCAGTTGGCCGCACTCCCCCGGGGGTACGACACATTGCTGACCCGGATGTTCTTCACGGAGGAGGACAAGGGCAACCCGGAGACGGGCGTGGTCCTCTCCGGCGGTCAGTGGCAACGGCTGGCACTGGCGAGGGCGTTCCTGCGCGATGCGTGTACGCGCCGGGAACTGATGATCCTCGACGAGCCCTCGGCAGGGCTCGACGCGGAAGCGGAGCACGAGATCCACGCGTCCCTGCGACGTGACCGGAGTGCCCGCACCAGCCTGCTGATCTCGCACCGGCTCAGCGCGCTGCGGGACGCGGACATCATCGTCGTGCTCAAGGACGGGCGGGTCGCGGAGCGGGGGAACCACACCCTGCTGATGGCGGCGGGCGGCGAGTACGCCCGGCTCTTCACCCTCCAGGCCGGTGGCTATCAGCTCTCCGCCGAAGAGTCTCCGGCAGCGCCGGAAGAGGCCGTGTGATGGGTCTGATCGTGCTCGGGCTGGGGATGGTCATCACCGGAGCGGTGCTGCGGCGGACGCTCGTGGTCGTGACCGTACGGGGCGGGAGCATGGAACCCACGTACCGCGACGGGGAGCGAGTGCTGGTGCGGCGCGGCGGACGGTGTGCGGTCGGGCACGTGGTCGTCGTGCGACAGGAGGCCGACGGGCACTTGTCACCCACCCCCGGCCAGGCGGTAGCGGCCGTCGGTACCGCACACGAGTGGATGATCAAGCGGGTGGCGGCTGTGGCGGGCGACCGACCACCCCCGGGAGCCCTCCCCGGCCCGTACGCCACCGGTGGCCCCGTCCCGCCCGGAGCACTGGTCCTCCTGGGCGACAACACCCACAACAGCTACGACTCCCGCGAGGCGGGCTACTTCCCCACGACCCACGTCCTGGGCACGGTCATCCGGCCCCGCCCCCGGCCGACGTAAGAAGCCGACGTAAGAAGAGGACACGACGGCCACGGGGATGCCAAGACGCGCACACGAGGAGCTGCTAGCGTCCGGCACCGTGAGCGACAGCGTGTACGTGGGCAACGCGGGCAAGGATGCGGCACTGGACCGGGGATGGCTCCTCGGACACTTCAAGGACGTCGGCGATCCACGCCACAGCGAGGCCGTGGAGATCAAATGGGGCGTCCACCCTCCTGGCGACGAACGAGCGGAGTGGGTGAGGGGCGAGGAACGCACAGCCCTGCTGGTTCTCATCAGCGGCCGGTTCCGCGTGGCACTTCCCGGCCGCGACGTTCTCCTGGAAGAGCAGGGCGATTACGTCGTGTGGGGGCACGGAGTCGACCATTCGTGGTTCGCGGAGGAGGAGTCGGTGGTGCTGACCGTCCGATGGCCGTCCGTACCCGGTTACGCGGTGGCGGAGAACGGTGAAGCGCGACCGCGGAGCTGAGCACGCCGGCCACCATCCGCTACTCGGTCACCGAAGACGGGGAGATCACCATGACACGCGATGCCGACGAGGGACTCGTGGCGGCACACCTGGGCCTGCCCGAGGCCACCGGCAGCCGAAGGATGGACTGGGCGGCGATGCCGCGTGAAGTGACGGCCCGGATCGGGCAGCTGCTCGGCAGCCCGGTGGCCGATGCGATCAGCCAGCGGGGCGGCTTTTCCGAGGGGCTCGCCGCACGAGTGCGTCTGGAGAACGGCAAGCGTGCCTTCATCAAGGCGGCCGGCTCGCTGATGGCACCGGCGGTGGCGGACTTCCACCGCCGTGAGATCGCCGTGTCACCGTACCGGCGACCGGGCGGGGCGGGGCCGTCCGGTCGCCGGGGTGGTCAGCCTGTGCTATCCGCTGACCGGTGTGAACCGGGTCGCCCGGTAGGGGTCCAGTACGTCCACCCTGATGTCGTCCAGGACCTCCGTGGCCAGCAGTTGCGCGAGACAGGGGCCGAGGGTGATACCCGCGTTCGTGGTGACGCTGTGGACGTTGTGATACAGGGGGCTGCGGCCGATGACGGGGAGGCCGTCGGCGGGAACGATGCGGCGCCCGACGGTGACCTTCTCGATCTCCGCCCCCCGCAGCGGTGGCAGCACCGCGGCCGCGTCGGCCAGGAGCCCCTCGCCGTCCAGCCCCGCCGGGTCGGAGACCGGCGTGCCGGTGTAGTGCTTGGCCAGCACCACCCGCCCGTCCGTGCGCTGGATGGCGTGGATGTCCGAGGAGAGGAGCACCCGCTCCAGGAAGGGCGGCAGCGGGGCGAGATGGACGATGGTGCCGGAGGAATCGGCCAGCGGCACGGTGATGCCCAACGGGCCCAGCAGTGACGGCGAGTCCGCGCCGCAGGCGACGACCACGTGGTCGCACTCGATCCGCCCGCTCGGGGTGACCACGGCGCGGACGCGGTCCCCGGCGCCCTCGACAGCCGTGACCTCGGCGCCGTAGCGGAAGTCCACCCCGAGCCTCGTGCCGGCGTCCACCAGTGCGGCGACGGCCCTGGCGGGGTCGACGGAGCCCTCGTCAGGTGTGAAGAAGCCGACGGTGTCGTCGGCGACGACGGCTCCGGGGAGCAGTTCCCTGGCCTCGGTGGCGGTGATGGCGCGGGAGGGGCTGCCCCAGGCCAGCCGACGGCGCAGGTCACTGCGGAGAAGGTCGTGTTCCGCGCCGTGGCCGGGTGCGAGCTGCACCGTTCCGCCCCAGCGGACCGCCAGGGCCTCACCGAGCTCGTGGTGCAGTCGCCGCCAGGCGCCGAGCGCGAGACGGTGCAGGCCGAAGTAGTGCCGGGACGTGCCGTCCGACAGCGAGGTGCCGTTGCGGAAGTACGTCTGGTTGGTGAGCCAGGCGAAGGCGGCGGACGTGGCCCCGGCCGCGGGACCCTCGCGGTCCAGGACGGTCACGCGGGCGCCGCTCAGGGCGAGCTGCCGGGCCAGCGCGGTGCCGACGATCCCGGCGCCGACGACCACCACATGGGCGGAGGAGGGGGAAGGGAGGGGTGGCATGAGTCTCCTTGCTCGTTGTGGTCTCTGGTGACGGATGGGCTATGGGGTCGGCTGGCCCGGCCGTGGGGTGTCGGTCGGCTGGCCCGGCCGTGGGGTGTCGGTCGGCTGCCGCGGTCCGTGGCTCCGCTCCTCGGCCCCGCTCGCCTGGGCGAGGCTGAGCCGGCGGGTTTCCGGCGCCATGCGCCACGAGACGGCGAGCCCGATCGTTCCGATGCCCGCGGCGATGTACAGACCGGTGCCGGCGCCCCATCGGTCGGTGGTGAGGGGCAGCAGGAACGTGCCCGTGGCCGACCCGATGCGGCTCACGGCCGTGGCCACGCCCATGCCCGTGCCGCGCAGATCGGTGGGGAACAGCTCGTTGGGGTAGACGAACTGCAGCGCCGCGCCGGCCGCCTCGGCCAGGTTGAACACGATGAACAGCGTGATCACCAGCCCGCTGGTGGCCCATGGATTGATCCCGAGGACCAGCAGCGCCACGGTGAACACGGCCGTGGAGGCGAGCAGCAGCGTCCTGCGGCCCAGTGCGTTGATGACGAGCATGCCGAGGGCGGTGCCCACGATCGCGAACGACTGCACCAGCACACTGGCCCCCAGCGCGTTGTCCACCCCGAGCGAGGTGAGCAGCTGCGGCTGGAAGGTCTTCACCGCGAACGAGGGCGCCACCTGGCAGACCCAGAAGATCGAGCAGAACGCCAGCATCGGCCCGTAGCCGCGGCGGAACAGCTCACCGATGCCGCTCAGCGCCGGGCCCTTCCGCACGGGGGCGGCGCGCGTCTCGGCGACCAGCGCCTCGAAGTCGGCCCCCGGACCGAGGTGTTCGGCGACGACCGCGCGCGCTTCGTCGGTGCGGCCGACGCTCAGCAGCCAGCGCGGGGACTCGGGGGTGCCCAGCCGCAGCAGCAGGAAGACGAGCGAGGGGACGGCCGCACTGGCCAGCATCCAGCGCCAGGCTCCGTCACCGAGACCGGCCATCAGGTAGCCGACGGCGTAGCTCGCGGTGAAACCCACCCACAGGACCAGCACCAGCGAGGCGAGCACCGGCCCGCGCAGCCGCCGGGGCAGGAATTCGGTGGCCAGGGCCGTGGCAATGGGGTAGTCGGCGCCGAGTGCCACCCCCATGACGAAGCGCATGAGGAACAGGGACACGGCGTCCACCGCGAAGAACTGGAGCGCGGAACACACCACGAACACCATGAGGTTCACGGTGTACATTCCGCTGCGTCCGAGCCGGTCGGTGAGCGGGCCGAAGATCAGGCCGCCGAGGAACATGCCCATCAGCGCCGAGGCGCCGATGAGTCCCTCACCCAGCGAGCCGATCCCCAGGTCCGTGGCGATCGTGGGCAGCGCCACGGCGATGATGCCGAGGAGGTAGCCGTCGCAGAAGGGGCCGCCCGCCGCGACGAAGGCGACCTTGCGATGGAATCGGCAGGTGGGCAGGTCGTCCAGGGGGACTTTGCGCGTGTCCACAGTCTCATCTCCCCAGGGGAATCGGCAGTCGGATGTGACGTAGGTCTCCGGCCGGTGGACACACGTTAGGTCGGGCTTAAGATGCCTGTCACGCTCAAGTTTTCGACACCGAATATCGACGGGATCGATATGTTCGTCGTAGAGGAGGTCGAGACTTTCCTCGCGATCGCCCGCTCGGGAAGCCTCGCCCAAGCCGCCCGGATCGTGCACACCTCCCAGTCGACCGTGAGCTACCGCCTGGAGCGGCTGGAAAAGCGCCTGGGGCGGCGGCTTGTCCTCCGGGCACGAGGAGCGAAGGGGATCGGGCTGACGGCCGCGGGTGAGCGCTATCGCGAGCTCGCCGAGCAGTGGGAGCGGCTCGTCGGCGAGGCCGCCCGGATCCGCGAAGCGCCGGACGCGGCCCTGGCGGTGGGGGGCGCCGACGCCATCAGCATCTATGTGTTCGACTCGCTCGTCGCAGAACTGCGCGCGCGGCTCCCCCAGTTGCGGCTCACCCTGGAAAGCGGGCGCAGCACGGCGCTGTGCGACCGCGTCGTCGCCGGCCATCTCGACGTGGCCTTCGTCTTCTACGAGCCGGTCCACACCGACCTTCGGGTGCGTCCACTCGCGCGGTATCCGATGCTCGCCGCCGTCAACTCACCGTCGATGGACGACGCATACCGGGGAGCGGCCGGGGCGCTGCCGCTCTCCGCGCTGTCCCGGTCGAACGAGATATACCTGCCCTGGGGCCCCGACTACGACCTGTGGCGGGAGCGGAACCTGCTGCGGGAGCCCGTCCACACGGTCACCATGGTGCATACGCTGCCACCGCTGCTGCGCACCCCGGACTGCTGGACCGTCGCCCCCTCCTTCATGGCCGACGACCTGAGGGCGCGAACGGGATGCCGTGTCGTCCCGCTGCGCGACGGGCCACCGGACCGGACCATCTACTGGGTGGAGCACAAGCGCCGCCGGGCCGACAACGCCATGGCGTTGCGAGCCCTGGAAGACCTGCTCGCCCGGCGTTGAAGCGGTGGTCCGGCCTCGGGGAACATCGGTATGACAGCACCCGGACCTACGCGTGGACCAAGAGGGAGATCGCGTCGTCGACGAGGGAGTCACCGTCCTCCGCGGAGATGCGGCGGGTGGTGACGAGGGAGGCGATTCCCTGCATGACGGCGGCGAAGAGCAGCTGTAGTCGGTACGGGTCCTGGGGCCTGAGCTCTCCGGCCTCGGTACTGCGCTCGATCAGGTCGCCGAAGGCCGCGAAAAGCCGTTCCGAGGCGGCGCGCAGCCCCTCGGGGGCGTTGCCGTTCTTCGCGGTGAACATGAGGTCCAGGAGTGCGGCGTCCGTGACGGCGAAGCGCACGTATGCGGTCGCGATGGCGCGGAAACGTTGCTTGTAGTCCGCGGCGTCGGAACCGATCACTGCTTCCACTTCATCGGCGAGGCGGTTGAAGCCTCGCTCGGCGAGCGCGTCCAGGAGTGACTGCCGGTCGACGAAGTGGCTCCGGGGTGCGCCGTGACTGACACCGGCCTTTCGCGCCAGCTCACGCAGCGACAGCGCGTCGATGCCGCCCTCGCGCAAGGTTTGCTCGGCCTGGTCCAGCAGGACGGCTCGCAGGTTGCCGTGGTGGAAGGGCTTGTGGGTCACTCCCCCAGCCTACCTCGAACTAGACATTGACTAGTTACTAGGCAGTGTCTAGTCTCGCTGCCATGAGTCTCACCGCCATGACCCCAGACCTCACAGGCAAGACAGTCATCGTGACCGGCGCGAACGGCGGAATCGGCCTCGCCACCGCCCAGGCCTTCGCCAGGTACGGCGCGCGCGTCGTCTTCGCGGTGCGTAACACGGCGAAGGGTGCGAGCGCCGCCAGGACGGCGCCCGGCCTCACCGAAGTGCGTCAGCTGGATCTGGCCGATCTGGCGTCGATCCGCCGCTTCGCCGCCGGTTGGCAGGAGCCGATCCATCTGCTGATCAACAACGCGGGCACCTCGGTCCCCGAGTTCGAAAGGACCGCCGACGGATTCGAGCTGCAATTCGGAACCAATCACCTTGGTCCGTTCGCCCTGACGAACCTGCTCCTGCCCTACATCACCGGACGAGTGGTAACCCTGTCGTCACAGGCGGAGCGAATGGGGCGGATCAACTTCGACGATCTCAACTGGGAACGCACCCGCTACAAGCAGTCCAGCGCCTATGCGACGTCCAAGCTGGCGAACGTGCTGTTCTCATCGGAGCTGCAACGCCGGCTGACCGCCGCCGGGTCGAAGGTGCTGGCCGTCACGGCACACCCCGGCTTCGTCGCCACCAACATCTACGACCGGTCGCCCGGGCTCGGCACGAAGCTGATGCTCCGCCTGCTCGCGCAGGGCCCGGAGGACGGCGCTCTGCCGGTACTGCACGCCGCCACCGGCGATGTCCCCGGTGACAGCTTCATCGGACCGGAGCACTGGATGCACATGCGGGGCGGTGCCGAACCGATCGGCCGGTCCAAGACCGCGCGGGACACGCAGGTTGCCCGGCGGCTCTGGGACGCCTCGGAGAAGCTCACAGGCGTGTCGTTCAGCCTCTGACAGCCGGAGTCACATCGTCCTGGTGATCGTTTCAATCGCTGCGTCTACCAAGGGACGGTCTGGCCGAAGCGGTCCAGATACGCCAGGCCGGGCGTGCCCAGTCGGGAGAGCAGGGTGTCCACCAGCAAGGGGACGGTCTCCTCGATGGTGAACGGCGCATCCGGCCCACCCAGGGCGGTGCGTATCCAGCCCGGCGCCATGAGCACGAAGGCGCGCCGCGTCTCACCTTGCCGGGCCGCGAAGCTCCGCAGGAAGTTCAGGGCCGCTTTGCTCCCCCGGTAGACCTCACGGCCTCCGGTCGTGTTGTTCGTGATGCTGCCCTGCCCGGAGGACATCGCCCCGATGAGCCCCGCCGGGGACACCAGGTCTTCGAAGCGCCGTCAACCGTCGGTACCGACGCCTGCGCGCCGACGGCGTCATCCGCGTGGCCGGCGTGGTCAACCCGGGCGCCCTGGGACAGAGCAGGTGGCTGGTGCGCCTGCGCTGCCGCCCTGGCAGCGTCGCGGCGATCGCCGACGCGCTCGCCGAGCGTGACGACGTCAACTGGGTAGCCCTGAGCGCGGCGGGTTGCGAGATCACCTGCGCGACGCAATCCCGGACCCGGGAACAACGCGAGGACCTCCTGGGGCAGCGGCTTCCCCGCACCGCAGCGGTGATCGACATCAACGCCTTCGCCATGCTCCGCCAATTCCTCCCAGGCCGCGCCCACTACTGGTCCGCCCTACAGGGCACACTGTCCCCGAAGGAGGAAGAGGCGTTGGGGAGCGGCGGGCCCCCCTTCACCGAGTCTCCGGTCGTCACTCGCGAGCCCCTGCGCCTCACCCCCGAGGACGAGAAGATGCTCGGTGCGCTCGCCGCGGACGGCCGCGCCAGTCTCGTCGATCTCGCCAGAGCCGCCGACCTCACTCCGGGACGCGTCTCGCGCCGCCTTGATGCTCTGCTCCAGCACCGGGGCGTCCACATCGACGTCGAGATCGCCGCGGCGGCCTTGGGCTAGCACGCTCGCGCGAACCTCTGGCTTCGCGTGCACCCGTCGGCGGTGAAGAGCGCGGGCCGCACACTCGCGCAGGAACCCGAGATCGCCTTCGCCGCGGCCATCTCCGGGCCCTGGAACATCCACGCCGTCGCACACTGCCGGGACCTCGACGAACTGTTCGAGTTCACCGCGGATCGCCTTGGGTCCCTGACCGGACTGCAGAGCATGGAGGTCTCCCCCGTGCTGAGACACATCAAGCAGGCCGGCACTCGGCTCTCCGACGATCGCCTCGTCGAGCCATCCAGCGCTCGCGCGCGACGCTGATCCGATCCCGCGCCGGGCGGGCGGCAGCGGGGGTCAGCTCTCCTCGTCCTCCACGAGCGCCAGCAGCGGCCCCCGCTCGTTCTCGGGGACGTAGCCGGCGTAGTACTCGTAGAGCTTGCGCCGCGAGATGCGTGCCGCCGCCTGGCCGTCCCCCGCCCGGATCGCCCCGAGCACCTCCTGATGGTGGCGGAGGGACTCCCGCATGAGCGCCGCGCTGTTGTGCGCATGGGCGACCTTGTCCGAGATCAGCGCGAGGACGGCGCCCCTGACCACCTGGTTGCAGACCTCGATCAGGGAGTTGCGGCTGGCCACGGCCACCGCCTCGTGGAAGGCGACGTCGGCCTTGCTGAACTCCTCGTACCCGGCCTCGATCGCATCCGACATGACGGCGATCGTCCGTTCCATGGCGGACAGCTCCTCCTCGGACCGCAGCCGGGCCGCCAGTGAGCTCGCCGACCCGTCGAGGATCATGCGGAACGAGATCAGCTCGGCCATCGACACGTTGTCGAACTGGACGAGCCGGGTCATCTGCTTGGTCAGACCGGCCGACGAGAAGGGCAGGATCTCCGGGCCGTTCGGGTCACCCGGGCGGGACCGGACGAGGCCGTCGCTCTCCAGCACGCGCAACGCCTCGCGCACCGTGGGACGGCTGGCCCCGAACTGCGCCACCAACTCCCGCTCGCTCGGCAGCCGTTGACCGGGCTTGAGGTCACCGCGCACGATCGCCTGCTCGATCTGCTCGACGATGCGCTGGTAGAGCCGTACCGGCGAGACCTGCCGGAATTGTGCCCCGTCGCTCAAGGCTTCTCCCCTTCGGGCGTGGTCGATGCCGTCTTCTCCCCCGTCTTCTGCCCCGTGGGCGCCCCGTGGGCGCTGTCCGGCCAGTGCGGGACCGCCTCGGCGGGCCGGTTCCGTTCGTACCACGCCGCCGCCCTCAGGACGCCGAGATCGTCGAAACGGCGGCCCGCGATCTGCACCCCGATGGGCCGGCGGTCCGCGGTGAAGCCGCAGTTGACGGTCGCGGCCGGCTGGCCCGACATGTTGTACGGCGCGGTGAAGCCGATGTGGGCCATGGTCTTCTCGTCCCCCGGGAAGGGCATCGGCTGCTCGGCGGGAAACGCCGCCACCGGCGCCACCGGCGAGAGCACCAGATCGTACGGGAGCGTGGCCGCCACGGTCCGCGCCTGGATGCCCATGATCTGCTGGTAGCACTGGAGGACCCGCGTACCCGGCACATCGGCGCCCCCCTGACACCACCGGATGATGTGGGGGTGGACGCGCAGCCGGGCCTCGGGCTCCAGGGCGCGGAAGTCGTTCCAGGACCGCACCCGCCAGAACAGGTCCAGGTCGTCCAGGAGCTCTTGGGTCATAAACGGTCCGACCGGCTCCACGACGGCTCCCGCCGCCTCGAAGAGCCCGGCGGCACGGTTCACCGCGGCGAGGATCTCGGCGTCGCACGGCTCCCCGCAGCCGGCGTCCAGGTGCACTCCCACCCGCAGTCCGCGCACCTCGCCGTCCAGGTCCGACCAGTCGATGTCCTGCGGCGGCAGGCTCGACCAGTCACGGGGATCGGGTTGGCTCAGGACCCGCATGAACAGGGCCGCGTCCGCCACGGTGCGGGCCATGGGTCCGGCGGCGCGCCCCAGGTACGGGGTGTCCAGCGGGATCCTCCCGTAGCTGGGCTTGAGCGTGGCGAGGCCCAGCCAGGTGCCCGGCAGCCGGATCGATCCCCCGATGTCGGTGCCGACGTGGAGCGGACCGTATCCCCCGGCGGCCGCGGCCCCCGCGCCCGAGCTGGAACCGCCCGTCGTCCACTCCGGGTTCCAGGGGCTGCGCGAAATGCCGTGCCGGCTGGAGACGCCCGAGGAGAGCATGCCCCAGTCCGGCATCACGGTCGACCCGAGTATCACCCCTCCGGATTCGAGGACGCGCGCGGTGATGGGCGCGTCCGCCTCGGGGACGACCGGTTCGGTCCCCGCGTTGCCCGAGGGCATCGGGACGCCCCTGCGGGCGACGTTCTCCTTGAGCGTCACGGGCACGCCGTCGATGAGCCCGAGCGGTTCCCCCGCCGCCCATCGGGCCTCGCTGGCCAGGGCCGCCTTGCGGGACTCGTCCGGATCCCGCGCCCAGAACGCGTTGAGCACACTCTCGCGTGCCTCGATCACCGACTGGACGGCGTCGTGGACCTCGACCGGCGACAACGTGCGGTCGGCGAATCCTGCCACCATCTCGACGGCCGACATGGCGGCCAGGCCCTGTTCCGTGAGCACTCGCACTCTCCTTACTCCCCCAGCAACCGCTGGGCGGCGCCCCTCGCGATGCCCGAGGGCGTTCGGACCCTTGACAAGTACAGCTTCAATCGCCACGGTACCTGCCAAGTGAGCTTACTGGTCAGGCCAGTGATAACGGAAGGTTCCACCATGGCGATCGAAAGCCAGGAGTAGAACGTATGAGACATGACAGGCGGCCGACGCGGGGAACCGGGGCGGTCGCGGCCACGCTCGCGTGCCTGCTGCTGGCATCCTGCTCGGCCGGGTCCACGGCGACCGGCAGCGCGGGGAAGAACTCCCTGAACATCGGCCTCACCGCGGAGCCGGCCAACTTCGACTTCACCAGGACCGAAGGTGCCGCCATTCCGCAGGCACTGCTCTACAACGTCTACGAGACGCTGGTGAAGCTGGATCAGTCCGGGAAGATCCGGCCCCAACTGGCCACGTCCTGGAGCCTGTCCAAGGACCGCAGGACGTACACGTTCCACCTGGTGAAGAACGCCACGTTCAGCAATGGCGCACGGTTCACGGCCGAGGACGCCAAGTTCTCCATCGAACGCGTCACCACCGACTGGACGCTGGTGCAGAAGACCCAGATGGATGTCGTCGACGCGGTGCGGGCGGTGTCGCCCACCGAACTCAAGGTCACCCTGAAGCGGCCGAGCAACGACTGGCTGTACCGGATGACCACCCGCGTCGGCGCGATGTTCAGCCGGACCGGGGTGGGCAAGCTGGCCACCGAGCCGGTGGGCACCGGCCCGTACGTGGTGAAGAACTGGAACCGCGGCGACTCGATCACGCTGGCCCGTCGTCATGGCTACTGGGGGCGCACCCCGCACTTCGCGTCGGTCACCCTCAAGTACTTCAAGGACCCGACGGCCATGAACAACGCGCTGCTCACGGGCACCATCAATGTGATCGGCCAGATGCAGTCCCCGGAGTCCTTGTACCGGTTCCAGAACAACTCGAAGTACAAGGTGATCGAGGGTACGACCAACGGCGAGGTGGTCCTCTCCCTCAACAACGGCTCGGGCCCGATGAAGAATCGGAAGGCCCGCCAGGCGGTCCGCTACGCCATCGACCACAAGGCCCTGATGGACACCTGCTGGGCGGGGCGCGGCAAGCTCATCGGCAGCATGGTCCCGCCGACCGACCCGTGGTACCAGAACCTCACCGACCTGTACCGTTACGACCGCGACAAGGCCAAGAAGCTCCTCGAGGAGTCCGGCGAAGCCGGGCGTACGCTGCGGCTGCGGATTCCGACGCTGCCGTATGCCACCGCGTGCGGCACCGTGGTCAAGAGCCAGCTCGAACAGGCCGGGTTCAAGGTCAAGCTGGACCAGCTGGAGTTCCCCGCCGCGTGGCTGACCACCGTGTTCAAGAACGCCGACTACGACATGTCCATCATCGGCCATGTGGAGCCCCGCGACATGCAGACGGTGTTCGGGAGCGAGAAGTCCTACATCCGCTACGACAACCCCGAGTTCCGGGCGTTGCTGGCGAAGGCGGACCAGGGCACCCGGGAGCAGCAGATCACCGACATGCGGGCGGCTGCCCGGCTGGTGTCCAAGGACGCGGCGGCCGACTGGCTGTTCCTGCTGCCCAACCTGATGGTGGCGGACGAGGACATCACCGGCCTGCCCGTGAACTCCGTGTCCGAGTCACTGGATCTCACCGGCCTGGGCCGGTCCTGAAAGGCGGCGTGAACCAATGATCGTCCGTCTCGTACAGCGGATCGGCATCCTCCTGGCCAGCCTGGCCGTGAGCTCCGTATTGGTGTTCGCGTTCATGGCGGTGCTGCCGGGGGATCCGGCCCGTGTCGCCCTGGGAACCAGCGCGTCGGACTCGGCGGTGGCGCAACTGCGCGAACAGTTCGGGCTCGACAGGCCACTCGTGGCCCAGTACCTCCACTGGGTACACGGGCTGCTGACCTTCGACCCGGGGAACTCCTACATCTCCCAGGCGCCGATCGGCCCGCAGCTCGCCGACCGTCTCCAGGTCACCCTGTGGCTCGTCGGCACCGGAATGGTGATCGCCTGCGTTCTGGCCCTCCCCATGGGCACGCTCATGGCCGTGCGGCACCGCAAGCCGTCCGGGCTGGTTCTCTCGGCCCTCTCCCAAGTCGGCGTGGCCATCCCGGCCTTCCTCGCCGGCATCCTCCTGATCACCGTGTTCGCGGTGGGGCTCGGATGGCTGCCGGCGAACGGCTGGACACCTCCGGTGCAGGATCCGGTCCTGTTCCTCAAACAGCTGCTGATGCCCGCGCTGTCCCTCGGCATCGTGCAGGCGGCGGTGCTCACCCGCTATGTCCGCAGCGCGGTGCTCGATGTCCTCCGGGAGGACTATCTGCGCACCGCCCGGGCCAAGGGACTTCGCCCGACGCGGGCACTGCTGCGGCACGGGCTGCGGAACGCGGCGGTGCCCGTGGTCACCGTCCTGGCCCTGCAGCTCGCCACGCTGCTGGTGGGCTCCGTCGTCATCGAACGGGTCTTCGTCATCCCCGGGCTGGGCAGCCTGCTGCTGGACAGCGTCGCCAACCGGGACCTCATCGTGGTGCAGGACGTGGTCATGATCATCGCAATGGCGGTGCTGCTCGTGAACTTCCTGGTGGACATGGTCTATCTGCTGATCGACCCACGGCTCAGGGGAGGTGCGTCATGAGCACTCCGGAGAGGGAAGCCACCGTGGCGTCCGCGGTGCCCGCCGGCCGCCGTCGGCGCCGCCCGGTCACGGGCAGCCTCCTGGTGGGCGGCCTCGTCGTCGCGATCGTGATCGGCATGGCGCTGCTGTCCTTCGTGTGGACCCCGCACGACCCGACCCTGGTGGATCCCTCGGTGCGGCTGCGGGAGCCGTCGCCCGACTACTGGTTCGGCACGGACAAATTCGGCCGTGATGTGTTCAGCCAGATCCTGGTGGGCTCGCGCACCACGCTGTTCGTCGGCTTCGTGGCGGTGGGGGTCGCCGCCGTGGTCGGCGTGCCCCTCGGCATCGTCGCCGGAATGGCGCCCCGCTGGTTCGGCGAGCTGCTGATGCGCGGCAACGACCTGCTGCTTGCCTTCCCGGCGCTCCTGCTGGCCATCATGTTCGCGGCCGTGTACGGCGCCGGCACGCTGGTCGCGATGATCGCCATCGGCATCGCGTCCATCCCCCATTTCGCCCGGCTGATCCGCGGTGGCACGTTGCAGGTCATGGAGACCGAGTACGTCACCGCCGCGCGCGCGGCGGGCCGTGGACCGTTCGCCATCGCCGTGCGGCATGTCCTGCCCAACGTCAGCAGTCTGGTCATCGTGCAGGCGTCGGTCGGTTTCGCCATCGCCGTGCTCGCCGAAGCCGCGCTGTCCTTCCTGGGCTTCGGAACCCCGCCGCCCACACCGTCCTGGGGCCGGATGCTCCAGGAGAGCCAGGAACTGCTGTCGATCGCGCCCCGGCTCGCCGTGTTCCCGGGCGTGGCGATCGCGGTGGCGGTGCTCGGATTCAATCTGCTCGGTGACGGCCTGCGCGACCGTTTCGACCCCAAGCTGGAGGACCGCCGATGACCCCGGTACCTGAGACGGGACCGGCCGCCGCCGCACATGGCTCCCCCGATGACGTGTTGGCCGTGCGGAACCTCGGCGTCACGGTGGGCGGGCGCAAGCTCGTCGAAGACGTCGACTTCACCATCCGGGCGGGCGAGCGGGTCGGCCTGATCGGTGAGTCGGGGTCGGGCAAGTCGCTGACCGCGCTGAGCGTCATGGGCCTGCTCCCGGAGGGGCTGCGGGCCTCGGGTTCGGTACGGCTCGCCGGAGTCGGCCATGACCTGGTGGGCGCCGACGAGGCGCGGATGTCCCGGGTGCGGGGCAAGGAGATCGCCATGGTCTTCCAGGAGCCCATGACCGCTCTGAACCCCACGATGCGGGTCGGGCGGCAGATCGCCGAGGTGCTGCTGATCCACCGGACCAGGCCCGACCGCGCGTCCGCCCGGGCCGCCGCCGTGGAACTGCTCGCCCAGGTGGGGCTCCCCGATCCCGAGGCCGCCGCGCAGGCCTATCCGCACCAGTTCTCCGGGGGCCAGCGGCAGCGGGTGGTACTGGCCATCGCCCTCGCGAACGACCCCGCGCTCCTGGTGTGCGACGAACCCACCACCGCGCTCGACGTCACGGTGCAGGCGCGGGTGCTCGACCTGATCGTGCGGGGCGTCCAGGACCGCAGATCGGCCATGCTCTTCATCACCCACGACCTGGCCGTGGTGGCCACCGCCTGCGAGCGGGTCATGGTCATGTACGGCGGGCGGCTGGTCGAGTCCGGCCCGGTCCGGGAGGTGTTCACACGCCCCCGGCACCGCTATACCCAGGGCCTGATCGGCGCGTCGGATCTGACCGTGGCCGACGACCGCGGCCGGCTGGCCACGATCCCCGGGTCGGTTCCGGCGGCGGGGCGGTTCCCCGCCGGATGCGTCTTCAGGAACAGATGCGCCCAGGCGACCGACGTCTGCGCCACCAGACCGGAATGGGTCCCGACCGGGCCGGACTCCGGCTACGCCTGCTTCCACCCGGTGCCCGCCGGAAGCGGCGCGCCCGGGACCGGCAGCCCCACGAACCAGGAGGCCGGCCGTGGCTGAGCAGCCGACCAGTGCCCCCCTCGCGCCCGCGTCGGGTACCGGCCCCGTGGACGCCATCAGCGTCCGCGACGTCACCCGCGTCTACGGGCGGCCTCGTACCTCACTGCGCCACCCCAGCCCGTCGGTGCGTGCCCTGCGCGGGGTCAGCTTCGACATCCCGCAGGGGCAGCGGTTCGGCATCGTGGGCGAGTCGGGGTGCGGGAAGTCGACGCTGCTGCGGATCCTGGCCGGGCTCGACCGCCCCACCAGTGGCAGCGTCGCGATCGACGGCCGGGACATCACCGGGCTCCGGGAGAGACGGCTGAAGTTCGTCCGCGAGCGGCTCCAGCTCGTCTTCCAGGATCCGATGAGTTCACTGGACCCGCGCATGCGCGTCGGCGACATCGTGGCCGAGCCGCTGGTCGCGCAGGGACACCGGAACCGCCGGGAGCGGGTGGCCGAGTTGCTCGAGGCCGTCGGCCTGCGGGCCGACGCGGCGGACCGGTATCCGCACCAGTTCTCCGGCGGCCAGCGGCAGCGCATCTCGATCGCACGCGCCCTCGCCCCCCGCCCGAAGATCATCGTGGCCGATGAGCCGGTGAGCGCCCTGGACGTGTCCGTACGGGCCCAGGTGCTCAACCTCATCGCCGACCTCGTCGACGAGCTGTCCCTCACGCTGGTCTTCGTCTCCCACGACCTGTCCGTGGTCCGCCATGTGTGCGATCGGGTCGCGGTCATGCACGCCGGGCAGATCGTGGAGAGCGGGTCCACGGAGCAGGTGTACGAGAACCCGCAGCATTCCTACACACGCAGGCTGATCGCCGCCGTTCCGACGCTGGGCAAGGCACTGTCCGGAGTGTCGGCGGCCGACCTCAACCGGGAGTAGCGACCGTGACCACCCACGTCAAACCCGCCGATGGCGAATCCCCCGTGGTGAGGGAGTTTCCCGAGGGCCTTCCCATCGGCGACCACTGGGTCGAGGCACCCGCCGCCGGGGACGTCCGCTTTCCCTACGACGGGACGCTCGTCGCCCGGGCCCCGGTCGGGGACACCGGTCTCGCACGCCAGGCGGTGGACGCCGCCGTCGCGATCCGCGAGCGGGTCGGACGGCTCCCCTCGCACACCCGCCGGGCGGCGCTGCTCGCCACGCACGAGGCGATCGCCTCCCGACGCGCGGACTTCGAGCGGCTTCTGGTCCTGGAGACCGGAAAGCCGCTGGTCGACTGCCGTGTGGAAGTGGACCGCACGCTGCTGACCCTGCTGACGGCGGCCGAGGAAGTGGCCCGGCTGCACGGGGAGACGGTGCCGCTGGACCTGCTGCCGTCGGGTGAGGGGCTGCTCGGCTTCTGGACCCGCAAGCCGATCGGTGTGGTGGTGGGCATCGCGGGCTTCAACTACCCGCTGCTGCTCGCCGCGCACAAGGTCGCGCCCTCGCTGGCCGCCGGCTGCCCGGTCATCGTCAAGCCCGCCCCGCAGACGCCCCTGGCCACCCTGTGGCTGGTGCACCTCCTCCGCGAGGCCCTGGGCGCCGCCGACGCGCCCCGCGCCGCCGTCCAGTTGGTGACCGGGGGCCCCGAGGTGGGTGCCGCGCTGACCTGCGACCGCCGGATCGGTGCGGTGTCCTTCACCGGTTCCGCCGCCGTTGGCCACCGGATCGCCCGGGACGCGGCACCCACCAAGGTGCTGCTCGAACTCGGCTCCAACGCCGCCCTGGTGGTGGCCGCCGACGCCGACCTCGACGCCGCCGCCGACGCGGTGGTGCGCGGCGGGTACTACGCGTCGGGCCAGGCGTGTATCAGTGTGCAGCGGGTCATCGTGGTGGACGCCGTGCGCGAGGAGTTCATGGCCCGTCTGACGGAGCGCGTGGCCCAGGTGGCCGTGGGTGACCCCCGCGATCCGCGGACGCGTGTCTCGGCACTCATCGACAAGCGGTCGACCGAGCGGGTGCGCGCGTGGCTGGACGAGGCGGTGGCGGCGGGTGCCTCGCTCGTCGCCGGAGGCGGTGTCACCGACGGGGTGATCGAGCCCACCGTGCTGCTCGACGTGGACCGCGCCCTCCCGGTGTGGAACGAGGAGGTCTTCGCCCCCGTGGTCGCGGTACGGTCCGTCCCCGATCTGGACACGGCCCTGGACCTGGTCAACGACTCGCGCTACGGCCTGCACGCGAGCGTCTACACCAGCGCCCTGGAGACGGCGTTCACCGCTCTCGACCGCCTGGAGGTGGGTGGAGTGGTCGTCAACGAGGTTCCCGGTTTCCGGTCCGATGTCATGCCGTACGGCGGTGTGAAGGACTCCGGGGCCGGACGGGAGGGCCCGAGGTTCGCCATCGAAGAGCTCACCGTCACCCGTATGGCAGTGATCCGCCCGACGACGAGGAAGCCGTGAGGACCACAGTGCGAGCGAAGGACCACACCGATGCGGTGGACGCGTACTCCCGCCTGTTCAGGCTCGACGGCCGCAAGGCCGTCGTGGTGGGCGCGGGCAGTGGAATCGGCCGCGAGAGCGCCCTGGCGCTCGCGGCACACGGCGCCACGGTGGTGTGCGCCGACCGTGACCTGACGGCGGCCGAGGAGTCGGCGTCGATGGGGCCCGGCCTCGCCGCGTACGCCCTCGATGTGCTCGACGGCGAGGCGGTCGCGCGTGCCGCCGAGGAGCTCGGCCCCGTCGACGTGCTCGTCTTCACCGCCGCGACGAATGTGCGCAAGCCCCTGCTGGACTACACGGCGGAGGAATTCGAGCGGGTCGTGGCGCTCAATCTGCGCGCGTCCTTCGACTTGGTGCGGGCGTTCGGCCGCGGCATGGCCGAACGCGGCGAGGGAAGCATCATCGGCTTCAGCTCGATCCGCGCGGTGGCCGTCGAGCCGGGCCAGGGGGTGTACGCGGCCACGAAGGCCGGCCTCGTCCAGCTGCTGCGGACCGCTGCGGCCGAGCTGGGCCCGTCGGGTGTGCGGGTGAACACCATCGCCCCGGGCGTCGTGGACACCCCGCTGACCGCGCAGATCAGGGCGGTGCCGGAGTGGTCGGAGGCCTACGCCAGCAAGAGCGCCCTGGGCCGCTGGTCCCGGGCCGACGAGCTGGCCGGCGCCGTCGTCTACCTCGCGTCGGACGCGTCGTCCTTCGTCACGGGGAGCCAGCTCTTCGTGGACGGGGGCTGGACGGCGATCGACGGGCGCTTCACACCGCCCAGCTGACCGCAACGTCGCACATGCTTCGGGCCCCTCTTCCGGAGGTGTTCAACCCCGGAAGAGGGGCCTGAAGCCGTCGGGGGCCGGATCAGTCGATGCGCTCGAAGGGTACGGTGCCCTCTTCGTCCGGGGCGACCGTGAACACGACCTTCTCGAACCCTCCGGTGAACGCGAATTCACCCTCGTAGCTGGGCGAGGAGGGCGACAGGGTGTCCCGGCCGACGTCGAGCCCCTGCCATCCCAGGAAGTGCGGGAGGACCCGCGGAATGTCCCCGGCGCCCACCGGCCTGCCGGACACATAGAGGTGTCCCACGCCCCGCATGTCGCCGGTCTTGACGAATGCGAAGGTCAGCTCCGCCGGGCCGGTCGGGAGTTCTTCCACCGAGGTCACCGTGTACCGGGTGCCGAGGAAGTTGTACTCGTAGACCAGCCGGTTGTCCTTGACGTACAGGACGTATCCGCTGCTGATGTTGCCCAGGGACACCAGGACACCCTCGTCCGCCGCGGTGGCCCGGTCGACATGCGCGGTGATGCGGTGTGCGCGGTTCATCACCGGAGGCACCGCGGCGACGGGCAGATGGGCCATGCCGGGGTAGTAGGTGAAGGTGGTGCGCCTGCGCGGGGAGCCGGGGCGCGGAATCTTCGCCCGGTAGGCGAACCCGTTGTCGTCCAGCGGCAGCACATCGTACTTCCCCGCCTCCACCCAGAAGCGGGCGATCATCTTCTGGAGTTGTTCGGGGTGGGTCCGCGCCAGGTCGTCGCACTCCGAGAAGTCGGTGTCGTGGTGGTACAGCTCCCACTGATCGTCGTCGAAGGACGTTCCGCGCTGGTGGAAGGCGACGGCCTTCCAGCCGTCGTGCCAGATCGCGCGGTGCCCGAACATCTCGAAGTACTGGGCTTCCTTGCGCGTGGGCGCGGTCGGCGAGCCGAAGGTGTACGCCATGCTGACACCGTGGATGGGCAGTTGGGGGATGCCGTTGTACACCTCGGGAGCCCGCACACCGAGTACCTCGAAGAGGGTCGGGACGATGTCGTTGACATGGTGGAACTGCTGCCTGACCTCGCCGGTGCGCGGCAGCCCCCGGGGCCACCGCACGATGAGCGGGCAGCGGACGCCGCCTTCGTGGGTGTTCTGCTTGTAGCGCTTGAACGGGGTGTTGCCCGCCTGTGCCCAGCCCCAGGGGTAGTTGGCGTGCGCGCGGGTGGTGCCGATGTCATCGATCCGCGCCACCATCTCCTCGACGTCCTCGGCGATGCCGTTCTGGAACGCGGTGGGGTTGAGCGACCCCTTCTGCCCGCCTTCCTGGCTGGCCCCGTTGTCCGAGAGCAGGATGGTGATGGTGTTCTCCATCTGGCCTATCCGCTCCAGGAACTCCATGAGCCGGCCGATGTGGTGGTCGGTGTGGTCGAGCATCGCCGCGTAGGCCTCCTGGAGGCGTACGGACAGCTTCCTCTCGTCGTCCGACAGCTCGTCGAACGGAACGACCCCGGGGTTGCGCGGCGCCAGTTCGGTGCCGGGTGGCAGGATGCCCCGTTCGAGCTGGCGGGCGTGGCGAGTGGCGCGCTCGGCGTCCCAGCCGTGGTCGAACCGGCCACGGTACTTCTCCACGTACTCCCGGGGAGCCTGGTGCGGGGCGTGCGCCGCGCCGAATGCCAGGTAGAGGAAGAAGGGCTTCTCCGGAGTGACCGACGTCTGGTCGCGGACGAACTCGATCGCCCGGTCGACCAGGTCCTCACTGAGGTGATAGCCCTCCTCCGGGGTCTTCGGCGGGTCCACGGCGTGGTTGTCGTAGAACAGCTCCGGGTGGAAGCTGTCCGTCTCGGCCTCCAGGAATCCGTAGTAGCGCTCGAACCCGCGCGACAGCGGCCACTGGGTGTACGGCCCGGACGGGGTGGTCTGCTCCATCGGCGCCAGATGCCACTTGCCGACGGCCATGGTGTTGAAGCCGTTGTCGCGCAGCACCTCGGGCAGGGTCGCGGCGGCCGTGGTGATCCGCCCCCGGCCGCTGGGGAAGCCGGTGTCGAAGTTGGACAGCATCCGCATGCCGACGGAGTGGTGGTTCCGGCCGGTCAGCAGGGAGGCACGGGTCGGCGAACACAGCGTGGTGGTGTGGAAGTTGGCGTAGCGAAGGCCACCGGTGGCGAGGGCGTCCATGGCGGGGGTGTCGATGTCCGAGCCGAAGCAGCCCAGATCGGAGAAGCCGACGTCGTCGAGCACGATGACCACGACGTTGGGCGTGTCCTCGGGAAGCGTCTGCTGCTCGGGCCACCAGGGAGTCGACTCCTCGTAGGTGGTGCCGATCCTGCCGTGGAAGGTGCCGCCCACGGACGGCGCATGAGGAGAGGCGTTGGTCATCCAGGACGCTCCTTGGCGTGGACGTTTCGGTCCGAGGACGCTCCGGTTAACTGGTCTTACCAGTAGGCGGTGTAAGTCTCACCCGCTCCCGAAGTGGTGTCAACCAAGGCGCCGTCAGCGGGTCGGAGGCAGATCAGCCGCGCAGCGGAACCCCATGTGGCCGGTGGAGCTGTCCGGTGTGTTGGACGTGCGCGCGGCGACGCGGTAGCGGTTGCAGTACGACGCGTGGCACAGGTAAGAGCCGCCGCGGATCACCTTCGCCTCCCCGGTGGGAGGTCCGGCCGGGTCCTGGCGGGTCTCCGGGCGGTCGGCCACCTGCCATGTGGTGCTCCACCAGTCGGAGCACCATTCCCACACATTGCCGGATGTGTTGTACAGGCCGAAGTTGTTGGGCCGGTAGGCCTTGACCGGCGCGGTGCCCAGATACCCGTCCTCACCGGTGTTGACCTGCGGGAACTGCCCCTGCCAAATGTTGCAGCGGTGCTGTCCCCGAGGCAGGAGCTCATCCCCCCAGGGGTAACGGGAGCGCTCCAGGCCGCCACGCGCCGCCCTCTCCCACTCCGCCTCCGTGGGCAGGCGTTTGCCCGCCCACTCCGCGTAGGCGGACGCGTCGCGCCAGGAGACGTGGACGACGGGGTGGTTCGACAGATCGGTCCATGACGACCCCGGCCCGTACGGGGCCCGCCAGCACGCCCCGTCGACCGCGAGCCACCAGGGCGCCTGCGCCACCGTGCCGTCGCGCACCATGCGCCGGGCGCCGGGGTGGACGAGTGCGTAGAACACGAAGGACCAGCCGTGGCGCTCGGCGTCGGTCCGGTAGCCGCTGCTGCGCACGAATGTCGCGAACTGCCTGTTGGTGACGGTGGTCGCGTCGATGAGGAACGGTGACAGCCGCACCTCCCGGACCGGGCCTTCACCGTCCTCGGGAAACGCGTCCGCGTCGTCACCCCCCATCCGGAACGTCCCTCCGGGGATGCGCAGCATGGCGCGCAGCCCCCGCACCCGGTCCCGCTCCGGGGCCCGGGCCCGCACGGCGGACGCTTCGGGAATCTCCTCGCCGCCCCCGGACGTGGGGGCACAACACGCGCCTGACATCGCTCCTCCGACCGCGGGCTGCTGTTGCTGCTGTTCCTTGCCCGGCTGACCACACATTCTCCGTCGGCTCGAGCGTACGGCCCACCGGCGCCGGTGGGGCCGGCGGCCGGGGCGGCGCCGGTGGGGCGCCGGTGGGGCCGGTTCGGATCGCGAAACAACTGTCCCGGTTGTTCACCTTCCCGGTCCGGTCTCGTTGGCCGTCGGCAGATTGTCCGGACGAGTGGGCCGATCACAGTTCCCGGTGTGAGTGCGACCAGGTATCTGGAGATCGCGGAGCGGTTCGGCGGCTGGGCATGGAGAGCTGCCGGCCCGCCTGGCTGGTGGAGAGCGCCAGCCGGGACGAGGCGATCGGCAACGTCCTGATGTGCGGCCGTACCCGGACCCGCGCCGACGCCGTCCGGGTCGTGGTCGAGCTCGACGACCGTACGGCCATCGCCGACGTGGCCGTCACACCGCAGAGAGTTGTCACACCGCGATGAACCAGGAGAAGTGGTGACATACGTCATGAGCAGGGAGCATCGCTGTGCCCTGCTGGCCGAGGCCGAGCGGGCCGAACTGATCGAACTGGCCGACGCCTGCCTCGCCGACGGCGCGCGGGTACGGGTGCTGGTGGGGCCCGAGGTCGGCTGTGTGACCGCGCAGGTCCGCGAACCGGTCCTGGAGCAGCGCTTCCTGCTCGGTGACGTCCTGGCCTGCCGGGCCGCGGTGGAGCTCGCCGGCCACCGCGGCTGGGCCATGCGCTTCGGGGACGACCGCGCGGCCGCGCTGGCCGCCGCGGTGCTCGACGCCGAGGCGCAGTCCGGCCGCCCCCGGGCCGCCGAGATCGACGCGCTGTGCGAACGGATCGCGACGCGCCGGGAGCGGCGGGAGGACCAGGAGTGGGCGGAGCTCGCCCCGACCGTCGTCGCGTTCGAGGAGCTGACGTGACCGCTGTGGAGAGGGTTCCGGCACCCGCCGCGAACGCCGCCGGAACCGCGGAGCTGGTGACCGCGGCCAAGCTGCGCCCCGCCCAGGCACAGGGCGTCTTCCGCGCCGTGCTCGACGCCCTGGCGCGGCCGGCCACGGTGACCCGGGTCCCCTCGGACGTCCCCGGCGTGGTGCCGTCCGCGCTGCTGCCGGTCCTCGCGCTCGCGGACCTCGGCACCGGTGTCCACGACCTGGAGGAGGACTGCTCGCGGCGCTGGTCGGACGTGGTGAACGTGGCCACCAACGCCCCCGCGGTGTCGCTGGAGAGGGCCCGGCTCGTCGCCGCCGTACGGCCCGTCGCGGCGGAGGAGATCCCTCGGCTGGCCCGGGGCACCGCCGAGGCGCCGGAGGACGGCGCCGTGCTGTGCCTGCCGGCGACCGCGCTGGAGGGCGGACCGTCCGCCTGGCGGCTGTCCGGGCCCGGCGTACCGGGTGAGCGGGACATCGCCCCGCAGGGTGTGCCGGACGACTTCGTGGCGGCGCGCGCCGAGGCCGTCGGCGGTTTCCCCGCGGGGGTCGATCTGCTGCTGGCCACGCCCGACGGCCGCGTCATGGGCCTGCCGCGCAGCACGACCGTCACGATCGTGACCGATGCCGTGGACGACGCGACCGGTGCCGTGGCCAGTGTCGTGGCCAATGCCGTGGCCGGTGTCATGGCCGGTGTCGTGGCCGAGGAGGAGGACTGATGGGGTACTCGGGAGCACGTGGCGGACTCGAGGCGATTCTCGCCGCCGAGGACCTGGTCCGCCGCAAGCGCGACCACGCGCCCGCCACATGGGCGTCCACCGAGCAGATCACCGCCCGCTTCCGGCTGGCCGTCGACCGGGTGACGGGCGAGGCCGGGCTGTACGACGAGCCCACCGCGGCCGACGCCTTCCGGCAGGCCGAGGGGGACACCCTGGAGGCGTCGCACCTGCTGCGCGCGCAGCGGTCCACCCTGCCGCGGCGGGCGGTCGGTGAACCCGTCGACCCCGGCCGGCTGCTGCTGCTGCTCGACGAGCTGGTGTCCGCGCTGGACCCGGCCAACCGGGAGGCGGCACTGGAACTGGTCGACTCGCTGGCGGGGCGGGATGCCGCCGTCCTCGCCGTCTTCCACGACATGGACGCCATCCGGCGGCTGGCGTCCCGGGCGGTGTTCGTCGGCGACGGCCGGATCGCCCGGCAGGGCGCGCCGGATCGGACGCTGGAGGCGGCGGCATGAGCACGGGACTGGTGAGCGGGGGGCCGGCCGAGGCGCCGGCCCAGGGCTGGACGCTGGGCGGTCCGCCCCGGGACTACGTGCTGGGACACGTACGGGCGGTGCTGCCGGACCGGGTGCTGGACGACGCGCTGGTCGCGGTCCGTGACGGCAGGATCGCGGAGGTCGCACCGCACCCGGCCGGTGTGGAGGCCGACGTCGACGGCCAGGGGATGCTGTGTCTGCCCGGTCTGGTGGATGTGCACAGCGACGGTCTGGAGAAGGAGCTGCTGCCGCGCCCCGGGGCCGAACTGCCCCTGGAATTCGCGCTGTTGTCCTTCGAGGGCAAGCTGCGCGCGGCCGGTGTCACCACGGCGTACCACGGCGCGGCGTTCGAGGAGAGCGGCGGGCGCGGCATGCGCCGTACCCTGGAGAACGCGCGACGGATCTGCGCGGCCGTGGCGAGCCGCGCCGACGAGGGCCTGGTGGACCACCGGATCCTGCACCGGCTGGACGTCCGCTGCCCGGAGGGTCTGGCCGGGCTGCGGCAGCGGCTGGAGCGGATCGGGGGCGCCGAGCGCGGACCGGTCCTGGTGTCGCACGAGGACCACACCCCGGGCCAGGGGCAGTACGCGGACCGCGGCTACTACGAGCGGTATCTCGTCGGCACCCGCGGGGTCACCGAGGACGAGGCCCGCGCCTACGTGGACCGGCTCATCGAGGACCGGGACGGCCGGCTCGACGTCCGCGAGGAGGCGCTGGACTGGCTCGGCGAGCAGGCCCGCGCGGGCCGTATCCGGCTGCTCGGCCACGACCCCGGCTCGGCGGGGGAGATCGAGGAGCTGCGGATGCGGGGTGGCGCGGTGGCGGAGTTCCCCACCACGGTGGCCGCCGCGGAGGCCGCGTACGAGCACGGCATGCCGACGGTGATGGGCGCGCCCAACGTGCTGCGCGGCAACTCGCACAACGGCAACGCCTCCGGCCGCGAGTTGGTCGGGCGCGGCCTGGTCACCGCGCTCGCCTCCGACTACCTGCCGTCGGGGCTGCTCTCGGCGGCACTGCTGCTCGCCGAGGAGGGGCTGGCGCCGCTGCCCGCGGCGGTCGGCCTGGTCACCGGCGGCGCGGCGGCCGTCGCCGGTCTCCCGGACCGCGGCCGCCTCGAGGCGGGTCTGCGGGCCGACCTGGTGCTGGCCGAACCGGGCCGCCCCTGGCCCGTCGTGGCGGCCGTCCTGCGCGCAGGCTCGGAAACGAACTCGGAAACGGACTCGGAAACGGACTCGGGTTCGCACTCGGGTTCGCACTCGGGAGGTGACGTGGCATGAGTGGCCGTATCCCCTGGCCGGTGCCCGAACCGCAGCTGCCGACCGGTGTCCACCCGGCGCTGGCCGCGGCGACCCGCGCCGCCACGGACGCGTTCCGCGCCGCGCGCGAGGCGTACGACCGGGCCCAGCTGGCCGAGAAGGTGCGGGTGGGCGCGGACGGTACGCCCACGATGCGGCTGGACATCCTGGTGGACACCGCGATCGCCGAGGTGGTGAACGCCCACCGGATCAATCTGCTCAGCGAGGAACTGGGCAGCATCGACAACGGATCCGCCGTCACCCTGGTCACCGACCCGGTGGACGGCACGGCGAACGCCGCCTCGGGTGTCCCGCTGTCCGCGTTCGCGGGTGTCATCGCGGTGGACGGTGTGCCGACCGAGGCGCTGACCAGTTGGCTGGACACCGGGCGCTGCTGGCACACGGTGGCGGGTCAGCCGTCGCCGTACCGCACGAGCGGCCGTACGGAGCTGGACGGCGCGGCGGTGAGTCTGCTGCGGCCGCAGCGGCACATCGCCGACGCGTGGTGGCGGGTGGCGACGCGGGCGGCCAGGATCCGCATCCTGTCCACGAGTTGCCTGGAGGCGGTGCTGGTGGCCGAGGGGTCCACGGACGCGTTCGCCGACGCCGGTTCCGACACCCACCGGATCGTGGACCTGGCGGCCGCGATGGTGACCGTCCCCGCGGCGGGCGGCGCGGTGATCGATGTGCGCGGCCGCCCGCTGGAGATCGACCCGGACCTCACCCGCCGCTGGTCGGGTGTGGTCGCGGCCACCCCGCGGCTCGCGGAGGAACTGGCGGAGACCATCCGCGGAACGGAGGAGCGATGACCACCCGTATCCCCCTGGACCCGCTGACGGACGAGGAACTGACCGCGCTCGTGGACGGCCTCGCGGGCCTGCCGTACGGCGGAGAGGCCGTCGACCAGCGGACACACGCGCTGCAGACGGCGTGGCTGGCGATGGACGCGGGCGCGGACGACGAACTGGTGGTGGCCTCGGCGCTGCACGACATCGGCCGGGCCCGATCGGTCCGGGCCGAACACCCGGGTCTGCCGCACGAGATGGCGGGCGCCGAGTTCGCCCGCCGCCGGGTGAGCGAACGGGCGGCGTGGGTCATCGCCCAGCACGTACCGGCCAAGCGCTATCTGGTGGCGACCGACGCGGCGTACCACGCCCTGCTCAGCCCGGCGTCGGTCGCGTCCCTGAAGGCCCAGGGCGGCCCGATGGACGAGCGCGAGGTGGCGGAGTTCGCGGCCCATCCGCTGGCCGCGGACGCGGTCGCGCTGCGCCGCTGGGACGACGCGGCCAAGGACCCGGACGGCCCGCGACTGGCGATGCCGGCCCTCCTGGCGGCCCACGCCCGCTGCGTGGCGGCGCGGCGGGCCTGAGGCTGGTCGCGTCCCGGGGGCAGGCCGCTCGGCCTGCCCCCGGGACGCTGCGCATGTGACCTCCGGAGCGATGCGCTCCGCCGCCCGCTTTGACAAAACGGAACGCCGCTCCGTACATTAATCGGAACGACGATCCGTTTTCGGCGCCGCTCGGCTGCCCGACCGCCCGAAGCCGGACGCTCCTGACCGCCTCATCCACCCCGGCCGAACGAAACCGGCGGCAGAGGCCATTGAAGGGATATGCGCACCTCATGAGTGAATCGACATACGCGGCCGACGCCTTCGGCTCACCCACTCCCGTCCTCTCGGTCAGCCCGGTGGCACTGCCGGCTCCCGGCCGGGCCGTGGACCTGGAAGTGCGCGTATCCGCGCCCGTGACCGGGGCCGACCTGCCGGTCATCCTCCTCTCGCACGGCCAGGGCTACTCGAACCACCTCTCCTCGCTGAACGGATACGCCCCTCTGGTCAACTTCTGGGCCGCACACGGCTTCGTCGTGATCCAGCCCACCCATCTGAGCTCGCGAACGCTGAGCCTGGACCCCAACACCCCCGGCGCGCCGCTGTTCTGGCGATCGCGGGCCGAGGACATGATGCGCGTCCTCGACCAGCTCGACGCGATCGAGGCCGCCGTTCCACAGCTCCCCGGGCGCCTCGACCGGAGCAAGGTGGCCGTGGCCGGGCACTCGATGGGCGGGCACACCGCGAGCCTGCTGCTGGGCGCCCGGCTCACCGATCCGGACGACGGCACGGAAGTGAACCTGACCGAGCCCCGGATCACCGCGGGTGTGCTGCTCGCCGCGCCCGGCAGGGGCGGCGATGCCCTCACCGGGTCCACGGCCGAGAACTTCCCCTTCTTCCTGACCACGGACTTCTCCACGATGACCACGCCCGCGCTCGTGGTCGCCGGCGACAAGGACGCCTCTCCCCACCTGACGGTCCGGGGCCCGGAATGGCACACCGATCCGTACCTCCTGTCCCCCGGCCCCAAGTCCCTGCTCACCCTGTTCGACGCGGAGCACGGACTCGGCGGGGTCTCCGGCTACGACGTCGCCGAGACCACCGACGAGAGCCCCGAGCGCGTGTCCGCGGTCCAGCGGCTCACCTCGGCCTACCTCCGCACGCAGCTGAACCCCGGGGATTCCGCGTGGCGGGCGGCGTGCGACGCGCTGGCGGCCGACCCCCGCCCACTCGGACGAGTCGAATCGAAGTAATCCGGGAGTGTCGGCGTGTCAGCGGGCGCTGCCCAGGCCTCGGTCGGCGTCGGCGCCCTCGAGCATGAGGGTGGTCTCCTCGATGCGGCGGAAGCGCCCGTCAGGGGCGAACTCGGCGAAGAGGTAGACCTCCGTGCGCACGGTGGAGCCATCGGCCTTGACGACGTCGATGACATGACGGTCCGCGTAGCGGTCGCCCCGCGCGAGCTCGTCGAGGACCTGGACCGATCCGTCGGCGACGATCGTACGCAGGTGGGCGATGTGGGCCATGAACTCACCGCGGTCGTCCCAGCGGCCGTCGGTGCGCTGGCGGTAGTCGGGGGCGAAGTGCCGGTCGACGGCCTCGGTCAGGTCGAGACCGGGGGTGAAGAGCAGGTCGGTGAGGGCCGTGGCGATGTCGGTACGGGAGGTGGGGGTGGCGGTGGCAGTGGTCATGACGGTGCCCTTCGGTTTCGGAGGATCGAAAACTGCGTGCGCCGAGCACGCGTTTGCACCCTACCGCATATTGCGTGCGCTGCGCACGCTAGTCTGGGGGTCATGCCGAACGATGTGGGACACGAGATCGCCGACGCGCTGGGAACGCTGCTCAAGCGCAGCACCCGTGAGCAGATCCACCGACGCCTGACCGAGGGCCTGGGCGAGGCCGTGGACGAGGTGACCTACCCCGTGCTCAGCGGGCTCGCCCGCACCGGCCCGCGCAGCGCCGCGGGTCTCGCCGACGAGATCGGCCTGGACCGCTCCGGCGTCACCCGCCGCGCGACCCGCCTGGAGGAAGCCGGTCTGCTACGCCGCGAGCCCGACCCCGCCGACCGGCGCGCCACCCTGCTCGCCCTGACCGAAGCCGGGCGAGCGGCGATCGAAACGACGCGGCAGCGCCTCGCCGCGCACATCGAGGACTCCCTCGCCTCCTGGCCGCCCGGCGAAGCGCGGACCTTCGCCCGCCAGCTGCACCGCTTCGTCGACCACGGGCCCTTCACCGCGTAGATCGCTCGCGCAGGCCGGTCTGGGCCACCGCCGCCCGCACCAGGTCCGCCGTGCGCGGATCGGCGAGGGCGCGCTCGGGTGCGGCGGGCCGCCCCGTAGCGGCGCGCGGGTCAGGAGAGCCAGTCGGCGTAGCGGGTGGGGGCGAGGTCGGCGCCCGTGTCGGTGAGGACGTCGCCCTTGACCGCGCCGAACATGCCGGCGGTCGGGTCGGTGACGACGGTGCGGTTGTCACCCTTGGCGGACAGGGTGATCCGGCCCAGCTCGTCCAGGGGGAAGACCTCGGGACCCGCGATGTTTCGAATGCCGCGCAGTGGGGGACCCTGGGCCACATCCGTCACCGCGGCGGCCACGTCCTTGGCGGCGATCGGCTGGATCGGCGTGGCGGGCAGCCGGACGGTCTCGCTATCGGCGGTCCAGGACATGGCGGCGTCCATGAACTCCATGAACTGCGTCGCCCGGACGATCGAGTAGGGGATCGGCCCGGTCGCGAGGAGCTCCTCCTGGAGCGCCTTCGCCCGGTAGTAGTCCAGCTCCGGCACCTGGTCCACCCCGACGATCGAGAGGATCACGAAGTGGCCGACACCGGCCTTCTGGGACGCGGCCAGCAGGTTCTCCATCGAAGTCCGGAAGAAGGCCAGGGAGGCTTCGTCGAAGGTCGGGGAGTTCGCCACGTTGACGAGGACGTCGACCCCCGCCACGGCCTCGTCCAGCCCCTTGCCGCTGATGATGTCGACTCCCGTGGATGGCGAATGCGGTACCGCCTCGTGCCCGGCGGCTTTCAGATTCTTGACGACCTGCGACCCGATGAGCCCGGTGCCGCCGATGACCGCGAACTTCATAACAGGCCTTTCGTCGAGGTATGTCCGTAACGGGATGGATAACCCCCATACGTCAATCCATGCACCGAGCTCGAGCACGTTCCGTCCAAGGCCGTCCACGGCCTTGGAGGGGATGGCTCCCGGGATGCCATGTCGCCTCGCTCAAAGATCGACGAGCGGGGGCGGGGGCTCTGTGCGCACGGTAGAGGTGGCGTCGCGGGCCTCTCCCGGCTGCGGGCGCGCCGGGCGGCGCCCGCACGCACACACGCACACACGCACACACGCACACGCATGCACACACATTGGGGAGACAGGCATCATGGCCAAGAGCACCGCGCGGACTCCTGCCACTCCGGACGCGCTGATGGATCCACTCCTCAACCGTGGCGTGGCGTTTACACGGCCGGAGCGGGACGAGCTGGGCCTGACCGGCCGGCTGCCGTCCGGGGTGCTGACGCTGGAGCAGCAGGCGCAACGCGCCCACCAGCAGTTGCGATCTCAAGGCAGTGACCTGGCCAAGAACGTGTACCTGGAGCAGCTGCACGACCGCAACGAGACCCTGTACTTCAAGGTGCTCACCGACCACCTCGTGGAGCTGTTGCCGATCGTGTACGACCCCACGGTCGGCGAGGCGATCGAGAAGTACTCCCATGAGTACCGCCGCCCCCGTGGCGTCTTCCTCTCCATCGACGACCCGGAGGGCATGGAGAAGGCTTTCGCCACTCTGCGGCTCGGGCCCGAGGACGTGGACCTGATCGTGTGCACCGACGCCGAGCAGATCCTGGGCATCGGCGACTGGGGCGTGGGCGGGATCCAGATATCGGTCGGCAAGCTGGCCGTCTACACCGCGGCGGCCGGTATCGATCCGCGCCGTGTCATCGCCGTGTCACTGGACGTGGGCACGGACCGTGAGTCGCTGCTGAAGGACCCGCTGTACCTCGGCAACCGGCATCCCAGGGTCCGCGGCGCCGACTACGACGCGTTCATCGAGACGTATCTCCGGACGGCCTCGTCGATGTTCCCGCGCGCGCTGCTGCACTTCGAGGACTTCGGCCCGAGCAACGCCCGGCGGATCCTGGAGACGTACGGCCGCAGCTACCGGATCTTCAACGACGACATGCAGGGCACCGGTGCGATCACCCTGGCCGCGGCCCTGTCGGCGGTCAAGGTCGGCGGGGTGCCGATGCGCGACCACAAGCTCGTGGTCTTCGGCGCGGGCACCGCCGGGGTGGGCATCGCCGACCAGCTCCGCGATGCCATGATCCGCGACGGCGCGAGCCCCGAGCAGGCCACCGCGCAGGTCTGGCTGATCGACAAACAGGGTCTGCTCACACGTGACATGACCGACCTGCGCGACTTCCAGCAGCCCTACGCGCGCGACCCGTCGGAGGTCGCCGACTGGGCCGCCGACGGCGGCGCGATCCCCCTGCTGGAGACCGTGCGCCGGGCCGAACCGACGATCCTGCTCGGCACCTCCACCGTCCCCGGGGCGTTCACCCGCGAGGTCGTCGAGGCCATGGCCGCGGGGACCGAGCGCCCGATCGTCTTCCCGCTCTCCAACCCGACCTCGCGCATCGAGGCCATGCCGGACGACATCATCGCCTGGTCGCAGGGCAAGGCCCTGATAGCGACCGGCATCCCCGTCCCACCCGTGGAACACGACGGGGTGACCTACCGGATCGCGCAGGCCAACAACGCGCTGCTGTACCCCGGACTGGGCCTGGGCACGATCGTCTCCGGAGTGTCCACGGTGACCGCGGACATGCTGCTCGCGGCCGCTCAAGCGGTGGCCGACCAGGTCGACCTCGGGCAACCGGGCGCTTCCCTGCTGCCGCCGGTGGAGAACCTGCGGGAGTCCTCGGCGGCCACCGCGACGGCGGTGGTCAAGGCGGCGGTCGGCGAGGGCGTCGCCTCCAGCGAGCCGGCCGATCCCGCCCAGACCGTCCGCCAGGCCATGTGGGAGCCCGTCTACGGCGACGGAGCGGCGTCATGACCGCGCGCCACCCCGCCTCGGCCGGGGGCGGCGACGACGCCCCGGAGATCCTCGACCTGCCCATCGGTCTGCACGCGGCCGGGACCCGCCGGGAGACCGACTCGATGGGCGCCATCGACGTCCCGGCGGACCGGTACTGGGGCGCGCAGACACAGCGGTCCCTGATCCACTTCTCCATCGGGGACGACCGGATGCCCAAGGCCGTCTACCACGCCTACGGCCACGTCAAGAAGGCCGCCGCGGTCGTCAACGGGCGGGCCGGGCGGCTGCCGGCCTGGAAGGCCAATCTGATCCAGCGGGTGGCCGACGAGGTCATCGCGGGCAGGCTCGATGACCACTTCCCGTTGTACGTGTGGCAGACCGGGTCGGGAACGCAGTCCAACATGAACACCAACGAGGTGATCAGCAACCGGGCGATCCAGCTGGTCGGTGGCGAGTTGGGCAGCAAGTCGCCCATCCACCCCAACGACCACGTCAACATGGGGCAGTCCTCGAACGACACCTTCCCCACCGCCATGCACGTGGCCGCGGTCAAGGCGGTCCACGAACGTCTGCTGCCCAGCGTGCGGGCGCTCCAGCGGGCGATCGAGGCCAAGGCGGACCAGTGGCGCGACGTGGTGAAGATCGGCCGCACCCACCTGGAGGACGCGGTCCCGCTCACCGTCGGACAGCAGTGGTCCGGCTACGCCCGGCAACTGGACCAGGCCGCCGACCGGGTCGCCCGGTCCGCGGAAGGACTGCACGAACTCGCCGCGGGCGGCACGGCGGTCGGCACGGGGCTGAACGCGCCACCGGACTTCGGCGAACGGATCGCCGCCGAGATCGCCTCGGCCACCGGCTACCCGTTCACCACCGCCGCCAACAAGTTCGCCGCGCAGGGCGGCCTGGACGCCATGGTCGGCGCCTCGGCCGGGCTGCGGGCCCTTGCCGTGCCGCTGATGAAAATCGCCAACGACATCCGGTGGCTGGCCTCGGGGCCCCGCTGCGGCCTCGGTGAACTGCGTCTCCCGGCGAACGAGCCGGGATCCTCGATCATGCCGGGCAAGGTCAACCCGACCCAGTGCGAGGCGATGGTCATGGTCTGCATCCAGGTGCTGTCCGAGGACTCGGCCATCGCCTTCGCGGGCTCGCAGGGCAATTTCGAGCTCAACGCCATGCGCCCGGTCATCATCAACAACTTCCTGCACGCGGCCACCATCCTCACCGACGCCTGCGCCAAGCTGCGCCAGTACTGCATCGAGGGCGCCCGGCTCAACCGCGACCGGATCGACGATGACGTCAACCGGTCCCTCATGCTGGTCACCGCGCTCTCCCCCGTCATCGGCTACGACAGGGCCTCGGCCATCGCGCACAAGGCCGACGACGAGGGCACCACCCTGCGCGAGGCCGCGCTGGCCTCCGGCGACGTCACCCCGGAGGACTTCGACCGCATCGCCGACCCGGCGGCCATGGTCGGCCCGGTCGAGCGGCGCGGGTGACGGGACATCGTGCGGGCCGTCGAGTTCCGGTTGTAGATATATGCGTCTGTCTCGCTCGGAACATACGCTTCCGCACCTATGGCGTGCCACACTGTGAGTGGCCCTCACCGCATCCCCCGTCGGTGAGGGCCACTTACCTGATGCGGCGTGGCGCATGGCTGGCCGCCGCTTCCGCGGCCTCCATTGCGCTGCTCGCCATTGGCGCGGGCTACGTGACCGAGCTTCGTACCCGGAAGCGCGTGTTGATTCACTGATACCGCGTCGATCGGGCCGTTCCTCCCGATGGGCGGGAACCGCCCGTGGCCCTGATCCGGGACGGGGACTGTGGAAAACCCGAAGCCGAGACCTCGGGTTGGCCGGATGGCTGGTCCGACACGCTCGTTTCTAGGCTCGGACGCATGTCGATGACCCGTCGCAGGACCACCTGCCGGACAGTAACCATCGTCGCCGCCGCGTCCCTTGTCGCACTCGGCCCGGCGGGGTCCGGAACCGCAGCCACCGCCCGCCCTTCCCCACTCCAGCAGGACACCGACGCACTTCATGCCGATGGTGTCACGGGGGTGTCGGTCACCCTGGAAACGCCCGAAGGAGTGCGAACGGCCCGCAGCGGGGTCGGTGACCTCAGCACCGGACGGCCGGTGCCTCGGAACGGCTATGTGAGGATCGGCAGCACCACGAAGACGTTCGTGGCGACCGTGTTGCTCCAACTCGTCGGCGAAGGACGGCTGTCGCTGGACGACACGGTGGACAGCTGGCTGCCGGGCGTCGTGCACGGCCAAGGCAACGACGGACGCAGGATCACTCTGCGCCAACTGCTTCAGCACACCAGCGGGCTGCCCGACTACGTCGGTGACGTCGTCCCGGACCTCAGCGCCGCCGGATATCGCGAGAATCGCTGGACCACCTATACCTCCGAGGAACGCGTCGCCTTCGCCATGCGGCACCCGCCGTCCTTCGCACCCGGCACCGGCTGGAAGTACTCCAACACCAATTACCTCCTCGTGGGCATGGTGATCAAAGCGGTCACCGGCCATGCCTGGGAACAGGAGGTTCAGGACAGAATCGTGCGTCCCCTGGGGCTCACGCACACGTTCGCCCCCGGCAACTGGCCCCTCATCCCTGGCCCCCACGCCCGCAACTACCAGCAGTTCGGGCCGCGCGGCGCCATGACCGACACCACCATCGCCTACTTGCCCTTCGACGGTGACGCCGACGGGTCGCTGATCAGCACGCAGGAGGACACCAACAGGTTCTTCACCGCGCTGGTAGGAGGTGAGCTCCTGGCCCCCGCGCAGCTGGCCGAGATGCAGCACACGGTCGAAGTGCCCCCCGACCACGGATCCCCGCCGGGCACACGCTATGGGCTCGGCCTCGAGTGGACCCCGCTGTCCTGCGGTGGTGGGTACTGGGGACACAGCGGCAATGGATTCGGCTATACGGCGTGGCCGGCCTCCGACGGGCGAAGCGCCATCACCGTTTCCTTGCACAGCCGACCGGGCGATGAGGACACCGAAGGGCGCCAGCTCCGGGATGTCGCCGGCCTCGTCGACCACGCTCTGTGTTCCTCGGAGTAGGGGCCGACCCTCCAGCCGTGGCCGCAGGTGCGCTTGAGCGTCGCTGTCAGACCACTTGCGGGTTGACGAGCCGGAGGAGCAGGAGCAGTGGGCCTACGACGTCGACCGGCGGGCGGAGGCCGAGGCCCCCTTCCAGCCGGGGCATCCGCGCTCACGTGACGGCGCGTACCGCATCAGCCCGAATGGTGCGGGTGAGGGCGGCTTCGACCTGCACGGCGACGAGCGTGAGCCCTTCCGCCGCATCTCCCACGCGACGACTGAGAAGGGGCCCTCCGCGGGGCCCCATGGCCGACCAGCTTCAGGTGACGGTTCAGGCACCTCGCCGGACCCGTTCCCGAGGTCAGGGCAGCGGCTGCTCGCACCAGATGAGCTTGCCGCCCGGTGTCTGCCTCGTGCCCCAGCGCTGAGTGAGCTGTGCCACGAGCATCAGGCCACGGCCGCCTTCGTCGAACACCCGGGCTCTGCGCAGATGCGGCGCGGTGCTACTGCCGTCGAATACTTCGCAGATCAGTGAACGGTCGCGAATGAGCCGCAGCTCAATGGGCGTCCCACCGTGGCGAACGGCGTTCGTGACCAGCTCGCTGACCACCAGCTCGGTGACGTAGCCGGCTGTTTCCAAGCCCCACTCGCGCATTTGACCGACGGCCCGCGCACGAGCGACCGACACCGCCTCGGGCTCGGCCGGCACATCCCAGGTGGCGACCCGGTCCACGTCGAGGCGCTGGACCCGGGCCAGCAGCAGCGCGGCGTCATCGGCGGGGTGGTCGGGGAACAGCGCCCTGGAGACCCGGTCGCACAGGGCGTCGGGCGAGCCACTCCCACCGGTCAGCTCGCGCAGCAGCCGATGGACTCCCGTGGCCGCGTCGCGCTGCCGGGACTCGATGAGGCCGTCGGTGTAGAGCGCGAGGAGGCTGCCCGCCGGCAGCTCCACGTCGATCGACTCGAACGGCAGGCCACCCAGGCCCAGCGGAGGGCCGCCGGGCAGTTCCAGCAGCTCCGCTGTCCCGTCCGGCCACACCGCCGCGGGGAGCGGATGCCCCGCGCGGGCGAGGCAGCAGTGGCCGGCCACCGGGTCGTATACGGCATACAGGCAGGTGGCGCCGGTGTCTCCGGGTGCGATCCCCTCCGCCCCCGTCTCGGACTCGGTGGCCAGCCGGATGACGAGGTCGTCGAGCCGGGTCAGCAATTCGGCCGGAGCCAGATCGACGTCCGCGAGAGTCCGCACGGCGGTGCGCAGCCGACCCATGGTCGCGGATGCCTGGAGACCGTGGCCGACGACGTCACCGACGACGAGCGCCACCCGCGCGCCGGACAGCGGAATCACATCGAACCAGTCGCCGCCCACACCGAGTTCGGGGGCGCCCGGCAGATACCGGAACGCCGCATGGACCGCGGATTGTTCCGGCAGCCGCTGGGGCAGGAGGCTGCGCTGCAGTGTCAGGGCCGCCATGTGCTCGCGGGTGAAGCGCCGGGCGTTGTCCAGGCAGACGGCGGCCCGCGCGACCAGTTCCTCGGCGAGGGACAGATCCTCGGCCTCGAAAGGCTCACCACGTCGCGACCGGAGGAACATCGCCACACCCAGCGTCGTGCCCCGGGCGCGCACGGGCACGATCATCCAGGAGTGGATCCCGTACTCCTTCACCTTGGCCAGGCGCGCCGGATCCTCCGCGATCCAGGAGATCGCCTCGCGCATGGTCCGGTACAGCGCGGACCGACCAGTGGCCAGGCAGCGGGCCTGTGCCGAGTTCGCCGTGTACCAGTCCACCTCCCCCACCCTGACCACGGCCTCCGGCGTGCCCTCCCGAACGGACCGGTGCGCCACCCGGCGCAGCACCACCCCGTGGACCGGGCCCGGCGGCGGCTCCTCGCCGGTCAGCAGCGCTTCCACCAGGTCGACGCAGACGAAGTCGGCGAGCCGGGGAACCACCAGGTCGGTCAGCTCCTGTCCCGTGCGCATCACATCGAGGGTGCTGCCGACGCGCGTGCTGGCCTCGTTCAGCAGGGCCAGCCGTTCCCGGGCTCTGTACTGCTCGGTCGAGTCGATCATCGTGGCGCAGACACCGACCACATGGCCGGCCCGGTCGCGCAGCGGGGAGGCGGACACGGTGAAACGCCTGTCGTGGTCGGGGTCGCGCACGGTTCTCCCGGAGAGGAGGAAACCCTCCTCGGCCCGCCCCGTGTCCAGCACCCGGCGCATCCGCGCCTCCCACTCCCCGACATCGGCCCCGGTCACGGCCGCGGACAGGCCCTGACCGATCCGCTCCTCGTCGGGTACGCCCGTCAGCCGGCGCATCGCTTCGTTCTGCCGTACACAACGCATCCCGGTGTCGTAGACCGCCACGGCGACAGGAGAGCCGGTCAGGACCCAGTCCGCCAGCGCCTCGGCCGTCGGGGACACCTGCTCCGCCCGGGACACCGTCCCCGGCTCCTGGACCAGCAGCCAGAGCGGCCCCTCGGCGGCCCCTCTCAGGAGGCAATACGCCCGGCCCCGCACCCGCCGGCGCCGGCCTTCCGGGCGCCGGACCCCGAGTGTGCCGCGCCACTCGTCCGCGCCTGAGGTCCGCCAGTGGGGATGGGTGTCGAGCAGGTCGGCCACCGGACGGCCGACGGCATCACCGGCGCCGAGGCCGGTCAACCGGGCCGCATCGGCGCTCCACGCCACGACACGGCCCAGCGCGTCCGTCACAGCCAGTGGTGTTCCCGTGTCTCCGGGCAGCGCGGGCGCCTCGTCGGACGGCGTCACGCGGTCCTTCATGCACTCCAGAGTGCCCCCAGGGCCATGCGCAATCAACCAAAGGGCCGGTCGGCCGCGGGGGCGGCGGCGACGCCCCCGCGGTGCGATCAGCAGGTGGAGCTGGCCTGGGTGAGGAGGCCGAGGCGCCAGGGCAGGGTGTTAGTACCCGGAGGGGGAGGCGGACGATGCGGAGGACGCCGGTGAGGCCGTGGCCCTGGCCGCGGGGGTGCCGCCCAAGGCGGTCAGAGTGGCGTTGTAGGCGGGCTTCTTGTTGCCACTGCCGTTGAAGAGCAGGGGGTTCTCCCCGGCGCGCCAGGAGTCGGTGTCCCGGATGCCCCAGACGGTGATGCCGGCGCAGCGCGCGACGTTCATGCAGGCCTTGACCGTGTTGGCGTACGCGGTCGTCGGCGCCTGGGCGATGTCCAGTTCGGTGATCTGCACGTCCACACCGAGGGCGGCGAAGTTGGCCAGGGTGGTCTGGAAGCTCGCCGGCGGGCCGCCGGTGCCGAAGTGGGCCTGGAAGCCGACGCAGTCGATGGGTACGCCACGTGACGTGAAGTCGCGCACCATCCGGTAGACGCCCTGGGTCTTCGCGTCGCTCCAGTTCTCGATGTTGTAGTCGTTGTAGCAGAGCTTGGCCGCGGGGTCGGCCGAGCGTGCGGTGCGGAAGGCCTGCTCGATGAAGCCGTCGCCCAGCAGGTTCTGGAAGACCGAGGGGCGGTGCTGGCCGCTGCCGCCGTCGGCGAACGCCTCGTTGACCACGTCCCAGGCGTAGACCTTGCCCTTGTAGTGGGCCATCTGCGTGGTGATGTGGTTGTTCATCACGCTGCGCAGGGTGTTCGCGTCGCCGATGGAGCTGACCCAGCCGGGCAGCTGGGAGTGCCAGACCAGGGTGTGGCCCCGTACGCGCTGCCCGCGCGAGAGGGCACGGTTGACGATCTGGTCGGCGGGGCCGAAGTTGAACGAGCCGCGGGACCGCTCGGTGGTGTCCCACTTCATCTCGTTCTCGGGTGTGACCATGTTGAACTCGCGGTCCAGGATGGTCGAGTACGTCGAGTCGCCGAGCTTGCCCGCGGCCACGGCGGCCCCGAAGTACCGCCCGGACTGCGCCGCCTGTGCGCCCAGGGTGGAAGCCTTGGGGGATGAGGGTGCGGATGAGGGTGCGGATGAGGACCCGGATGCGGATGCGGGTACGGCGGTGGCGGTCCCGGCCACCGCCATGACACCGGCGGCGATGAGCCCTAACGCCGAGGCGCGGCGTCGGTTGTGTCGACCGCGCCGTTCGTGTCGTTCGTGTCGTTCGCGTCGTTCGCGTCGTTCGTGGAGGTTCATCTCTCTCCTCGAAGGGGTGGGAGTTACCTTGGGAGCGCTCCCAGAATTGGCCGTACGAGTGCGCTCGCGTCCGTGTCCGGACAGTGGCCCAAAGAGGGCCGGTCAGGGGGTGGTGAGTTCGAACCGGGAGACGTTGACCGAGCCGCCGAGTGCCTGGGTGGCGTGGTTGAAGATGGCGTACCGGTAGCCCATGAAGAACCGCCAGTCGTTGCCCATGGTGAACGAGGGCCCGAGAGGGGTGAAGCGAGTGCCGTCGGTGCTGTAGGAGAAGGTGCCCGGCCGTCCCGCGCCGGGGCGGATGTCGGCGGTGGCGCGCAGCCAGATGCGGCCGCCCTGGACAGCGGCGCTCGCGAGTTCCGTTCCGGTGCCGGTGGTGTTCCAGTTGCCGTCCATGGTCAGCCCGCTCACCATCGCCACCCGGGTCGCACCGCCGTCCCGTTTCACACCGATCCACGCGGACGAGTCGCGCAGCAGCGCCAGTCCGGCCCGGTCGCCGTCTCGCATCGCGGAATAGTCGAGCTGGACGGTGGCGGTGGAGGTGGGCCCCTGGATCCGGTGGGTGAGGGTGTTGCGGGCCCCGTACAGGTCGTTCGTGACCGTCGCGGTGCGCAAGGTCAGGCCGTTGTTCACCGACCACTTGGTGTTGTCCGGGTTGTGGTTCCACTCCCACGTCGGCTTCAGGGTCGTACCGTCGAAGGTGTCGACGCCGGTCAGCGGGGCGGCCCGGAGGGGCGGGGCCGGGGCGGCGGCAGGGCTGGGATATGACGCGCCCCAGGCACCGTTGACCAGCTGCACCACCGGCCAGCCGTCGGAGGTCCAGGTGACCGGGGCCAGTACCGGGATCCGGCCGCCGGGGTAGGCGTCCACGAAGGCCATGTAGTACCAGGCTCCGCCGGGAGTCTGTACGAGCCCGCCCTGGTGCGGCACCCCGCCACCCGGGACCGGACCGCGCAGGTCGAGCAGGACCTGCCGCATCGTGTAGGGGCCGAACGGGCCACTGGTCGACTTCAGGATGTACTGGCCGTTCGCCGGACGGGTGAGGAAGATGTAGTAGTTGCCGTTGATCTTGTAGAAGCGGGAGCCCTCCAGGGTCCCGACGCTCGACGGCGTGGTGAACACCCGCTGCGCACGGACCTGGCCGCGCCCGTCGGCGGTGAGCTGGGCCACGCTGATGGTGGTGTTCCCGTACGACACGTACATGGTGTCGTCGCTGTCGATGAGCAGACCAGCGTCGTAGTAGGCGTTGTTGATGGTCGTGAGCCTGTTCCAGGGCCCTTCGACGGACGGGGCGGTGTAGATGTACGACGTGGAGAACTCCACGCAGCCGAGCCAGTAGAACGTCCGGTTGCTCGGGCGGTAGGCCAGCGACGACGCCCAGATGCCCTTGACGTAGGCGCGGGAGCCACCCAGATCGTACGCGGGGCCGAAGTCCAGCACCGGCACCGAGTGACCGGCGAATTCCCAGTTGACCAGGTCGTACGAGCGGAGGATGGGCGCACCCGGCGAGTAGTGCATCGTAGAGGCCGAGTAGTAGTAGGCGTTGCCGACGCGGATGATGTCGATGTCCGCGAAGTCCTGCCAGATCACCGGATTGGTGTACTGCGCCGCGGTGGCCGTGGGGGCGGCGATCGCGGGGTTGCCGCTGGAGGCGGCGGCGCGAGCCGCGAAGGCGGCGGGGGCCGCGGCCCCCGCGATCAGGCCGGTGGCCGTTGCCAGGGCCGCGCGGCGGCTGTGCTCGTGATGACGCCATGACATGGAGGATCACTCTCCTTCTGGCATGAGCGGAGGAGTCACAGGGGCGACGATGGACGTACGGCATCACATGCGCGCGGATGTGCCTCGTGCCACGGCATGCCCGCCCCACCCGATAGCCATTCGAGATACCGAACGACAATCGGCAGTTCGGACAAGCATGGATGATAGGCAGGTGGCGAGAGACGTCAACACCCCTCGCGCAACTGGTGTTTCCCGCCCGCGCCTTGCCGGCGGGCGATCCGCCGCCGCGGGGGCCGTCCCGATGCCCTGACCCGCGAGGCGCCGTGCCGCGCCCCGGCCGGCCCGAGGTCCGCGATGAGGCTGGGCGGCACGGGCGCGCCCGGCCCGGCCGTCCCGTCCAGGAGTTCGGGGCTGTGCGGTGCCGGGCGGGGCCGGATTGATGCACATGACGCATCGACAGATCCCGGTCCGGATGCTGGACACCGTTCGGCCACGGCTTGGAGACTCACCCTGACACGGCGACGCCCCGCCACCTGCCTCGCCATCTGCCCCGCCCCCGGAACGACGCCGCCCCGCCACGCGTCGGCGCGCACCACGCCGTACGGCTCTTCCTCGGTTCACCGCACCAGGCGAACGGCTCCACATCCGGCCCTCCCCCGGGCCGCCCGACACCTTACGGAGGACCCATGCGCGACCTCACCAGACGTACGGCGCTCACCATCGCCGCGGGTACCGTCACCGCCTCGGCGGTGAGCAACGCGGCCACCGCGGCGGCCGATGCCCAGGCGCCGCGCCGACGGGCGGCGTCCGGAGCCGGTCCCGCTCTGCGGACCGCCCTCGTCACACGGGTGACACCCAGGAACAACTGGCGGGTGACCGCCGTCGCCATCCACTACGCGAACCCCATCGACCCGCGCGGCGGCGTCATCCCACCCACCGCGTTCCAGGTCACCGCCGACCTCGGCAGGCAGAGCGCGGCCCGGACGGTCACCCGGGTCTACCCGAACACCGCGGCCGGGACGGACGACCACCACACCCCGGGACGGCCGGGCAGATACCTCATCATCGAGCTCGACCCGAACGACCCCAATGCGCAGGCCTCCGGCACCGACCCCCTTCCGCTCCATCGCGCCTACGCCATCAGGCAGGTGGCCGATGTGCGGACCCCGGACGGCGACCTGGTGCTCGCGGCCGGCCCGCTGGCGATCCGGAACGACGACGTCATCACCCCGGTGGTCGACGGCTTCACGGCGGGATCGTTCACCGACTCCACGGGATTCGAGCTGGCCTTCCGGCTCCACCAGCCGGAGGGCTTCGTACGGAGGCCGGGGGCGGCCACCCGGTATCCGCTCGTCGTCACCCTGCACGGCGGCGGCGAGGTGGCCGACAACAACATGACCCAGCTCACGGCCAATCGCGTCGCCGTCACCTTCGCCAAGCCGGAACGCCAGCGTCGGCACCCGGCGTTCGTGCTCGCCCCACAAATCCCCCTCCCCCGCCCCATGGACGGACCCGACGGTACGGACTGGACGGACCCCAGGGTCCGGGCGGCGCTGGTCGAACTCGTCGACGCCTTCACCACCCAGCGTCCCGTCGACGCGGATCGGATCTATCTCGTCGGCCTGTCATCGGGCGGGCGAGGCATCTTCGACCTGCTCCCGAGGCGCCCCCACACCTTCGCCGCGGCCCTGGCCACCGCCGGCTGGGGCGACCCGTCCACCATGGGCGGGATCACACACATCCCGATCTGGGCCGATCACTCCATCGACGACCCGGTGGTCCCCTACCGCGAGGGACGGTTCGGAAAGCCCGGCACCTGGACGCTGATGAACGCGCTGGAGAGCGCCGGTGCGCGGATCACCCGCGGGGAGTGGGCCAACGACCTGCCCAAAGCGGAGTTCGAAGCCCGGTCCAGGGCCCTGCTGAACCGGGCCCGCCGGGCCGGCAGCCATGTGCTGTTCACCAGCTACACGCCCGGAACGACGCCGGTGAGCCCGCACTTCGCGTGGGCACAGACCTATGAGAACGACGTCGTCATCGACTGGCTCTTCGATCAGTCGCGTTAGGCTCCTGTCGCCGAGGCCCAACCATCGCCCCCGGTCAACGTCACCCGGGCTCCGCGACGAGCCGGCGGTGATGGCGCAGGCCGGGGCGTCCGCCAACGGTGGCGTCCGCCACGACGGTGAATCCATTGCGGCCGAGCACGGTCCTGGAGGCCACGTTGTCGAGGGTGGTGTACGCGGTGAGGGCGGAGAGCCGGTACGCCGTCGCGGCCAGGCGGCACACCTCTTCCACCGCGGCGGTCGCCATCCCCCGGCCCGCGGCGCGCTCGCCGATCCGGTAGCCGAGTTCGGCGCCCCCTTCCTCGACGTCCACGAGATTGACGCGGCCGACCAACTCCCCCTGGTCGTCCACGACGACATGGAAGTGGCATATACCGGCGTCCTGCTCGGCGAGCCGGGCACGGTGCACGGATGCGAACTCCTCGAAGTAGGCGTCCCCCCGGTCCGAGATCGTCCGAGCGAAGTACTCCCGGTTCTCGCGCTCGAAGGCCAGCAGGGCAGGCGCGTGGTCGGCCCGGAGCCGTTCCAACCTCAACATGCGCAAAAGTATACGTAACGAAGGCCGCGCCGGCCCGCGATCCGGGCCCGTCAAGCATTCGGCGCGCAATTCTCTCCGGTCCGCCGTATCCCGGGTTCGCGGTATCTTCCGGTCCGCCGTATCCCCGGGAAAGAAATCCACGATCTGCCTGTGCATCATGCCTATCCCTCAAGTATCCGGCCCGAGTAGCCTGTTCTACCGCCGATACCGTCGTGCTTGGGAGGCTGAGAGCCAGTGATCGTACTCGGTTACAACGGATTCAGCAGAGGTGCGGAGCTTTTCGGCCGTCTCTACGGGGCGACTGGTGTCGGCCGTAATCTCTTGGTGGGTCATGACGCCGCGGCGGCTCTGGTGATCGACGGCGAGGTGGTGGCGGCGGTCGAGGAGGAGCGGCTGAGCCGGGTCAAGAAGACCTCCGATTTCCCGGCCCACGCCATCACCTGGTGTCTGAACTCCGCCGGTGTCGACCTCGACCAGGTCGACGTTTTCGCTTTCCCCTGGCGGTTTTCGCCGACGGTGGCCGAGGAGATGATTTCGGGGATATGTGACTCCGACATGCCGGTCACCGCCAAGTTCGACGCCCTGCGCAGCACGGGTGAGCTCTACACCGGCATGCTCAGCCCCGACGCGGTGTACCACGACTTCGTCGAGCGCACCGGCCACGAGCTGGATCCCAACAAGCTCACCCTGGTGCCCCACCATCTGGCCCATCTCATGTGCGGCGCCTACCTGGCCGGCGGGGGCGACGCCGCCTTCGTGGTGAGCGACGGCCGGGCGGAGACCCTGTCCTCGGTCATGGGCGAGCTGCGGAACGGCGTGGTCCGCCTGTTCGACGGGACCGCGGTCCCCATGACCAGCTCGCTCGGGGTGACGTTCGGGAGGATCACCCGCTATCTGGGGTTCGTACCGAACAACGACGAGTACAAGGTGATGGGCCTGGCCGCGTACGGCCCGCCGCCGCAGCACAACCCGCTGCTCGAGCGCGTTGTGCGGCTGCACGAGAACGGCTCGTACACCATCTCCACCCCACGGGACATTTCGGCCTACTACGCGCTGTTCGACGAGCTTTTCGGCGGTGACAGCGAGAAGCGCGAGCAGTTCGACTTCCGCGTCAAGGTCGCCGGGCTGGCACAGCACATGGTCGAGGCCGTCACCGCTCATCAGGTGCGGGCGCTGACCGCGGCCTCCGGCCTGGACACCCTGCTCTTCGAGGGCGGGCTGGCACTGAACTGCGTGGCCAACACGAAGATGCTGGAGAGATCGTCGTTCACCGGCATGGAGGTCAGCTTCGGGGCCAGCGATCCCGGGGTCGCCATCGGCGCGGCCGTGTACGCCGCCGGTCTCAGGAATCGGCCGTCTGACGCGGTCACCACCCCCTACCTGGGGCCTTCGTACGACGAGCGGCAGGTCCAGGACGCGCTGGCGGAGTACGCGGACCGCGTCGAGTGGCAGGAGGAGCCCGACGCCGCCTCGATCGCCGACCGGACGGCGGAGCTGCTGGCCGGGAAGAACGTCGTGGGATGGTTCCAGGGCCGGACCGAGTTCGGGCCGCGTGCGCTGGGCAACCGCAGCATCCTCGCCAACCCGGCCTTCCCCGACATCAAGGACATCATCAATCTCCGGGTGAAACACCGGGAGCCCTTCCGGCCGTTCGCGCCCGTCATCCTCGAGTCGGAGGCGCCACGCGTCTTCTCGATGGGCAAGAAGACCTCGTCCCCGTACATGACCTTCGTCTTTCCGGTGCGGAAGGAGTACCAGGAGCGGATCCCCGGCGCCTGTCACGTGGACGGAACGGCGCGGGCCCAGACGGTGAACGAGCGGCAGAACCCCGCGCTCGCCCGGCTGTTGCGTGCCTTCACGGCGCGGACGGAGGTGCCCTGCCTGCTCAACACGTCCTTCAACGTGGCCGGTGAGCCCATCGTCTGCTCGCCGCGGGACGCGTTGGAGTGCTTCCTGGCCACCGAGATCGACTATCTGGTCATCGACCGGTTCGTGATCACCAAGAAGGGGAGCTGAGCCGCCGGCCCGCAGGGCGCGTGCGCCCCGCGGGCCGGCACCGCTCAATCCTTCGGGAGCTGAATGGGCTCGTTCGGCCCGCCCTTTGTCTCGATGGTCAGGAACGACAGGACGTCATCGCCGATGTTTTTCAGGTCATGAATATGGTATCGCCCCGCGGGGCAGCGGAAATGCTGAGTCTGTCCGCGGCCATAAGAGATCTCGTGGGTGGTGCCATCGCTCGAGTGCTGGCGGGCCCGGCCGTTTGTCAGGGCTATCCAGAAATAGTCGAGCACATGCCGGTGGACGGGAATGCGTTCTCCCGGCCGAAGGTGGGTCTCCCAGATGCGCAGTGAATCGGTCTCTTTCACCAGCGTCTGGCCGATCCACCCATGATGGGCATTGGTGTCGAATTCCTTGTGCAGCTGCGGGCTCCAGCGGGCGTAACCCTCGGCGACGACAGTGCTGGACACGGGGATATCGGAGCGAGAATCTTTACCCACGAGCGGGATCCTTTCGCTGAACGATACGGCTCACAGAGCGGAGGTGAGTGCTTCGAGCAGGGCGGTGTTCGCGCGCCGATCGCCGATGGTGATGCGGCAGGTATCCGGGATCACCCGCCCGGTGTCGGCGACGACGATGCCCGCGCCCCGAAGCTGGTCCATCACGCGCTCGTGCTTGTGCAGCCGGACGAGGAGGAAGTTGGTCTCGGAGGGGAACACCCGGGCCACCGCGGGGTGCTCGGTCAGCGCCGAGGCCATCCGGTCGCGTTCGGTGCGGATGCGCTGGATGCCGGCGAGCACCCGCCGTACGTCGGTCAGCCGGTCCCGCACGGCGTGCTGGGAGGCGTTGGTGAACCCGAAGGGCACCTGCACCCGGCGCAGCGCCTCGATGATGCCGGGCTGGGCCAGGGCGATCCCGCAGCGCGCGCCGGCGAGTCCCCATGCCTTGGAGAGTGTTCTGAGCACGATGAGGTTGTCATGCTGGGCGATCAGCCGGGCGTACGAGGGCTTCTCGCTGAACTCGACATAGGCTTCGTCGATCACCACCAGCCCCCGGCCGGGCGCCACCAGTTCGTGGACCTGCTCCGGGTCGAGCCTGGTCCCGACGGGGTTGTTGGGGTCGCACAGGATGGTCACCCGTGGATCGGCCGCCAGGATGCGGTCGGTGTCGAGCTCGGACAGGTCGTCGCCGCGCAGCGGTACGTCGACGACGGGCAGGCGCAGGAGGTGGGCGAAGTGGCCGTAGAGCGGGAAGGTGGGTGGCGTGACGCAGACGCGCTCGCCGGGTGACGCCAGCGCCGCCAGGAGCAGCATGACGCCGTCCACCGAGCCGCTGCTGAACAGCAGGTGGTCCGCGCTGAGCGCGTCCACGCCCTCGTGGCCGGGCAATGCCGCGATCGTGGCCAGGTAGGTGGCGGCCAGCTCTGTCGTGTCGAGGTGGGGATACTCGCCCGCGGCGCCCAGGAACGGGTTGGTGTTGCTGGACAGGTCGATCGTGTCGAACCGGGGCACTTGGCGGAAGCGGGCCGGGCCCGGGACCGGCACCCCCGTGACGGGGGGAGCCGCGTACTCCGACAGCGTGTGTTCCGCGCCCCCTCCCTCCGGGGACGCGAGGCCGGGGGCGCGCAGCCAGTGGTCGAGGGGCACGAACAGATCGGCTCCGAGGCGGCGCGCGCGGGGGACGTCTCCCCGGCCGAGGTGGACCCACTCCAGGCCGGAGCGCCGGGCGTGGAGGTACAGCAGGTACACGGACGCGGCGAGGAGGCCGTCCCGTGCGGCGGGGTCGTCGTGGTCAATGGCCTGGGTGAGGGAGTAGATCCCCCGGCCGTTGTGGGACGTGGTGAGGAGCCCGGCCTGGACCACGGCGTCCTGTCTGCGGCGCACGAGCATCTCGGTGCGTTTCGCCAACGGGCCGTGTGCCAGGGCGTCGAGGGCGTCGGCGCTGTACAGGTTGTCGTGGCCGCCGTGGCGCTCGGCCTGACGCCGGTGGAGCGTGACGAAGGCGTCTCGCGCCCAGGGACTCCCGTCGAGCTCGCTCAGCCGGATCCGCTCCCAGGTCATCTCGCGGGAGACCTCGCGGTCGCGGCGGCGGAGGTCGTCGAGTCGCTCGGCGCCGATACGGGTCCGCAGGACCTCGTCCACGTCTCCGGTCAGCCGGACGACACACTCGCTCTCGGTGGCGATCGGAACGAGCCCCGCCGCCCGCAGCCCGCCGGTGTCGTCGCTGCGGCGCACGTTGGGCACCAGGACCTGGGACACCCCCAGTGCCTCGGCGCGGCGGACCAGTTCATCGAGGGCGCGGCGGGCGGGGGCGGGGCTGGTCGGGTGGTACGGGGACCCGCCGCCCATCAGGGTGGGGCGCTCGAGCACCGCGGGGTCCAGGGCGGCGAACGCGCCCGCTCCTTGGTCCAGTCGGGTCAAGGAGCACACCGGGTCCGGGGACCCGAGGGCGGCGGACAGCACATGCTGAAGCGCGTCGATATCTGCGGACCTGCGCATGCTCGTTCTCCACTCCTCGTGGTCACTGGGGTGTCCCGGCCCGGTGCGCGTCCAGGTACGCGTCGATGCGGTCGCGGTACTCCTCGAACAGGTCGGCCACGGTGCGGGCGATACCGGCCCGCCAGCCGATGGTGCAGTCGCCGATCAGGCGCCGGCGGACGTCGTGGTCGAAGATGGCCGTTTCCCGGCTGTAGTCGCCGCGGTCCAGCCGCACCGGCACGCCGGTGAGCGCGGACAGGTACTCCAGCAGGTCGGTGATGCCGACCTCCTCGTCCCCACCCCAGTTCACGACCCGCGCGGGCGCCCGCGCCACATCCCACAGCAGCGGCACCTGGCGCACGACGTCATCGGTGTGCAGCAGATTGCAGTAGTTCTGGCCCTCGCGGGGCACCGCGCAGGGCTGCCCCTTGCGCATCTGGTGGAACAGGATCATGGGCACGCCGCCGTGGCCGTACGGGCCGTAGGCGATGTTGAGGCGGGCGATCACCGTCGGCAGCCCGAGTGTCTCGGCCAGACCGCGTGCCACGCCTTCGGCGGTGATCTTGGCGACGGGGTAGGTCGGCAGCCATGGCGCGGCCCCGCCCAGCGGATCGCTCTCCCGGTAGCGATGTGTCCGGTCGGCGCGGTTGTAGACGACCCCGGACGAGACGTACAGGAACGACTCGGCGGCGGAGCAGTGGGTCATCAGCCGTGCGGTGCCGACCGCGTTGACGCGCGCGGTGTCCTCGAAGTCCTTGCCGTCGCCCCGGTGCACCGCCGAGTGCAGCACATGGGTGAAGTCGCGCGGCAGGCCCTCCAGGTCATCGGTGGCCATGTCCCAGGTGGCGGTGTGGGCGCCCGCTTCCTCCAGCGCCTCGCGGGCGTGGGGGTCGCCGAACCGGCCCAGGCACCACACCTCGTTGTCGACGGCGAGCGATTCGGCGACGGGCCTCGCGACCTGTCCGGTCCCCCCGGTGATGAGTATCTTCTTGCCTCGCATGATGGGCGGCTCCTGGTGGTGTCAGCGTTGCCTTTCCCGGTTCTCAGCCGAGCGCGCGGGCCAGTTCGTGCCGCAGGGTCGCCTGGAAGGTGTGCACATGCCGCGGGCTCATCAGGGTGTAATGCTCCCCTTCGACCTCGATATAGGTGTTGGGGTCGCGGGTGAACTCGTCCCAGTGGCTGAGCTGGTGGTCCAGCCACTCCTCCTTGGTGCCGCGCAGCGGAGTGCAGTAGAAGACCTTCACCCGGCCGACCGAGCCCGACGGTTCGTAGGTGCGGCCCAGGTGCACCATGCTCTGTGCGAGGTGCACCCAGTCGGCGAACCGCTCGAGGGTGAGGTCGAGTTCGGCCAGCCGCCGCTTCGGGGCGTGGTCGATCAGATGGGCCAGCTGATCGGCCTCGGGCAGTGGCCGGAGGGTGGCGGTCAGCCGCTCGATGTCGGTGGCGTCGATGAGTTCGAGGAAGAGCGCCAGGTTGATCGCGCCATCGGTGAAGGTGATCTCGTTCATGCGGTCGGAGATCCGCGGTGGCAGGTTGAAGACGCCCACGAAGTCGACCTTGTCGCCGTCGGCTTCCAGCCGCTTGGCGATCTCGAATGCCACCGCCCCGCCGTAGGAGTACCCCGCGACGGCGTAGGGGCCGCTGGGCTGCGCCCGCCGGATGGCCTCGACGTAGGTGGACACCATCTCGTCGAACGACCCGAAGTGGGTCTCCCCCTCCCCGAATCCACGGGCCCGCAGCGCGTAGAACGGCCGCTCGCCGGTGAAGTACTTGGCCAGATTGACGAATACCAGCACCTCCCCCAGACCGGGGTGGACGCAGAAGAGCGGCGTCCCGTCCCCGGTGATCTGCAGCGGCACCAGCGGATCGTAGGTGGCGTCCCCGCCGGCGCCCTGCCCGGCGGTCAGGCGGCCGGCCAGCGCTCGTACGGTCGGGGCCTGGAGGAGCGTGGACATCGGCACGTCCTCGATGCCGAACGCGGCCTGGATCTCCAGCTTGAGCCGCAGCACGTCCAGCGAGGTGCCGCCCAGGTCGAAGAAGCCAGCAGTGGCCGACACCGCCCTGGTGTCCAGGACGCGGGCATAGATCTCGGCCAGTGCGGCCTCCACCTCGCCCTCCGGCGCCACATGGCCGCCGAGGAACCGGGTGCTGATCTCGTCCGACCGGCGGGCCGCCTCGTCCAGGCTTCCGTCCTCGACGGCCGCGCGCAGCCGGGACCGCTGGATCTTGCCGAGGTTGCCACGGGGGATCTCGTCCGCGGCGACGGGGAGGATCAGCTGGGGACGGAACCCCCAGTGCATCACGGTGGAGCTGCGGATCGCCACGATGGCCCGGTACACGGCGATCTCGTCGGCGGGGTCGCCCGCCGGAACGAAGGCGATGGCGAGCTGTTCGGTGTCGGCCCCCTCGGGCCGGATCGGGAACGCGGTGACGTGGCCGCGCTTCACCCCGTCCAGCTCGTCCAGGACCGCTTCCAGGTCGTGGCTGTAGTAGTTGACACCGCTGACGATGATGGAGTCCTTGGTGCGCCCGACCAGCATCAACCGGCCGTCGGGGTCGAGGTGGCCCAGGTCTCCGGTGCGGAACCAGCCGTCGGCGGTGAACGCCTGCGCGGTGGCCCGCTCATCGCCGAAGTAGCCGCCCGAGACCATCGGGCCGTGCAGCTGCACCTCCCCCGGCTCGGCCGCTCCGGGCCGGTCGGTGGAGGCCAGCACCGTGCCGTCGTCGTCGGTGATGCGAATCCGCAGGCCACGCACCGGGCGGCCCAGCGGGGGGAACTCCGTCTCCCGGTCACGGGTGGCGAAGTCGCGGTTGAACACACTGCCCGCGCACGTCTCGGTCATCCCGAACGCGGGCACGATCACATCTCCGCGCAGCCCGTAGGGCGCGAGCGTGTCCAGGAACGCCCGTACGGTGGCGGTCACGGTGGCCTCGCCGCCGGAGATGATGTGCCGCACCTGTGACAGGTCCACCTCCTGCCGCGACGGGGGCCGCCCGGCGAGTGCCTGGTTGATCTGCCCGAAGAGGAAGTTGGGGGTGAACGTCACTCTCACCCGATGAGCCGTGAGCAGCCTGAGGAACTCCACGGGGTCGGCCAGCACGGTGGCCGGCACCGTCATGACCTGGGCGGCGCCGTTGAACATCGGCAGCAGATGCGCCTCTATGGCGGCGATGTGATCGACCGAGATCCAGTTCAATGAGGTGTCGTCGGGCCCGAGGTCCAGCGCCCCCGACTTACCGGCCTGCGCCGCCAGCAGATTGGCGTGGGTGAGCCTGACCGCCTTGCTCGATCCGGTGGACCCGGAGGTGAGCATCAGCAGGGCGAGATCGTCCGGCGCGGGCGCATGGAGCTGATCGGGCCCGGCGGCGGCGTGGCTCAGCTCCTCGACCGTCACGGACCGCAGTCCGGCCTCGGGCAGCTCTCCATGAGCCGTCTTGGACACGATCACCAACGGGTCGCCCAGGAGCGTGCGCAGCTGCTCCAGCTGGGCACGCCACCGGGAAGGGTCGGCCGGCGGCGCGATCGGGCACGGTACGGCACCGGTGAGTACGCATCCCCAGAAGGCGCGGAAGAAGATCTCCGGATCACTGGCCGCGATCAGCACTCGGTCGCCCGGGGCGGTGCCGCGCTCCCGCAGCCCTTGCGCGATCCGGCAGGCGCACTCCCGCAGCTCGCCGTAGGAGAGGAACGGGCCGCCGATGAACGTGATGCCGTGAGTCGTGTCGCGGGCCGCACGCTCGAGCAGCTGCGGGAGTGTCGAAGCATGACGTTGATCCGGCATGGGGGAAGTCCTCCGATCGGAAGGGACGGAAAACCATGGCGAGCAGGGCTGGGGGCGCTCGGCGCGACGCCGCGCCGGAGGAGGGGCACCAGGGCCGGGCTGTGACATCCCCATCGACGGTGGTGCGCATCGCGGGGCACGGCCGCACGCGGCCGGGGCGGGCGGAGCTCGGCGCCCGCGGCACGTCTGATCGAGGTGACGCGATCGCGCCGGCGCCGGGGTGTCCCGGGCCGGTGGCCCGGCCGGTCCGGCCGTCAGATCAGGTGGATCCGACCTCATTGAATCGCACGACGTCCTCGATCGTCTTCCGCAGTTTCAGCTCATCCGGATCGGAGACGATGGCCTGTCCCACGCGGCCATACGGCCCGACCGGCGCATCAGGCGATGCATCGTAGACGATCTCATCGAAAAGGAAGTTCCGCTCAAAGTCGCTCTGGGTCACATCGCGTCCGCTGGGGCGACGCAGAAGAATGTATCCATGGAAGCGCTCCGGCGTGCGCTGGTCGGCCAGGGCCCGAGTCGCCCCCTCCCCCAGCGCGAGGCTGATTTCGACGTCAAAGAGATCGACGCCGTATGTCAGCTGGTTGACCCGAGGGGACAGCGCCCCGGGGAGGCGGATGGCGCACTCGCCGAAGGTCAGCCCCTCTTCTGTCGCGAACGCTTCCATATGGAATACGCAATCAGGCGCGTTCAGGCTGGCGAGCGCTTGTCCGGCGAGCGTCTCCATCTCCTGGAACAAGGCGGAATGCCGCCTCCGGTCCAGGAGGTACGCGGACAGAATGCCGCCCTGTACGGCCCTGAGCGGTGAGGTGTGATAGCCGCTCATGGACGACCACCGAAGGCCTCCCTTTTCCCAGACGCCGTCGAGATAGACCTCGGGAGCGTCCATGAAGGACTCGGCGACGATCTCGACATCCGACTGGCCGGTGAAGGGCGTCAGGGCCTGTGCGTACTCCTCCGGGGTGCGGACGATGTTCGTACGGAGAGCGCCGGCCCCGGTCGCCGGCTTGACCACGAAGACCTCTCCCAGATCGTCGGCGAGGTCCGTGAACGACGTGCCCACGGCCACATGACGGCAGCGCGCTCGCTTGACCTGGGGCGGCAGCATGCTCTTCTGGAGGTACTTGTCCCGGAAGCGGAGAGCCGTCCCGGAATCGGCATTCCCGGGAAGGTTCAGCTGCTGCCGTAAGTAGGTTGCTCCGAATACGCCCATTTCATGGACGCTCAGCACCCCGGCCGGATCGTCAATGCCCGCGGCCAGCACTGCCCGGAAAATTTCCTGGGCGTTCTCCATGTCGGCGACCCATGTGAATCTCCGACTTTTCGGCGGGCTCGCCGGCGCCTGGACAATATAGTAAGGATCAATGCCGCGGCGCCGCAGTGCCTGATCGAGATCGCCTCTGTACCCGATAACAATCATCGTCGGCATTCTCGCCTCCCCGTTACGGCTGGCCAAAACTTGAAGAAGTTATTTGCCGTACCGAGGCATCGTTTCACAGGGATACGAAAATGTGATCCATTGAGGATGCGCTTGTGACGCAAGTCACAAGCCAAGCAATGAGGGCGAATGGAATTTCTCATTCCATTCGTGCTCATGGAGTGTATTCACCATTCCGGTCATGCCTCGTATAGCACTACATGGAGAAAACCACGCCACCGGGACCGGGCAGTGCGCCACGGACCGGCCAGGACGCCCTCTGCCTGGGTGCGACACACCCAGGCAGCCGGTCGCTGCGTTTCGTAGCCTGGCGGCATGGGTGACAACGACCTGGGAGAATTCCTGCGAAGCCGCAGGTCAGGGCTGCGGCCCGAAGAAGTCGGGATGGCGAGCCACGGCGCCCGCCGCGTTCCCGGGCTGCGCCGTGAGGAGGTCGCGGTGCTGGCCGGTGTCAACGCCGACTACTACACCCGCCTGGAACAAGGCCGGGAGCGCCACCCGTCGGGGCAGGTGCTCGACGCGCTCAGCCGCGCGCTGCGCCTCGACGGCGACGCCCGGGACCATCTGTTCCGGCTCGGCGGCACGGTGCCCCACACCCCCTCCGTCCACGTGTCCGACCAGGTCAGTCCCGGGTTGCGGCAACTGATCGACGGCTATCCGCACACCCCTGCCTTCGTGCTCAACCGGACCCTGGACATCCTCGCCACCAACGCGCTGGCCGACGCCCTCTACTCGCCGTTCCACCCGGCGGACAACCTGGCCCGCATGGCGTTCGCGGACCCCGCGGGCCGCGCCTTCTACCAGGACTGGGACCGGGCGGCCCAGGCCACCGTCGCGAACCTGCGCCAAGCGGCGGGCCACGAGCCGGACAACCCGCGCCTGCGCGAGCTCGTGGACACCCTCAGCGAGGACAGCGCGGACTTCGCGCGCCTGTGGAACAGCCACACCGTGCGGGGCAAGACCCAGGAGGCCAAGCGGTTCCTGCACCCCGACGTCGGTCCCCTCACGCTCAGCTACCAGGCGTTTGACATACGGGAGGCCCCGGGCCAGCAACTCGTCATCTACCACGCGGAGCCCGGAAGCGGCAGCGCGGAGGCCCTGCATCTGCTCGGGTCCATCCACGCGACACGCACCCGGCCCTCCCCGCGCGGCGCGGACCGTACCTGAGCCCGAGCGCCCTTCTGGATACGGTGAGGAGCCGGTCGGCCCCGGCCCCTCACAGCCCGTCGGTCGGCGTGCTCAGTCGCGCGCGAGCAGTTCGAGCGTGTCGATGACGCGGTTCGAGAAGCCCCACTCGTTGTCGTACCAGGCCACCACCTTGATGTGCTTTCCGTCGACGCGGGTGAGGGCGGCGTCGAAGATGGACGACGCCGGCCGGCGGGTGATGTCGCTGGAGACCAGCGGCTCGTCGGAGTAGTCGAGGATGCCCTTGAGCCTGCCGTCGGCGGCGGCGCGGTAGGCCGCGAGCACCTCGTCGCGGCTGACCTCCCGGGAGACCGCGGTGTTCAGCTCCACGATCGAGCCCACCGGCACCGGTACGCGGATCGAGTCGCCCGACAGCTTGCCGTCGAGGTTCGGCAGCACCAGGCCGATGGCCTTGGCGGCCCCGGTGGTGGTGGGCACGATGTTCACCCCGGCGGCGCGGGCGCGGCGCAGGTCGCGGTGGGGGCCGTCCTGGAGGTTCTGCTCCTGGGTGTAGGCGTGCACCGTGGTCATGAAGCCGTGCTCGATACCCGCCAGGTCGTCCAGCACGGCGGCCAGCGGGGCCAGCGCGTTCGTGGTGCACGAGGCGTTCGAGACGATCACGTGCTCGGCCGGGTCGTAGGCCTCGGTGTTCACACCGTAGGCGAGCGTCACATCGGCACCGGCGGAGGGGGCGCTCACCAGCACGCGCCGGGCACCGGCGCGGAGGTGGGCGCGGGCGGCGTCCGCCGCGGTGAAGCGGCCGGTGGACTCGAGCACGATGTCGACGCCGAGCTCGGCCCACGGCAGGTCGGCGGGCTCGCGCTCGGCGAGCACCTTGATGCGACGGCCGTCGACGACGAGGTCGGTTCCGTCGACCTCGACGGAGCGGCCGAGGGGCCCGAGCGCGCTGTCGTACTTGAGCAGGTGGGCGAGGGACTCGGGAGCGGTGAGGTCGTTGACGGCGACCACCTCGAGGGCGCTGTCGCGCTCGAGCAGGGCGCGGAGGGTGTTGCGTCCGATGCGGCCGAATCCGTTGACGGCGATGCGGGTCATGGAGATTCCTTTCGTTTCCGTCCCCATCGTCGGCATCCGGACCCCGGCCCAACAGCGGCATGAACGCCACCACACGCAAGGATCCCGCCACGCCCCGCGGCCTTCACACGTAACGGCGCTCGGAAGGGGTCTCAGGCCGAGAAGGTGTGGCGGTACTCCGTCGGGGAGGTGCCAAGGATGCGGTGGAAGTGCAGACGCAGATTCGCGCCGGTGCCGAGCCCGACCCGGTCGGCGATCTGCTCCACGCTCAGATCGGTGCGTTCCAGCAGCTCACGGGCCAAGTCCACGCGTGCCCTGAGCACCCACTGCATCGGCGTGTAGCCGGTGTCCTCCACGAACCGCCGGGAGAAGGTGCGCGCCGACACCCGCGCGTTGCGGGCGAGCGCTTCGAGCGTCAGCGGTTCGGCGAGGTGCGCCAGAGCCCACTCCCGCGTGCTCGCGAACAGGTCGCCGAGCGGCTCGGGCACGCTCCGGGGCACGTACTGCGCCTGTCCCCCGCTGCGATAGGGCGCCGCCACCAGCCGTCTCGCCACATGGTTGGAGAGCCCGACGCCATGGTCGCGCCGCACCAGGTGCAGGCACAGGTCGATACCGGATGCCGCGCCCGCCGAGGTGAGCACGTCGCCCTCGTCCACGAACAGCACGTTCTCGTCCACCCGGACGAGCGGATGGCGCTCGGCGAGAGCCTTCGTGTAGTGCCAGTGGGTCGTCGCCCGTTTGCCGTCGAGAAGGCCCGTGGCCGCCAGCGCGAACGCCCCGGTGGAGATGGCCGCGAGCCGGGTGCCACGCTCGTGGGCGGCCATGAGCGCGCTGACCACCGCCGCCGGTGGTTCCGTGGCGGCCGGCTCCCGGTAGCCGGGGATGAAGATGGTGTCGGCGTGCTCGAACGCCTCGAGGCCCTCGGCCACGTGGTACGAGAGTCCTTCGCCACCGGTCACCGGTCCGGGCGCGGCGCCGCACACCCGCAGCTCATAGGGCATGCTCGGCCGGTTGGAGAACACCTGCGCGGGGATGCCGACGTCGAGTGGCTTCGCGCCGTCGAGCACGAGCACGACGACGTGGTGGTTCTTCCGGCTCATCGGGCTCCTTCGGCTTCCCGCGATCGAACGGGGGCCCCGCGCGCACCCGTGACCTCGATGACGACTACCGCGAGCATCCTGCCACTGGCCGCCAGGCCGTCTGGCCACCCAGCACCCAGCTGAGGTCGTGTTCGGTGTGTTCCCGCGAGCGGGCGCTGAGCTGGTCGCTGATCCACATCTTGGTGGGCCGCGGCACCCGCGGATGGGCGACAAGTGCTTCCAGGTCCTGGCGCGTTGTCGCGTACGAGCGGCGGATCGCGCAGCTCACCAGCCCCAGGGCGTACCGCTCCGGAAAGACCACGCGGTCGGCGTCGTCCTCCGGGCCGCGCTCCTTGAGGTGCTCCCACAGTCTGCGGTACACGGCCGGGGAACCGTGGTCGAAGATGCTGTCCATCGCGCCGCGGAGGGACTTCGCGAGGTGGTTCTCCGCGGCACGGCCCTGTTGCGCGGCCACGGCCGCGCCGATGACACGGATCAGCAGTTCGGCGGCGGGTGCCGCGCCGTGTGCGGCGCTGAGCCGCCGCACCAGCTGACCGAGCCCGCTGATCAGTCCGGCGTCGGTCGGTGGGGCGAAGGCCAGGTCCAGGGCCGTGGTGAGGGCCGTGGGGGTGAGCGGGCCGGACTCGCAGGCGGCGTGGAGCAGGGCCTTGCGGGCGGCGTTCCGGGTGGCGGCCGACGCGTCGTCGAGGAGGGGGATGCCGCCCGCGGCGTCGAACACCAGCTCCGAGAGGAAGGTGTGTGCCGTGGTGTACTGCGTGGGTTCGCGCGCCGCGATGGTTCCCACCAGCCCGAGGAAGGCCGCCCGGGTCTTCTGGTCGGAGAAGGTGGCGTAGCGCGGCAGGAGTTCGGTCAGGCCGGGCGCGGGGAGGACGCCGGTGGACACCGAGCATTCCCAGAGCGTGAGTGCCTGGCGCTGCCGCTTTCCGCTGTTGCCCTCGGCGATCTCGTCCGCGATCAGCCCGGTGAGTGCCGGGGCCGATGCCCGTAGTGCGGCCAGCACCCGCTCATGGGCGAGGGGCGGCAATGGACCTGTTCCCTTCTTGGCCCGGCCGGTGGTGATGGCCTCCAGGAGCACGGTGTCGGCGTCCATGAGCGCCAGGTTCACCAGCAGGCCGATGTGGCGCTCGGTGTGCGGCCCGGCGTCCGTGACCGCCCGGTGCAGGGACTGGCGGACGAGGCTCCGGGCGGCGGCCGGGGCGGTCGTCGCCTTCTCGATCCTGCTCACCGCGGTGGGGTGGCCACCGAGCGCGGCGGGCAGGAGGAGTGTGGCCAGGCCGTCCCGGGACAGCCACAGCTCGGAGTCGGCGTCCCAGCCGGAGTGTTCCAGGACCTGCCGGACGCGGTGCGGGGGTACGTCCCGGTGGGCGAGGACGCGGCGGGCCACGAGCGCGAGCCGTTGCGAGGGCGTGACCGGCTGGTTCTCGGGGCAGGGCAGTGCCTTGAGCATGGCGGCGAGCCGGTGTACGAGGCGTTCCGCGGCGGGGCAGTCGGCGCTGAGCAGCAGGGGGAAGACCATCCGGTGCTGGAGTGCGTGCGGCGCTCCCGGCCCGGTCATCGCCAGACAGCGGTCGAGGGTGGCCTCGATGGCCCAGTGGCCGTGCGGCAGCGTGGTCAGGATGGCTGTGGCGGCGATGAGTCCGGCGTTGCCCGCGGTGTCGTGGTCGTCCGCCTCGAGGAGCGCCACCGCGGTGTCGAGGCGGCGCAGCCAGGGGTGGGATGCGGTGGCCTGACCGCCGTCGGGGTTGTCGGGGCGGTCGGGGTCGTCGGCGGGGAGTCGGTGGTCGCCAGGGAGTCCGTGGTCATGGGTCCACGAGGCGGCCACCACCCTGGCCAGGGCCGTTTGGAAGAGCTCGACGTCGTACGACTTCCGCGCGAGGCGCACGCGCCGGAGCCGCTCCTGGACGGCGGTGGCCCACTCCGCCGAGCCCAGTGTTTCCCAGTGCCTGGCCCATAGGGTCATGACGCCGGACGCCAGCTCCGACAGCCCACGGGCCAGGGCGAAGTCGAGCATTTCCATGAGACCTGTCCGTGCTGACGCCACATCGACGTGTGACGTCAGCACGAGCAGCCGGGGCAGGACGTCGAGGCCCGCGCCGGCCGTACGACGCCCGGTCAGCTCCCTCACGCAGCCCCAGTCGGCCAGGGCGGCGTGGACCGCGAGCGAGTTCTGGGCGGCCAGCCGTTCCAGCGCTTCGAGCACGGCCTCCTCCAGGCTGGGCTCCTTCCGTTCCCACAGCCCGTGGAGCCGCGGCAGCAGGGCGTCCACGTCCGTGTCGCGCACGGTCGGGGCCAGGACCGCGTACCGTCGCGCGACGCCGTGCGGCGCCGTCGCGAGCAGGGGCTCGACGGGCACGCCCACGGCCGGGTTCCGCGCCGCGACGGCCACGGCGACGGTGTGCAGGATCATGGCGTCCTCGTGCGCCGCCATGCGGATCAGCGTGTCCCGTACCGGGTCGCGATACCGTTCGGACCCCGCGGCGAGCATGAGGAGCTGTTCGAGGATCGCCCCGACGAAGAAGTCACGGGGGTGGGACCCGATCCACTCGCACAGCGACGGCAGCGCCCGCGCCCCGGTGAGGTGCAGCAGGCCGCGCGCGGCCGCGTACTCGAACATGGTCTGGTGGAAGAAGTGGATGCCGTCCGAGGCTCCCCTGCCCAGCACGCCCCGGTCGATCAGCAGGTCCAGGGACGACCGGACGCGGGCGGGTTCGTACGGCCACGCGGGGCGGGGGCCGCCGTGCGGCGAGGTGAGCCGCTCGACCAGGTCCTCGCGGGACAGCTCGGTACGGCCGGCCGACATCAGCACGACGGCGATCGCGCCGGTGATCGAGGAAAGGTCCTCCGGCGCCGTGGCGCCGCGGTTGCCGTGATGGCGCCGGTCGGTGACGACCCGGTGGTCCCAGTAGCGGCGGTAGAGGCCGGTGGCGTCGATCTCGGCGCTGGGGAACGCTCCGTCGTCCCGGGCGAGTTCGAACAGCAGCCGCAGCTGGAGGGGGCTGCGGCACACCTCGCGCACCGGCAGTCCGCGGGCCACGGGCTCCATCAGCCTCCGCACCCGTGCCCCGTCGTCCCGGGGGACGGCGTCGGGGCAGTAGAGCGCGGCGTGGCCACGGATGGCGTGCGGGATCTCGCCGTCGTCGTAGGGGCCCAGCGACATCCGCAGGAAGCCGGTGCGCAGCCGGTTCGCCTCCTCCGGCCGGGAGGTCAGCACCAGGCGGACACCGGCGGCGGCGAGGTCCTCGCACAGGTCGAGCAGCGTCATCTCGTGGCGGTCGTCGTGCAGCAGCAGATCGGCGGTGTCGAGGAGCACGACGGGTGTGCGCCCCCGCGTCCTGGCGTGAGTGGCCCCGGACACGACGGTCGCGGGGGTCAGCATGGGCGTTGCGGAGGCGCCGCCCAGGGGGCGCAGCAGCCAGGCGGCGTTCACCAGGAAGACCTCGGCGTCCTCCAGAGCGGTCAGGTCCCGGGCGAGGCCCCACAGCAGGCTGCTCTTGCCGTTTCCAGCGTCCCCGGTCACCAGGACCGCCTTCGGATCATCGTCGTAGAGGGCTCCCACCACCCGGTCCTGGATGGCGCGCCGCACATACAGCCCACCGCTGAGCTGCGGCGGGGAGCCGGTGTCGCCGTCCGGCCGCGGGGAGTCCACGAGGTCCAGGTCGTCCGCGAACCTCCGGGCCCAGCGGAGGAGTTGGCGGTGTGCGGCCGGTCCGGTGTCCGGTGGGGTTCCCGCGTCTTGGGAGGGGTGCGGGACCGGCGCCGTCGGACCTTCCGGGAAGGGTGCATCCGCCGGGCCCGTGGGAGTGCCCGGCCCGGGTGCGGTGGCGGGGCCACCACCGGGCGGCAGTTCACGGAGGACGGAGAAGGCGAAGGCGGCGGCGTGGCGCGCCGCGCGGGACTGCCAGCCCTCGGCGTCCGCGTCGTACTTCTTCCCGTCGGCCCGGTCGCTGATCCCGCGGACGATCAGGGCGGGTAACGCGGCGTTGAGGTGGGCGGCCTGCGCCACGCCCGCGCCCTCCATCTCGATGGCGGCGGCGTCCTGGTAGTTCCGGCGCAGTTGCCGCCGCAGGGGCGAGTCCGCGGAGTTGAGGACGACCTCACCGGCGGCCACGGGCTTGAGGTGGACGGCCGGGCGTGAGCCGCCGGGCGGGCGGTCCCGCAGCAGCTCGGTCCACGTACCGGATCTGCGGGCCATGCGGGCCAGCTGGTCGAGTTCCTGACGCACCGGCCAGACCCTCGGGCGGGAGTGGAGCTCGCCGTCCTCGTCCTTGCCGCCGTGGTACGCGTACACATGCGTGGCCATGACGACGTCCCCGAGCTGGATATCGCCCTTGAGGGCGCCCGCCACTCCGACGAACGCCACGGCGCGCGGGCGGAACATGGTGATCGCCCGCTCGGTGAGCACGGCCGCCCCCTGGTTGCCGTCGCCGAGCTCGGCGAGCGCCACCCGCCACGGCGTACCGTCGAGCCGGCCGACCTCGAACAGGGTGCCCGCCGGGTGGAGTTGCGGCCGCGGATCGACCAGGTGCGCCCGGACCGCCTCGTACTCCACGTCCAGCGCGGTCAGCACGACCAGTGAGTGGCTGTGATGCCCGGTGCTCTCCACGTCTCCCCCCGGCCACGGTCGACCCTCGTGCGGCCCGCGGCGAAATGCTACCGTCCGCGATCGCCTGGGGCGGGGACCAGCGCGGGGTACCGAACGCTTGCCCGGCGCCGCAACGGACGTACCAGCCGCGGCAACCATCGGTATCGCCGGGGCGGTGCCGGGTGCTTGGATGCGCGGTATGGACCTCCCCCACACAAGCCCCTCTGCCCCGAGGCCGATGGCGGTGCCTCCCTTCGACCCCGAGCTGAGTGTCGCGCTGCAGTCCTTGGGCAACGGGCCGAGAGAGCCGGTCACTCCGGGAAATCTCGCGGCCCGGCAGGAGCGGGACGCCGCGACCCGGCCCAGGCCGACGGCCGAGGACCTCCGGGCCGATGGCCGTTTCGAGGTGGCGGAGCTGTCCGTCCCGGGGCTGCGGGACGGGCCCGATGTCACGCTGGTGAGCGTGCGGCCCGCCGGGCGCGAAGGGCCGCTGCCGCTGCTGTACTACCTGCACGGCGGCGCGATGATCATGGGCAACGCATGGTCGGTACTTCCGCGGATCCTTCGCGAATGGGTCCTCCCGCTGGACATGGCCGTCATCTCGGTCGAGTACCGGCTGGCGCCGCGGACGCGGTACCCCGGACCGCTGGAGGACTGCTACGCGGGGCTCCTCTGGGCCGCCGGGCACGCCGCCGAACTGGGCATCGACGCGGACCGCGTCATCGTCGGCGGGAAGAGCGCGGGCGGCGGCCTCGCCGCGGCCCTCGCCCTGCTGATCCGTGACCGCGGCGGCCCCGGCATCCTCGGGCAGCTCCTGCTGTGTCCGATGCTCGACGACCGCGGACACACCTTCTCCAGCCACCAGATGTCGGGCCTCGGTCCGTGGGACCTCATCTCCGGCGAGACCGCCTGGAAGGCGCTGCTGGGTGACCGCTACGGCGCGCCGGACGTGCCACCCTACGCGGCGCCTGCCCGCGCCACGGACCTCTCCGGTCTTCCTCCGGCGTTCATCGACGTCGGCTCGGCGGAGATGTTCCGCGACGAGGACGTGGCGTACGCGAACGGGATCTGGCAGGCCGGGGGCCAGGCGGAACTGCACGTATGGCCCGGCGCGTACCACGGCTTCGACGGCATGGCACCGCAGGCGGCCATCAGCAAGGACGCACGCGACGCCCGTACCCGCTGGCTCAGGCGCCTCCTCGCTCACTCCAGTAGTCCCAGGTAGCTCCAGGAACACCGAGCCGGGGCCCGCCGAATGAGCCGTGCGGGACGGATTCCGGTCTTCCTGGTCATCGGCGCCACGATCACCGGACTGCTGTCCACGACCGCCACCAGCGTCGCCCCCACCCGGGCGTACGACCGGTGAAGCGGTAAGGCCCCGCCAGCCACGCGTACGCTCAGGCACCGGCTTCAGGCGGCGTCCGACCGCCGCTTGGACGACGCGGCCGCCGGCCGGGGGCGCGATCCCCGCGCCCCGCCGGGAATCAACCGCAGATGACGCCGCTCACGTGCGTGCCGCGGGGCCGAGGACGCCCCGGACAGCCAGTCCTCGACACGGTCCATGACCAGCAGCATCAAAACCAGTGTGGGCAGCACTGAGACCGCTACAACGATCACGACGAAGGCCCCTTCCTCAGCAGGCGACCCCTGCCGAGTGCCCGCCACACCCCAGCGCGTCAAAGGTGGCGTGGGGGGATCGTGTGAAGGTCGAGCGCGGTACCGGCCGCATGGGCGAATTCGGGCCCGGGTCCCGGACCCGTGGCCCGGAACCCGGGGCAAATTCAGTGGACATCGCGCAGCCCAGCGGTGAAGGGTGACGGCATGAATCAGGAGGAGATCTGGGACGTCGACGCCGCGCGGCGCTATGACACGCCCGGCACGGGCATGTTCGCGCCCGAGATCCTGGGGCCGACGCTGGACCGCCTGGCCGAGCTCGCAGGCGGTGGAGCGGCGCTCGAGTTCGCCATCGGCACCGGCCGGGTGGCCGTCCCGCTCGCCGAACGAGGGGTCCCCGTCACCGGCATCGAGCTGTCGCGTCCGATGGTCCAGCAGTTGCGCACCAGGGCCGACGAAGCGACGATCCCGGTGATCGTGGGCGACATGGCGACGACCGTGGCTCCCGGGAAGTTCACGCTCGTCTATCTCGTCTACAACACCATCTCCAACCTGCTCACCCAGGCCGAGCAGGTCGAGTGCTTCCGCAACGCCGCCCGCCACCTCGAGCCCGGTGGCAGGTTCGTGATCGAGCTCTGGGTGCCCGAGCTGCGCAAGCTGCCGCCGGGCCAGGCGGCCACCGTCTGGCAGACCGAGCCCGGCTACATCGGGTTGGACACCTATGACGTACTGCGCCAGCACGTCGTCTCCCACCACTTCCGGTTCGACGACACCCGGCAGGCCCGGCTGACCCGCAGCCCGCACCGCTACATCTGGCCTGCCGAACTCGACCTGATGGCCCAGCTGGCGGGATTCGAGTTGGAGAGCAGGCACGCGGACTGGTCCGGCGCCGAATTCACCGCCGAGTCACGCTCCCACGTCTCCGTCTACCGCATCCCGCCGAACCAGTAGCCGCGCTCCCGTATGGGCCGGTGGAAGCCAGCCAAGATCAGGGCACCGAAACGTCGGCCACCCGCTCGACGCCACCGCAGCCACCAGACACGCCGCGATGGCGAAGTCGAACGCGGCGGACAGCCCCTGGGAGAACGGCGGCGAGATCACGGCGCGCCCACAGCCTCCACTGCTCCGGCCACCGCTCACGGCACAGTGGAGGCATGAACGCAGACGACAGGGGCGCTCTGGCCCGGGGACGTGTGGCGACCAGGCTTCCGGCGCAGGACCTCGACCGGGCGCGGCGTTTCTATTCCGAGCAGCTCGGCCTGGAGCCGGTTGACGAACGGCCCGGCGGGTTGCTGTATCGCTGCGGAGGCGTGGACTTCGTCCTCTTCCGCTCGACGGGAGCCTCGTCCGGCACGTTCACCCAGATGGCGTGGGAAGTGGACGACATCGAGGCGGCCGTGCGGGAACTCAGGCAGCGCGGCGTGGTGTTCGAGGACGTCGATGTGGCCGGGTTCCGGACCCGGGATGGCATCGCCGAGGTGGAGGGGAACTATCCCAGCAAGGGCGCCCGGGGCGAGCGCGGGGCCTGGTTCCGTGACAGCGAGGGGAACCTGCTGGGCGTCGGCCAGCCGGTGCTCTGAGGAGCGCGGCCGGGCAGTCGACGTAGCGTCGGGCCACGGGTCGCCGCATTGTGCAGGGCGCGGCCGAGGAGATCCGCGAGCGGGGTGTCACCGGAACGACCCTCGACGACATCCGAGCCCGCACCGCGACCAGCAAGAGCCAGATCTTCCACTACTTCCCCGGCGGAAAGGAGGAACTGCTGCTGGCGGTGGCCGCCCGCCAGGCCGAGCGCGTCCTCGAAGACCAAGAACCGCACATCAGCCGCCTGGACACATGGTCGGCATGGCAGAACTGGCGCGACGCGGTCGTGCGGCGGTACGAGCTGCAGGGCGTCAACTGCCCACTCGGCGTGCTGATCACCGAGCTGGGCCGCACCACTCCGGCCGCGCAGGCGCTCACGGGCCAGTTGATCAGCCAGTGGCAGGCAGCCCTGCGCACCGGTGTCCAGCGCATGCAGGACAGCGGCGAGGTCGACCGGCAGCTGGATGCCGACCGTACGGCGGCCGCACTCGTCGCCGCGGTACAGGGCGGGGGTGATCATCCTGATGTCCACCGGCAGCATCGCCCATCGAGAAACGGCACTCGACACGTCGCTGACCCTGCTGCGCACCGTCGCCCTTCCGGCGCCCCACACCAGGACCTGACGGCCCCGGGAGATGCCGACTCCGACTCGGAGGCGACGATGCGCGAGACCCTGGGGACCACCGGCCCCGTGCCATCCGCGGTACCCACTTATTTGTGGGTACTTGGCAGCGGCGGACGACCGGGCGAATCTGGTGGCGGGCGGTCGGAGGGCCGCCGGATCGGATGACACGGAGGTGGCGTTGCGTCAGGGTGCCGACTGGGCCTCGGCCAGCTTCTCCAGGCGGCGGTGTCCCCAATCGGACAGGGGGGCCAACGCCTCGGAGAGGTCGCGGCCGAACGCGGTGAGGGAGTACACGGTCTTCAGTGGCAGCACATCGTGGACTTCCCGGTGCACCAGCCCGTCCGTCTCCATCTCACGGAGCGCCTGAGTCAGAACCTTCTCACTGAGGCCCGGCAACCGCCGGCGTAGCTCACCGGGGCGATACGGACCGGACTCCAGCGCCCAGAGCAGGGCGGTCTTCCACTTGCCGTCGATCACGGCGATCGCGGCGGTCACTCCGCAGACATTGGTGTCCTGAGCACGGCTGCGTGTCATCTTCGCTCTATTTCCTTTGCGCTATGTACGCGTATATCCATATGGGGGTTGAGTCATGTCCATGTACTCCGAACAGTCTGCCGTCACCGTGCTCGGCCTGGGGCCGATGGGCCGCGCCCTGGCCGGTGCGTTCCTGGACGCCGGGCTGCGGATCACGGTCTGGAACCGGACGCCGGGCAGGGATCGGGAGCTGATCGAGCGGGGCGCGGTTGCCGCGCCATCGGCGGAAGAGGCCGTCGCCGCAAGCGCGTTGACCGTGGTCTGTGTGGTGAACTACGACGCGTCGGATGCGATCCTGCGGCGGGACGCGGTCACCGACGCGCTCAAGGGACGCACTGTGGTGAACCTGAGCGCGGACACTCCGGACCGGGCCCGGGACACCGCGGACTGGGCGGCCGGGCGCGGGATCCGCTACCTCGACGGTGCGATCATGACGCCGACCACCACCATCTCCACACCTGCCTCGGTGTTCATCCACAGCGGCCCGGCGGACCTCTACCAGGAGCACCGGCCGGTACTGGAGGCGCTGGGCGGCGCCCATACCCACCTCGGCGAGGAGATCGGCCGGGCGGCGGCGTACGACATCGCGCTGCTCGACATCTTCTGGACGGCGATGGCGGGCTATGCCCACGCTCTGGCGGTGGCGCGGGCGGAGGGGATCAGCGCGCGGGAGTTGGCGCCCTTCGCCAAGGGCATCGGCGCGATCCTTCCGCCGCTCTTCGAAGAGACAGCGGAGGAGATGGACCGCGGCACCTTCTCCGGTGAGGGCAACCCGATCACCTCGGGCGCATCGTCCATGGCCCATATCATCCACACCTCCGAGGGGCACGGCATCGACGCGGGCGTGATACGCGCGGCCGAGGGCATGGCCCGCCGCGCCATCGGGCTGGGGCATGGCACGGACGGGTTCATTCGCGTGGCCGAGGTGCTGGGCCGCCGCTGAGATTCCAGGTCGGTTTACAGGTCGATCTCGATGTAGTCGATGTCGGTGAACTCGACCAGCAGGCCCTGGGCGCGGCGGCCGCGGTCCTTGAAGTAGATCTCCTGCAGCCCCTCGGCGGCGATGTCGAGCAGTTGCTGTTCGGCGGCGCCCTCTTCCTGGGCGTCGAAGAGGCGGGCGGCGTACTGCGGCGGCAGCGCCTGGGTGATGTGGCGCAGCCGGGCGTCGTCGGTGGTGCCGGGGGCGGCGGTGAAGCCGAAGCGTGCGCGGGTGTCGAGGACGATGCCGCCGGTGGTGGCGGCCTGTTTCTTGGCCCTGGCGCGCACCTGTGGCTGCCACCGCTTCCTCACCTCGCGTTCTATGCGGGTGGCGAGGGGCTTACGGGGCCGCTTGAGCTGGTCCTTGACGTACCGCTCGACGGTGCGCTGGGAGATGCCGAGCAGATCGGCCACCGGCCGGGTGCCCTTGAGCTGTCTGACCAGATAGCGCATCTGCGCGCCGGCCGACTTGGGGACGGGACGGGTGAAGGCACCCTCCACCGCCTTGTCCAGGCCCTCCCCGAGCTTGCCCATCGTCGTCTCTACTCTCCGTTGTCCGCGGCGGTGACGTGGCCGTCCTTGATGTACCGGGCGAGGTTGAGGTCATCGCCGTGTTCCTCGCGCACGCCCTCGGCCCACAGGGTCGTCTGGGTGCCCTCGTGCTTGACCATCCCCGGGCTCACACCGATCCGGAAGCCGCCCGGCAGCGGTTTGCCGTCCTTGTGGGGAAGGAAGTCCAGCGGGCTGGGTCCGTCGGAGGGGTAGACGGCGCAGTCCGAGAGGACCGCCACCGGGTACTGACCGGTGGCCGCCGCCGTCTTGAGCATCTTGCGGTGCATATTGATCCGCGCCTTGGAGATGACCGCCGCGCGGATGTCGGGCCGCCACGTCGGGCGCTGGAGCGCCGGCCAGGGGCGGCCCGGCCGCCAGCCACCGCCACGGGGGCGTTCGCGCAGCTTGCCGATGCCGCCCTTGACGGTCGCCTTGATCGCGGAGAGGACGATCGCCATCCGCGGGTCGGCCTGCCGGTGGCCGTCCATCGCGGTCAGGAACTCCGCCGGCTCCATGCCGGTGGTGACCCCCAGGTCGGCCATCGTGGCGACATAGGCGTCCCGCAGCCGTGTGTACCAGGCGTCCAGATAGCGGCCGTTGTCCGGGCGGAGGTACGCCTCGATGGGGGCGACGCCGTAGCCGAGTTCGACGGCGTAGGCGACGGTCGGCGTGGCGTACCAGGCGGGTCCCGACGGCCGCTCCCCGGTCGGGGTGAAGGGGCTCGGCAGGCGCGGATCCAGTTCGACGTGGGAGAGGTCCACCAGCCATGAGCCGGGGACCTTCGGATCGAACGGCGGTCGCTTGGCGTGCACGGGCGCGCCGAGGCCGAAGACGGTGCCGTTGGCGGCCGCGGCGAAGGCCATGTTGACGTCGATGCCCACCACATAGCGCTTGGCGCACTCGTCGTCGGTGAGCGGTCGCGCCCAGTCGTACGCCTCCTCCACCAGGACCTCTTCGGGGGTGCGCTGGTGGAAGCGCGGCAGGTGGGCCAGGAGCGGGTGGCCGTCCGGGGCCTCGGGCGGGGCGCACTGCACCGGCTGGGTGCCCAGGGAGCCGGGGTTGTGCTCGCTGTGCCGCCGGCCGTCGCTGTCCGGCTCACCGGCGCGGGTGGGCGGGTGCAGAGCGGTCATCAGCTCCAGGCCGGTGACGGCGGTGGAGCCGCAGGGGGTCATGACGCGGTCGGCGTACGTGCCCAGCAGCTGCGCCAGATCGGCGGGCGGCAGTTGCGCGGCCTCGCCCCAGGAGCGCGCGTCGAGGGCGTCCCAGCCCAGGACGCACAGCTGGACGCAGGCGCGCCGCGCGCCCTCGGCGGGGCGGTAGATCCGCGCCCACGGGCCGAGTCCACGCCGGGTGAGCCGCCAGTCGGCCTTCTCCAGCTGCTTGAGGATCTTGTGGCCCTCGGACAGCCTGCCCGCCCGCCGCTCCTCGTCGGCCAGCCGGGCCGGGAGGCCGAAGCGCATCGCGGCGGCGTCGGTGAGCACCAGCACCGGGTCGGCGTCCCTGCCGTTGCGGTTCAGCCGTGGGGCACCCAGGCGCGCCTCGGCCAGAGTCCACTCCATGAGAGCGGGGAGGGACTTGGCCGGGACGTCGAGGATCAGGCCGCCGGGGCAGTACGCCGCGAGCCGGCCCTCCGCGAAGTCCACGACCGCCAGCGGGCCGTTGGCGAAGCGCGGGTCCACGGCGGGGGTGGCGGCGGTGGTCCTGGCACCCGCGGTCGTCGGCGCTGTCGCGGGTTGCCGCGCGTGCGGGCGCCGCGAAGTGGCCGGCCGGGGCGGGCGGCCCCGCCGCGGTGCCGGGGACGTGGCGGGTGGCCGGGCCGTGTCCGGTGCGGCGGTCGCCCCGGGCGCGTGATGACTCCGCCCGACGGAATGCCCCTGGGCCTGGCCCTGGTGTGGGGGCGGGGTCTGCGCCGGGATGGCCTGGTCGGGGGGCGACGGCTCGGGGGCGGCGGGGGCCGAGCCCGTTCGCGGCGCCTCCACGGCGGGGGCGGGGAAGCCCGGCGGCTCCGCGGCCGGGGCGGGGAAGCCCGGCGCCTCCGCGGCCGGGGCGGGGAAGCCCGGCGCCTCCGCGGCCGGGGCGGGGAAGCGGGCGGCCAGGCCCTTCAGGAGCCGGGCGTAGGCGGCGCGCTTCGGCTGCCGCGGCTCGGTCCTGCCGGATTCCCAATTGCCCACCGCTTCCCGGCGGATGTCCAGCGCCCTGGCGATGTCGGCCTGGCTCAGCCCGGCGGCCTCACGCAGCCTCTTGCGCTCGGCGGGTGCCGGCAGATCGTCCTGGGCGACCTGCTCCAGCAGCGCGTCGACAGCGCTGAACAACTCGTCCTCAGCGGGCACAGGGCTCACCTCCGGGCAGACCCTATCCCAATCGCTCGACGCAGCGCACGCTTCATCGCACGCTCAATCACTCCTATCGCAAACGGGTCGACCGAAAGGGACGGCCGACCCGGCGATCGGGGGTGACGACAAACTCGTCAGTCAAGACGAACTGATTAATCGTCAACGCACTTCGGGTACTTCGAGCCCCGATTGCAGTCGTGATAGTCGTACTTACTGACGCGGAACTTCTTCTCCTCGCCTCCCTTGGCCGGCTTGACGACCAAGTAGAACTTCTTCCCGTCCTTGACCTTGTCGGTCACCTGCCCGTCAGGGCCCCGGTCGAAATCCTGCGCGCAGCCGGCGAGCGAGGCAAAAGCGGTCATTACCAAAAGGGCGGCGGCAAGGCGACGCATATGGTGCTCCGATCAACTTGGGGACCGGCACAGTCTAAGAGAGACGCGTCCTCGGCAGCACCGGGCTCTTTTCGGCTTGCGTTTCTTGTGCGATCCCCCGTTACAGGCTGGTGACAGTGGGGACGGAGCCGTAACGGTGCACGGGGACAACTCGAGGGCCGGGTGACGGGTCGTAGTGACCGGGAAATCCACCCACGGCACTTCAACCGACAGCACCGACACCATACGAACGGGGACCCACCCATGACCCACATCAAGCGCGCCCTGGCCGTCGCGGCAGTGACCGGCGCCGGCGCGGCCGCCCTCATGGTGGCCGCGCCCGCGGCCTCCGCGGCGCCCTCGCACGCGGCGTACAACGGCGCCTGCGGCTCCGGCTACACGGTCGTCAACTCCACCGAGGTCGGGGACAAGGGCACGGCGTATCTCACCTACAGCTCCGCCACGGGCAAGAACTGCCTGGTCGCGATCCGGAACGTCGCCGGTGAGCCGGTTCCGATGACCATCTACCTCTCGCGGAGCGACACGGAGATCCACAACATCTACGACAGCGGCAACTACCGCTCCTACGCCGGGCCCATCTACACGAACGCCCGAGGCACCTGCGTGGACTGGTGGGGCTGGATCGACGGTGTGCGCTTCGAGAAGGCCAACACCAACTGCGGCTGACCTCCGCCTCACTCGGTGCCCCGCACGCCGTGGCGTGCGGGGCACCGCTGTCGGAGGAGCGTGACGCCGCCCGGCGGCATGAGCTACGCGGTCACCTTGGCGAGGAACGCGGCGACGTTCGCCACGGTCCGCTCGATCTTCTCCTCCAGGGTGAGCGACTCCTGCGGGCGTGATCCGGCGCCCGCGTCCTTCTTACCCCGCACATACAGCGAGCAGGCGAGGTCGCTGCATATGTAGGCGCCCACCGAGTCGCCCCGCTGCCTGGCCTTCCCCGCCTTCGGCGCCACCATCAGGGACACACCGCCCGTATGGGCGGTCAGACACATCGAGCACATGCTGCGCCGCGCCTGCCAGGAGGCGGGGCCGGGACAGCGCAGCGCGAGGGCGGTCGGGCGGCCGTCCAGCACGGCGACCAGATAGGCACGGTCGGGGGCCTGCGGATCTCGCCAGCCGAGGTAGTCCAGGTCGTCCCAGGGCCGGTCGGCCAGGTCGCGAGGGACGGACAGGCGCTTCGCCTCGCCCTTGGTGCAGTTCACGAACGCGGCACGGATCTCTTGTTCAGTCATCGGCTTCATGAACCGCACGCTAATTTGCCTAAACCGTTTAGGCAAACGCATAATCGGTCGTGGCAGAGGAGAGGATGGGTATGGCACGGGTAGGACTGACCACGGAACGCCTGACCCGGGCGGGGGCGGAGCTGGCGGACGAGGTCGGCTTCGACCAGGTGACCGTCTCGGCGCTGGCCAGGCGGTTCGACGTCAAGGTCGCGAGCCTCTACTCGCACCTGAAGAACTCCCAGGACCTCAAGACCAGGATCGCCCTGCTCGCCCTGGAGGAGCTCGCCGACCGGGCCGCCGACGCCCTGGCGGGCCGGGCCGGGAAGGACGCCCTGATCGCCTTCGCCAACGTCTACCGCGACTACGCCCGCGAGCACCCCGGCCGCTACACCGCCGCCCGGCTCAGGCTCGACCCGGAGACGGCGGCCGCCAGCGCCGGGATCAGGCACTCACAGATGACCCGGGCGATTCTGCGCGGCTACGACCTGGCCGAACCGGACCAGACGCATGCGGTCCGGCTGCTGGGCAGCGTCTTCCACGGCTACGTCAGCCTCGAGATGGCCGGCGGGTTCAGCCACAGCGCCCCCGACAGCCAGGAGAGCTGGTCGCGGACGCTGGACGCCCTCGACGCCCTGCTGCGGAACTGGCCCGCGCCCTGACGAGACGCGTATCGCTCATCGCGCGTCCGCGCGCCGGCGAATCCGAACCATCCACCCATACATCCCTGATCAACAGGCTGGAACGATGCACACCACCGAGCACGGCTGGATCACCACGCCCATCACCGCCGACATCCTGCGGGGCGCCCTCGACCTGGAGCGCACCGCCCACGGGCTGCTGCCGCACCGGCTGCCCGCCTGGGCCCGCGCCCAGTACACCGATGGGCAGCTCGCCATGGCGGAGGCCCAGCCGTCCGGCGTACGGCTGGCCTTCCGGACCCGGGCCACCGCCGTCGAACTGGACACGTTGCCCACCAAGCGGGTCTACGCGGGCGCCCCGCCCCGCCCGGACGGCGTCTACGACCTGCTGATCGACGGCCGTCTGACCGCCCAGTCCACGGTGACCGGCGGCAACACCCTGGCCATCGACCTGGCGACCGGTGCCGCCGAGAGCCACCCCGGCCCGGCCGGCACCCTCCGCTTCGCCGATCTGCCCGACGGCGTCAAGGACGTCGAGATCTGGCTGCCGCACAACGAGACCACCGAACTCGTCGCCCTGCGCACCGACGCCCCCGTCGAGCCCGTACCGGACCGGGGCCGCAGGGTGTGGCTGCACCACGGCAGTTCGATCAGCCATGGCTCCGACGCCGCGAGCCCCACCGCCGTCTGGCCCGCGCTCGCCGCCTCCCTCGGCGGCGTGGAACTGATCAATCTGGGCCTGGGCGGCAGCGCCCTGCTCGACCCGTTCACCGCACGCACGATGCGCGACACCCCCGCCGACCTGATCAGCGTCAAGATCGGCATCAATCTGGTCAACGCCGACCTGATGCGGCTGCGCGCCTTCACCCCGGCGGTGCACGGCTTCCTCGACACGATCCGCGAGGGGCATCCCACCACGCCCCTGCTGGTCGTCTCCCCCATCCTGTGCCCCATCCACGAGGACACCCCCGGCCCCGCGTCCTTCGACTTCGGCGCGCTCAGCGCCGGAAAGCTGCGGTTCCTGGCCACCGGCGACCCCGCCGAGCGCGCCGCCGGGAAGCTGACGCTGGGCGTCATCCGGGATGAGCTGTCCCGGATCGTCAAGCAGCGGGCGGCCGACGACCCCCACCTCCACTACCTCGACGGACGCGACCTCTACGGCGAGGCCGACGCCGCCGAGCTGCCGCTGCCCGACGAGCTCCACCCGGACGCGGCCACCCACCGCCGTATCGGGGAGCGCTTCGCCACGCTGGCCTTCGCCGCCGATGGTCCGTTCGCGGACCACGGCGCCTGACGCCGGGCTCGGTCCGGTACAACGGGAAGGAACGAGAAGGAGCCTCGGCGCCGGTGCGAGGGAGGGCCGCGATGACGCCCGATGTGTGGGTGCGGGTCAACAGCGCGACGTTCGGCGGCCGCATGGTGCGCGCCGACACCATCGAGCAGGTCAGATGGGACAGGAAGACACCCCAGTACCTGATCCTGACCCTCCACAGCGGTGAAGAGGTCCGTCAGGACGTACGGGCCGGCGCGCCGGTCGACGACATGGGCGACACCGAGGGCCCCGACCTCGCCGAGCAGTTGGTGAGCGCGATCGCGCGGGCCTCGGACCGGCCCGGTGGCCACATGCTGGAGCTGCGGCCCGACGAGAGCACCGGAGGCGTGGGGTGGCTCCGGACACCGCTGGTGGACAAGTTGTGGGCGGGGTGAGCCGGGGTTCTCCCGGGGCGGCCCGCCCCCTGCGCCACCGCGGAGCCAGGCCCTACCCTGGTGGCCGTGCACATCTGCTTTGTCTGCAGCGGGAACATCTGCCGGTCGCCGTCCGCCGCGCTGGTCTTCGCCGAGCATCTGCGCCGGGCGGGACTCGACGGCGCGGTACGGGTCAGCAGCGCCGGTATCGGCCCCTGGCACGCCGGTGAGCCCATCGACGAACGGGCCGGCGAGCTGCTGGCGCGGCACGGCTATCCGGTCGAGCATGTCGCGGCCCAGATCGGTGCCGAGCACCGGGACGCCGAGCTGTTCCTGGCGATGGACCGCGGCCACGAGAAGGCGCTGCGCCGGCTGGTCGACGATCCGTCCCGGGTCAGGATGGTGCGGTCCTTCGACCCGGACGCCACCGGCGGTGACCTGGACGTTCCCGATCCGTACTACGGCGGCCCCGAGGGGTTCGACGAGGTGCTGGCCATGATCGAAGCCTCGGTGCCCGGCCTGCTGGCCTGGGTGCGCGAGCGCCTCGGTTCATGAGCGCCCGTGCCGAGGCCGGGACGGGCGAGGACCCCGGTGCCGCGGCGGCCCGCCTCACCGGCCGTCCGGCGACCTGCCGGCGGCCGCTGTCCGCCCAGCTCACCGAGGTCAGCCTCGACGGCGGGCAGACGGTGATGGTCAAACGGGGTGACGATCCGGGCGCGGTGGAGGCCGAGGCGGCGGGGCTGCGCTGGCTGGCCGACGCCGGTACGGTCCGCGTCCCGGCGGTGCACGGCCACGACCGCCACTGGCTGGTCACCGACCAGGTGCCGGTCGGCCGGCCGAGCGCCCGGGCGGCGGTCCGGTTCGGCCGCGACCTGGCCGCCCTGCACGCCGTCGGCGCGCCCGCGTTCGGCGCCCCGCCGCCCGGCGGCCCCACGGACGCGTACATCGGCATGGCCCCGATGCGCAATGTCACGGGCACCGACTGGCCGCGCTGGTACGCCGAACACCGGGTGCTGCCCTATCTGCGGCGCGCCGTCGACGACGGCACGGTGCGCCACGGCGAGGCCGAGGTGATCGAACGCGCATGTGAGCGGCTGCCCGAGCTGGCCGGGCCCGCCGAGCCACCCGCCCGGCTGCACGGCGACCTGTGGAACGGGAACGTCCTGTGGGGCACCGACGGGCAGGCGTGGCTGATCGACCCGGCCGCGCACGGTGGCCACCGGGAGACCGATCTGGCGATGCTCCACCTGTTCGGCTGCCCACATCTCGACCAGGTGCTGGACGGCTACCAGGAGGTGGCGCCGCTCGCCGGGGGCTGGGCCGACCGCGTCGGACTGCACCAGCTCTTCCCGCTGCTGGTGCACACCGTGCTGTTCGGCCGCGGCTACGCCGGGCAGGCGGTCACGGTGGCCCGGGCGGCCCTGGCGCGGTGACCTGCCGCAATTCCTCGTACAGCCCTTCCAGGGCGGTGTGGTCGTCGTCCGTGCCGGTGTGCGGGGCGGCGAACCAGCGCGCGTACTCGGCGATCTCGGAGAGGCGCCAGTCGAGGGCGAACAGCTCGGCCATCGCCGGGTCGGGGCGCAGCCGGTCGCCCGCGCCGGCCGCGAGCAGATCGGCGTAGTCCCGCTCGCGGGGCGCGAGGGCCAGCGACTCCCAGTCGACGAGCTTCAGCCCGCACGCGCCCACGACCTGGTTGTCGTTGTGCGGCTCGCCGTGGGTGGTCACCCATTGGTCCCGGCGGGAGTGGGCGAGGTCCGCGAGTTCGAGGTAGCGGTCCGTCCAGCGGGTGATCGCGGCATCGTGTGCGGCGATCGCGGCCCGCGCCTCCTCCGCCAGCGGCCCGGACGTCCAGGGCCGCGCGGTCCGGGCCCGTAGCTCGCCCGCGAACTCGGGGCCGACCTGGGCCGTCCAGTGCCGCAGACCGGGTGGCGGTGTGGCGCGGTGCAGCGTGGCCAGTGCGGCTTCGACCTCGCGGACGTGCCGGGGCCGGTTCGCCTCCTCCTCGGTGGGGCTGCGCCCGTCCAGCCACGGCGTCACGCTGAGCGCGCCCGCCTCGACGCCGACGGTGAACCGGCCGGAGGACCGGGCGGGCAGCGGCGCGCACACCACGTCCACACCGGCGGCGGCCAGCGCCGCCGCCCCCGCGTAGGCGGCCTCCAGCGTCGCCGCGGTGTGCCGCGGCTCGAGCTGATCCAGCGTCACGAACAGGGTCGTGCCGCCACCGGCCACCCGCCAGTGGTGTGCGCCGAAACCCCAGGGCAGATACGCGATTTCGGCGACGCCCGGCAGCCAATGCGCGGCGACGGCGTGCGCGATCGCTTCGTCACTGATGAAGGAGGGACGGGAGAGCACGAGATCCGATCCTAGGGAGCGGGCGGGCCACCGTCACCGGAATCTCCGGTGACCTGTGCCGCCACCCCCGCGAACAGAAACCGATGCGCCTGGTGGCCCGTCTTGGGGGGCGGAATCAGTCTTGGGGCGGAGCCACACGGATGGGAAGCCATGGTGGAGCGGGTGGACAGCGGTACGACGCGGGTGGACAGCGGTACGACGGCGCCGGTGCGGGCGGGGGTGCCCCGGCGGGCCGGGCGCTGGGTGGCGCGGTGGGCCCGGTGGGGTGACGCGACGGGGGACGCGCGGGGCCGGTCGCCCTGGGCGCGGGGGCGGGTGCTCGCCGTACTGGCGGTGCTGACGGCCGGGTTGCTGGCGTTCCACCGGGCGGTGCCCAACTCCGTGGGTCATGTGGGCAGTTTGCTGGAGGCGTTCCTGCCGTGGCTCGGCGTGGTGGTCGTGGTGCTGCTCGGCCTGGCGCTGCTGCGCCGTTCGGCCCTCGCGCTGGTGGCGCTCCTGCTGCCGGTGGCGGCGTGGACGTATCTCTTCGGCGGGCTGTTCCTGCCCGGGGCGGAACCCGGCCCGCGTGACCTGCTGGTGGTGCAGCACAACGTCAGCGATGAGAACGCCGATCCGGCGGGTACGGCCCGCGCCCTGGCCGACGCCGGGCCCGATCTCATCGCGCTGGAGGAGCTGGTGCCCAGCGCGCTGCCGGTCTACGAGAAGACCCTCGCCCCGGACTACCCCTACCACGCCGTGCGGGGCACCGTCGGGCTCTGGTCGAAGCATCCGCTCACCGATGCCCGGCCGCTGGACATCAAACCCCAAGGGATCGCGGAGGGGTGGAATCGCGGACTGCGGACCGCAGTCCGCACACCGCACGGCGAGATCGCGGCGTATGTCGCACACCTGCCGTCGGTGCGCATCCGGGCGAGTGGCCTCGCGTCCTCCTGGCGTGACGAGAGCGCCGGTCTGCTGGGCGAGGCCATCGCCGCCGAGAGGCGCGATCGGGTGGTCCTGCTGGGCGATCTCAACGGCACCGTCGACGACCGTGGGCTGGCCCCGCTGACCTCGCGGCTGAACGTGGCGGAGCGGGGCTTCGCCTTCAGCTTCCCCTCGGGCTTCCCGCTGGCCCGGATCGACCAGGTCATGGCCCGCTCGGCAGCCGTCGCCGACATCCGCACCCTGCCCGCCACCGGCAGCGACCACCTGCCGGTCGCCGCCAGGATCGCGTGGGGGTAACCGGAGCCCGGTCCGACCACGCCCCCGCCACCGCGCCGGGGGGTCTCCTCGGGAGCGGTCCCGGGACCCGCGGACCTGAGCATCGGTGTGCGGTCGGTCAGCGGGCACAAGGCCAAGCTGGTCCTGTCGTCCTGAGCTCCTGACTGGCCGTCAACTCCCTGCGGGCGCCTGTGCACGCGCGTCTGCGCCGGGGTTCCATCCGTAGTACGGTTCCGTCGTCACGCGCCGCGAACCGGATTCCTGCGCACACAGGACTCGCCTCGGCCGCCCATTCCGGCCCGATCATGACGAGGACCCAGAGCGATGCCACCGTCCCTCAGCAACTTCAACATGGACCTCCTGGTCCCGCTGCACGCCCTGCTGATGGAACGGAGTGTGACCAAGGCGGCGGAGCGGGTGGAGGTCACCCAGCCCTCGATGAGCACCTCGCTCGCCAAGCTCCGCCGCCACTTCAATGAGCCGCTGCTGGTCAGGGACGGTCGCCGCATGGTGCTGACTCCCTTCGCGGAGTCGCTGGTCCAGCCGGTCACCGAGATGCTGGAGGCGATCAGGGAGGTGGTGGGCGCCAACGCGGCCTTCGACCCGACCACCGACCGCCGGGTGTTCACCGTGACCGCCAGCGACTACGTGGCCATCGTTCTGCTGCGGCCGCTGCTGCGGGAGATCGACACCGCCTACCCCCATGTGCAGATCAAGGTCGCCCCGCTGAGTCACGGCATGGTCGACCAGCTCCGCAGAGGCCAGTGCGATCTGGTCATCTGGCCGCCCATGATCCAGGACAAGGAGCTGGAGACGTTCTCCAGCTCCACGTTGTTCACCGATGAGTTCGTGGCCGTGGTGGACCAGGACCACCCCGAAGTCGGTGACGTCCTGACCTCCGATCAGCTCTGCGCCCTGCCGTACGTCCAGATCGGGGGGCCGCAGCCCACGATCGCCGACACCGTGCTCGCTCAACTCGGCCTGCCCCTGCGGGCCGTCGCCGCCACCGACAACTTCACCAACGCGGCCTGCCTGCTCCCCGGCACCCGCATGGTCGCGGTGATACAGCGGCGCCTGTTCGACCAGCTCGGCCCGCGCATCGGTCTTCGGACCGTGGCGCTCGATGTGCCGCTGCCACGGCTCGTCGAGTCGATGTACTGGCACCCCAGGAACACCATCGATCCCGCCCACCGATGGCTGCGCGAGCGGGTCCTGCGCCTGTGCGCCACCGACCTTCCGGACCGGCCGCCCGGCGACACCGGTCCTTCGCGGGGCTCGCGGCCCGACGGCTGATCAGTTCGAGGGCGCGGCGAGAGCGGGGGTCCGGGTGCGGTCCCGATCCGGCGTCCGGTCCCCTTCCACCGACATGCTCAGGCCGACGCCGTTCATCTCCTCGAGGAAGCGTGGATAGGAGCCGCGGTAGGCGTTCGGGTAGGTGAGCCGGGTCTCACCGTCGGCCGCCGTGCCCGCGACGGCCAGCGACATCAGCACCCGGTGGTCGTTGAACGAGGACAGTTCGGCCCCGGTCAGCCGCTCGACACCGTGGCAGAGCAGTCGCTGCCCGCGCTGTTCGATCCGGGCGCCCATCCTGGTGAGCTGCAGCATCGCCGCCACCCGGTCCGACTCCTTGAGCCTGACGTGGGCCACGTTGTCGAGCACGGTGGTGCCGTCCGCCAGCGCCCCGAGCACGGCCAGCGCGGGCAGCATGTCGGGCACCGCCCGGCAGTCGGCCCGGGCGGGGCGCAGCCTGATCCCGTCGTGGCGGACCCGCACCATGCCGGTCGCCGGGTCGGCCGTCATCGGCAGCCCCATCCCGGCCACGATGTTCAGCAGATCCGCCTCGGGGTGGTCCACCTGGTCCACGGGGAGCGCGGGCAGCCCCCGGAACAGCACATCGGCCGGGTGCAGCGCCGTCACGGCCAGGCCGAAGGCCGCCGCGCCGACATCGGGGGGCAGCACCACGGTTGCCGGGGTCGGGCATTGGCCCGGCTCGATGTCGAACCGCCGCCCGTTCTCGGAGACCTCGACCCGCAGCCCGAACCGCCGCATCGTCCGGACCGTCAGATCCACATAGGAGCGTTCGTTGAACTCGCCCTCCACGGTGATGGTGCTCGGCCCGGTCGCGAACGGCGCCACCATGAGCAATCCGGAAATCCACTGCGAAAGAATGCCCTCGATACGCGCGTGGCCCCCTTTCGGGCGGCGCGGCCGCACGGAAATCGGCGGGCCGCCCGTGGGCGAATCGAGGTCAACACCGAGATCGGACAGGGCCTGTAGCAGTGGGCCTATCAGACGCCGGTGGAATGACTTCTGCCCCACGATGGTCACCGGCGCACTCGCGAGAGAGGCGAGCCCGGTGAGGAAATACAGCGCCGTACCCGAACCGCCCACCGAGACCTGCGATCGCAGCGGTCGGTACGGACCCCCGTGCACGAGGAAGTCGTCCCCGTCCCTCTCGATCCGCGTACCGAGGCCGCGCAGCGCGGTGATGGTGTGCCGGACGTGTTGCGCGTTCGACAGCCCTACGATGCGGCTGGTCCCGGGGGCGAGCGACGCCAGTATCAAGGCGCGATGCGCGTGGTATTTCGAGGTGGGAACGGCGATCTGCCCTTTGACCTGATCCGATGACCGCTTCACGAGCAGTCGCATCCCACTCCCCCGATCCACCCATTCACTCGAATCCACCCTTGGCGGCGTCGAGGTTCACGCTAGCCACCGCACAGCGCGCTCGGAAATCCCGAACTGCTTATGCCAGGCATCTCCCCCCGGGATATAAGCCATTGCCCCCAGAAGATACCGAACCAGACACATCGCCTCCGCGCTCACCTTTCGGTGATGCGGGCGGTCAGACGGGTCAGCAGGGGTACGCAGTCCCGCAGTTGCCGCCGTTCGTCGGGGCTGAGCGTGTCGCGGATGGCGGTGCCCAGCCAGCCGGCGCGCTGGGCGCGCTCCCGCTGGAGGCGGGCGCGGCCGGCTTCGGTGATGTGCAGCAGGAGCTTGCGGCCGTCGCTGGGGTGGGGCTCGGTGCGCACCAGGCCGTCGCCGAGCAGTTCCTTGACGGATTTGGCGGCCGACTGGTGGGTCACTCCGCGCCGATGCGCGAGGTCGGCCGTGGTCTGCGGGCCACCGCGGTCGAGGTGGCCGAGGATGGCGGCCCCTCCGGAGGGCATGGTGTCGGCGGCCCGTACGGCGCGGACGAGTTCGCCGACCGCCTGCCGCAGGTCTTCAGCCAGTGCGTCGTCTTCTTCCATGGCCCCACCCTACCCAGATCATGAAGGCAGGCTGTACAACCATGTTGTACAGTCTATTTACACACCTAGGTTGCGCAGTTTCAGCCATGGATCAAGGAGACCCACGATGCAGCTCACCAAGTTCGGCCATGCCTGCGTCCGTATCGACAAGGACGGCCACCGCCTGGTCGTGGACCCGGGCGGCCTCACCGAACCGCACGCGCTGGACGGCGCGGACGCGATCCTGGTGACCCACGAGCACTTCGACCACTTCTCCGAGGAGGCACTCCGCAAGGCCGCGGAGAACAACCCGGCCCTGCGCATCTGGACCAACACCTCCGTCGCCAAGCAGCTGGCCGGCCTCGGTACCCGGGTCACCACCGTCGGCGAGGGCGAGGCCTTCACCGCGGCCGGTTTCGAGGTGAGGGTCTACGGCACGTGGCACGCACCCATCCACCCCGACATCCCGCCGGTCGGCAACGTCGGCTTCCTCATCGACGACACCCTCTTCCACCCCGGGGACGCGCTCACCGTCCCGGATGCCACCGTCGACACCCTGCTGCTGCCCGTGCACGGCCCCTGGTCCACCACCGGACAGCTGATCGACTACGTGCGGGAGGTGGCCCCACGGGACGCCTACGCCATCCACGACGGCGCCCTCAACGATGTCGGCAACGCGATGGTCGGCGGGTTCCTGGGCGCCAACGGCCCCGGCACGGGCGCCCGTTACCACGAGCTGGCCGCGGGCACCTCCGTCGACATCGGCTGAGTTCACACACCACGCCCGGCCTTGCCGCGCCCCACCCGACTCCACGCCCACCCCGCTCCACCCCATGTGATGGACGTCACAGTATGCGGGAGCCTTGTCTTCAGGTCATCATATGACCCGATCGCCGCAGGCAGCCGGGGCCGATCGCGACCCGGACACCACATCAAGGGCGGCGGCGCTCCCCCATACGCACAAGCCAAGGACGAGGAGGGGCATGAGCGACCAGGACAGGCCGGCGCGGCCGCGCGTGGGCGTGGTGGGGCTCGGGGCCATGGGACTCGGCATGGCGCGCAGCCTGCGCACGGCGGGCTACGACGTCGGGGTCCACGATCTGCGACCGGAGGTGGCCGAGGACTTCGCCCGCGACGGCGGGACCGCGTACGCCTCCCCCGGCGACCTGGCGGCCGCGGTGGACATCGTGGTCGGTGTCGTGGTCAACGCGGCGCAGGTGGAGTCGGTGCTGTTCGGCGCCGGCGGGGCCGCCGACCGGCTCCGCCCGGGGGCCGTCTTCGTGATGTGCTCCACGGTCGACCCGGGGTGGTCGGCGGAGCTCGGGGGACGCCTGGCCGAGCGGGGCGCGCTCTATCTGGACGCCCCCATCTCCGGTGGCGCCGCGCGTGCGGCGGCCGGTGAGCTGACCATGATGACGTCGGGCCCCGCCGCGGCGTACGCGGTCGCCGACCCGGTGCTCGAGGCCATGAGCAGCACGGTCTACCGCCTGGGCGAGCAGCCCGGCCTCGGCTCGAAGGTCAAGATCGTGAACCAGCTGCTCGCGGGGGTGCACATCGCCGCGGCGGCCGAGGCGATGGCCCTGGGGCTGAAGGCAGGCGTTCCCGCCGAGGCGCTGTACGAGGTCATCACGCACAGCGCGGGCAACTCCTGGATGTTCGAGAACCGGATGGCGCATGTGCTCGCCGGTGATTACACCCCGCTCTCCGCGGTCGACATCTTCGTCAAGGACCTGGGGCTGGTCCTCGATTCGGCGAGGCCGGAGAGGTTCCCGCTCCCCCTGGCCGCCACCGCTCACCAGATGTTCCTCCAGGCGTCGGCGTCCGGCCTGGGCTCCGAGGACGACAGCGCGGTCATCAAGATCTTCCCCGGGATCGACCTGCCCCAGCCGGTGGAGGCCTGACATGGGCATCCGACTCGGCTGTATCGCCGACGACTTCACCGGCGCCACGGACCTGGCCAACAACCTGGTGCGGGCGGGCATGCGCGTGGTCCAGCTGATCGACGTACCGCCGCCCGGCGCCGAGCGGCCGGTGGACGCGGACGCCGTGGTCATCGCGCTCAAGTCGCGGACCGCTCCGGCCGCCGACGCCGTCGACGCGTCGCTGCGGGCCCTCGCCTGGCTGCGGTCCGCGGGTGCCGAGCAGATCTACTTCAAGTACTGCTCCACCTTCGACTCGACGCCCGCCGGCAATATCGGGCCGGTCACCGAGGCCCTGATGGACGCGCTCGGCACCGACTTCACCATCGCCACGCCCGCGTTCCCCGACAACGGGCGCACGGTCTTCAAGGGCCATCTCTTCGTCGGCGATGTGCTGCTCAGCGAGAGCGGTATGCGCCATCACCCGCTCACCCCGATGACCGACCCCAATCTGGTCTCGGTCCTCGGCGCGCAGACCACACGAGCGGTCGGCCTGATCGACCACACGGTGGTCGGCCGCGATGCCACGGCGGTCCGGGCGCGGATCGACGAACTGCGCGAGCAGGGTGCCGGAATCGCCATCGTCGACGCCGTCTCCAACGACGACCTGGTGCGCCTCGGGGCGGCCGTCCAGGGAATGCCGCTGGTGACCGCCGGTTCGGGCCTGGCCATCGGGCTGCCCGCGAACTGGGGGTTCACACCGTCCCACGCCGCCGCGCAGCTGCCCCCGCCCGGTGGCCACCAGGCGGTCATCTCCGGGTCGGTCTCCACCGCCACCAACCAGCAGGTCCAGGAGTTCCTGCGCACCGGCCGGCCCGCGTTCAGCGTGGATCCGCTGCGGGTCGCGGCCGGTGAGGACGTGTCCGGCCAGGCGCTCGCCTTCGCCGAGGCGCGTCTGGCCGACGGACCCGTCCTCTTCTACTCCACCGAGGCGCCCGCGGCGGTCCGCACCGTCCAGACCCGGCTCGGCGCCGCCGAGGCCGGCGAGCTGGTGGAGCGGACCCTGGCCCGCGTGGCCGAGGGCCTGGTGGAGCGCGGTGTGCGCCAACTCGTCGTCGCGGGCGGCGAGACCTCGGGAGCGGTCGTCCGGGCGCTCGGCATCACCGGACTGCGCATCGGACCGCAGATCGACCCCGGTGTGCCCTGGTGCGCGGCGGCGCTGCCCGGCGGGGACACGCTCCACATCACGCTGAAGTCCGGCAACTTCGGTGGCCCCGCGTTCTTCACCGACTCCTTCACCCTGCTCGACCGGGAGGTCTCATGACCGAGCTCCTCGACACCGCCGTGGACGAGGCACGCGACGAGATCGTCCGGGTGGGCACCAGCCTGTTCGACCGGGGCTATGTGCACGCCAGCGCCGGGAACATCAGCGCCCGGATCGGCGACGGCCATCTGATCACACCCACCGACGCCGCCCTGGGCTTCCTCGAGCGCGACCGCCTCGCGCTGGTCGACGCCCAGGGTGAGCAGCGCGCGGGCGACCGCGCGAGCAAGACCCTGACGCTCCATCGGCGCATCTACGCGGCCGACCCCACGGCCCGGTTCATCATCCACACCCACTCCACCCACCTGGTCGCGCTCACCCTGGCCGGGGTGTGGAGCCAGGACGACGTACTCCCGCCCATCACGCCGTACTTCGTGATGAAGGTGGGGCACGTTCCGCTCATCCCCTACCACCGGCCCGGCGACCCGCGCGTGGCCGACCTGGTGACCGCCCGGATCGCCGACCACCTGGCGAGCCACACGCCGATCAGGGCCGTCCTGCTCGACCGGCTCGGCCCCGTGGTCTGGGGCCCGAACGCGGCCGCCGCCCTCGCCGTCCTCGAAGAACTCGAGGAGACGGCACGTCTGTGGCTCCTGACCGACCGTCGACCGGGGCCTCTCACCACCGACGCGATCGACGAACTGAGGTCCACGTTCGGCGCCGCTTGGTGATCTTCCGCTGCCCCGTCCCCGTTCCCTCCCCCTCCCCGTAGTTCCCTCCCCTCCCCGTCCCCGTAGTTCTCTCCCCTCCCCGTCCCCGTCGCAGAATCCCTGAGCCGCAGAAGGATTCCGTCATGCCCATGCCCGCAGTGGCGGCCGAGGCGCCCGCGCTCGCCCGCGAGAACGCCGTCTACCGCAAGGTCGTACGCCGCATCGTCCCCTTCCTCATCCTGGCTTACGTGGCCTCCTACCTGGACCGGGTCAACGTCGGCTTCGCGAAGCTCCAGATGTCCGACGACCTCGGGTTCAGCGAGGCGGCGTACGGCCTGGGGGCGGGCCTGTTCTTCATCGGGTACTTCCTCCTGGAGGTGCCCTCGAACCTGATGCTGCAACGCGTCGGAGCCCGCACCTGGATCGCCCGCATCATGATCAGCTGGGGCCTGGTCTCGGCGGCGTTCATGTTCGTCACCAACGAGGCGACGTTCTATGTCCTGAGGTTTCTGCTCGGTGCCGCCGAGGCGGGGTTCTACCCCGGAGTGATCCTCTACTGCACCTACTGGTTCCCCTCGCACCGCCGCGCCCGGGTGATCGCGATGTTCATGTCGGCCATCCCGGTGGCGGGCATCTTCGGCAACCCGCTCTCCGGCTGGATCATGGACAGTTTCCAGGGGGTGAACGGCTGGCAGGGCTGGCAGTGGATGTTCCTGCTGGAGGCGGTCCCCGCGCTCCTCGTCGGTGTCCTCACGCTCTTCTACCTGGACGACGGCGTGCGGGACGCGAAGTGGCTGACCGACGAGGAGAAGGCCGTCGTCGAGCGGGCGGTCGCCGACGACAGCGCGCACCGGACGGTGCACGGCCGGGTCCGGGACGCCTTCGGTGAGCCCAGGGTGTGGCTGATGTGCCTCATCTACTTCTGCTTCGTGATGGGCCAGTACGCCCTGACCTTCTGGATGCCCACGTTCGTCGAGTCCACCGGCATCGACGGCAACCTCGCGATCGGCGTGCTCAGCGCCGTGCCGTTCCTGGCCGCGCTCGTCGCGATGAACCTGTTCGGCCGCTCGGCGGACAAGCGCCGCGAGCGCCGCTGGCACCTGGTCATCCCGAGCCTGATGGGCGCCGTCGGGTTCTCGCTGTCCGCCGTCTGGAACGGGTCGACCGCGCTGTCCCTGACCGCGCTGTCCGTCGCCGCGGCCGGGGTGCTGACCTGCGCTCCGCTGTTCTGGTCGCTCCCCACCGCGTTCCTGGGCGGCACCGCGGCCGCGGCCGGCCTTGCCATCATCAACTCGGTGGGCAACCTCGCCGGTTTCGTCAGCCCCTACATGATCGGCGCGCTCAAGGACGCCACCGGCTCGGCGTCGATCCCGATGTACGTCCTGGCCTTCACCCTGGTCGTGGGCGCCGTCGCGGTGCTCACCACCAAGAAGCAGGTCGTCAACCGCTGACCGGGACGTCCCGGCCCGAACGCAGGAGCCAGCATGCCGAGGTTCGCCGCGAACCTGTCCATGATGTACACCGAACACGACTTCCTCGACCGCTTCGCCGCGGCGGCGGCGGACGGCTTCGAGGCCGTCGAGTACCTCTTCCCCTACCCGTACGACGCCTCCGAACTGCGCCGCAGGCTCGACGACCACGGTCTGAGGCAGGTGCTCTTCAACGCGCCTCCCGGTGCCTGGGAGTCCGGGGAGCGCGGGATCGCGGCGCTGCCCGGACGCGAGGCGGAGGTGCGCTCCGGGATCGGCCGGGCCCTGGAGTACGCGGCGGAGCTCGGCTGCCCGCGCGTACATGTGATGGCCGGGCTGGTGGGGGCAGGCGATTCGGCCAAGCACCGCGACACCTATCTCGCCAATCTCGCCTGGGCCGCGGAACGGGCCGCCGCGGCGGGCGTCGACATACTGATCGAGCCGATCAATGGCCGCGACATGCCGGGCTACTTCCTGAACCGGCAGGCCGAAGCGCACACCGTGGTACGCGAGGTGGCAGCCCCGAACCTCAAGGTGCAGCTCGACCTCTACCACTGCCAGATCGTCGAGGGCGACCTCACCACGACCCTGCGCCGTGACCTGCCGACCGGCCGGGTCGGCCATCTGCAGATCGCGGGCGTACCCGATCGCCATGAGCCCGACCGGGGCGAGCTCGACATCCGCCATCTGTTCGGCGTCATCGACGACCTGGGATTCGACGGGTGGATCGGCTGTGAGTACATCCCCCGCGCCGGAACGAGCGAGGGGCTCGGCTGGCGACACGACTACCGAGGAGACAACGCATGAGGATCGTCATCACGGGTGGCTTCGGCTTCCTGGGCCGGCGGGTGGCCGCCGCACTGCTCACGTCACGGACGTTCCGCGGTGCGCCGATCGACCGGCTGGTGCTCGCCGACCGCGTGGTGCCGCCCGGTTCGGCGGCGGACGACCCCCTCGTGGACATCGTCCAGGGCGATCTGGCCGACCGGCTGGACAAGGTGTTCGCGGAGCCGGTGGATGTGCTCATCCACCTCGCCTCCGCGGTCTCGGCCGAGTGCGAGGCCGACTTCGACCTCGGTATGAGCGCCAATGTGGACACCACCCGCGCGGTGCTGGAGGCCGCGCGGGCCCAGTCGGCCGCCGGCGGGCCGGTGCCGCGGGTGGTGTTCTCCAGCAGCGTCGCCGTGTACGGTTCCGATCCCGCGCTGCCGCTGCCGCCGGTCGTCAGCGAGTCGACCCTGCCGACACCTCGGTCGAGCTACGGGATCCAGAAGCTCGTCTGCGAGCAGCTGATCGCGGACTACACCCGACGCGGTTTCCTGGACGGGCGCGTCGCCCGCCTGATGACCGTGTCGGTACGGCCGGGCAAGCCGAACGCGGCCGCCTCCGGCTTCCTGTCCGGCATCATCCGCGAGCCGCTCGCGGGTCTCCCCGCCATCTGCCCGGTCCACCCCGAGCTGAAGGTGGCCCTGGCCTCGCCACGGCGCACCGTCGAGGGCATCCTCCGCGTCGCGGAGGCCGAGCGCGGCGCCGGGCCGGGCCGGATCGACGGCGGGGTGCCGGTCAACCTTCCGGCGCTCACGGTCTCGGTCGCCGACATGCTGAGCACGCTGCGGCAGGTGGTCGGCGACGCCGTCGCCGACCTGGTGACGATCGCGCCCGACCCCGACGTCGAGGCCATCGTCGGCTCATGGCCCGCCGTGTTCGACAACGCGCGCGCCGCCGCGCTCGGGCTGGCCCCCGACCCGGATTTCGCCTCGGTGGTGCGCGCCTACACCGAAGACCACGCCGACGCGGTCGTGGACGGTGCGCGCTCTTAGGGGTGTCCGGCGGATGTTGACGCCTGCGGCGGGCTGTCCCCTCCCCGCCCCTTCCCACAACTGGGGCTCCGCCCCAGACCCCGGGGACCAGGGGCGAAGCCCCTGCCACGGGGCGGAGCCGCATGGTCCGCCGGACACCCGTAGCGGCCGGGACGGTGCCGATAAACTGAAGACCATGTTCTCCAAGGTGAGCGGTCCCGTGCGGCTCGCGGATCGGGTCGCGGCGATACTCTCGGAAGAGATCGAGTCCGGACGGCTGGCCGAGGGCGACAAGCTCCCGACCGAGGTGGAGCTGGTCAAGCAGCTGGGCGTCAGCCGGACCGTCGTACGCGAGGCCGTGTCCCGGCTGCGCAACGCGGGCCTGGTCGAACCCCGTCAAGGGCTCGGCGTGTTCGTGATGCCGCGCCGTACCCGGCCGCTGGACCTGGAGGCCGAGACCGCCGAGGACACCAAGTCCAAGGTGCGGCAGATCGTGGAGGTGCGCCGCCCCATCGAGGGCGAGGCGGCGTACCTCGCGGCCACCCGGGCCACCGCGGCCGACCTCGCCCGGATGCGTCAGTCCCTGGAGGCCATCGACACGGCGGTGGCGGCCGGTGGCGACGGCGTGGACGAGGATCTCGCCTTCCACCGCTCCATCGCCGAAGCGACCGGGAACGCGGTGATGCTCTCCACGGTGCGGTACCTCGGCGAGGTGCTGCGCGGCGGAATCCGCGTCACGCGTGCGAACGAAGCGCGCCGCGGCGACTTCCTCGAAGCGGTCCGGCAGGAGCACCACGCCATCCTGGCCGCCATCGAGGCCCGCGACGCCGAGGCGGCACGCGACGCCGCGCTGGTCCACCTGAGGCACGCGGCGTCCCGGTTGCAGGACGCGGACGAGGGGTTCTGGACCGAGACCGAGAACCTCGAGGTGGATCTCGACGCCGCGCCCTGAGGCACGGTGTGCGGCACGCGCCACTCATCAACTCGGAGGTGGCGTCCCGGACCCACCGGGTGCCGCGGCCGCGGCGTCGGCGAAGCGGCGGGCCAGGTGCGCGAAGGCTTCCCTCAGCTCGGGCGGCCCGACGACCTCGATGTCGGCGTCGAACCTGCCGATGGTGGCGGCCAGTCCGGGCCATGACCACGCGCCCAGGACCAGTCGGCAACGGTCCGGGCCGAGTTCCTCGACGACTCCGTCCCGGGTGTAGGTGGACACGACGGTGGCGGGCAGGGCGAGGATGACCTCGCCTCGGCACGGCCAGCCGCCCGAGCCGTCGGAGCCCTGGAACCTGCTCGCGACGAAGGCGGCCACGTCCCCTCCGGGCACATCGCGCGGGGTGAAGCGTGGCCCCATGGGGGTGCGCGGGGTGATCCGGTCGACGCGGAAGGTGCGCCAGTCGTCGCGGTCGAGGTCCCAGGCGACGAGATACCAGCGCCCGCCCCGGGTGACGAGGTGGTGTGGCTCCGCCCGCCGCGGCGCGGTGGCGGCGGGGTCGGCGTCGGAGGCATCCGGTGCGGACACGGGAGCGTAGTCGAAGCGCAGCACCTCGCGGGCGCGGACGGCCGCGCTGAGGGCCATGAGCACCTGCGGGCCGACCCGCGGATTCGGCCGGGCCCCCGCGCCGTCGACGGCGGTGACCCGGAGGGCGTCGATGCGATGGCGCAGCCGTGCGGGCATCACCTGCCGGACGGTGCTCAGCGCACGCGCCGCCGCTTCCTCGATCCCCGCCCCGGTGACGGTGGCGGTCTGCAGCGCCACGGCGAGGGCCACGGCCTGGTCGTCGTCGAACAGCAGTGGCGGCAGGTCCGAACCGGCGCCGAGCCGATAGCCCCCGTCGGGGCCCTTGGCGGCCAGGATGGGATAGCCGAGCTCGCGCAGGCGGTCGACATCGCGGCGCACGGTGCGCGGGCTGACCTCCAGCCGCTCGGCCAGCAGCTGCCCCGGCCAGTCCCGGCGCGCCTGGAGCAGCGAGAGCAGTGAGAGCAGTCGCGCTGAGGTCTTCGGCATGACTCCCATTCTGCTCGAAATAGCGGCCACAACCTGTCCGCTTCCCCTGCGACTGTTGTCTCCGTCAGACCAACCAGTACGACCAGAAGGACCCGATCACCGTGACCGCCACCCCCATGCCCTCCTCCGAGCTCGACAGCGAGCGGGCCGATCTGCTCGCCGAGCTCGCCGCCGCGCGATCCGCCCTCACCAACACGGTGCGCGGGCTCACCGACGAGCAGGCAGGCGAACGCCCGACGGCCAGCACGCTGTGCCTGGGCGGGCTGATCAAGCATGTCGCGGCCATCGAGGAAGGCTGGCTGCGCTTCGTCCTCGAAGGCCCTTCGGCGCTGCGTTACGACCTGCCCGACGGTGTCACCTGGGCCGACCTCGCGGCCGGTACCGCACGGGAGATCCCGCAGTGGGCGATCGACAACCAGAACAACTTCCAGATGCTGCCCGGTGAGACGCTGGCCGGGATCCTCCGGCGCTATGAGGAGGTCGCCGCCCGGAGCGAGGAGATCATCACCGCCGTCCCCGATCTGTCGGCGACGCATCCGCTGCCGGAGGCGCCCTGGAACGAGCCGGGCGCGGCGCACAGCGTGCGCCGGGTGCTGATGCACGTCATCGCCGAGACCGCCCAGCACGCCGGGCACGCGGACATCATCCGCGAGTCGCTCGACGGGCAGAAGGCCGGCTGACCGCCTTACCGGATCTCCTCGGAACCGTGCCGGTGACGGCTGTCACCGGCACGGTTCCGGAACCCAAGAGCCAAGGAACCGAAGGGAACGGCGCGACCGTGAAGACGCGTGAGCTGGGGCGGACCGGTATCCGGGTCAGCCCCTACTGCCTGGGCACGATGATGTTCGGCCGGGCGGGCAACCCCGATCACGACGACTGTGTCCGGATCATCCACCGGGCGCTGGACTCGGGGATCAACTTCATCGACACCGCCGATGTGTACGGACCCCACGGGGAGTCCGAGGACATCGTGGGCAAGGCGCTGAAGGGGCGGCGTGCCGACATCGTGCTGGCCACCAAGGTCAACGGCACGATGGGTGAGGACCCCAACCGTGGCGGCAGCTCCCGGCGCTGGATCATCGCCGAGGTCGAGCAGTCGCTGCGGCGCCTTGGGACCGATCACATCGACCTCTATCAGGTGCACCACCCCGACCCGCACACCGATGTCGAGGAGACGCTCTCCGCCCTCACCGATCTGGTGCGCAGCGGCAAGGTGCGCGCCATCGGGTCCTCCAACCTCCCGGCCTCGGAGATCGTCGAGGCGCAGTGGGTCGCCGACCGGCGCGGACTGCACCGCTTCCGCACCGAGCAGCCTCCGTACTCCATCCTCAACCGCGGCATCGAGCGGGAGGTCCTGCCGGTCTGCCGGGCTTACGGCATGGGCGTTCTGGTGTGGAGTCCGCTGGCGGCGGGCCTGCTCACCGGCCGCTACCGCAAGGGCGGGCCCACGGTGCGGAACGAGCGGATGAAGTGGGTGCCCCGGCATCTGACCGACGAGCGCAAACTCGACGCCGTGGAGCAGCTCATCCCGCTGGCCGAGGAGGCCGGTCTGTCGCTGACCCACCTGGCGATGGCCTTCGCCATCACCCACCCCGGCGTCACCTCGGCCATCATCGGGCCACGCACCATGGAACATCTGGAGGATCTCCTGGCCGGGGCCGCGGTCACCCTCGATGACGAGGTCCTCGACCGGATCGATCGGACCGTGGCGCCCGGAACCGACATCGGCCCGATCGATGTGTCCTACACCCCGCCGTCCGTCCAGCACCCGGCGCTGCGGCGGCGGTCGGCCGACGAGCGCGCCGCGGTGGCACGATGACCGTTCTCGACCACCGGGCGCTGGGCCGGGCGACGCTCGCCCGGCAGTTGCTGCTCGATCGGGCCGATATGCCGGTCCGCGACGCCGTCGCGCATCTGTGCGGCATGCAGGCGCAGGAACCACAGGAGCCGTTCACCGGACTCTGGTCGCGGCTGCGCGCGTTCGACCCGGCGGCCCTCTCGGGCCTGCTGACCGGGCGGAGCGTGGTGCGGACCCATCTCATGCGCCGCACCGTCCACCTCGTCACCGCCGAGGACATCGTGGCCTGGCGAGCGCGGCATGACGCCATGCTGCGCCAGCGGGTGCTCGGAACCTACCGTCGCGAGCTGGAGGGGGTGGACCTCGACGAGCTCGCCGCCGCGGGCCGGGCGGTGATGGCCGACGGCGAGCCGCGCTCGATGGCCGAGCTGGTGCGGGCGCTGGCCGACCGCTGGCCCGCCCCGGCGCCGCGGGCACTGGGCGAGATGCTGATCGCCGCCCTCGTGCCGGTGGCGCAGACGCCGCCGCGCGGGCTGTGGCGCTCCCGGGGAGGGGTGCGTAACGTCATGCTCTCCTCCTGGCTGGGCCGGCAGGTGGACGCGCCCGCGCCCGACGGCGCCGACCCGGTCGGGCAGGCCCTGGTACGCCGCTATCTGGCCGCCTTCGGCCCCGCTGCCTCGGCCGATCTGCGCGCCTGGTGCGGCCTCGCCGGGCTCCCGGCCGCGGTGGCCGCGCTACGGGAGGAACTGGTCACCTTCCGCGACGAACGCGGCCGGGAGCTGTTCGACCTCCCCGACGCGCCGCGCCCCGACCCCGACACGCCCGCGCCGGTGCGGTTCCTGCCGGCGTTCGACAACGCGATCCTCGGCTACCACGACCGCGGCCGGATCATCGACGACGCCCACCGCGGCCTGTCGGTCGCCGGGGAGCGCGTGGTGCTGGTGGACGGCCGCGTCGCCGCGACCTGGAGGGTGGACGCCGCCACCGTGGTCGTCACCCCGCTGGGCCGCCTCTCCTCGGCCGACCGTAACGCCGTCGGAGAGGAGGGCCGGAAGCTGGCGTCGTTCCTCTCCGACGGCGAAAGCCACCGCGTACGCGTCGCCACGTCGCCGGACTGAGCGGTGCGCACGGGCCGCCCGCGTCAAGGAGCGGGGTCCTGCTGGCGCAGGGGTGCGGTCCGGTCGCCGGGCGCGGGGCTCGCGGCCGATACGGAACGGCCGCGGGGGCGGGCGAAGTGGCGCATCATCGGCACCTCGACACCGCGCCACAGCAGCAGCGACACCGCCACACAGAACGCCGACACCGCCAGGGACAACAGCGCGGCGGTCACCGTGTCGAACGTCCGCCGGTCCAGCAGCACCCTGATCTCGTACAGCAGCGGGAAGTGGACCATGTACAGCGCGAACGACGCCTCGCCCAGCAGCACCGGGCCACGGCGCCCCAGCCGGCTCCCCCGCCCCTCGATATCGCGGGTGGCGAGGGCCGGGATGAGGGCGGCCATCGGCAGACAGGTCGCGGCCCCCCACAGGTACTCCTCCGGCAGCTCCGTCCGCGCCGCGAAGACCCCCGCCAGGGCGAGCAGCGGCCAGCGCGGACGCAGCGTGGGCCAGCGGTCGAGCTGGACCGCCCGGGCGAGCACCAGTCCGAGGACGAACTCCAGCAGCCGCACCGGCGGGAAGAAGTAGATCAGCCACCAGCGCTCCGTCGACAGCGGCGACCAACTCCCGGGAGCCGCCTCGTCGGTGACGGCCATCGCCACCAGCGGCATCGTCACCACCAGCGCCGCCACCAGGGCGATCACCGGCCGGAGCAGCCGCGCCGGGAGCGCGCGCACCGGCCGGATCAGCAGGGGGAAGAGGAGGTAGAAGAACGCCTCGCAGGAGATGGACCAGGTCACCGGATTGACGCTGCTGAAATCGGCCATGTCCGGCACCCAGGCGTGCACCAGCAGCAGATTCCGGACCGCCTCCCCGGGCCCCGGGTCCGGCACCGGAAGCAGCGCGGCGGTGCCCGTCGCCATCAGCAGGCCCAGCATCAGCGTCCAGGTCACCACATGGTTGGGGAAGATCTTCACCAGCCGGCGGCGCCAGAACCGGACGGCGGTGTCGGCCGGAGAGGCGTTCCACGCCAGTACGAAGCCACTGAGCAGGAAGAACGAGGAGACCGCCGCCGCGCTCGCCATGGACGAGGCGTCGGCGGCCTCATAGACCCCCTGGTCCTCGAAGAATCTGCCCAGCGTCAGCACATGGCCCGCCAACACCACAGCGGCCAGCAGAAAGCGAAGCCCCGTCAACGACGGCAGCCGATCGCCACGCGGCAACACACCGGCCAAAGGAGACCCCTTCCCGATACGCAACAGGCACAGCACCCACGAGCCTGCCCGTCGCACCGCCCCGGCCCCAATACCGCCCCTACGGGAACATCCAGGCGAACACCACCACTCCCGGAGGGACGCGCGTCAGCGCGCGCCCGGGGGCACGGGCGAGAGCCGGTAGGCGTTCCCGTGGGTGATCACATGACCGGCGGTGGGCGGCGGGAAGTGGGTGCCGAGCAGGAGGGTGCCCGTGTCGGCGAGGGCGCCGAAGAGCGCGTGGCGGGTGGCCTCGGACTGCTCGGGGGCGATGTCCACGCACGAGCCGATGGCGGGGTGGGCGAGCTGGACGGGGTGGTGGACGCAGTCGCCGGTGATCAGGGCCCGCTCGTCGCGGCTGTCGAGCCGGAGGGCGATATGGCCGGGGGTGTGCCCGGGCGTGGGGATCAGCCGCAGTCCGGGGATGACCTCGGTGCCCTCTTCGGGGACGTCGACCAGGTCGAGCCGTCCCGCGTCCTCGACCGGAATCACGGAGTCGAGGAACATCTGGGTGCGCGGCTCGTCCATGTCGTAGGCCGCCCAGAACTCCCGCTCGGTGCGGGAGGTGAGGTAGCGCGCGTGCGGAAAGGTGGGCACCCATGCGCCGTCCACCTCATGGGTGTTCCAGCCGACGTGGTCGGTGTGCAGATGGGTGAGGATCACCAGGTCGATGGATTCCGGGGGGAACCCGGCGGCGGCCAGGCGCTCCAGGTAGTCGGTCCGCAGATCGTGCCAGGCCGGGTTGGCCCGCGTCTTGCCGTTGCCGATACCGGTGTCGACCAGGACCCGCGCCCCGCCCACCTCGAAGGCGAAGCTGTGGCTGGCGATGCGCAGGGTGCCGTCCTGGTCGGCGAAGTCGGGGCGCAGCCAGTCCTGGCGCGAGACCACGTCCGCGGAGGCGTCGGGCAGCAGCCACGGCCCGGTCTGCGGGGGCAGGAGCACCTCGTCGATGCGGTGGACGGCGACGTCGCCCACGGTCCAGAAGGGGATGTCGACGGCCTGGGGTGTGTGCATGGTCCACTCTCTCTAAACGCAATCTGTTTGCCTTAAGCCACCGTAGGCCTTACAGTCGACTAACGCAAACAGTTAGCTTTTATCTCGTTGAGATCTCGCCGAGGGAGACACCTTGTCCGCCGCCGAACTCACCCCTCCGGAGGCGGCCCGCTGGGCCGCACGCGCCGGGCTCCCGCTGCCGGCCGAGCGCCACGCCGCCGCGGCGGCCACCGCCAACCACATCCACTCCGTCGTCGCCGTCCTGCGCGAGCTGGACTTCGGCGACACCCCGCCCGCCCCCGCCTACCGCGCGGGAGAGGAGCAGCACGATGCGGCCGTATGAACTGTCCCTCACCGCCGCCGCCGACGCGATCCGGACCGGCCGGCTGTCCCCCGTCGAGTTGGTGGACTCCGTCCTGGACCGCGTCGAGCGGCTGGAACCCCACCTGAACGCCTACGCCACGGTGACGGCGGAGCAGGCGCGCCGGGCGGCGCGCGAGGCCGCGGACGCCGCCGCGGTCGGCCGCCTCCGCGGCCCGCTGCACGGCATCCCGATGGGCCTGAAGGACCTGATCGACGTCGCGGGCGTGGCCACCACCGCGAGCTCCCGGGTCCGCGCCGACCACCGCGCCCAGGCGGACAGCACGGTCGCCGCCCGGCTGAGCGCGTCCGGCGCGGTCCTGGTCGGCAAGACCCACACCCATGAGTTCGCCTACGGGCTGACCACTCCGCAGACCCACAACGCCTGGGACACCGGCCGGGTCGCGGGCGGCTCCAGCGGCGGATCCGCCGTGGCCGTCGCCGCGGGCACCGCGGCCTTCGCCCTGGGCACCGACACCGGCGGATCCATCCGCGTCCCCGCCGCGCTCAACGGGGTCGTCGGCCTCAAGCCGACGTACGGCCTCGTCCCCCGCCACGGCGTCACCTCCCTGTCGTGGTCGCTGGACCACGTCGGTCCCCTCACCCGCACCGTCGAGGACCAGGCCCTGGTCCTGGCGGTCCTGGCCGGGCACGACCCCCGTGACCCCGCCTCCCTGGCCGCTCCCGCGCGGGACTACCGGCCGGGCGCGGTCGAGGACCTGACGGGACTGCGCGTCGGCGTGCCGCGCAACTACTACTTCGAGCACGTCGACGCGGAGGTGGAGGCCGCGGTCCGGCGGGCCGTCGACCGGCTCGAGGCCCTCGGCGCCCGCCTCGTCGAGGTCGAGATCCCCATGACCCGCTACATCCAGGCCACGCAGTGGGGCCTGATGGTGCCGGAGGCCACCGCCTACCACGAGCGCACCCTGCGCGCTGCGCCGGAGCTGTACCAGGCGGATGTGCGCACCCTGCTGGAGGCGGGCGAGCTGATGCCCGCCGGGGACTATCTGCGCGCCCAGCGCTCCCGGACGCTGATGCGGCGGGAGTGGGCGCGCATGCTGGAGGACGTCGATGTGATCGCCGCCCCGACGGTCCCGGCGACCGCGGTGAAGGCCGACCAGGAGACGATCACCTGGCCGGACGGCACCGTCGAGGCCGTCTCCGACGCCTATGTGCGCCTCTCGGCCCCTGCCAACCTCACCGGGGTGCCGTCGCTGTCCGTCCCGGTCGGCCACGACACGGCGGGCCTGCCGATCGGCATGCAGTTGCTCGGACGGCCGCTCGGGGAGAGCGTGCTCCTGCGGGTCGGTCACGCCTACGAGCGGACGCGGCCCGCCCGCGAGTTGGCACCGGCGGCCTGACGCGTCCGCCGAGTGCCCCCTGGGCTCCACCGAGTGCCCCCGGGCTGGCTCCGCCGAATGCCCCCGGGCGCACCGCTTCCCCAGAAGCAACGGATTTGCTTTAAGGTGGGATGAATGAGCAGGCAGATGGTGCGCCCCGGGGGGCGCAGCGCCCGGGTCCAGGCATCGGTGCACACCGCCGTGCGCGAACTGGAGGCGGAGGTCGGCCGCGACGGTCTCACGGTGCCGCTGATCGCCCAGCGCGCGGGCGTCACCCCCTCCACGATCTACCGCCGCTGGGGAGACCTCGGCCAACTGCTGTCGGACGTGGCGGTCGAGCGTCTGCGGCCCGACACCACGCCCCGGGACCACGGCGGTCTGGCGTCCGATCTGACGGCCTGGGCCGAGCAGTTCCTCGACGAGATGGCCTCTCCGGCCGGGCGTGCCTACATCCGCGACGCCCTGCTCGGCGACCCGGACGGCAGTAACGCCGGCCAGTGCTCGGCCTACGCCGCGGACCAGATCGATGTCATCCTGACCCGTGCGGCCGAGCGCGGCGAGGACACCCCCGGCGTCGAGACGGTCGTCGACCACGTCGTGGCGCCTCTGATGTACCGCATCCTCTTCCGCCCCGCCGGACTCGACGCCGCGCATGCCCGCGGACTGGTGGCGGGGCTCCTCGAAGGGCACGCCGCCGAGAAGTGAGACCGGCCGGTGAGCGCCGGGTGAGTCAGCCGCGCGGGGCCGGAGTGCGCAGGAAGTCCGAGAGCGCCTCCAGCAGCCGGTCCACGTCCTCGGTGCTGGTGTAGGGGGCCAGACCGATGCGCAGCCCTCCGGTGTCGCCCAGGCCCAGCCTGCGGGACGCCTCCACCGCGTAGAACGAGCCGGAGGGGGCGTCGACGCCACAGCTCGCGAGATAGCGGTAGGCGTCGGTGGTGTCATGGCCGTCGATGGTCAGCAGCACGGTCGGGGTGCGGTCCGCGGCCCGGGAGTGGACGGTGATCGGGTCGAGGGCGGCCAGGCCCTCGTCGATGCGCCCGCGCAGGGTGGCCTCGTGCTCTTCGAGGGCCGCGAACGACGACCCCAGCCGCTCCCTGCGACTGCCTTCGGCGCCGGGGTCCAAGGTGGCGAGGAAGTCGACGGCGGCGCGGGTGCCGGCGAGGAATTCATAGGGCAGGGTGCCGAATTCGAAGCGCTCGGGAACGGCGTTCGTCGACGGGAGCAGCTTGTCCGGGGTCAGGGTCTCCAGGAGCTCGGGGCTGCCCGCCAGGACGCCCAGGTGGGGGCCGAGGAACTTGTAGGGGGAGCAGACGAAGAAGTCCGCTCCGAGCCGCCGGACGTCGACGTGGGCGTGGGCGGCGTAGTGCACGCCGTCGACGTGGAGCAGCGCCCCGGCCGCGTGCGCCCGGCGGGAGATCTCCGGGATGTCCGGGCGGGTGCCGATCAGGTTCGAGGCGGCGGTGACCGCCACCAGCCGGGTGCGGTCGCCGAGCTGGGCGCTGATGTCATCGGGGGTCAGCTCGCCGGTGGCGGGGTCGAAGTCGGCCCAGCGCACGGTGGCCCCGGCGGCTTCGGCGGCCTGGACCCAGGGCCGGATGTTGGAGTCGTGGTCCAGCCGGGACACCACCACCTCGTCCCCCGGCGACCAGGTCTTGGCGAGGGTGCGGGAGAAGTCGTAGATGAGGGCGGTGGCGCTGCGCCCGAAGACGATCCCGCCGGGGTCGGCGCCGAGCAGATCGGCCATCGCCTGCCGGGCCGACCGGACAAGGGCCTCGGCGTTGCGCTCCCCCGCGGTGAGGTGGCCGCGGTTGGCCAGGGGGTTGGCCAGCGCGTCGGAGATGGCCTCGATGACGGGGAGCGGGGTCTGGGTGCCTCCCGGGCCGTCGAAGTGGGCCGACCCGGCCTTCAGTGCGGGGAACTGTGCGCGGACGGCGGTGATGTCGTATGTCACGAGCGGCTCCTTGCAGAGGGCCTTGGCGAGGGGGTGACCAGGGCGATCTTAGGCAGGCACGGACGCGGAACGGCAGGGGGCGGGCATGCCCGCCGCGCCGGGGCGAGGATGCCCGCCGCGCCGGGGAGGGGACGGGCCGCCGCGCCGGGGAGAGGTGTCCGGCGCCCGGGCGGCCGCCCTGATTGAATCTGTGCGTATGAGGATGAATCGCCATCCTCTTCCGCCGCGCAGGACCGGGACGCAGAAGGCGGTGGCGCCGACGTGAGCAGCGACTCTCCTCCCCCGCCCGAGCGACCGGGAGGGCGGGGCGTACGCCCTCGGCGTGGCACGGCCGGCGGACCGGCGGGGCGCGCCTCGCGGGCGGTGGCGCGGGCCCGCCGCTCCGGCTCCGCGGCCCTGGCGGCGGCGGTGCGCCGGGCGGGGGACGAGCGCGGGCGGGTCCACCCCGGGCTGCGGCTGGCCGCCGCGTACGCATGGCGTCTGGTGGTCATCGGGGTGGCCGTCTATCTGGGGTTCACGGTACTGGGGCGGTTCGAGCTCGTCGCGATCGCGGTGTTCCTGGCGCTGGTGGCCACCGCCCTGCTGCGGCCGCTGGCCGATCTGCTGGCGCGGGTGTTCCCCAGGCCGCTGGCGGTGGCGCTGGCGGTGTTCGGCACACTGTTCGCGGTGCTGGGACTGCTGGCGCTGGTGGGGAGCGCGGCGGCCGCGGAGGCAGGCCGCCTGGTGGGCGAGTTGCGCGGCGGGATCGGCCGGATCGAGCGATGGCTGGAGGGGCCCCCGTTCCATGTGCGGCGCGGTGTGCTGTCGGGGGCCCACGACAAGGTCGCCGCCTTTGTGTCCCAGCATCGCGCGGCGCTGATCAGCAGGGCGCTCAGCAGTGCCGGGCGGGTCGTGGAGGCGGGCACGGCGGTGTTCCTGGCCCTGTTCTGTTCGATCTTCTTCATCCATTCCGGCGACCGGATGTGGCAGTGGTTCCGGGGCCAGCTCCCCGAGCGCGCCCGGTCCCCGTGGGACCGGGCGGCGCGGGCGGCGTGGACCACCTTCGCCGGATACACCCGGGGCATCATCGTCGTGGCGGCCTCCAACGCGACCCTGGTCGGCATCGCCCTGTTCCTGCTGCGGGTGCCACTGGCCCTGCCGCTGACGCTGCTGGTCTTCTTCGCGACGTTCGTCCCGCTGATCGGTTCGCCGATCGCGCTGGCGGTGGCCACGGTGGTTGCTCTGGCCGGGCGGGGTCCGGCCATCGCGGCCGTGGTGCTGTTGCTGATCGTGGCGGTGGGTCAGTTCGAGGGCCATGTCCTGCATCCACTGGTGATGAGCTGGGCGGTACGGCTCCATCCGGTGGTGGTGGCGATTTCGGTCATCGCCGGATCCATCGTGGCGGGGGTGGTCGGGGCGGTGGTGGCCGTGCCCATGGTGTCCGTCGCCTGGTCGGTGACGCGGGCGCTGCGCGGGCGGCCGCCCGGCGAAGCCTGACCGGCGCCCCGGAACACCCGCGCGCAAGCGGCCGGGACATCCACGCGTCAGCGGCGGGACCACCCGTGCACCAGCGGCGGGAAACCGCCTCTATAAATTGCCTCCTAGATTCGCATTATCGTAATCTGCCGCCATGCGGCTGACGAAGTCAACGGACCTGGCACTCCGCACGATCATGCGGCTGGCGGTCACCGGCACCGAGCCCTGCACCGCCCGGCAGATCGCCGGGGAGATGCAGGTGCCCTACAGCCATCTGGCCAAGGTGGCGGCCCGGCTCCAGCATCTGGGCCTGATCGCGACACGGCGCGGCCGGGGCGGCGGGCTGACGCTCACCGCGACCGGGCGCTCCGCCTCGGTCGGCCAGCTGGTCCGGGACCTCGAGGGAGTCGGCGACGTCGTCGACTGCGAGGGGGACGTGCCGTGTCCGCTGCGGCAGGGCTGCCGGCTGCGGATGGCGCTGCGCCGGGCGCAGGAGGCGTTCCTCGCCTCGCTCGATCCCCTCACGGTCGACGATCTGGTGGCGTCCCCGACCGGCCCGGTGCTGCTGGGGCTGGTCGGGCGCGCGCCCGGGTTGTCCCCATGAAGCAGCCGTCCGGGTTGCGGAACCCGGATCCCGCCCCGCCGAGCCGTCATGACGAAGGGGTCACCATGCCCGGTTCACCCATGCCGATGAATACGAATCTGAGATACCAGTTAGGCCCGCTCATGCTCTCCCAGAAGTCCGCCGAGACCGTCCGCGCCACGCTGCCCGCCGTCGGTGAGGCCATCGGCACCATCACCGAGCTGTTCTACCGGAAGCTCTTCACGGCCCACCCCGAACTGCTGAGGAACATGTTCAACCGGGCCAACCAGGCCGCGGGCACCCAACGGCAGGCCCTCGCGGGCGCGATCGCCGCGTTCGCCACCGCCCTGGTGGAGCGGCCGGGCACCCGTCCCGACGCCCTGCTGAGCCGGATCGCCCACAAGCACGCCTCGCTCGGGGTGAGCGCCGCGCAGTATCCGGTGGTGCACCGCCATCTGTCCGCCGCCATCGCGGAGGTGCTCGGCGACGCGGCCACCGAGGAGGTGGCCGCCGCCTGGGACGAGGTCTACTGGCTGATGGCCAACGCCCTGATCGAGATCGAGCGGCGGCTGTACGCGGAGCGGGGCGTGCTGGCCGGCGGGACCTGGCGGCAGTGGGAGGTGGTCGAGCGGGCCCGGGAGACGGCGGATGTGGTCACCTTCCGGATCAGGCCGGCGGACGGCCGTCCCGCCCCGGCGTTCACGGCGGGCCAGTACGTCTCGGTGCAGGTGGAACTGGCCGACGGGGCCCGGCAGATCCGCCAGTACAGCCTGACCAACGGCCCCGGTGCCACCGTGCACTCCTTCTCCGTCAAGCGCGAGGACGCGGGCGAGGGCCCGGCCGGTGAGGTCTCCGGCCATCTCCACGACCATGTCCACGAGGGCGACGAGCTCACCGTCTCCGCGCCCTACGGCGACGTCGTGCTCGACACCACGGACACACCGCTGCTGCTCGCCTCCGCCGGGATCGGCTGCACCCCGATCGTGGCCATGCTGGAGGAGCTGGCGGCCAGAGGCCACCAGGCCCCGGTCGTCGCCGTCCACGCCGACCGCTCCCCCGCCGACCACGCGCTGCGCGCCGACCAGGAGCGGCTGGTCACCAAGCTGGCGCGGGGCGCCGCCCACACCTGGTACGAGCGGCCCGAGGGCGACTGGCCGGCCGAGCGCACCGGCCGCGTCGACCTGTCCGGCATCGAGATCCCGGATGGCGTCCAGGCGTATCTGTGCGGGCCGCTGCCCTTCATGCGATCGGTGCGGACCCAGCTGCTGGAGCGGGGTGTGCGCCCCTCCGCGATCCACTACGAGGTCTTCGGCCCCGATCTGTGGCTGACGCGGGACGACGGCGAGGGCCACTGACGCCCGCCGGCGCCCGCCCGCCGGCGCTCGTCCGCCCGATGTTGGCCGAATGAACTCGAATGGCCCAGAGGCCGGTCGCTTTTGCCGGGGGGAACGTGGGACCGTACGGACACGGGTTCTGTCCATTCCATGCGCAACCGTACGGAATGGTCCGTCCGGTACCCCCACATCGACGAGGAACCATGGATCGCGAAAAGATCACTCTCAGCGGCGCTCAGGAGACCTTGCTCGCCACGCTGTACGGCAGGGCGCTGGACAGCCGTTCACCGGACTCCGTCCTGCACGACCACGCGGCCCGGGAGGCCGTGGAGCGCGTGGCCTACGACTTCGGCAAAACGGGGATGACGGACACGACGGCGATCGGCATCGCCCTGCGGGCGAAACAGCTCGACGACTGGGCCATGGAGTTCCTGGCCGAGCATCAGAAGGCGACCGTGCTCCACCTCGCGTGCGGCCTCGACACCCGGGTGCAGCGCCTCGACCCGCCCGCGTCGGTGCGCTGGTTCGACGTCGACTACCCCGAGGTGATCGATCTGCGCCGGCGGCTGCTTCCCGAGCCGTCGGGGACCTACGAGATGGTCGGCGCCTCGGTGACCGATGAGGCATGGCTGCGCGAGGTGCCCGACGACCGGCCCACCGTGGTCGTCGCCGAGGGGCTGACGATGTATCTGCGCAAGGAGGAGGGCAAGCGGCTGATCCAGCGGATCACCGAGCGGTTCCCCAGCGGCCAGCTGCTCTTCGACGTCTACGGGCCGCTGGGCATCCGGCTCCAGAAGATGGTCCCCGCGGTGCGCAACGCGGGCGCCACCCTCCACTGGGGCCTGGACGACCCCCATGAGGTCGAGACCTGGCACCCGGGGCTGACCTGCCTCGACGCGGTGCGCAGCGTGGACATGCCGGGGGTGGAGAAGATGCCCGCCTCCGGCCGGATGAGCATGCGGGTGATGGCGCGCCTGCCCGGTTTCCGGGATGTGGGCCGGATCCTGCGCTACCGCTTCTAGCGGCTGCGGTCCGGCGCCGGGTGGGCCCGGCGCCGGGCCGGGCGGCCGGCTGACCGCTATTTGATGCCCACCAGCATGGAGTAGCCGTCCGTCAGCGGTTCGATCCGGCTGTCGCGGAACCCCGTCTCCGCCAGCCAGGCGCGGCCGTCCGCGGCCGTGTACTCGAAGCCGGACCGGGTCTCGATGAGCATGTTCAGGCTGGCCAGCAGACCGAAGGTGTTCTCCTTGCGGTCGTCGTCGATGATGGCGTCGTAGACGAGGACCGCTCCCCCGTCGGGCAGCGCGTCGTACGCCTTCTTCAACAGCAGCCGCTTCTCCTCCAGGCCCCAGCCGTGCAGGATCTGGCCCAGCACGATCACATCGGCGCCGGGCAGGTCATCGGTGAAGAAGTCGCCGCCGTGGAAGGTGAGCCGGTCCTCCAGACCGAAGGACGCCACGTACTTCTCGAAGACGGGCCGCACCCGGGGCAGTTCGAAGACACCGCCGCTCATATGGGGGTGGCGCTGGGCCACCGCCACCGGGACGCAGCCCACCGCTCCGCCGACGTCCAGCACGGTCCGGTGGTCGGCCCAGGGGAACCGCTCGGCTATCACCATCGCCTTGCCCATGCTGAGCCCGGTCATTCCGTGCAGGAATCGCTCAAGGCCCTCCTGGTCGTGGTAGATGGCGTCGAAGACGTCGCCGCCGTGCTTGTGCTCGTTCTGCGGTTTCCCGGTCCGCAGCGCCTCGGTGAGCGACGCCCAGAAGGGATACAGCCTGCTGTTGGCCATCTCCAGGATGCCGCCCGCGTAGGTGGCCTTCTTACGGTCGAGAAAGGTGTCGGCGGACGGGCTGTTGCGGTACACGCCCTCGGACCGCTCCAGGAACCCGAGCGCCACCAGCGCGTCGAGGAAGTCGGCGGCGCCGCGCGGGTGCAGTCCGAGCGCCTCGGCCAGGTCACCGCCGGTGCGGGGGCCTTCGGCGAGCCGGGAGAAGAGATCCAGTTCCACCGCGGTGAGCAGCGCCTTCGACGCCATGAAGCCGAGCCCGACCTCAAGAATGGGCTCGGGGCTGATCTCGTGCCGCATAAGGCTCCCTCGCTGTTCCCGGATGTGCGCTCTCACCGCACCTGACCGTATGTGGACCTCCTTACGCTACCGTCTCGTTGGCCCCTACACGGTTCGCCGCCCGGACGGTCGGCGGCCAAGGGCACCACCTACTACGTCGACTCCCGCTCCGGGGACGACGGGGCCCCTGGCACCAGCGCCGCCGGCGCCTGGCGCAGCCTCGACCGCGGACGCGAAGGACGCCACCGACCCCACCGCGCGCACGGGCGACCCGCTGCTGGTGAACCCGGAGGTGTCCGGGCCGTACGGCAGCGGCCGACAGCGGACCGCGGCTGGGCACCGCGCTGGGCTCCGCTCCCCGGCCGGGCACACCGCTGATCGGCAACGGCACCGTCGTCCCGGACAACGGTGGCCGTGACTGCCGTGGCGCCCCGCTCTACCGCGGCCGCCCCGATATCGGCGCCGTCGAGGGACCGCCGGACGGCCGCGCTTGACCTTGTCGCAGCGGCAGGGTTTCTACTGGCCGCATGCGCATCGGAGAAATCGCCGCGCTCGTCGGAGTCACCTCCCGGACGGTGCGGCACTACCACCACATCGGTCTGCTGCCCGAGCCCCGGCGGCGCGCCAACGGATACCGGGTCTACACCCTCCGGGACGCCGTTCTGCTGTCCCGGATCCGGCGGCTGACCGAACTCGGGCTCGCCCTGGACGAGGTGCGGGACGTCCTCGCGGACGACGCGGGGCGTGAGCTGGCCGAGGTGCTGGGCGAGTTGGACGCCGATCTCGCCCGCCAGGAACACGAGATCCAGCAGCGCCGCAGGGTGCTGGCGGCCCTTCTGGACGGCCCGCTCACACCGGACGCGCCACTCTCCCCCGCCCTCGCCGAACTCCTGAAGGTGGCGCCCGCCACCTCCTCGCCGACCGCCGCCAAGGACCGCGAGCACCTGATGCTGCTCGAGGGGATGATCGGCGGGGACGCGGTGTACGCGGCGCTGCGGCCGCTGGCCGATAACCCCGCCGTGCTCCCGATGTACGAACGGCTGGACGAACTGGAGGGGGCCGCGGCGGACGATCCCCGGATCGCGCCGCTGGCCGAGGAACTGGTCGCCGCGGTACCGGACGAGGTGCTGGCGGCCATCCCGGACGGCGGCCCGACGGCGACCGGCTTCGAGCGGGCGCTGCTGGACGACTACTCGCCCGCGCAGGCCGCGGTGGTGCGCCGGGTGATGGAGGGACTGACCGGCCGACTGGGCGGGAGGGCGTCATGAACCGGCCGTTCGCACGGGCGGCGGCATGGGCGAAAGGCGTGGCGCAGACCCTGGTCCCGCCGGTCGCGCGCCGGCTCGTCCTGCACGAGGCCCGGGCCCTGCACAGCCTCGGGTTATGGGTGCTGCGCCGCCGCCACCAGGTTCCCGAGGGGGCGCTGGCCGTCGCCTACACCGGACCCCAGACGGCCATGATGTACGGGATGATCTTCGTGTCGGTCATCGAGACGGTGGCGCTGGCCCTGGTGATCCCCTGGCCGGTGGTGCACGCGGTCCTGCTCGTCCTCGATGTGTACGGGGTGGTGCTGGTCCTCGCCCTGCACGCGGCCTGTGTGGTCCGGCCACATGTCGTGGGTTCCGACGGCTCGCTGCGCATCCGCTACGGCGCACTGTTCGACCTGCGGGTTCCGGCCGCCACCATCGCCGCCGCCCGGGTCGACCGGCGCTATCCGGACGGACGGCTGGTGCGGCTGGGCCCGGGCGGGGTGCTCGACCTCGCGGTGGGCAGCCAGACCACGGTGACGGTGGAGCTGACGGAGCCGGTGACGTTCGTACGGCCCCTCGGGCGCCGGGGCGTCGCCCGTACGCTCCGGTTCCACGCGGACGATCCGCGGGAAGCGGTCGCCGCGCTCACGCGGGTACGGGCAGAGGTGGCGCCGGACCCGTCAGCGGCGCCGCAGTGACGGGTCGAGCAGCGCGGGCGGAGTGTCCTGCTTCTCATGAGCGGCGAGGTCGGTGCCGGGGGCCACGATCGCGTCGATCGCGTCGAGCACATCGGCGGAGAGCACGGTGTCGGCGGCGGCGAGCTGTGTGTGCAGATGGTCCCGTGTGCGGGGGCCGATGAGCGCGCTGGTCACGGCGGGGTGCGCGGTGACGAATCCGAGCGCGAGCTGGATCATGGTCAGACCGGCCTCGTCGGCGACCTCGGCCAGCCGCTCGACGGCGTCGAGCCGGGCCCGGTTGGAGGGGATGGTGACGTCGAAGCGCTCCGGCATGAGCGCCGAGCGGCTGGTGGTGATGGACCGGCCCTCGCGGATGGCGCCCGACAGCCAGCCCGAGGCCAGCGGGGACCACACCAGCACGCCGAGCCCGTACTCCTCGGTGACGGGCAGTACGTCGCGCTCGATTCCGCGCTGCAGGATCGAGTAGCTGGGCTGTTCGGTGACATATCGGCTCAGGTGGTGCTCGCGGGCGGCCCACTGGGCCTGGACGACGCGGTAGGCGGGGAAGGTCGAGGAGCCGAAGTAGCGGATCTTCCCCGCGCGCTGGAGGTCGGTGAGCGCCGAGAGCGTCTCCTCGTCGCTGGTGGCCGGGTCCCATCGGTGGATCTGGTACAGGTCCACGTGGTCGACGCCGAGCCGGCGCAGGCTGTTGTCGAGCTCGGTGACCAGCCAGCGGCGTGAGCTGCCCCGGTGGTTGGGCTCGTCACCCATGGGCAGGCCCGCCTTCGTGGCCAGCACGATGTCGTCACGGCGGCCGGCGATGGCCTTGCCGACCATCTCCTCCGACTCGCCGGCGCTGTACATGTCGGCGGTGTCGATGAGGTTGATTCCGGCCTCGAGGGCGGCGTCGACGAGGGCGGTGGCCTCGTCCTGGGTGGTGCGTCCGATCCTGCCGAAGTTCATCGCGCCGAGCGCGAGGGAGCTGACCTGCACACCGGTGCGGCCCAAGGTGCGGTACTGCATGACCGTGTTCCTCCACTGCGGGAAGCGTGGTGGCATTGCGCGGCGGCAACGCGTGGTTTGGTTGCCGGGCCCCTGCTCTGGCATCATAAGCAAACGGAACCTGGCTCCGGTAAAGATACGGAACGATGTTCCGCTTGGCAAGGCCGGCAGTGGAGGGAGCGGCGCGGTGAACGGCGCGGACAAGGGAGCGGGACCCTCGGCCCGGTCCAAGCGGGCGGACGCCCGGCGCAATCAGGAGACCCTGCTCGACGCGGCCGCCTCGGTCTTCGTCGCCGCGGGCGTGGAAGCGCCGGTGCGCGACATCGCGGCCAAGGCCGGTGTCGGGGTGGGCACCATCTACCGCCACTTCCCGACGCGGGCGGACCTGATCATCGCCGTCTACCGGCACCAGGTCGAGGCCTGCGCCGAGGCCGGTCCGGCCCTGCTGGCGAGCAGCGCGACCCCGCACGCCGCGCTGGGCCAGTGGATCAATCTCTTCGTCGACTTCCTGGTCACCAAGCACGGCCTCGCCGCCGTGCTGCGGTCCGACAACGCGGGCTTCGACACGCTGCACTCGTACTTCCTCGACCGCCTCCTGCCCGTGTGCACCCAGTTGCTCGACGCGGCGGCCGACGCCGGTGAGATCCGGCCCGGTCTGAAGGCGTACGAGCTCATGCGCGGCGTCGGGAACCTCTGCATCGGCGCCGAGAACGACCGCGACTATGACGCACGCCGACTGGTCGCGCTCCTCGTCGAGGGGCTGCGCCAACCGCACTGACGGCGCCCGATTTCTGAGTACGTACCTGAGTATCCGGACGGATGCGGAGCCGACCGCATCCGCCCATCCTTGTCCGCATGAGTGAGACACCGGTCAAGCAGCAGAGCACGGCCGCGTTCTACGGCCAGGCGATCGCCTCCTTCGCCGTCGCCATGGCCGCCACCGCCATCGGCATCTTCCAGCTGAGCGCCGACGCCTGGGTGCGCGGCTTCCTCGCCATCTCCGTGCTCTACCTGGTGACCTCCGCCTTCACCCTGGCCAAGGTGATCCGGGACCGGCAGGAGGCCGGGCAGATCGTCAGCCGGGTCGATCAGGCGCGGGTGGAGAAGCTGCTGGCGAACCACGATCCCTTCGAGAAGCTGTAGACCTGGTGCGCGCCACCCGGCGCTACTCGTCGATGACGAGCCCCTTGGCCTCGAGCACCGCCGCCAGCCGGCTGACCTCGATCACGCTCTTCCCCGCGCGGTAGGCGGCGATATAGGCGTCTTCCGCCTCGACGCGGGCCCGGGACTTGGCTATGACGTCCTTCAGGTCTTCGCGGCGCACCACGACGACTCCGTCGGCGTCCGCGCGCACCACGTCTCCCGGGCGGACGATCTCGCCACCGATCAGGACGGGTTCGGCCATCGGGCCGACGGTCTCCTTGACCGTGCCCTTCATGCTGACGCTGTACGAGAACACCGGGAAGCCCAGCTTCCGCAGCTCCTGTGTGTCGCGGACGCCGGTGTCGGTGACGAGACCGCCGAGGCCCTTGGCCACACACGCGTTGGCCAGTACATCGCCGAAGGAGCCCGCCTCGGCGTACTGGCCCGCGGAGACCACGATGACATCGCCGGGGCGGGCGTGGGCGATGGCCACCTGGAGCATGATGTTGTCCCGTGGCGCGCAGCGCACGGTGAAGGCGGGGCCGCAGGCCGACATGGTGGGATCGATCGGCTTGATGGTGGAGTCCAGGGCGCCGAGGCGGCCCTGGGCCTCGTGGACGGTGGCGGCGGAGTACCCGCTCAGCTGGTCGACGAGGGCGGGGTCGGGCCGGTCGAACCGGGTGGTGACGCGCAGCATGTGGCTCCTTGAGGTGTTCAGGAAAGGTCAGCACAGGCGTGGGCGATGCCCTCGCAGGCCGCGGTGAGGACGTCGTGGGAGGTCGCGAAGGAGATGCGGAAGTACCCCGGTGAGCCGTACGCGGCGCCGTGGATCACCGCCACTCGCCGTGACTCCAGCAGATGGGCGGCGAAGTCCTCGTCGGTGCGGATCTCGTCGCCGGACGGGGTGCGCCTGCCGATGACTCCGGCGCAGTTGACGAAGGCGTAGAAACCACCGCTGGGCGGGGCGCAGGAGAGACCGGGGGTGTCATTGATCCGTTTGACCACGTCGTCGCGGCGGCCGCGGTAGACGGACACGCAGTCGCGGACGAAGCTCTGGTCACCGGTGAGCGCGGCGGTGGCGGCTGCCTGGCTGATGGACGAGGGGCAGGAGGAGATCTGGGACTGGAGGGTGTTGATGGCGCCGACGAGTTCGGCGTTGCCCGCGCCGTATCCGATCCGCCAGCCGGTCATCGCGTAGGTCTTGGAGACGCCGTTGGTGAGGAAGACCCGGTCGGTCAGGCGCGGTTCGACGCCCGCCATGCTGGGGACGCGGCCCGGCCCGTACCAGATCTCGTCGTAGATCTCGTCGGTGAGCACCTGGACGTGGGGGTGGTCGAGCAGCACCTCGGCGAGCGCGCGCAGTTCCCCGGCGGTGTAGGCGGCGCCCGTCGGGTTGCTCGGGGAGTTGAGGACGACCCAGCGGGTGCGGTCGGTGAGGGCATGGGCGAGCCGCTGTGGGGTCAACTTGAATCCGTCCGCCTCCGGGCAGTCCACGATGACCGGTGTGCCGTCGTTGGCGAGCACCATGTCCGGGTAGGACACCCAGTACGGGGCGGGGATGACGACCTCGTCACCCGCGTCCAGGGTGGCCATCAGGGCGAGGAAGATGACCTGCTTCCCGCCGCCGCCGACCACGATCCGGTCTCGGGGGCAGTCCAGTCCGTGGCGCAGCCGGAGCCGGTCCGCGATGGCGGCCCGCAGTTCCGGGGTGCCGTTGACGGGCGTGTACTTGGTGGCGCCCCGCCGCATCGCCTCGATCGCGGCGTCCTTCACATGGACGGGGGTGTCGAAGTCGGGCTCGCCCACGGTGAGGTCGTGGATGCCCAGGCCCTGGGCCTTGAGCTCGCGGACCCGCTGGGCGGCCGCCGTGCTCGGTGAGGGCTTGACGCGGCTCACCCGCTGCGCGGTGCTCATTCAGTCCGTCCTCCGCTCGAAGTTGAGGCCGCCGGGCACCTGGAAGGTGGGCAGGATCTCCACATGGCCGATGTTCACGTGGCGCGGTGATCCGACCGCGTACTCGATGGCGTCGGCGATGTCCTCCGGCTTCAGCGACTCGTAGCCGTCGTAGTACCGCCGCCGCGCCTCCTCCATGTCGCCCAGCAGCCGGCCGAAGATCTCCGTTTCCACCCGCCCGGGGCAGATCTCGGTGACCCGGACGCGGCGGCCGTACGCGTCGACCCGGAGCTGGCGGGAGAGGGTGTGCACGGCCGATTTGGTGGCGTGGTAGATGGTGTTTCCGGCGAAGTTGTAGACGGCGGCGATGGAGCTGATGTTCACGATGTGTCCGAGGTCGCGTGCGACCATCCCGGGCATGACCAGCCGCACCAGGTGCAGGACGGCTTGGACGTTGACCGCTATCTGCTCGTCGATGGCGAACTCGTCGGCGGTGAGGATGTTTCCGGAGCGCGACACCCCGGCGTTGTTGACGAGCAGGTCGACGTCGACGCCGTGCAGTTCTCCGGTGAGCGCGGAGGTGTCCGTGATGTCGACGGCGTGCGGAACGCAGCCGGTCCGCCGGGCGAGGTCGTTCAGCCGCTCGGCGTCGCGGGCGAGCGCGTGGACCTCGAGGCCCTGCTTCGCCAGCCGTTCGACGACCACCGCTCCGATACCGGTGGAGGCACCGGTCACGAGTGCGGTCTTGTAGTCGGAAAAGGGCATGTGGGCTTCACTCCTTGGAGAGGGGGTGGTTCGTGGTTCGGGTGAGGGAGCGGCCCGCCGGGGGGCGGGTCGGAGCGGCCCGGCGTTATGCGTCGCGCAGCGGCAGATGGGCCCTGTCCGACACCCGGGAGACGGCGATGAGCGTGCCGAGGGCGGTGATGACCGCGTAGAAGGCGGGCATGGTGACGTTGCCGGTACGGCTGATCAGGAAGGCCATCAACAGGGGCGCGGTGCCCCCGAAGAGGGCCGAGGAGATGTTGTAGCCCAGGCCGTAGGCGGAGTAGCGCACCCGGGTGGGGAAGAGTTCGACGAGCAGGATGTGGATGACGCCGGTGTGGCCCGCGAAGATGGCGGCCATGACGCATGCGCCGATGACGGCCAGCGCCACATTGCCCGTGCCGATGAGCAGGTAACAGGGGACACCGGCGATGGCCATGGCGATGGCCGCGGCCATGAGCACCTTCTTCCGCCCGATCCGGTCGGAGAGCGCGCCCATGAACGGGATGGCGAGGGAGATGGTCACCAGGCTGGCCGCGGTGACCAGCAGACTCTGCACCTTGCCGAAGTGCAGCTCACCGCTCATGAAGGTCGGCATGTAGCTGAACAGCACGTAGTAGCCGGATCCGTTCATGAGCGGGATGAACAGGGCCAGCAGCATCGCGCGGCGGTGCTCGGCGGAGGAGAACGCCTCCTTGAGCGGGTTCTTGGACAGGCCGCCCTCCTCCCTCAGCCGGGTGAAGTTCGGCGTGTCGCTGATGCGCTTGCGGATGTAGAGCCCGGCGATGCCCAGCGGAATGGCCAGCAGGAACGGAATGCGCCAGCCGTAGGACTCCATGGCGTCCGTCCCGAGGCCGCTGGTCATGCCGGCCGCGATCAGCGTGCCGGTCAGCAGGGAGAGGAAGGAGGCGATCTGCGCGTAGCTGGTGTACAGGCCGCGTTTGCCCTCGGGGGCGTGCTCCGCGAGGAAGGTCATCGCGCCCGATGCCTCGCCGCCGACGGAGAAGCCCTGGAGCACACGCAACAGGATCAGCAGCGCGGGCGCGGCCACACCGATGCTCGCGTACGTCGGCAGGAGGCCGATCGCCGCCGTCGCCACGCTGATCAGCATGATGACGAAGACCAGCATCCGCTGCCGGCCCATGCGGTCACCGAGGTGGCCGCAGATGATGCCACCGAGCGGGCGGAAGAAGAACGAGACGGCGTATCCGAGGAAGACGAGCTGCACCTGTACCGCGTTGGTGGCGTCCGGGAAGAAGACGGCGCCCAACGTGCCCGCCATGAAGCCGAAGATGCCGTTGTCGTAGAGCTCGGCGAAGATGCCCACGCACCCGGCGAGCGTCACCTTCTTCGCGGTTCTGGGATCGACGACGTGAGGGGCCGGCTGAGCGGCGACGGCGGTCATGATGTCTCTTTTCTGCTGGCGGGGCAGGGGTGATGGGGACGGATCACGCACAGCTGGGAGGGGACGGGCCGGAAGAGGGTCTCAGGGCGCTGCGGGGATGCGGAGGGCGTCGAAGGCGGTGCGCACACGGGCCTTGAGCGCGTGGATGGCGTGTCGCTGGGCTCGGTGGGCGCTCACGGCGTCGGCGACCGTACGGCGCCGGAAGCGGACGGACTGGCCGGGTCTGGCCTGCCCGAGCGCGGACAGACCCGTGGCCGTCACCACCGCGAGCACCGGGTATCCGGCGGTGACGCCACGGCCGCGGTGCAGGACGAGCAGTTCGTCGCCCGCGGGCACCTCGACCGCGCCGACGGGCACCCCCCGGGAGAGCAGCTCGCCGCTCGTCACCCGCCGTGGCACATCGCCGCTCAGCCGCAGCCCGATGTGGTTGCTCCGCGGGGTCACGGTGAACGCCGACCGGAACAGCCGCTCGGCGGTGCCGCCGAATTCCTCCAGGTCGGGGCCGTCGGTCACATCGATGGTCCAGGAGTCGCCGAAGCGCGCCATGGGCACGTTCAGCCGGAACAGCGGTATCCGGAACACCGGGTGGTCGATCGGCGGGCAGTGCGTGCGCAGGGCCAGCTCATCGCCGCCGCGCAGGGTCTGCGCGAAACCCAGGATGGTGTCGGGGGCGCAGCTGCCGAGCAGGGACGGTGTTTCCATCGAGCCGAGAACGGCGAGGTAGACCCGCAGGCCCAGCCGGATGCCGGTGATGGCGATGGTCTCCCCGGCGCGCACCGACACCGGCTCCCACTGGTTGCGCCGGACGCCGCCCACGGTCACCTCGGCGGGCGCGCCGGTCACCGCGATGAGCACATCGGTGGAGGGGGAACAGCTGAAGTCCAGTGCGGTGATTTCGATCAGCGGCGCGCCCTCGTCGTTTCCGGCCAGCACATTGGCCACGCGGGCGGAGTGTTGGTCGAGTGCTCCGTTGACCGGCAGGCCGTAGCGGGAGTGGCCGAAGCGGCCGAGGTCCTGCACGGTGGCGAGCCCCGCCCGGTGAACTGTCAGGGTGTCAGCCATGGGCGGCCGCCAGAGGTGTGCCCATGTACTCGTCCCACCGCGCCGGGTCGATCGGCACGAACTGGAAGGTGTCACCGGGCCGGTACGGGGCCAGTGGCTCGGCGTCGAGGTCGAGGACGCGCAGCGGTGTCCGGCCCAGCAGCGGCCAGCCGCCGGGCGAGGGCATGGGCGAGACGACGGCCTGCCGCCCGGCCACCGCGATCGAGCCGGGCACGACGCTGGTGCGTGGTGAGGCCAGCCGCGGGACGGGCCCGGGGAAGGCGGGGCCGTCCATCATCGGGGCCGCCGCCGGGGCTCCGAGGCAGCGTACGGTGAGCGGGGCGGCGGAGTGCAACGCCACCACCTCGTGCTCGGTCAGCCCCAACTGCTCGGCGACCAGGGGCAGATCGGGGCCGTGTTCACCGCCGTACACCACCGGCACCACGAAGCGCCGGGAGGGTGTCGCCGGACGGGACCGCTCGCCGAGCCGGGCGGCCTCATGGCGCAGGGCACGTCGTACCGTCGTGTGATCGGTGTGGAAGCAGTCGAACTCGATCAGCAGCGAGTCGTAGGTGGGAACGATGCCGTACACCCCGCCGGGCCGGGCCGCCTCGAACGCGTCGGCCAGGGCGTGCACGGTGTGCCAGGCGCGGGCGGTGTCCCCGCCCACGGCCTTGACCACAACGGCCGAGTCACCGCAGTCCGCGATCACGATGTCGCGGCCCATCTCAGGCGCTCACACCGGTCTTGGCGTCGCCTGCGTTGGCGTCGCCGGTCCTGGTGTCGCCGGTCGTGGCTTCGCGTGCCTTGGCGTCCAGGACGTCGGTCAGCGGGGCGATCCGCACACCGGCGGCGAGGAGTTCGCGGCGTATCCGGTGCGCGAGGGTGATGGCCCCGGGGGTGTCGCCGTGCAGCAGCACGGTGTCGCACTCGACCGGGAGGTCACGTCCGCCGACGGTGCGCACCACCCCTTCGGTGACCATCCGGACGGTCCGTTCGGCGATCTCCCCCGGGTCGTGGATCACCGCACCCGGTTCGCTCCTGGGCACCAGCGTGCCGTCGTCGCGGTAGGCCCGGTCGGCGACCCCGACGATGCCGACCCGCAGGTCACGGGCGTGCGCGGCGTCGGCGAGGGCGCCGTCCTGGGCCAGGACGACCAGCGACCGGTCGAGCGACGCGACGGCGTCGGCCACCGCCTCCGCGTAGTCCGGCCGGGTCGCCACCAGGTTGCCGAGGCGGCCGTGCGGCGCTACATGGCGCACCTGGGTGTGGTGCGCGGTGGCGAACGCCCGCAGGGCCCCGATCTGGTACAGCGTGTCGGTCCGGACCTCGTCCGGGGTCAGGTCCATCGCCCGGCGGCCGAAGCCGACGAGATCGGGAAAGCTGGGGTGTGCGCCCACGGCGACACCGCGCCGGACGCAGTGGCGGACGGTCGCGTCCATGATCCGCGGGTCTCCCGCGTGGAATCCGCACGCGATATTGGCCGACGTCAGCACGTCCAGCAGCGCTTCGTCGTCGCCCATCGTGTAGGCGCCGAACCCCTCGCCCAGATCTGCCACGAGATCGACCATGTGCTGCTTCATGACGTCCTCCAGACAAGGGAAGAAAAGGCGATTTCGCCGCTTCTTCGTTTTCGGCTCCGTGGACCGGCTGGTCCGCGCCCGCTCCCGACTCGCGTTCACGGCGTCAACTGGGTCGTCGGCATTCCCGCGGCCGCCGCGGAATGACACGGTTTCCCGCGGTCGAGTGGCCCCGGAATCCGTGTTTCGGTGAACCTAATCCCGCTGTCAGGTGGCGGCAAATACGCGTTCGATGTGACGTAATCACCGCTGGATATGACCTGGCCCACACGCGCCACCGTCCGCCGGACGCCGTGGGCCTACCATGAGACTCCGCTGAGGCTGGAGGCCCCTCCATGGACACCAGGCGTCTGTACTCGTTCGTGAAGATCGTCGACGCCGGGAGCATCACGCGCGCGGCCGACATCCTGCATATCGCCCAGCCCGCGCTCAGCCAGCAACTCTCCATGCTGGAAGCCCAGTTCAAACAGCAACTGCTGATCCGCAGCAAACGCGGGGTGGCGCCCACCGAGGCGGGCCGGGCGCTGTACCGGCACGCGCAGCTCATCCTGCGCCAGGTCGATCTGGCACATGCGGCGGTCGATGTCTCGGGGCGCACCCCGGCCGGCAGTGTCTCGGTGGGCCTGGCCCCGTACAGCATGGGCGCGGCGCTCGCGCTTCCCCTGCTCAGGAGCGTGCGCGAGCGCTACCCCGACATCCTGCTGCACATCAACGAGAACTTCGGCGGGGTCATCAGCGAAGCGATCATGACCGGCCGGATGGACATGGCCTTCATCTACGGGGCCGGTCCGCTCCGGGGAGTGCAGTTCGAGCCGCTGCGCACCGAGGATCTGTTTCTGATCGCCGCGCCGGGCGCGGACATTCCGGGTGGGGACGGCGAGGTGGCGCTGAAGGAGCTGGTCGACGTCGGTCTGCTGCTGCCCAGCCGTATTCACACCATCCGCCAGGTGGTGGAAGCCGCGTTCCAGCAGGCGTCGCTCCAGCCCCGGGTGATCGGTGAGCTCGAATCGGTCCTGACCCTGGTCAGCGCCGTGGGCGCGGACCTCGGGGCGACGGTGCTGCCCTGGTCGGCGGCGCGCGCCATCCTCGATGTGCGCAACCTGGAGGTGCGGCGGATCGTCGAGCCGGCCATCCAGGTCAAGCTGTCCCTCTGTACCTCCGACCATCAGCCGCTGTCGGAACCCGCCCATGCCGTGCACGACCTGTTCCACGAGCTGATCACCGACTTCGGCTAGCCCGCCTCGCGTTCACCCACCCGGAGGCGGCCCGCTGGTGCCCCGTACCGTCAGTTTCGGGTCCAGCACCGCCTCCCTCGGCTCCGCCACCGGGTTCTCCAGCCGCTCCACGGCGAACCGCACCGCGTACTCGGCCATGAGCACCGCGTCCTGGCGGACCGTGGTCAGGCCGATCGGCATCAGATGGGAGAGGTGGCTGTCGTCGTAGCCCACGACGGACAGATCGCGCGGAACCTCGACACCCGCCTGCGCCAGGGTCATCAACAGCCCCATCGCACAACGGTCGTTGCCCGCGAGCACCGCCGTCGGCAGGGGCCGGCCGTGGTCGCGCTCGTCCAGCAGCAGCCGCCCCGCGTCGATGCCCGACTGCTCGGTGTGCTCACCCGGGATCACCCGTAGCTCCGGCTCCAGACCATGGCGGCGCATCGCGGCCCGGTAGGCGCGGCGGCGCTCGGCCGAGCCCGGTCCGCGGCCGCCGTCGATGTGCACAATCCCTCGGTGACCCAGTTCCACGAGGTGCTCCATGGCCTGCCGTACGCCCTTGCCCTCGGCCGTGTGCACACTGTCGACACGGGCGTGGGGCACCCGGCGGCCGACGGAGACGGCGACCGTGCGGTGTCCCAGTGCGTCGATGTCCGCGGGCTGCGCGCCGGGGCCGAGCAGGATCACGGCCTCGCAGCGGTGGCCGAGCAGCGCCTCGACGGCCTTGACCTCGCCACGCCCCTGAGCGGTCGCGGAGAGCAGGACGTCGTAGCCGAGCCGCTCGGCCTCGGGGTAGATGCCCTCGACGAGGTCGGCATGGAAGGGCTGACGCACGGTGAACATCACGCCGAGCGTGCGGCTGCGGCCACGGGCCAGCAGCCGGGCCGCGCTGTCCGGCCGGTAGCCGATCTCGTCGGCGACGCGCAGCACCCGGTCGCGGGTCTGCGGGCTCGCCCCCGGCTGGTCGCGGAAGACGATCGAGACCAGTGCCCGGGACACGCCCGCCTTCTCAGCGACATCCGCCATGGTGGGCCGCTGCTTGCCCGATGTTTCCACCTGTGACCACCCTCCGACGCAGCCCAACCTTACGGGCAGTCCTGAAATCCCCCGGCAACAAGCTATTGACATGACATTCGGACAGCGGTCATCGTACGCCTAGAGCGCGCTAGTAGAGCGCGCTAGCCGATCCGTTCTCCCCCGAGATCCCAGGTCCCCGGAGCGAAGGAACAACAGTGTGATGCCGTTCGAGGTGACCGGCACCGGCCTGTGCGAGAGGCGGCCATGGACGTCAGGGACGACGCGACACGGGCCCCCATCCCGGCCACCGCCGTCAGCGACCCCGCCCCGCCGGCGGTCTCCCGGCGGCTGCGCATCATCACCGTCCGGTCCCTGGAGTCTGGCGGCCAGATCATCCCCGTCGACATGAAGCCCCGACCCGCGTTCTACGGAGCCACCTCGTGAAGATCGCCCTCGACCCCTATATGCTCCGCGCGCTGCCGCTCGACGAGATGGTGCGCACGGTCGCCGAACTCGGCTACGAATACATCGAGTTGTCCCCGCGCGACGACTTCATGCCGTTCTTCCTCCACCCGCGGGCGGACGACGAGCGCGTCGCGGAGCTGAAGCGGGCCCTGCGCACGCACGGCGTCCAGCTCTCCTCCGTGCTGCCGCTGTACAAGTGGTCCTCGCCCGACGAGACGGAGCGGCAGGCCGCCGTCCGCTACTGGAAGCGGATGATCGAGATCACCGCCGACCTCGAATGCCCACTGATGAACTCGGAGTTCAACGGCCGTCCCGAGCGCGCCGCCGAGAGCGAGGCCGCTTTCTGGCGCTCGCTGGAGGAGCTGCTGCCGCTCTTCGAACGCGAGGGCATCGCCCTCAACCTCGAGGCCCACCCGGACGACTTCTGCGAGGAGAACACCCCCGCGGTCGACCTGGTCCGCGCCATCAACAAGCCGTGGGTGAACTACCTCTACTGCGCTCCGCACACCTTCCACCTCTCCGGTGCCGAGCCGACGGCGGACATCGCGGCGATGATGGCTTACGCGGGCGACAAGCTCCAGCATGTGCACATCGCGGACTCCTTCAACCACAAGGGCTCCTCCGGGCTGCGCTACATCCTCAACCCGCCCGGCACCCCCGCCCGCATCCACCAGCACCTGGACATCGGCCAGGGCGAGGTCGACTGGGACACCTTCTTCGGCACCCTCCGCGAGCTGGACTTCGACGGTGTCGCCACCTCCTGCGTCTTCGCCTGGGAGGAACGGGCGCGGGAGTCCTCCGCCTTCATGCTGGACCGCATCCGCAAGGAGCTCGCGGCGTGAGACACGGCGGCCGGGCCCGGGTGGAGCGTCACCCGGGCCCGGCCGCCGCCACCTCGGGCCGCCGCCACCTCGGGCCGCCGCCACCTCGGTGCGGAGCGGGCGGCCGCAAGAATGCCGTCAAAGGTGGTGAGGGCGGCGTAAGAGGAGCGTCAGGGTGCGTTCCACCCGTCCTGCGCCCGGCCTAGCATGCCCGTATGGAACGGCTGGTGGGTCGGCCCGCCCGGACGCCCGGTGGCCGCCGACGGCGTGCGGACGCGCGGTGGGCGGTGTGGCTCGCGCTGGCGTTCGCCGGGGTGACGACGGTGCTCGACGGGGCCTCGGGCGGGCTCACGGTGGCACGGGCCGATCTGTGGGCCCTGCTCGGGGTGGCGGTGTTCGCCGTGCTGCGGCCACCGCGGGTGACGGCGGGCGGTGGCCGGCTCACGGTACGGGGCCTGGTACGCGTCCGCCGGGTGCGCACCGACGCCCTGGCCGGGGTGTGGCGGGACGGCCGGATCGCCACTCGTCTGCTCCTGTGGGACGTCGACGGCCACCGGGTGACGCTCGATCTGCGCGTCCTGGTCGCGGATCCGTTACTCCTGCACGAGCTGGACACCGGTGCCCGGCGCTCGCTCGAAGCGGGCACGTTGCGGCACGGCGCGGAGATCCTGCGGCTGCTGGGCCGGCGCCTGGATGACACGGCCATCCGGGGCATCCTCGACGCCTCCGGCCCGGAGTAGGCGGACGGGTCAGCCGCGCAGGGCCCGCAAATGCGCGCCGCGGACATCGGCGGTCTGGCCCTGCACCACCAGGAACAGGCCCTCCCGGGCCAGCCGCTGGGCGGGGCTGCCGAGGCCGAAGGCCCGGCCGCCGCCCGCCACGATCGCCGCGGTGGTGGCGGCGCGCAGCACGTCGTAGGCCCGGGTCTTCACCGCGAGCCGGTCCGCCAGGCGCTCGCCCGCCGGTACCTCGTCCACCAGCGCGTACGCCTCCCGTCGCACCGCGCGCAGCCGCTCGCCCAGCACCTGCGCCGTCTCCTTCGCCTCCGCGTCCCCGGCGGACTCCAGCAGATCCAGGGCGGCGCCGGCCACGCCGAACACGGCCGGGTTCGGGTTGGTGTTCTTCGGCCGGTCCGCGACCGCCCACTCCTGGTAGGGACGGCTCCAGACCACCGCGTCCTCGGGCACCACCAGGCCGTCCAGCTCCAGGCCGACCGTGCGGGTGCCGGTGAGCGCGGCGAGCTCGAGCCGCGGTGTGGGCCGCAGACCGGGCTGCTCCCGGGCGTCCACGCAGGCGAACAGCGCCTCGCCGTCGTCGGTGACCCCGGCGAGCAGCATCACGTCGTTCAGGCCCCAGCCGGTGTACCACGGCACCCGGCCGTCGAAGCGCCTGCCGCCCGGGACCCGGGTGACCCGCACCGGTGTGCGGGGGAAGGCCCGCAGATGGGAGAAGGCGATACCGGACAGCAGCGTGCCGTCGCACAGCGGCCGCAGCAGCCGCTCGCGCGCCGGGGAGTCGGAGGTTGCCGTCACCGCTCCATCGCTCCTACAGTGCTGGATGGAATCAGGCACTGTAGGAGAAGCGGGACTGCTGGTCTTCGGGGCGGCGTCGGCGCCGGGTTCGCCGTCACCGCGGCCGGATTCGTGGTGCTGGCCTCGCTCTCCGAGGGCAGCGGCCATGCGACGGTGTCCATCGGGCTGGGGCTGGCGGGTCTCGGATCCGGTATCGCGGGGCCCTCGGCGACCAGCACGGTGCTGGGGGCGGTACCGCCCGAGCGGGCCGGTATGGGCTCCGCGCTGAACGACACCCACCAGCAACTCGGCATCGCCCTGGGCGTGGCCGGGCTGGGCAGCCTGCTCGCCACGGTCTATCGGGGCAAGCTGCCGGACGGTCTGCCCGAGGACGCGATGTCCTCGCTCGGCGCCTCCCTCTCTCGCCCTGCCTGGCCGCACCCGCGCGGTGGCGCCCGAGCCGGAGTCCGAGGAGGCGGGGCAGCCGGGATCACAGCGGGAGGCGGAGTGAGGAACGGCCCTTCCGCCAGGTGTCCAGGACCTCATCGGCGAAGCGGTCTTCCAGGAACACGGTGGCGTCGACGCCGAACGCCACATCCGCGGCGAGCCCGGGTTCGCGCTTCAGGAGGTCGTCGATCACCCCATGGCGTACGACCTGCTCGTGTACGGCGTCGGCCTCCACGTGCTCGGTGTAGAAGAACACCGCCGCCTCGCCCGCGCCCAGCCGTCGCAGGGCCTGGGCCAGCCGGTCGGAGGCGGGCGAGGAGGTGATCTCGACGGTGGCGAAGTGGCCCACCAGGGCGCCGCGCAGCGCCCTGTGCAGGCCCAGCAGCGACATCATGTTGACCACCGCCAGCATCCGGGCCGACGTGGCGTCCAGGTAGTGGTTGTACTCCGGGTCCAGACCCAGGTCGGCCATCAGATCGGCGAACAGCTCCGCGTGTACGCGGTCCCCGTGCCCGGCCCCGAACTCGTCGTACTCCACCGCCGCCATCGCGGCTTTCGCCTGGCCCCGCAGCCGTGGCAGGACCCACACATGCGGGTCGGCCTCCTTGAGCTGGTAGAGCGACCGATGCGCGATGTACTCACGCATCTGCCACAGCTCACCCTCGTCCCGGAGAAAGTGCGACACGCCCGTGCCGTCGGCGGGCTCCACCAGCAGCTCGGCCACGGCTGCGTCCGGGCCGTCGTGCGTGGTGGCGTCGGAACGCAGCGCGTCCAGGAAGCGCCGCTCCAGCGCCTGCCGCAGCCGGAGCAGGTCGGGGTCCCACTCCCATGCGTCGTCCACACCGGGGAAGCCCTGGTAGTGGAGTTCGTAGCACACATACAGCGCGAGCTGCAGATCGTCGCCGTACGGATCGGCCTCCCCGAGCGACCGGCCGCCGGGCAGCGTCGCCCCGCCGGGCTCGCGCGCGAGGGCGTCGACGAGCGCGCCGGACACCTCTCCCCGCGCCGTGGGCAAGGGCATCGGCCGGGTCGTCGTCGCGGGATGCGTTTCGCTCACCGTTCCTTCCGCTCCGTCCGCCTCAGTCGGCTCCGGTCCCTTCGACCAGGACGCGGATGGTGTCCAGTCCGGGGTCGGCCGCGTCGGGGAGGTTCATCCCGGCCTTCACCCCGGACCGCAGATAGTCCAGGACCGGCTGGTTCAGCACCTCACCGGGCAGCACGGCCGGTATGCCCGGCGGGTAGGGAGTGATCATCTCGGCCGCCACCCGTCCTGCCGCACGGGCCACGGGCAGGTCCTCCGTGGCACCGAAGTAGGCGTCCCGCGGCAGTCGGGACTGCTCCAACCGCAACTCGTCCGGTGCCGGCACGGTCACCTCGGGAGCGGGCCGCAGATCCTCCGCGTGGTCGGCCAGCTCGCACAGCGCCGTCAGCAGCGCGCCGGTCGTCGAGGGGTCGTCGGCGTGGGTGAGCTGGGTGCTGATCCGGCGGTGGTCGGCCAGATGGGCGTTGACGTCGTGCTGTTCCCGGAGCCAGTCGGCCGCGCGGTAGCCACTCACCCCGAGACCGGTCAGGTCGATGACGACCGGAAACGGATCGAAGTCACTGCCCAGCCCTGGGCCCACGTAGTCCGCGCGCCCGTCCACGTGCAGTCCGTCGATGGCCGCGATCTCGTCGCGCACCGCATGCGCCCGGCGCAGGGCCGCGCCGAGCAGTTCCTCGCCGTGCAGCATCATCTGCCGACGCCACCCGTCCATTCCCGCGTAGAGCAGGACGGACGGACTCGTGGTGCCGAGCAGATCGGCGCGGGACTTCAGGGCGGCCGGTTCGATCAGGTCGCCCCGGAGATGGAACACCGAGCCCTGCTCCAGGCCACTGCCCATCTTGTGGATGCTGGTCACGCAGACGTCGGCGCCCGCGTCCATGGCCCAGCTCGGCAGCTCGGAGCAGAACGGCAGATGCGCTCCCCACGCCTCGTCGACGATCAGCGGGCGGCCACGCCGGTGGCAGACCTCGGCGATGCCCGCCAGGTCGGCGCAGGACCCGTACGGAGTGGGGCTGGTCACCAGGGCGCCCCTGGCCTCCGGGTGCTCATCGAATGCCCGCTCGAAGGCCGCGGCCGACGGCGGATGCGCGATGTGGCGGGCACCGTCCCATTCCGGGTCCACCCAGATCGGCCGGACACCGGAGATGATCAGGCCGGAGACCACCGATTTGTGCGCGTCCCGGCCCACCAGCAGGGTCTCGTGGGGGCCGGCCACCGCCAGCATCGCCGCCTTGACGGAGAGCGAGCTGCCGCAGGTCGAGAAGAAGGTGTGCTCGGCGTGCACCGCGTCCGCCATCAGCTCCTCCGCGCGCTCCAGCACACGGCCCGACCCCAGCCGGTCGTCAAGGCCGCCGAAGGCCAGGAGGTCGGTGCGGAACACCTCCTCGCCCAGGACCTTGACGACCTCCGGGTCAGCGCCCCTGCCCTGCTTGTGCCCGGGCGGAGTGAACGGAAGAGACCCCCGCTCGTGGTAGCGAGCCAGGGCCTCCAGAATCGGAGCCTCCCTATGGTCCATGCCGGACGAGTGCCCCGCCACCTGCGAAGAAAACGACCCCCAGGCGTTGCTCGACGCTGCTCAGCGCTGCTCAGCGCTCCTCAGCGCTTCTTGCGCGAGCGGTGGAAAAGCCACGCCGCGGGTACGAACCAGCAGATCACGAACCAGAGCAGGGCCGCGACGGACAGCCAGAAGGCGGTGGTACCGGCCACGACGACACGCAGGATCAGCAGCAGCGCCGACGCCACCGTGCACAGCAACAGCACCAGCCCGGCCACGGTGAAGCGGGAGGCCCAGTCCACCGTTTCCGGCTTCAGCCGGCGTCCGGTGACGATCCGGTGCAAGGAAACCGGTGCGATCAACGCGCCGGTCGCCGCCGCCCCCAGGAGGACGGTCACGACGTAGATGTCCCGGTCCACCTGGCCCAGGTCCTGGAAGCGCGGGGTGAAGGCGACCGTGAGCAGGAACGCGAACAGAATCTGCACGCCCGTCTGCGTCACCCTCACCTCCTGGAGCAACTCGGCCCACTTGCGGTCGGCCCGCTCCTCGCGGGTCTCCACACGGCCGGACCGAGCCTCACGGCCGCCGTTCCTCGGCGCTTCGTGGTCGTCGTGCATCAGCGTGGCCTCCTTCGCGTCCACCCCCCCGTGTTCCCAGCCGGTCCGAAAGGCGAACGTCACCCGCGATCAGCGGGCGCGAGCACGGCCGATCCATGCATCACCCAGGCCGTCAGGGGCACTCGGCCCTCAGTCAGTGGAAAGGAGAGAGACACCATGACCCACACCGCCGAAACCGGCGAGGCCACCGGCACGAAGGACAAGGACTACAACCTCGTCTGGTACGTCGAGGCATGTCTGAGCAACGCGCTGCGCATGGAGACCTACATCAGGGACGCGGAACGGGAGAAGGACACCGAGGTCGCGGAGCTGTTCCGCAAGGCCCAGGCGGACAGCCGCAAGGGAGCTGAGCTGGGCAAGCAGCTCCTGAAGGCCCGCTTCGGCAGCTGATCAGCTGATCCGCTGACGGGAAGATCTCCGACGGCCCCCGAGGGCTTGGCCCTCGGGGGCCGTGGCATGCCGCGACGGGGGCCGCCGTTCGCGTTCACCCCGACTCGCCTCAGGACGCGCCTCAGATCACCCCAGCACGGCGACCGCGAACGCGATGCAGAAGGTCACGAACAGCGCCACGAAGAGCCAAATGACGATCGTGGGCCCCTTCGACCAGCCCTTCGTGGGGTTGTACGTCTCGCGGGGGCCCGCTTCCGAGAGGCCGCCCTCGGCCGGTGGGGTCTCGCCCGGGGGCACGCCCACGCTCGGCCGAAGTCCAGGAGACCCAGGACTTCCGGCAGGCCCGGGAGGCCCAGCAGACCCGGGAGGCCCGGCAGGCCCGGGAGTGCGGTCGGGGTGCGGATTCTGCTGGTCCATGTCCGATGCGCTCCTTTCCGCCCGCGGCGCGCCGGCTCCCCCGGTCCGCCACCCCGTTCGAGGCACCGTCCCCGGTGGACTCTTCCCACCATACGGCGGAAGAGTGGCCGGGCACCGCCCGGCGTTCGCGGCACACCGTGAGCGTCACAGTTGCTTGGCGTTCGAGGCGGTGTCGGTGTGGAACACCAGCTGTCCGTCCGCGACCTCCACCCGGGCCCGGGCGCCGGCCGGGATCTCGCCGTCCAGCAGCAGCCGCGACAGACGGTTGTCCACCTCCCGCTGGATGGTGCGGCGCAGCGGCCGGGCACCGTACGCGGGTTCGTGGCCGCGCCGCGCGATCCAGTCGACGGCCTCCGGGGCGAACTCCACGGTGACGTCCTGGGCGTGCAGCCGGCGGCGGGTCTCCTCCAGCAGCAGATCGGTGATCTGGCGCAGATGCTCGTCCGTGAGTTGCCGGAAGACCACGATCTCGTCGATGCGGTTGAGGAACTCGGGGCGGAAGTGCTCGCGCAGCGGTCGCAGGACGCGCTCGCGCCGGGCCTGCTCGTCCGTCTCGGCGTCCGCGGTCCCGAAGCCGAGGGCGCCGCGCCCGCCGATGGCCTCGGAGCCGAGGTTGCTGGTCATCACGACGACCGTGTTGCGGAAGTCGACCGTGCGGCCGTGGGCGTCGGTGAGCCGGCCGTCGTCGAGCACCTGGAGCAGTGTGTTGAACACGTCCGGATGTGCCTTCTCGATCTCGTCGAACAGGAGCAGCGCGTAGGGGCGGCGGCGCACCGCCTCGGTGAGCTGCCCGGCCTCCTCGTGGCCGACGTACCCGGGTGGGGCGCCGACCAGCCGGCTGACGGTGTGCCGCTCCTGGTACTCGCTCATGTCCAGGCGGACCATCAGGTCCTCGCTGCCGAACAGCGCCTCGGCCAGCGCCCGCGCGAGTTCGGTCTTGCCCACGCCGGTCGGGCCGAGGAAGAGGAAGCTGCCGATGGGGCGGCCGGGGTCGGCGAGGCCGGCCCGGGAGCGCAGCACCGCCTCGGCGACCGCGCCGACGGCCTCGTCCTGCCCGATGACCCGCTCGCGGAGGTGTTCCTCCAGGCCGAGCAGGCGCTGCTTCTCCTCCTGGGTGAGGCTGCTGACCGGGATCCCGGTCTGGCGGGAGACCACCTCGGCGATGTCCTCGGCGGTGACCTCCAGGCTCTGCCCGTCGTCGGGCTCGGTGCCGCCGTCGGCCTCGATCCGGCGGCTCAACTCGCCGATGCGGTCGCGCAGTTCGCCGGCCCGCTCGTACTCCTCCGCGGCCACCGCCTGGTCCTTGTCCCGGGTCAGCTGCTCGACCTCGCGCTCCAGGGTGCGGGTGTCGGTGCCCTTGGTACGCGAGCGCAGCCGCACCCGGGCACCGGCCTGGTCCACCAGGTCGATGGCCTTGTCGGGCAGGAACCGGTCGGTGAGGTAGCGGTCGGACAGCTCCACGGCGGCGAGCAGCGCCTCATCGGTGAAGCGGACCTGGTGATGGGCCTCGTAGCGGTCGCGCAGACCGCGCAGGATCTCCACCGCGTCGGTGGCGGAGGGCTCCGGGACCAGGATGGGCTGGAAGCGCCGGGCCAGCGCCGCGTCCTTCTCGATGTGGCGGCGGTACTCCTCCAGTGTGGTGGCGCCGATGACATGCAGCTCGCCACGGGCCAGGGCGGGCTTGAGCATGTTGCCCGCGTCCATGGAACCGCCCTCGCCGCCGCTCGCTCCCGCGCCGACCACGGTGTGCAGCTCGTCGATGAAGACGATCAGCTCCTCGGAGTGGGTGCGGATCTCGTCGATGATGCCGCTCAGCCGCTCCTCGAAGTCGCCGCGGTAGCGGGTGCCGGCGACGACCGCGGACATGTCCAGGGCGACCACCCGGCGGTCCAGCAGGATGTCGGGGACGTCTCCCTCGGCCACGCGCTGGGCGAGCCCTTCCACGATGGCGGTCTTGCCGACACCGGCGTCGCCGATCAGCACGGGGTTGTTCTTGCCCCGGCGGGACAGCACCTCGACGGTCTGCTCGATCTCCTGCTCGCGGCCGATGACCGGGTCGATCCGCCCCGCGCGGGCGAGGTCGGTCAGATCGCGGCTGAACTTGTCGAGGGTGGGTGTGTTCTGCCGTCGGCCGGGCTGCTGCCCGGCCGCCCTGCCGGCCGACGGCTGGCCCGGTGCGCTCTGCGGTCCGCCCTGGGCCGCCGCGGGGTCCAGGGGCAGGGAGTTGAGGATGCGGCCGGCCGTGGAGTCGTGGTTGGCGGCCAGCGCCCCGAGCACATGCTCGGGGCCGATGTAGGAGGCGCCGTTCGCACGGGCCAGTTCGTGCGCGTCCAGCAGGGCGCGCTTGACCGCGGGGGTGACGGACAGCTGGGTGCGCCGCGGCCCCTCGCCGCTCATCCGGTCGATCTCCGCGGCCAGCGCGTCGGTGTCGGCGCCCGCCCCCGCCAGCAGCCCCCGGGTCGGCTCGGTGGCCAGCGCCGCACGCAGCAGATGCTTGGTGTCCAGGTCGGCACTGCCGTGCTCGGCGGCGTAGGTGGCCGCGTTGGCGACGAGTTGCCGGGCAGGGTCGCTCATCAGGCGGCCGATGTCGATATGGCGGAGGCCGGGGCGCGGTCCGCCGCCGAGGAACCGTGCCATGAATTCCTCGAACGGGTCTGGACCGAAGTCCCCCGGACCCATGAAACCGCTGCTCATGGCCTTCCGTTCCGCGGTCCCGGCCAGGCGTTGCGGACCGGGCCCGCTCTCTTGACAGGCGTGATCCTTATCGAGGGCGCGGGTGCCCGGGAGGCGCCCGTATTACACCTGCGGTCCCCGGGGCGCGGACGGCCACGGCACCGTCAGCCACCATGGAGCGACCCACCGTCACCGACGTCCTTCGCGGTGCGACGTCCGCCTTCTTGCGAGAGCCTGGAGACAGGGAGCGTGCCCGGCAGTCGCGCCGCACATCCGGGGTGACACCTACACCTGCACCTAGTGAGGAAGGCGGGCCGTGATGAGCGCTTCGGATACGCACGCCATGCGGCGGGGCCAGGGCGAGATGGCCCCGCCCTCGGCGATCAAGCTGAACATCAACGATCAGGTGCGGCAGCTCGAGGTGGATCCGCGGACCTCGCTGCTCGACGCGCTGCGCGAACATCTGCGCCTGAGCGGGACCAAGAAGGGGTGTGATCACGGGCAGTGCGGCGCCTGCACGGTGCTGATCAACGGCCGGCGCGTCCTCTCCTGCCTGACACTCGCCGTGATGCACGAGGACGACGAGATCATGACGATCGAGGGCTTGGGCGACCCCGACCATCTGCACCCCATGCAACGGGCCTTCGTCGAGTGCGACGGCTTCCAGTGCGGCTACTGCACCCCCGGCCAGATCTGTTCGGCCGTCGGCATGCTCGCCGAGGTGGAGGCGGGCTGGCCCAGCCATGTCACCGCCGATGTGTCCTCGCCACGGGTCGCGTTGACCGACGACGAGATCCGCGAGCGGATGAGCGGCAACATCTGCCGGTGCGCCGCCTATCCGAACATCGTCGCGGCCATCCGCGGCAGCGCGGAGGGAGGCGCCACATGAGGTCCTTCACCTACGAGCGGGCGACCGACACACGGGCCGCCGTCGCCGCGGTGGCCCGGCCGGGCGCGAAGTTCATCAGCGGCGGCACCAATCTGCTCGACCTGATGAAGCTCGACGTCGAATACCCCAGCCATCTGGTCGACATCAGCCGGCTTCCGCTGCGGGACATCGAGGAACTGCCGGACGGCGGACTGCGCATCGGCGCCCAGGCGCGGAACTCCGACGTGGCCGCCGATCTGCGCGTGCGCACCCGCTATCCGGCGCTGTCGGAGGCGCTGGTGTCGGGCGCCTCGGGGCAGCTGCGCAACAAGGCGTCCACCGGGGGAAACCTGGTGCAGCGCACGCGCTGTCCCTACTTCTACGACACGGCCGCGGACTGCAACAAGCGCGACCCCGGATCGGGGTGTGCGGCGATCGGCGGGTTCAACCGGATCCACGCGATCCTCGGCGCGAGCGAGTCCTGCATCGCCACCCATCCCTCGGACATGGCCGTCGCGATGACCGCGCTCGACGCGGAGATCGAGCTGCTGCGGGCCGATGGATCGGCGCGCCGCGTCGCCATCACGGATTTCTACCGGCTGCCGGGCGATACGCCGCACATCGAGACCGTGCTGGGTGACGACGAGATGATCACGGGCGTGCTGCTGCCCCCGCCCCTGCCGGGCCGGCAGGTCTACCGCAAGGTGCGGGACCGGGCGTCGTACGAGTTCGCGCTGGTCTCGGTGGCGGCCGTGGTCTCGGCCGACCGGGGAACGATCCGAGAGGCGCGGGTGGCGCTCGGAGGTGTGGCGCACAAGCCGTGGCGGTCCGTCGAGGCGGAGGACGCGCTGACCGACCGTCCGGCCGCGATGGACACCTATCGCGCCGCCGCCGAGGCGGCGCTGCGCGGTGCGGTCGGGCGGGGCCACAACGACTTCAAGATCGAGCTGGCCAAGCGCACGCTGTGCCGCACGCTGGCGCAAGCGGCCGGGGTGAGCTGAGGAGGCGAGATGATCGGGCAAGCTGTGAACCGCGTCGACGGCCCGCTGAAGGCCACCGGCCGGGCCGTCTACGCCTACGAGCACTGGGACGCCGGCCAGCCGCTCTACGGTTTCATCGTCGGCGCGACGATCGGCAAGGGCCGTATCACCCGGATCGACACCGAGGACGCGGAAGGCGCGCCCGGTGTGCACCTGGTGATGACCCACCGCAACGCCCCGGCGCAGGGTCCCCGCGACGAGTCCATTTCGTTCGAATACTGGCGCGCCCAGCCGATGTTGACCGGCCCCGACATCCACTTCTACGGCGAGCCGGTGGCGTTGGTCGTCGCCGAGACCTTCGAGCAGGCCCGGGACGCGGCCGACCTGGTCGAGGTCGAATACCGCGTCGGGCGGGGCCGTTTCGACTTCGGCGAGTTCGAGGACGACACCTACATCCCGAAGACGGTCAACGCGGGTCTCCCCACCGACACCGCGGTCGGCGACTTCGAGGCCGGGTTCGCCGGTGCGGAGGTCAAGGTCGACCAGCGGTACACGACGCCGTACGAGTTCTCGATGCCGATCGAGCCGAACGCGTCCATGGTGGCACCGCGCGGCGAGGACCTGGTCGTCTACGTCAGCTGCCAGATCACCGACGCGGCGCGGGACTCGGTCGCCGGCACGCTGATGATGGACCCGGAGCGGGTGCACATCGTCACCCCCTTCGTCGGCGGCGGCTTCGGCTCCAAGCTGGGCATCCATTCCGAGACGATCCTGGCGGCGCTCGCCGCCCGCACGCTGGACCGGCCGGTCAAGGTCACGCTGACCCGCCAGCAGGTCTTCCAGCTCGTGGGCATGCGTCCCACGTCGAACCAGCGGGTCCGGCTGGGCGCGGGGCGCGATGGGCGGCTGGCCGCGATCGCCCACGACGTCACGATGCACACCAACCCCGACGTCGAGTACGCCGAGCAGACCGCCGCCACCGTCCGCAGCCTCTACGCCGCGCCCCACCGGCTGACCAGCCACCGGCTGACGGCGCTCGACCTGCCGCGCGGGACGGACGTCCGCGCGCCGGGCGAGGCACCGGGCATGCTCTCGGTCGAGTCGGCGATGGACGAGCTGGCCGATGCGCTCGGGATGGACCCGGTCGAGCTGCGGATCCGCAACGAGCCCACCGTCGATCCCGAGCGGAACGTGCCGTACAGCGACCGGCACCTGGTGGAGTGCCTGCGCGAAGGCGCGCGCCGGTTCGGCTGGGAGAACCGCCCGGCCACGCCCGCGAGTGTGCGCGAGGGCCGGTGGCTGATCGGCTACGGCATGTCGGCCGCCATCCGGGGACACTTCCAGGGGCCGACGACCGTGCGGGTGCGGCTGGAGCCGGACGGCACCGCCGTCATCCAGACGGACATGACCGACATCGGCACGGGCACCTACACCATTCTGACCCAGGTCGGGGCCGAGGGACTCGGACTGCCGCTGGAACGGGTGCGGGTCGACCTCGGGCGTTCCGATCACCCCTCCAGCTGGGGGTCCGGCGGCTCGTGGGGCGCCACCAATTCGTCCACCGCGGTGCACCGGGCGTGCGCGGCCCTGCGCACGAAGCTGCTGGACGCGGCCTGCGGCGACACACACTCCCCGCTGCACGGCCGGGACCCGGCGGACGCCGTGTTCTCCGACGGCGACGTGGCCATCGGTGGCGCGTCCGAGACACTGCGCGAGATCGTCGCGCGCCACCATCCCGACGGTGTGGAGGCGGAGGGCCAGACCCGCTTCATGGGCGACGATCCCAACTACTCGGACTACTCGATCAACACCTACGGGGCCCATTTCGCCGAAGTGGGCGTCGACGCGGACACCGCCGAGATCCGGCTGCGGCGGATGCTCAGCGTGTTCTCGGTGGGCCGTGTGTTCAACCCCAAGACGGCCCGTTCGCAGCTGATCGGCGGCATGATCTGGGGTGTCGGCGCGGCCCTCGAGGAAGAGGCCGTCGTCGACCCGCGATCCGGCGCCTTCGTCAACCGGGACTTCGCGGGGTATCTGGTGCCGGTCCACGGCGACATCCCCGCCGACATCGATGCCGTCGTCCTCGAGGGCTACGACGACAAGGCCAATGTCCTCGGCGCGAAGGGCATCGGTGAGGTGGGCATCTGCGGATCCGGTGCGGCGGTGGCCAACGCGGTGTTCAACGCCACGGGAGTGCGGGTGCGGGACTTCCCCATCACGCTCGAGAAGCTGTTGCCCGGATTGCCGGCCATGGCCGCCTGACCCTCCGGGCGCAGCTTGCCGGTCGGACAGTGACGGGGCCGTAGCGTCGTCCCATGACGCTGCGCGCCGCCGTGGCGGCGCACCCCGCGATGTCGCGGCCCCGGCCCCGCTGCCCGGGCCGCGCGGCCGGTCCCACCCGCCAGGCGGGGGCCGGACGCCTCGATCAGCCCGCGTGGGCCTCGGCGTCAGGCGCCTCGCTCCCGGGCCTGGGCGGTACGCAGAACCACGCGAGACCCGCGGCGGTCAGATAGGCGAGCGCGCCGATGGCCATGCTGGTGCGCAGGCCCTCACCGTAGTCGGCGGCCGTGGCGAGCAAGGTGCCGCCGAGCGCCACGCCGGTGGCGCTGCCGAGCTGGCGGGTGGTGTTGAACAGCGCGGAGGCGGTCCCCGCGTACGCCGGGGGCGCGGCGCCCATGACGGTGGAGGCGGAGCCGGTGAGCGCGAACGAGGTGCCGAATCCCGCTGCCATCATCGGGGCCACCAGCAGCGGGTAGCCGGGCTCGGCTCCCGCCGCGACCCAGCCCGCCAGCCCCAGGGCCGCCAGAAGCATGCCGGTGCACACCAGCGGACGGTCGCCGGTCGTGCGGGTCAGCCGTCCGGACAGGATGGACGCGAACGTGGTCATCGCGACCGCGGGGAACAGCGCCAGGCCGGTGACGAGGGCGCTGTAGCCGCGCTGGTGCTGGAAGTCCAGGCTGGCGGTGAACACCATGCCGTAGAAGCCGAAATTGAACAGCAGGCCGATGACGGCTCCGCCGCCCAGCGCGCGGGAGCGCAGCAGGCTCGTCGGCAGGGCGGGGAAGCGGGCCAGTCGCTCGCGCACCACGAACGCCGTGGCGGCCAGTACGGACAGGCCCACCCCGGCGAGAACGGCCGGATCGGACCATCCGCGCCGGCCGGCCTCGTTGAGCGCGGCGGTCAGCGAGGCCACCGCCGCCACGACCGCGCACTGGGCCGGCCAGTCGAGAGGCCGGGTGGTGAGCCGGCCGGAGGGGGCCACGCGACGCAGCGTCAGCGCCAGACAGGCGACGCCGACGGGCAGATTGATGAGGAACACCCACCGCCAGCCCACGGTGGAGACCAGCAGCCCGCCCAGCAGCGGCCCCGCCGAGGCCGCGATCCCCGCGACGGAGCCCCACACCCCGAACGCCCGCGAGCGGGCGGCCGGAGCCGGATACGCCTGCTGGAGAAGGGCCAGCGAGCCGGGCACGATCAGCGCCGCGCCGAGGCCCTCCGCCACCCGGGCGGCGACGAGGAAGGGGGCACTCGGCGCGAAGGCGCACGCGGCCGAGGACACCGTGAACACCACCACGCCGGTGCAGAAGATCCGGCGGTTTCCCAGCCTGTCCCCCAGCGCACCGCCGCTCAGCAGGAACCCGGCGAAGACCAGGGTGTATCCGTCGGTGATCCACTGGATGCCGGTGAGCGAGGCCGACAGCTCCCGGCCGATCACGGGTACGGCCACGTTGATGACCGTCACGTCCAGGATGACCATGAAGTACCCGGCACACACGGCCAGCAGCGGTACCAGCGAGCCCATGCCGGACACGAAGGCCACGTCCCGACTCCATCCCGCTCACGAAGGCTCTACGACAAAGGGCACAATAGGGGATGAATAGCCCATGCAGCGGGAATCGGGCACCCCCTCCTGCCTCAAGAAACGCAAGTCCACGCACCTCACACCGGGGATACTGGGCACGTGGCCCATATACGCGAGGATCCGCGGCCCCTCCCCACCGAACCGCGGCCCTATCTGGAAGAACTCGTCCGGCGCACCCGCACGGTGTGCGGGCCCCATCTGGTGAGTGTCCTCGCGGTCGGTTCCCTCGCGCTCGGGGACTACCGGCATGGGCGCAGCGACGTCGATGTGACGGTCGTCGTGGAGCCGTCACTGCCCGGTTCGGCCCTGCACGACCTGGCCGGGGCCCTCGCCCACCCCCATCTGCCCTGCCCGGCGGCGGGGCTGGAACTGGTGGTCTACGGAACGGATTTCGTCCGCCACCCCTCCGGTGCCGCCGGGTACCTTCTGGACCTCAACACCGGCCCGTTGCTGCCGGACCGGGCCGACGTCGACGCGGCGCGCTCCCCGGCGTTCTGGTACGTCATCGACCGTTCCGTGGCCCATCAGACCGGGCTGACGCTGTTCGGCCGCCCGGCCCGGGAGGTGATCGCCGCACCGGATCGCCCGGATCTGCTCGCCGCGGTCCGCGCCTCCGTCCGTGAGCACAGCGACGGCGAAGGTCACCTCGCGGACAACCGCGTGCTCAACGGCTGCCGCTCGGTGGTGTTCTGCCGTACGGGCCACTGGATGGCCAAGCGCACGGCGGCGCGGGAAGTCGCCCTGGCCGAGGAGGAGTTCCGGCCGCTCATCGAGGCCGCGGTGCGCAGCTTCGAGCGCCCCCGCTCCTCCGCGATTCCGCTGCCCACCGCGGAGGTGCGGGCCTTCCTGGCCTGGGTACGCGCACGGGTCGAGCAAACCGCCCGCGCGGCCGGGACCTGACGACCCTGAGTCGGGGTTTCCTTCGCCCATGGGCCGTTGGCTTCAGGCCCGCGCTCAGGGCCGCAGCAGGATGCGGATCGGGTTGCCCTCCCGCTCCCGCAACCGGCGGATGCCCTCGTTCACTTCCTCCAGTGGCAGGATCGCGCTGACCGACCCGGAGATGTCCAGACGGCCCCGGGCGGTGAGCTCGACCAGGTCCTCCAGATGCTCCATGCGATACCCGGTGTGTCCGATCACCGTGTGGCGGTTGCGCACGAAGTGTCGCTCCGGGCCCACGGCCAGAGGGTCGGGCGAGATCCCGACGAGCACCAGGCGGCCCCGGTGGCCGAGGGCGCGCTCCGCCTGGGTGAAGGAGGGCGTACGGCCGACGCAGTCGAAGGCGACGTCCAGCCCCTTGCCTGCCGTGATCTCCTTCAGCCTGACCTTGGTGTCACCGTCCGTCGGGTCGAGCGCGAAGTCGGCGCCCAGGGCGAGGGCGCGCTCGCGGGCGGCGGGGAGGGGGTCGAGGGCGACGATCGGGGAGGCGCCGCAGACGCGGGTGAGCTGCACGAGGTGGGTGCCCAGCCCGCCCAGCCCCCAGATGCCCACGGATTCGGCGGACCGCAGCTGGGCGGTGTCGATGGCGCCGTACGGGGTGGAGACGGCATCGGCAAGCACGGCGGCGTGTTCCAGGGGTACGGACTCGGGCACGGCGATGAGCGTGGTGGCGTCGGTCAGGACGTACTCGGCCCAGGCCCCGTCGTAGTGGAAGGCCATCACCTGAAGGTCCTCACAGGTGTTCGTGCCACCGCCGAACCGGCAGGCGGAACACGTCCCGCACGCCTTCCCCGCGCCCAGAACCACCCGGTCCCCCACCTTCCAGTGCCCGGCGCCGTCGCCGGCCGCCGCCACCACGCCCGACGCCTCGTGCCCTGGGGTGACCACCGGCAGCCGGGGCGGGATATGGCCGTCGAGCTGGCTCAGGTCCGACTGGCAGATGCCGCACGCGGCCACCTTGACCACGACCTCGCCCACTCCGGGCCGGGGCACCGGCACATCCTCGACCTTCAAGGTGCCCGCCGCCGTGTCGAACCGCGCCGCGCGCATCGTGGCCGGGAGGTCGTCCGCCCCCGCGCCCGCCGTTGAGTCCGCGCCGGTGCGTATCGGTCGTGCGTCCAAGGTCATCTGCGGTTCCTTTCACATGCTTGGCCGGTTGGCGGCGCGCCGATCACCGCGCCGGTCCGGGACGGCGAGTGATCATGATGCCGCACGCGGTCTGCCTCCCGCAGGTGTGTTCATCGTGTTCGCACGGCCGTTGAGGGCTGCGAGCGACCGACGCGGGCGGCACGGATCGCGAGGACGAGACGGAGGATGAGGGTCGCGGCACCGGCGGCCGCCGCGACACATACGGAGATGAAGATGTCGGGCACCCAGTTGATGAGCTGTTCCGGGCCCATCCGGTCCACGGCCCAGGCCAGGGCGGCGCACGGCAGCCCGCCCGCCACGCACCACACGACGGTCAGGATGGTGCGGCGCGGCCCGGCACCGGGCGTGGCAGGGCGGCGCAGGAGCAGGGCCGAGCGAACAGCCGTCAGGATCAGGGTCATGGCACACGCGGTGGCGCCGAAAACGGTCCAGTAGTACGGGGACGCGAAGGTGGTACTCGTGGGCGCCTGGCCGCCCGCGAGGATCCGAGCGGCGCCGAAGCCGACCCGCATGACCGCCTCGTCATCGAGGAGCCCGTAAAGGTTCTGCTGAAGGACGATGGCGATGTCGCGCTTCGGCAAGAGGAACAGCATGGCCGAGTAGCCAGGAGTGGCACCCGTGTGCCAGATGGCGTCGCCGAGTGGTGCGTCCAGCCCGCCGACCCGCCAGCCCAATCCGTAGCCCGTCGCGGTGCCGGTGGGCCAGAGCCTGCCCTCCGCACGCATCAGCCTCACGGATTCGGGGGTGAGGACGGTGTCACCGTCGGCGGTCGTACCGCCGCGGAGCTGCAACGCGGCGAAGGCGGCCAGGTCGTGGAGGCTCCCGCCCAGATAGCCGTAGCCCGCGCCGTGGTCGTCCACGCCGTCGGCGATCGCGGCCGGCACACCCCACAGGAGCTGGTGTCCCGGGGGCAGGTTCTGGTGGCGCGCCGATGCCTGGTCGGCGATGGCGTCGTCCATGCCCGCCGGGTCGAGCACGGCCTGCCTGAGGTGGTCCGCGAAGGAGCGCCCTGTCACGGCCTCGACCACGGCGGTGAGGACGAGGTAATTGGCGCTGGTGTAGGCGTACTTGGTGCCGGGCGGGCCGATCGGCCGCACGCCGTCGAGGGCGCGCATGCGCTCCGCCGGGCGGGGGCAGTCGGGGTCGAAGCAGTCGGTGACGAGGAGGGTGGCCGACCCGGGTATGCCGGAGGTCTGGTTGAGGAGGTGGCGGACCGTGACCCTGGACGCGTGCGCGGCACCCCCGAACCGGAAGTCCGGGACGTGGTCGACCACCCGGTCGTCGAGGCGGAGCCGTCCGTTCTGCACGAGCACCATCACACTGGTGGCGGCGATCGGCTTGGCGACCGAGCCCCACAGGAAAGGCGTTGCGGCCGTGACGCGCCGTCCGCGCCCGTCGGTTCCCCAGGATCGCTGATGGACCGGCCCCTCGGGGCCGACCACCGCGTATGAGATCCCGGGTGCGTGGGTGGCTTTCATCCGGTCGCGGATGTAGTCGTCGATGGCGGCATAACGGCCGGGCCGGCCCGAGGCCGTGTGGGCGGAAGCCGCGGCGGCAGGGGCGGCGGGCATGGACAGCAGCAGCCCGAGCACCAGGACCACGGTGCTCGCGGCCCGTAAGCGGTGGCGCATGAGGTTCCTCACGTTTCCTCCAGGGGCGGAACGAATAACCGTATGGCGATACGGTGTCGAGACGGGTCGGCAGTTGCGCAAGGACATCGCCCGGGCCGTCCACAACGGCAAGGAGTGCGGCGAGGTCGCGGCGGAGCTGGATCCGTGGCCCGTGGCCGTTCGCCTCGCCGCGGTGACGGAAGGGCTCGCGCTGCAGGTTTACCGCGATCCGGCCGGGGTGAACGGGGTGTCCGCGGCCGAGCTGTCGGCGTCGGTGATCGCCTCCGAGTTGGCCACCGTCTTCACCGGAGAGTGCCGCCAGTACACCAAGAGGGCCCGGGCGTGACCGGGCTCGGCCCGGAGGTGTGCCGTCGCAACGCCCGGAGTCTGACTGACGGCGCGTCAGGACGTGGCTTGCGAGGCTCAACCACGGGATCAGGCTCCACGTGGCATTCACACGGATGTACCATCCAGCACCAACGTGCAACGTGCCCAGATAAGGGAGCTCGCAGTGGACACTCCTGCCGACAGCGCCAGCCTGAAGTCCCAGTACGCGGCTCAGGTCGCCGCCGATCTGGAAAGCAACTCCGCCGAGCAAGAACGTCTCCGCTCCGACATCGCGGCGCTGCAAGAGCAATTGGCGGTACTGGAAGACAACCGGGCGCTGCTGCTCAGCATGCGGCAAACCCTTGGTGGCGACGCCGCCGGTGACGCGACGGAGAACGGTGAGGCCGGTGGCTCCGGGGACGGTTCGTCCGCGAAGCGCGAGGTCGCGACGCTGTCCGCCACGCGCAAGGCGAGGAAGAAGGCCAACGCGGCCGGTGGCAAGCGGAAGGGGGCGGAGTCGGGCGGGAGCCGTCCGCGCCGTCAGCGAGTGCGGGAAGCGGGGGTACCCACGCTTCGGGAGCTTGTGCGTGATGCCCTCGCCCAGCACGGGGAGCCCCGCTCCGCGGCCGAGGTGACCGCCGCGCTGAGTCAGACTTTTCCGGAGCGCGAGATCAAGCCCACGGTCGTGCGCAGCACTCTCGAATCGCTTGTCGCCAAGGGACAAGCACACCGCACCAAGCAGCAGAAGTCCGTCTTCTATTCGGCTGTCACCACGGATGCGGCCACCACGGATGCGGCCGCCGACGCGGGCGAGCCCAGCGAGGCGCGCGCATCCTGAGATGCCATGGACGGCGAGGATGGCGCTGTTCCGTCCACCGGCTCGGTGGCCTCGCGTGCGTGTGGTGGTCAGCGCAGGTGACGGGCGCCTCGGCGCTCCCGTAACAGTACCCGCGCGACCGTCGGCGAGGTCCTCGGCCAGGTCGTTGACGAAGTCGAGGCGCTGGCTGCCGTCGATGTACACACGGCACGCCTCGCGGTAGTCCGTCGTGGGGTGCTCTCCGGCGATCAGGCCCGCGATCAGCATGAACGCCGGGAGCGCATAGGCGTCGACGTAGTGCTGGTAGTCCGCTTCGGTGGCGAATCCGGTGAACTCCAGCTCCATGGCGGTCGCGTCGAGGAAGTCCTCGACGCGCCCGCGCATCCCGGGGTGCGCGGAGACGGTGTGCAGCAGCGGCCGTACGGCGGCATGGTCGCTCTCGCCACCGGCCAGGCCGTCACGTACCTCCTTCACCCACTCCGCGCAGGCCCCGGCGCGCTCCGCGGCGGGGCCGCTGTCGAGGAGGGAGTCGGTGCGGTGCATGAAGGCGGTCGCCGCGATCACGTGCGGCAGCAGCGGCGGAGGGAGCAGCAGGCGTGCGGCGAGGTAGGAGCTGCGCCGGTAGCCCGCGACGAGTTTCCGCTGCCGCGTATAGTCCTCCCGCAACCTGGGGTCGCTGATCCCCGCTCCATCCAGCGCCCTGTCCCACAGACCCATGCCCGACCCTCCGGATTCCTCGGTCTCGCGGCGGTCGGCCGCCGGAACACGACGCGGGCCGGTCGGCCCTGAGTGGTGTCTTCACGTGATCGTGTGTGGCGCCGCGGGGGCCAGGCGTGCCACCGGCGGCAGCGGTGAGTGCTGCGGGGAGGCCTGGAACGCCTGGATCACGAGCGCGGCGAAGCGCCGGGATGCCGCCACCCGGGCGCCCTTCGACGGGGTGTGGAGGCCCCGGTTGGCCATCAGCATGAGGACCAGGTCGTCCAGGACGAAGTCGGGGCGCAGATGGCCGGTGTCCTTGGCGCGGTGGGCCAGTTCGGCGATCGACCTCAGCGCGTATTCGCGCTCCGCGACGAAGTCCATCGCATCGGGGAAGGTCGCCATGAAGGCTTCGGTGAAGCCCCGGCTGCGGGCGTGCAGCTCACAGGTCTTCTCGATCACGAGGCAGAAGCCGCGCCACGGATCCGGCTCGGCACTCCCCTCGTCGACGATGGCGCGGCATGCGCGCATCTCGTCCGTGAAGGCTTCGGTGGCCAGCGTCTGCTTGGTCGGGAAACGGCGGTACAGCGTGGCGGGGCCGACTCCGGCGTGCCGGGCGATCTCCCGCATCGGCACCTTCAGCCCTTCGGTGGCGAACAGCGTGCGGGCAGCTTCGAGGATGCGCTCCCGGTTGTCCGAGGCGTCGGAGCGCAGGGTGTGAGGCAAAGGGTCGGTCACCGCTCTCACTTTAGCCAAAGTGGACGGGGGCGTCCGTTAGCGTCCCTCGGGCCAGTTCCGATCGATCCCACCGATCCCGTCGATCCCACCGATCCCGTCGATCCCACCGACCCCCACCGACCCCATCGAACCCAGAGCAAGGAGACGACCTTGAAGGCAGTCGCGATCCAGGCGTTCGGACCTCCCGAAGGTCTGGCAGTCATCGACCTCCCCGTCCCGGCTCCCGCCGCCGGACAGGTGCTGATCGCCAATGAGGCGATCGGTGTCGGCGGCTCCGACGCCGTGATCCGCCGCGGGACCCTCGCCGGCTACGGCTTCAAGGAAGGCCATATCCCCGGCAGCGAGGTGGCGGGCACCGTGACCGCGGTCGGCGACGGCGTCGATACGTCATGGGTCGGTCAGCGGGTGTGGGCGTTCACCGGTGTCAACGGCGGCTACGTCGAACAGGCGATCGCCGCGGTCGAGGAGATCCTTCCCCTCCCCGCGGGCCTCTCCGCCGTCGACGCGGTGACGCTGGGGAGCTCCGGAATCGTGGCCCACTTCGGCCTGTCCCATGCCCACTTCGCTCCCGGCGAGTCGGTGCTGGTGCGGGGCGCGGCCGGCAGCATCGGCATCATGACGGTCCAGCTCGCGGCGCGTGGCGGTGCCGGGGCGGTGGCGGTCACGACGTCGTCGGCCGAGCGCGGCGACCGGTTGCGCAAGCTCGGCGCCACCCATGTGCTGGACCGCTCCGGCGAGGGAGGCGACGACGCTCCCTCCGGCTACGACGTCATCATCGACATCATCGCCGGTGCGGACATGCCGTCCTTCTTCGCCAGGCTCAACCCGAACGGTCGCATGGTGGCCGTCGGCGCGGTCGGAGGCATGCCACCGGCGGACTTCGGTATGGCGATCATGGCGGCGTTCCAGAAGTCGATGTCGTTCGCCGCCTTCAGCGCCGCCACCGTGGCCGAGCCCGATCGACGTGCCGTGCGGACCGAGCAGTTCGACGCCGCGAGCCGCGGCGAACTGCATACGGTGGTGCACGAGCTGCTGCCGTTGGAGCAAGCCGCGCTGGCGCACCGGAAGATGGACACCGGCGAGGTGTTCGGCAGGATCGTGCTGACACCGTAATACGCGATGCGATACCGGCGACCGTGGGACACGTGGCACCGTACCCACCCCGGGGAGCTTCCCGGGGTGGGTGCAGGGAGGGCGCGTGGAATCGGTGAGCGGGCGGGGCGACGGCGGCACGTGGCCCACGGGCCTGGACGAGGCGATACGCGCCACCGCGGCCGACATCGCCGCCACGCTGCGCGGCGCATCCGACACCGGGGCTCCGGTGCCCGTCATGGCGCTGGGCCGCCTCGGACCGTGGAGCGCGGTCGCCAGGGGCCGCGTCCTCACATGGGGCCGCAGGCCCTGGCTGGCGCCCCGCTTCCCCGCACTCTTCACCCCGCCCTGATCCGCCCTCTGGCTCAGGTGGCGCAGGACGGATGGCCCCAGCCGTCGGGGTTCTTGCTGATGCTCTCGCCCTTGCCGTAGGGCGTGCCGCAGCGGCACCGGCCGGGGAACTTGGCCTTGATGGACCCCTTCGAGCCGGTGCTCCTCTTGGAGCCGGTGGCCCTCCCCCGCCCTTGCGCCGCCGCCGTACGCGGGCGCGCCGCGCCGCCGCGACCGGCCGAGCGTGTCGCCGTCCGGTCCTCGGGCGGTGGCAGGGCGGAGCCGAGCGAGGTGCCCGCGGGCTGCTGGGTACGGGCCGTGTGGCTGGCCGCGCGGTCGGCGGCCGCATTGAACGGGTCGCCGTCGATCTGGTGGGCCGGAACGTACACGAACTCCACCGTGCGGCCGTCCAGCAGCTCGTCGATGCGCATCACGAGCTCGCGGTTGGCCACCGGCGACCCCGAGGCGGTCTTCCACCCCTTCCTCCGCCACCCGGGCAGCCATGTGGTGACCGCCTTCATCGCGTACTGGGAGTCCATGCGCACCTCCAGCGGCACGCCCGCGTCGGTGGACTCCAGCAGCTCTCGCAGCGCGGTCAGCTCGGCGACGTTGTTGGTCGCGGTGCCCAGCGGCCCGGCCTCCCAGCGCTCCACCTCACCGTCGGTGCCCGCGATGACCCATGCCCAGGCCGCGGGCCCGGGGTTTCCCTTCGATGCCCCGTCACACGCGGCGATGATCTGTTCAGCCATACGCCGATACTGCCAGCTCCGCTGATCCGGCCCGACGGCAGACCCGTCGGTCGGCCCGTTCCGCACCCCCCGGGGCGTTCACCGGATTCACGCTGAACGGGCACATGACGTACACACGTTCGGGCGTCACACATGCGAGTCTCCGAGAGCTTGTGCCTTGAACGTCCGTACCCGCGGCGCCAGTTGGCGGTCCGGGTACTCGTCTCGGAGAGGACACCCCCCACATCATGTCCACTCATCGCCCGCGCCGGTCACGGCGCCTCCCCCTGCTGGCCGTCGTGGCCGCGGCCGGTGTGGCCGCCCCTTCGGTCGCCGCCGCCGACACACCGGCCACGGCGGACACCACCCGGCCCACGGCCGTGCAGGCGCCCGACGACTACTACCAGGACGCGACGGGCAAGAGCGGCCCGGAGCTGAAGTCGGCGCTGCACACGATCATCAGCGAGCAGACCAAGCTGTCCTACGACGAGGTGTGGGACGCGCTGAAGTCCACGGACGAGGACCCGGACAACCCGTCGAACGTCATCCTCCTCTACTCCGGCCGCTCCCAGTCCAAGGACGCGAGCGGCGGCAATCCCGACGACTGGAACCGCGAGCACGTCTGGGCGAAGTCACACGGCGACTTCGGCACGGCCACCGGGCCCGGCACCGATCTGCACCACCTGCGCCCGGCCAATGTGACGGTGAACAGCACCCGCGGCAACAAGGACTTCGACAACGGCGGCGAGGAGGTGCCCGACGCCCCGGGCAACCGCACCGACGACGACTCCTTCGAACCGCGTGACCAGGTCAAGGGCGATGTCGCCCGGATGATCCTCTACATGGCCGTCCGCTACGACGGAGAGGACGGCTTCCCCGACCTCGAGCCCAACGACAAGGTCGACAACGGCTCCGCGCCCAACATCGGCCGTCTCTCCGTACTGAAGCAGTGGAGCGCCGAGGACCCGCCCGACGACTTCGAGAAGAACCGCAACGAGGTCATCTACGAAAAGTTCCAGCACAACCGGAACCCGTTCATCGACCACCCGGAGTGGGTCGACTCCATCTGGAAGTAAATCCGCGTGGCCGCACCGTGGCCCCGCCCCTGCCCCGGCACACGCGCCGGGGCGGGGGCGCGGTCCTGGTGGCCGTCACATGCCAATGCGACCACCACCAGGCCCCGAACGGCCGTGGCTCCTGTGGTAGGCAGTGCGAGAAGGTCGCGGAATTCTGGCGGCTGAACCACCCGATGGGCGGCCTGCGTCCAGGACGAGGTCGTCGCCGCCCTGGACGACCCCGCCCAGTTCGTACGCGGGCCCATCGAGCTGCGGCGCCGTGGCACGGCCACCGATGACACCCCCGCGTCAGGACGAGCCGTGCGTGGCCAGCCGGAGAAGGGTGGTCGCGAGGACGTTGACACCATGAGTGCACGCTTCGGGAGTGGAGTACTCGCGCGGGTTGTGGCTGATCCCGTCGTATTCACCACGCACGAAGACCATCGCCGTCGGGCAGAGCGCGGCGGTGGCACTCGACGTAGGCGTACGGCGGGTCGAGACGTACATCGGCGGGGCCGTGGAAGCCGGTGCGGGTCAGCTCGCCGCCGAGGCGGCCGTCGCGATCGGTCAGGGCGTCAGCCCGGCCTGCTCCCTCCACGCGATGACCTGACGCCGCCCGGCGGCGTCGGCGTCGGTGAGGGCCAGGCGGTTCACCCCGCGCAGCCCGGTGTGCTCGTCGTCGTACGCGCCGATCTCGGCGGGGTCCATCGGCGACTGCCACAGTCGGTGGCCGTCGACGGTGATGGTGTCGGAGGTGGGGCTGGTGATGTTCTGGCTCCCGGGAACGGTCGGTTGGACCCGAGGGTGGTCGGATGCGGATGGGTGTTCAGGCGTCCGCGGTGGTGGCGGCGGGGTTGGCGGCGCTGCCCTCGGTGCTCAGCAGCACCACGGTGGAGGCGGGGCCGAGGCCCAGTGCGGCGCGGCGCTCGTCGGCGCCGTCGCCGGTGAGCGCGGCGCGCAGTCCGGCGAGCGAGGCGGCGCCGCAGGGGCCGCTGGAGATGCCGAGCCGGGCGAGGTCGCCCGCCGCGCGGGCGCTCGCGGCGTCGGGGATGGCGATGGCCGCGTCGAGACCGTCGCGCAGCCGGGGCCAGGCGATGCTGGAGGGGGTGCCGCAGTTCAGTCCGGCCATGATGGTCTCACCGGTGGTGACGCTGACCGGCTCGCCACGTGTCAGGCTCTCGATGACGCAAGGGGCGGCCGTGGGTTCCACCGACAGCAGTGCCGTGGGCGGCCCGGCCGGGCGGCTGCGGTAGTGGGTGACGACGGCGTGGGCCAGCGAGCCCACGCCCACCGGGATGGCGATGAGGTCGGGTGTCCCCGCTCCGGCGGCCGCGAGTTGCTCGTCGATTTCGGCGCAGAGGGTGGAGTAGCCCTCGACGATCCAGCCCGGTATCCGTTCATAGCCGGGCCAGGCGGTGTCCTGGACCAGGAGCGCGTCCGGTGCGACGGCGGCCTCGGCGGCCTGGCGCACTGCCTCGTCGTACGCGCCCGTGACCTGGGAGACCTCCGCCCCCTCCGCGGCGATGGCCGCCACGGCCTCCGGATGGACACCGCGTGGAACGAAGATCCGGGCGCGGTGGCCGAGCAGGCGTGCCGTCCGGGCCACGGCGCGGCCGTGGTTGCCGTCGGTGGCGCTCACCAGGGTGACGGGCGCGGTGGCATCGCCGCGTGCGGCCCGTGCAGCCCGTGCAGCCCGTGCGGCCCGTGCGGCTCGTGCGGCGAGGGCGCGGTGCACGGCCCAGGACGCGCCCAGGGCCTTGAAGGCGGGCAGGCCCAGACGGCCCGACTCGTCCTTGACGAAGACCCGCCCGATCCCCAATTCGGTGGCGAGCGGCGGGAGTTCGGTGAGCGGGGTGGGGGCGTAACCGGACAGGGAGGCGTGGAAATCCCGTACCTCGGTGGGGGCGGGCGGACAGGTCCAGGCCCGGGCGGCGGGCCGGGCGAACCACGGCGGCTCGGCGGTGGAGGAAACGTATGCGGGCACACAGCCAGCGTGCGGCCCGTACCTCCCATCGGTCCAGCGCCCCAACCCCCGGCCGCCCGGTCTGGAGCGTCGGCCCCGACCGCTGGGGCGGTCGGGGCCGACGATGAGTGCGCTCGGGCTCAATCGCCCTTAGTCGTCAACGCACTTGGGGTACTTCGAACCACGGTTGCAATCGTGGTAGTCGTACTTGCTGACCCGGAACTTCTTCTCCTCGCCGCCCTTGGCCGGATCGACGACCAGGTAGAACTTCTTCCCGTCCTTGACCTTGTCGGTGACTGTCCCATCAGGGCCCCGGTCAAAGTCCTGCGCGCACCCGGCGAGTGTGAGGGCTGAACATGCCAGGAGGGCAAGGGCAAGGCGACGCATGTCGTGCTCCGATCAACGTGAGGATTGCGAGACAGTCTAGGGGGCATCGGATCATGGTCCGGCCAGGGGTCACATTCGCTCATATGCGGGGAAACGCCTGATGGACGGCGGCGGGAGAAGGAGAGAAAAACGCCCGGCAAGGGTCGTCCGGGGTGCCCTACAGTATGTCCGGGCCGTGACTGGCGCTGAGGTGGAGCACCACCGGGGAGCGGCCTGACGATCGGGTCGATGCCGTGCGCCTGGGCGAGTAGTCGGTAACGCCTGGGAGGCGACCTTGTCCTCGACACAGACGGCCCAGCTCATGGATGGCGCCGGTCTCGCCCGGCGCATCGTGGCGGAAGCGGCGGGCCACGCTTCGGAGATCACTCGACGTACGGGAGTCACTCCCTGCCTGGCAACGGTGCTGGTGGGCGAGGATCCCGCCTCGGCCACGTACGTCCGCATGAAACGCGCGCGTTGCGCCAAGGCGGGGATCGCATCGCGGTTCGTCGGCTTGCCGGCCGCCACGACGACCGCGGAGTTGGTCGACACCCTCGGTTCTCTGTCCCAGGACCCCGACGTGCACGGCATCCTGCTGCAGCATCCCGTCGGTGCTCATATCGATGAGCGGGCGGCGTTCGAGGCCATCGCTCCCGAGAAGGATGTCGACGGCGTCACCATGAACTCCTTCGGGGCGATGAGCTTCGGGTTGCCGGGGTTCACGTCGTGCACTCCCGGAGGGATCATGCGTCTCCTGGACGAGTACCGCGTCGAGCTCGCGGGGCGGCACGCGGTGGTGGTGGGCCGCAGTCCGATCCTGGGCAAGCCCGTGGGAATGCTCCTGCTGGACCGGGACGCGACGGTGACGTATTGCCACTCCAGGACCGCCGACCTGGGCGCGGTGCTCCGGGAAGCGGATGTCGTCGTGGCGGCGGTGGGCCGGCCCCGGCTCATCCGTGGCGAGGACATCAAGCCGGGCGCCGTGGTGATCGATGCCGGATACAACCCCGGCAACGTCGGCGATGTCGACTTCGATTCCGCGTGTGAACGTGCCCGGCTGATCACCCCGGTGCCGGGCGGGGTGGGGCCCATGACCATCGCCGTCCTGCTGGCACAGACCGTGGACGCCGCCCGGCAGCAGACGGGTGCGACGACGGACGTACGGGCGGAATGCTGAGCGGTCGGCCACCGTGGGGGCGCCCTTTCGGACGCCCCTGTGGCTGCTGGCCCCGTGGCCAGAGCCGGTGGCTAAGGTCGGATGTAGGGCCGGGTGATGATCTCCATGTTGTGGCCGCTGGGATCGTCGAAGTACGCGCCACGGCCGCCGAAGAGACGGTTGATCCGGCCGGGGTCGGTGTGGTTGGGGTCGGCGTAGTAGGTGACGCCGACCGCTTCCAGACGGGTGATCATCGCGTCGAACCGCTCATCGGGCACGAGGAACGCGTAGTGCTGCGGCTGTATGGGCTCGTCGCGCTTCTCGTAGTAGTCGAGTGTCACGCCGTTGCCGAGGTCGACGGGCAGAAACGGGCCGAACGGCGCTCCCACCTCCACTCCCAGGATCGCGGCGATGAACTCGGCGGACAGCTGCCGGTCGTGGGCGTAGACGGCGGTGTGGTTCAGCTGGACGGCGGTGGCCGGGGGCTCGGAGTCGTGCTGGGGCTGGGCGTGGTGTGGCATCGGTGGTGGTGTCTCCGCATCGTGGAATCCGCTGGAACAGGCGCCACGTACGGGCGCCAGGAGGAAGGACACGGAGGAAATGGCGGGGCTCTGGCCCGCCTCGCGCTCACGCCGAGGCCGGGCGCCTCACTCGTGCGTGGCCCATGGCCGACCCGGCAGTCACGTCACCGAACTTACCATCGACGGTCTGACTCCGTTACTCCGTTACTCCGTGACGCCGCGACTCCGGACGACAGTCGTCCACCGCACTGGAGCTGCAACGGCAGACCTTTCTGCACGGCGGGTCGGACGGGCTGCACTACGGGTTGTGGTCCGACGACGGATCGACCTGTGATGGCGTCGCCTCCTACTACACCCATGACGGCGACGACATCGACACACCAGCCACCACACTCCGCTGGAGGCGATCCGCGCCCTCATCGAACGCCACTGGCGCGACCCCGCCGCCGACGACGGGGACGCGGACCACCTGGCCGCTCGGCGTCACAGTCTTGAGCAACTGCGCGAGGCCCTGACCAGGCTGGAGACGGGCGACCGCGACGAGACCGGCGCCGGCTATGTGCGCGCGTACGACGGCGCGGCCGGGCCTGCCGACCCCGCGCGGGTCGCCACGCTGGACGGTGCCGGTGCGCTCGTGAGCGGCGAGACCGCGCAGGAGCGGCCCGTACAACCGGGGCTCCGCCCAAGACCCGTCCAGGGGCGAAGCCCCCTGCTATGCGCCGGACACCCGCGGCACCGGACCGCGCACGCCCCTCCCCCACGGCCGCACGATTCCCCCCGGCCCGGCCCCGGTCGCCACGGAGCCGAGCCGCGAGCGCCATGTCCGATTTCCGCCAGCACACCTCCCCTCCCAGGGCGCACAGTGGAGGTGTGATGAGCGACGACAGCAGGTACGAGGCGGTGTGCAGCCGCGACGCGCGGTTCGACGGCGAGTTCTTCTTCGGCGTCGCCACGACCGGGATCTACTGCCGGCCGAGCTGCCCCGCCACCACGCCCCGGCGCAAGAACGTCCGGTTCTTCCCGACCTCGGCCGCCGCGCAGGGCGCGGGGTTCCGGGCCTGCCGCCGCTGCCGGCCGGACGCCGTGCCCGGCTCCGCCGACTGGAACGCGCGGGCGGACGCCGTCGGCCGCGCCATGCGGATGATCGGGGACGGGGTGGTGGACCGGGAGGGGGTGTCCGGGCTCGCCTCGCGGCTCGGGTACAGCGCTCGGCAGGTGCAGCGGCAGCTGACCGCCGAGCTCGGTGCCGGGCCGGTGGCGCTCGCCCGCGCCCAGCGCGCCCACACCGCGCGCATCCTGCTGCAGACCACCGCGCTGCGGGCCTCGGAGATCGCGTTCGCGGCCGGGTTCTCCAGCGTCCGGCAGTTCAATGACACCCTGCGCGAGATCTACGCCGCCACCCCCACCGAACTGCGCGCCGCCAGGCCGGAGAAGTCTTCCCGGTCCGGGTCCGCGGGGGCGCCCGGCGGGGTGCTGGGGGCCAACGGCGGGACCAGCTGCGGGGCCGGCGGCGGAACGGCCGGGGTGCCGCTGCGGCTCGCCTACCGCGGTCCGTACGACACCACGCAGGTCTTCGACTACCTCGCCCGGCGTGCCCTCACCGGCCTGGAGGAGATGGTGGGTACGCCGGGCGCCCGGACCTACCGCCGTACGCTGCGGCTGCCGCACGCCTGCGCCATCGTCGAGGTCGACGAACGGCCCGGCGACGGCTGGCTGGAATGCCGGCTGCGCCTGACCGAGCTGCGCGATCTGACCACCGCCATCCAGCGGATCCGGCGCCTGTTCGACCTGGACGCCGATCCGTACGCGGTCGCCGAGCGCCTCGGCGCCGATGCCGCGCTCGCGCCGCTGGTGGCCGCGCGACCGGGGCTGCGTTCGCCGGGCACCGCCGACCCGCATGAGCTCGCCCTTCGCGCCGTGCTCGGCCAGCAGATCTCGGTGGCCGCCGGGCGCGTGCTGGGCGATGGGCTGATCGCCGCGTACGGCAAGCCCCTGGAGCGGCCCGACGGCGGGCTCACCCATCTCTTCCCGCGCGCGGAGGACCTGGCCGAGGCGCCGCTCGGCGAGCTCGGCATGCCGGAGAGCCGGCGCGCCACGCTGCGCACGCTGGCCGCCGCGCTCGCGGACGGCACGGTGCGGCTGGACGCGGGCGCCGACCGCGACCGGACCGAGAAGGAGCTGCTGGGGCTGCGCGGCATCGGCCCCTGGACATCCGGTTACATCCGGATGCGGGCGCTGAGCGACCCCGATGTGCTGCTGGAGTCGGATGTCGCCGTACGGGCCGGGGCCCGCGGCGCCGGGGCCCATCTGGAGGACTCCGAGGGCTGGCGCCCCTGGCGCTCGTACGCCATGCACCACCTCTGGAACGCCCCGCGGCCCCGGCCCGCGTGATCCCGCCGGGAGACACCCACTGCGATACACCCGCTGCGATCCGCCCACTGCGAGACACCCGCTCGGAGACATCCGCCGAGCGGCACCGCGCCCGCCAACTCATCGCCGGGAACGTCCCGATGACATCGCCGTGAGGTCGATGACCCCGGCGTGAAGAACGACGACCCATTCTGAAACCCCGGTCCGCCGCCGCTTTACGGCCCCTTTATGCCGTTGAGAGCGTGCGCAGCGAGCACTCTCGACGAGCGCGAGACGAGCGCGAACTGGGGGAGATCGTCAATGGGACACAGAAGAGGCCGCGTTGTCCAAGGGATCCTGGCAGTCGGGGCCCTGCTGGGCGCGCTGCTCGGGATTCCGCAACAGGCCCACGCCGATCCGGCGCCGCCTCAGCCGACCGTCTGCAAGCCGTGGGTGATCATCTCCGCCTATGGCGCGGACGCCTCGGCCGGGCCGGGCGCGCCCTGGGGCAGCCCGGTCAACAGCCAGTACATCGGCGGGATCACCGAGGCCCTGAAGGCGAAGGGCATCGGCACCGCCGCTCGTGATCCGGACGGCAATCCGCGGGCGGACGACGCCGTGGACATCCGCAATCTCTCCTACCCCGCGAACGCGTTGCGGTACTGGCCCTGGGAGCCGGGCTACGACGAGTCGCTGAGGCTGGGGAAGGAGAAGCTCGCCCAGGAGGTGAGCTGGTACAACACCACCTGCGGCAAGGGCACCAACCTCATCCTGCTCGGGTACTCCATGGGTGCCCATCTGATGAAGCAGGCGATGCAGGATCCGCTGCTCCAGGCCAATCAGGAGGCCGTGGCCGCCGTGGTGAACGTCGCCGATCCCAGCCGGAGCAACGGCCAGGCCGGGATGGCGCAGAGCGGCCAGATGCGGACCGTGACACCGGACTTCGCCCCGGCGGAGGCCCAGGCGGCCGACGGCGGGCTGTTGCAGCGGGCCACGGTGCCGGAGACCTTCTCCGGCTTCCTCGGCGACGGCCGGTACCACGACATCTGCCGCACGGACGACCAGTTCTGCAACCGCCCCGGCCAGACCCTGCCCGGGGACTGGGTGGACATCGCCAAGCGGGCCGCGGACAGCGAGGGGCCGCACGGCGACTACGCACGCGGCGCCGACTCCACCGGCGCCCAGGCGGTGGAATCCGCGCTGACCCACCAGGCCGAACGGAACACCGTGCCTCCGGGGCCGCCACCGGCCCCCGGGACCGGTGACACCAACCCGCCGGACACCCCACCGCCCCCGCAGGGCCGGCCGGACGACCCTCCGGCGCCGCCGCACGACCCGAATGACACGTCCTGCGCGCCGCACGGCGACACCGACGCGACGGGCGCCGCGGCCATCAAGGAGGCGTGCGCGGTGGTCGGGGCCGACACCTGGTACACCTGGGGCGGCGGCCACGGGGTGGATCCGCCGGGGGCCACCTTCGGCCATGTGGACTCCTCGGACCCGGAGCGGAGCAGAGAGGACCCGAACCGCAGGGGCTTCGACTGCTCGGGTTTCGTCCGCTACGCGTTCTACAAGGCCACCGGCTATGACGTGCTGGGCGACCGCACGGCGGAGCAGATGTACAACGCCTCGTGGCCGGTGCGGATGACGGCGGGGCAGGGCGAGGGCGCGCTGCGCCCCGGCGATCTGGTGTTCTTCGGCACCGCGGGCAATATCCACCACACCGCGATCTATCTGGGCAACGGGCAGATCGCCGAGGCCCCGCAGTCCGATGAGAAGATCCGGGTGGCCCCGCTGCGCAGCCATGACGACTACACCGGTGCCGTGCGGATCAGTGGCGCGGGTGGTGGCGGCGGTGGCGACGCCCCCCAATCCACCTGGGGCACCAATGTGCGCACCCACACCGAGCCGTCCGTCGGCTCCGCGGTGCACTCCACCTTCCCCGGGCCGACGGGGATCCGCGTCGACTGCCAGCGGCGTGCCGAGCGGGTCACCTCCGAGGGCTACACCAGCGATGTGTGGTCGCGTCTGCCGGACGACGGCGGCAGTTGGGTCAGCAACATCTATGTGAAGGGGCCGGAGTGGATTCCGGGTGTCCCGGCGTGTGATGGGGATCCGGGCCAGGGCGGTCCGCCCGGTGACGGCGCCGGATCGCGGCGCCAGACCTGGGGCACCGATGTCACGTTGCGCAACGGCCCGTCCTCCAAGGCCCAGGCGACGGACGCGCTGGCGAAGCCGACGACGGTGCGCGTCGACTGCCAGGCGCGGGGCGAGGAGGTCACCGCGGACGGTGTCACCAACGACGCGTGGGCGCATCTGCCGGACCGCAACGCGTGGGTGTCCAACATCTACCTCCGGGGCGGCGCCTGGCTGGAGGGCGTTCCCGAATGCGACACCGACCAGGGCGGGGGCTACGGCGACAACGTCGACTTCCGCGACACCTGGGGCGATGACGTACGGGTCCACCGGGAGCCCGCGCAGGGCTCACCGGACGTGACCACGCTTCAGGGTCCCAGCCAGGTGCGGGTCCAATGCCAGGTCCACGCGGAGCAGGTGACGGCCGAGGGCTACACCAACGACGCCTGGAGCTATCTCTCCGACCGCCGGGGATGGGTCAGCAACATCTACCTCAAGGGCGGTGCCTGGCAGGACGGTGTGCCGCTGTGCGCGCCGGGCAATCCGCCGCCGGGGCGGTGAACGGCCGGTCGCCGATGTCACCGCCGGGGAGGTGAGCGGGGTCATCCGGCCGCCAGGTCGCGCACCGTGCGCAGCCCGGCGGTGACATCGGCGATGGTCGCGCAGTCGCCCACCGCCGCCCCCGCGGGCAGGACGAGGTCCGTCGGGGGCCGGCGGGTGGCGACGGCGTCGGCCAGGTCGGACAGCGCGGCCCGCAGCCGGGCCGCGAGCGCGGGATCGGGCTGTGGGGCGCCCTGGTCGAGCCGTACGCCGCAGGCCGTGACCGCGTCCACGATCTTCTCCAGGGCCAGTACCACCGGCGCCCAGGCCGCCAGGTCCCGGCCGAACGGTGGGTGTTCCGCACTGGCCACCTCCACCGCGCGCCGGGCGTCGGCGAGTGCGCGGTAGGCCTCGCGGCGCAGCCGCAGCCGGGTGGCGTACGGCGCCTCGGCGGTGAGCACCCGGTCAAGGTGGTCGCGGGTGGCGCGGACCGCGAGCGACAGCCGCACCGACACCTGCGCGCGCGGGCCGCCGAGCCCGGGCAGCGCCCCGGCGGCCAGGACCACACCGCAGGCCAGCAGCGTGTCGGTGAGCCGGGTGAACCCCGGGTCGGTGTCGCCGCCGAGGTAGACCAGGGAGAGCAGCAGCGGGGTGAGCACGGCGGTCTGCAGCGCGAAGTGGCGTACGGAGACGGGGATCAGCGCGGAGCAGACCGCCGCGACGGCCACCGGCCAGCTGCCGGGGTCGCCCGCGCCGGGGGCGAGCAGCGTGGCGAGGGCGCCGAAGACCGCCACGCCCACGGCGGTGCCGAGGGCGCGGGAGAGGGCCCGGGAGACCAGCGGGCCCATGTCGGGCTTGACCAGGAAGGCGGCCGTGGCGGGGAGCCAGTACCAGTGCGCGCCGGGCAGTTGCTGGGCGAGGGCGGTGCTGATGCCCACGCACAGGGCCACCCGGGCGGCGTACTCCCGGCCCGCCGGGCCGAGCGCGCGGCGCAGCCGCTGCCGGTGGCCGGGGACCACCGCGCCGACGGGCGGCGCCGGTTCGCCGTCGAACACCCGGGCGGCGAGCAGCACGGCCCGGTGCATGGCCACATTGCCCGCCGTGTCGGGCACCGGGGCGGGCAGCCGGCCCGGTGGCAGTCCGGTCCGTACCGAGCGGGCCAGTTGGGCGGGGGTGCGCGCGAGGCGTTCGGGTACGGGTTCGTCCTCCCACAGGAGGGTCAGGATGCCCTCGCTGAGTGCTCCGGCCACCGCCAGCCGGTCGCGCAGCCGCCGCTCCTCCTCGTCGACGCGGTGCAGGGGGAGCCGATGGGCGTAGAGGGCTTCGTACGCCGCGTCGTAGGCGGCGGTGAGCTTGCGCCGGGCGGCCTGGCCGTCGTCGGTGCCGACCGCGGTCATCAGGTCGGCCAGGGCGTCGTACACGGCGGCCACCGTCTCCCGTTCGCCGGAGGGCGCGGCCTGGCGTGCGGGGATGACGCGTGGCAGCAGCGCGGCCATGGCGATCACCCATGCGGCGCCGATGAGCAGCAGGCCCGCCCGGGCCGGCGGGGACACCGGGAGGGGCATGCCCGCGCCGACCACGGCGAGCACCATCAGCTGCACCCCGGCGGAGGAGCAGACCGGGCCGATGGCGCTGAGCGCGCCGGAGACAAGTCCGACGGGGGCGAGGGCGAGCGCGATCCAGGTCCCGAGGCCCAGCGTGCCCAGCCAGGCCCCGGTCAGCAGTCCGACGGCGCCGGCGAGGGCGGGCAGGCCGATGCGCACGACGCGGGTGGCGCGGGTGGCGGGGCGGTCGTTGATATGGGCGAACATCGCCCCCAGCCCGGCGAGCATCCCGAACGAGGTGTGTCCCGACGCCACGCCGACGGCCACCACCGGCCCCACGCCGAGGGCTCCGCGGAGCACCGCCGCCCAGGGCACGGGGCCCCGCAGCGCCCGCACCCCGCGCAGGGGGTGCGTCAGCCAGTCGGGCGGTGGGACGAGCGCGCGCAAGGGTCCTCCGTGCGGTGGAAATCATGGGCCTCTTCGAACCGTACGTGAGCAATACGGAACTTTCGTAACCTGCGTATTTCCGCCATGTGAGCTGCTGATGCCCCATCCCCCGCACAACCGGCCCCCGGTCCGCGGTCCCGGGTGTGACCTGGTGTTTTGTACAGTCTTCCCGGACCGGCCGGTCGGGCTGTTCGGGGTGCACATGCCAGGCTCATATGTCTCGCTCCGTGGCCAGCTTCTTGCGGAGCGTGTTGTGCTGGGTACGCGGGAGAACTAGCCTCCCTTCCGCCCGTTACCGAACATTCGTCTGGTAACCGCCTTCCGTTGATCCCCAGCGCCGGAGAACGCCATGCAGGTGACCTTGCATCAGGACAAATGCGTCGCCTCGGGGCAGTGCGTCCTCGCCGCCCAGGACGTGTTCGACCAGCGGGGCGAGGACGGTGTCGCCGTACTCCTCGACGACCGTCCGCCGGCGGAGCTGCACGACGACGTCCGTCACGCGGCCGCCGTCTGCCCCGCCCTGGCGATCGCCCTGGCCGACTCGTGAGCGCACCGCGGAACGTCGTGGTCGTGGGTGCCTCGGTCGCGGGGCTCACCGCGGCCGTCACACTGCGCGGCGAGGGCTACGACGGAAGGCTCACCCTCATCGGCGACGAGCCCCACACTCCCTACAACCGGCCGCCGTTGTCCAAGCAGATCCTGGCGGGCACCTGGGAGCCGGACCGGATCAAGCTGCGCACCGACGAGGAGCTGTCCGCCCTCGACGCGCGGCTGCTCTTCGGCAGATCCGCCACCGGTCTGGACACCGCCGCCCGCCGGGTGGTGCTGGACGGCGGCGTCGGCGTCTCCTACGACGCCCTGGTCATCGCCACCGGTGTCACCCCCAACAGCCTGCCCGGCGCCCACCATCTGGCCGGGGTGCACCTGCTGCGCACCCTCGACGACGCCCTAGCCCTGCGCGCCGACCTGCGCCGCCAGCCCGATGTGAAGGTGGCGGTGGTCGGCGCGGGCTTCCTCGGCTCGGAGGCCGCGGCGGCGGCCCGCAGGATGCGGCTGGACGTCACCATGATCGACCCCCGGCCGGTGCCGATGCGGCGGCAGTTCGGCGACCGGATAGCCGCCCTGGTCGGGCAGTTGCACAAGAAGAACGGGGTGTCCATGCGCTGTGGCACCGGGGTGCGGCGGTTCTTCGAGTCCGGCGGCCGGGTGACCGGTCTCGAACTCACCGACGGCACACTGCTCGACGCCGATGTGGTGGTGGTCGCCATCGGCGCCGCACCGGCGATCGGCTGGCTGGCCGGATCCGGCCTCGAGCTGGGCAACGGCGTCGAATGCGATCCCACCTGCCGCGCGGCGCCCGGCGTCTACGCGGCCGGTGATGTCGCCTCGTGGCACAACAACCACTTCGGCTGCCGGATGCGGCTGGAACACCGGCTGAACGCCACGGAACAGGCGCGGGCCGTCGCCCACAATGTGCTCGGCGAGAACCAGCCGTTCGCCCCCGTGCCGTACTTCTGGACCGATCAGTACGACGCCCATATCCAGGCGTACGGCATCTTTCCCGCCGACGCCGAGCTCGCCGTGCTCCACGGCGAGCTCGAGGGCGGCCACTTCGTCGTCGCCTATGGACACCGGGGCCGGGTGGTGGGGGTGCTCGGCTGGAACAGCCCGTGCGAGCTGCGCAAACTGCGTCAACTCGTGGTCGACCGGGCACCGTGGGCATCGATCCTGCCCGCTCCCCAGGCGGTGTGGCCCGGCCGACACCTCTCGGCCAGTCTCCGGTGACCGCGACGTCAATTTCCGGCCATGCGCTCTCCCGAGGCTGGCTGGGTGCTGGTCCGTCGTCTTCTCCCGCAACGTGTCGCCGTCGCTCCTGGTCACTGCCGGCTCCTCGGGCTCGCCGGGTCGGTGGCCCTGGCGGCGGGTGGGGCGACGGCCGGAGCGCTACCGGTGGGGGACGCCCTCACCCCTGACTCCGGGAGAGAGGCGCTCGGGCTGATCAGCACCTACTTCGGGCTGGTGCTGCTGATCGCGGCGTGGTGGCTGCTGGGTCGCGAGGTGCGCGGGCCGCGGCCGCCCGGCCCCCGCTCGCTGCTGATCACGCTCGCCACCTGGGCGGCTCCCCTGCTGCCCGGGCCGCCGCTGTTCAGCCGGGATGTGTACAGCTATCTCGCCCAGGGCGCGATGGTGCACGCCCGCATCGACGTCTACACCCATGGCCCCATCCGCCTCGGCGGGCCGCTGGCCGACCAGGTGGCGCCGGTGTGGCAGCACACCCCGACGCCGTACGGCCCGGTCTCGCTGGCCTTCGAATCGGCCGTCGCCCACGCCTCGCGCGCCGAGCCGTCGCTCGGGGTGATCGGGCTGCGGCTGATCGCACTGCTCGGGGTGGCGCTGATGGTGCTCGCGCTGCCCGTTCTGGCCCGCCGCTGTGGCACCGACCCGAGCGCCGCCCTGTGGCTGGGCGGCCTCAACCCGCTCCTGCTGCTGCATCTGGTGGGCGGGGCGCACAATGATGCCGTGATGCTCGGGCTGCTCGGGGCCGGGCTGGTGGCCGCGACGGGCCGATGGCCGGCCTGTGGCGCGGTGCTGGTCACGCTCGCCGCCCTGGTCAAGGCCCCGGCGGCGCTGGGGCTGCTGGCGGTCGCCACCCTGTGGGCGCGCCGGGTGGAGGGCCGCAGGCGCCGCGTCGGCGCCGTGGCGGCCACCGCCGCGCTGTCCCTGGCCACCACCGGGGTGGCGACGGCCGTCACCGGCACCGGATACGGCTGGATCTCCGCGCTCACCACCCCGGCCTCACCGGACAACTGGGCGCTGACCAGCACGCTCGGCCGCGCCACCGGCGCCCTGCTGGAGGCCGTCGGGAGCGGTCTGGCGCCGCTGGCCGCACCCGCCTGGCACGGTCTGGGGCTGCTGGCCACCGCCGTGGCCATCGGGGTCGCCTGGCTGCGCCCGCCCCGCCCCCGGCCGGTGTACGCGCTGGGGCTGAGCCTGATCGCGGTGGCCGTGCTGGGCCCGGCGATCCGGCCCTGGTACGTGCTGTGGGGGCTGTTCGTGATCGCGGCGGCCGGTCCGGGCGGAACGGTGCGCAAGGCGGTGGTGGCCGGGAGCGGGGTGCTCGCACTGGCCGTGCTGCCCAATGGGTTCGCGCCGGATTCGCGGCAGCTGACGTACGCCGTGTGCGGGGGTGCGCTGGCGGTGTGCGCGCTGTGGTGCGTACGGCACGCGCCGGGGTTCGCCACCGGCAACGCGCTGCCCGCCGTCTCCGGCGGCCACCGATCGGAGCGTTCGGCATGACGGGGCCCACCACCTCACGCGGACGGCTGGTCCTGGCGCTCGCCCTCACGGCGGCGGTGGCGCTGTTCCTGGCCTTCGTCCCGCTGCACCGGCACTGGTTCGACCTCAACGTCTACTACGACGCCGTGGGCCACTGGCTGCGGGACGGCCGCATCTACGACTTCACCATCCCCGGCGCGGACGGGGCGGACTACGGCTTCACCTATCCGCCCTTCGCAGCGCTGTGCATGCTGCCGATGGCCCTGTTCACCTGGCCGGCCGCGATCACCCTGAGCCTGGTGCTCAACGTGGCCGCCTCGGCCACCCTGCTCACCTGGCTGATCGGGCCGATCGTCCAGCGGCACGGCTGGAACAAGTGGTTCGCCTTCGTGGTGGCGGCCTGTCTGTTCGTCCTGCTGGAGCCGGTGCGGGACACCTTCAGCTTCGGTCAGGTCAATCTGCTGCTGCTGGTGCTGGTGTTCTTCGACGCCTGGCTGCTGTCCACCGGGCGCGGCCGGTTCGCCGGCTGCGGTATCGGGCTCGCCGCCGCCATCAAACTCACCCCGGCGATCTTCATCGGCTATCTGCTCATCACCCGGCGGTGGCGCGCCGCCGCGACCGCCACGGGCACCGCCGCGGCCGCCACCCTGCTGGCCCTGGCGGTGGCGCCGGGAGCCTCGCGGGTCTACTGGACCGAGGCGCTGTGGGACACCGACCGGATCGGGGTGCTCTCCTACGTCTCCAACCAGTCGTGGGAAGGGGTGCTGGCCCGGCTGGTCGATCCGGTGCCGCCGAGCGGGGTGGTGTGGGCGCTCGGAGTGCTCGCGGTGCTGGCCGTCTGGGCGCACCGGGTGCGCCGCGCGGTGGCCGTCGGGGACGAGCGGGCCGGGTTCGCGCTGACCGGGGTGGCCGCCTGTCTGATCAGCCCGATCACCTGGGTGCACCATCTGGTGTGGCTGATTCCGGCCCTGGCGGTGCTGGCCGACAGCGGGCTGCGGCCGGACGCGCCACCGGCCCGGCGCAGGCTGCTGCTCCGGGTCGGTGCGCTGGTGTACGTGCTGCTGTGCAGCAGTGTGGTGTGGCTGTGGCGGTTCGACTCCACCGGGGTGGACGGCTTCCTCGGCAGCAACACCTATGTGTGGATCTGCCTCGGCCTGCTGATCGCGCTCCCGCTGCGCGGTGCGCGTTCCGCGACGATGCTGGGCCAAGAGCCATATCCGGCACGTATCCCATGACGACAGGAGTGTCCGGACCGATGCCTGAAGCGATGTCGCGCCCCGTGGAGCAGCCCCTGGACCGGCCCGCGGAACGGGCGCAGCGCCGGCCCCTGTACCGGCGGCTGCCGCTGCGCCAGATCCTGTGTCTGCTGCCGCTGCTCGTCGTCGGGGTCTGGGTGGTCCAGCACCGGTCGCTGATCGGCTCCGGCGCCCGTCAGATGTTCACCGCCAATCCGTACTGGCTGCTGACGGCGGTGGCGACCACCGGGCTCGGCTGGGTGGCGGTGTCGTTCGCCCGGCAGGGCACGGTGCTGGAGCGGCTGCCGGCGAGGCGGCTGTTCGCCACCCAGTTCGCCGCGGGGGCGGCCAACCATCTGCTGCCGTCGGGGATCGGCGCCAGTGCGGTCAACATCCGGTTCATGACGGGCTGCGGGCTGCCGCCCGCCCGCTCCTCGGCGGCGCTGGCCCTGTACTTCCTGGCGGAGGCCACGGCCCGGGTGGGGTTGCTGCTGGTGCTGCTCGTGGCGTTTCCCGAGGCGCTGCGGCTGGGCCCGCTGCTCCCGGAGTCGGTGAGCGGGACGGTGGTGGCCGGGGTGGTGGCGGCGGCCGGGGTGCTGGTGGCCGGGGTGGCGCTGGTCCGTCCGGTGCGCCGGCTCGTGGTGACGTTCCTGCGCACCGCGCTGGCCGACGCCCGTTCGCTGCACATGCGGCCGTCCAGGGCGCTGGCGCTGTGGGGTGGTTCGCTGGCGTTTCCGCTGCTCCAGGCGACGGGGCTGGTGGCGGTCGCGCTGGCGCTGGAGCTCGAGGTGCGGCCGGCGCATGTGATGCTCGCGTATCTGGCCGCCACGGCGGTGGCCGCCGTCGTCCCCGCCCCCGGTGGTATCGGCTCGGTCGACGCGGCGCTGGTCATCGCGCTGGTGGCGGCGGGTGCGCCGGTCGAGTCGGCCACGTCCACGGTACTGGCGTACCGCTTCATCACGGTGTGGCTGCCGCTGATCCCCGGGGCGCTGGTGCTGGGCGGGCTGGTGCGCTCGAAGATCGTCTGACCGGCGGGGTCAGGGTCCGCGCAGGCTGAGGACGTCGTCGGGCCGGACGTCGATGTGCGAGCCGAGGAAGGCCCCGACCCGGTCGAGGGTTCCGCCCAGCCATGCGGCGTCGTCGTGGCCGGTGCGCTCCAGCCGCATCCGCCGTGACCGCAGGGGCACCATGCGCAGGCTCACCAGACGGCCGGTGTCCGGGTCCAGCTCGGGGAAGTAGAGCAGCCGCAGATCGTCGCGGTACCGCTCGTAGCCGCCGATGCCCTCGTAGTCGTCGACCATGTCGCCGCAGCCGTAGAGGACCAGCTTGCCGCGGTACACCTCGAGGGGGCGGGGGTGGTGGGAGGAGTGGCCGTGGACGAGGTCCACACCGCCGTCGATCAGGGCGTGGGCGAAGTGGATCTGGTCAGGTGAGACGCCGTACCCCCAGTTGCCGCCCCAGTGGACCGAGGCGACGGCGATGTCCCCGGGGCGCTTGAGCTGCCGTACGCGCTCGGTGATTCCGGCCGCGCGGGCGTCCGAGAGCTCGGGCAGGAAGTCGACCCCGGACCGGTTCTCGGTCGCGGCCCACCGGCCCGGAATGCCGCTGGAGGCCGCGCCGAACGAGAAGACCAGCACCCGGCGGTGGTCCCCGGCGGGGACGACGGCGGGGCGCCGCGCGGCGGCCGCGTCACGGCCCGCTCCGGCCACCCGGAGCCCGGCGGCGGCCAGGGAGTCGAGCGTTTCGTCGAGCCCGCGCCGGCCGCCGTCGAGCACATGGTTGTTGGCCAGGACGCAGACATCGGGCCGGACCGCGGTCAGGCAGGGGAGGTTGTCCGGGCTCATCCGGTAGTGAACGTCCTTCCCCGGGGCGAACTCATCACTGCGGGTGACGCTCGTCTCCAGGTTGAGCACCCGCACCTCGGGCGCCTCCTCGTCCAGCACCGCCAGGGCGTCGCCCCAGGGCCAGGAGAAGTCCACCGGCCGCGGGATCGGGCCGTTCGCCTCCTCGGCCAGCTCCACATAGGCCCGGGAGTCGCGGATGTAGGGCTCGTGGAGCTCCGGATCGCCGGGATGCGGCAGGATCTGGTCGACACCGCGGGCGAGCATCACATCGCCGCAGAGGAACAGCGTCACCGCCGTGTCGTGCATATCTCAACGATAGGCGTGCGTCGCCATGAGTGAGCGTGGCCGGGGCGGGGACCCGGACGAGGCCGCGGCCCTGCTGGAGCGGACCGTCGCGCCGCTCGACCGGCGGGAGCGGGGGGCGGGGCCGGGCGGCTGAGGGGGCGCGCCCCGCCCACGGCGTACGCCCCGGCCACGGCATCGGCGCCACCCACGGCGTCCGGCCTGCCCACGGCGTCCGGCCGCGCGGCCGTGGCCGCCGCCGGGGTGGACATGACGCGGACCGTGGGCGTCACGCGGCACGGGCGCCGACCTCCTGGCCCAGGCGGGCGCAGGTGCGGTTGATGAGCCGGGAGACATGCATCTGGGAGATGCCGAGCCGATCGGCGATCCGGCTCTGGGTCTCGTCGCAGAAGAACCGCAGGTAGAGGATCTCCCGCTCGCGCGCGGGAAGCCTGCGCAGGCACGGCTTGAGGGATTCGCGCTGGACCACCCGCTCGTAGGAGGACTCGGTGGAGCCGAGGGTGTCCACCAGCGTGTAGCCGTCGTCCGCGCCGCGCAGTGCGGCGTCCAGCGACAGCGTGCGGAAGCTGTCGAGCGCCTCCATGCCGACGAGGACGTCCTCCTCGGTCATGCCGGTGTGCCGGGCGATGTCCTTGACGCTGGGCGAGCGATCGTCCGGTGAGCGGGTCAGCTCCTGGATGGCGGTGCGGACCCGGTTGCGCAGTTCCTGGACCCGGCGCGGGACGTGCAGGCCCCACATGTGGTCGCGGAAGTGCCGCTTGACCTCCCCGACCACGGTCGGGACGGCGTAGCTCTCGAAGGCCGAACCCCGGTCCGGCTCATAGCGCTTGACCGCCTTGACCAGGCCGACCATGGCCACCTGCCGCAGGTCCTCGGGGCTTTCACCGCGGTTGCGGAACTGTGAGGCGATGCGCTCGGCCATCGGCATCCAGGCCCGGACGACATCCTGCCGCAGGTTCTCCTTCTCCTGACCGTCCGGCAGGTCGGCGATCCGGCGGAAGTCGGCGGAGGTGTCGGGGGCGTCGTCGTGTGCGTGCTTGGGATGTGTGCGGGGGTGTGCTCGTGCGGACGTCATGAGCCGGTCTCCCTTGGGCTGTCGTCGGTGTCACCACGGGCTCTGGCAATCCGGACAACTCGGGCGAACCTGAACACGCCTTGCGCAGCCGGGCTGCTCCCATGGCGTGCCTCCGGTCCGAAGCACACTGTGCGCGTGCCCCTCCTCGGCAGGGCGAAACGGAGTTCGTCCCCATGGATGCCGGTCCATCCGGTGCGTCGTACGTCACATCGGTCCGGTGCGTGGCCCGTATGGGCATGCGGGAGGCCCGCGACAAGGATTCGGTCCACGACCAAGATTTACGGAGGCTTTCCCGCCGTTTCGCCCGTGTGCCGTTGTCCGTACCGTCTCGGCGGAAGAGACTGCACCGGTTCCCCCCGCTTCCCTTCGAACGCCACAGGAGACCGGAGCGTCATGACCTCCATAGACCGTCGAAGATTCATGCAACTTGCCGGCACCGGCACGGCCATGTCCCTCCTCTCCGCCAGCATCGCCCGCGCCGCGGAGATTCCGGCGAACCGCCGGACCGGAAGCCTGCGGGACATCGAGCACATCGTCGTGCTGATGCAGGAGAACCGCTCCTTCGACCACTACTTCGGCACCCTGCGCGGGGTACGGGGATTCGGCGATCCGCGGCCGGTCCGGCTGCCGAACGGCAAGCCGGTGTGGCACCAGTCCGACGGCTCCAAGGAGGTCCTGCCGTTCCGCCCCGAGGTGAACGACCTCGGGCTGCAGTTCCTCCAGGACCTGCCGCACGGCTGGGGCGACGGCCATGTGGCGTTCAACGACGGCAAGTACGACAAGTGGGTGCCCTCGAAGTCGGCCACCACCATGGCGTATCTGACCCGCGAGGACATTCCGTTCCACTACGCGCTGGCCGACGCCTTCACCATCTGCGACGCCTACCACTGCTCGTTCATCGGCTCCACGGACCCCAACCGCTACTACCTGTGGTCCGGTTACACCGGGAACGACGGCAAGGGCGGCGGCCCGGTGCTGGACAACGCGGAGGCCGGCTACGGCTGGACCACCTACCCCGAGCGCCTGGAGAAGGCCGGGATCTCCTGGAAGATCTACCAGGACATCGGCGACGGGCTCGACGCCAAGGGCGGCTGGGGCTGGATCGAGGACGCCTACCGCGGCAACTACGGCGACAACTCGCTGCTGTACTTCAACCAGTACCGCGAGGCGGGGCCCGGCGACCCGCTGTACGACAAGGCCCGCACCGGTACCGACGCCAAAAACGGCGACGGCTTCTTCGACGTCCTGCGGGCCGATGTGAAGGCCGGGAAACTGCCGCAGGTCTCCTGGATCGCGGCGCCCGAGGCCTTCACCGAGCACCCCAACTGGCCCGCCAACTACGGCGCCTGGTACGTCGCCCAGGTGCTCGACGCGCTCACCTCCAACCCCGAGGTGTGGAGCAGGACCGCGCTGCTCATCACCTACGACGAGAACGACGGCTTCTTCGACCACGTGGTGCCGCCGTACGCGCCCGCCGCCGAGCGGGGCGCCTCGACCGTGGACACCACCGGGGAGCTGTACGCCGGGTCCTCCTCGCAGCCCGCGGGCCCGTACGGGCTGGGGCAGCGGGTGCCGATGCTGGTGGTGTCGCCGTGGAGCAAGGGCGGCTGGGTGTGCTCGCAGACGCTGGACCACACCTCGGTCATCCGGCTCATGGAGCGGCGCTTCGGCGTCGAGGAGCCGAACATCTCGCCGTGGCGGCGGGCGGTGTGCGGCGACCTGACCGAGGCCTTCGACTTCTCCCGGACCGATGTGAAGGTCCCGGCCCTGCCGGACACCAGCGGCTACCGGCCCAAGGACAACGAGCGTCACCCGGACTACGTGCCGGCGCTCCCGGCACACCCCTCGCTGCCCCGGCAGGAGTCCGGGCTGCGCCCTGCCAGGCCGCTGCCGTACGACCTGTCGGCCGATGCCACGACCGGCGCCGACGGCGGTCTGCGGGTCGACTTCGTCCACCACGGCAAGGGCACCGCCGCGCACTTCCACGTGACGTCCGCGAGCCATGAGGGCGGGCCGTGGGGCTACACCGTCGAGGCGGGCAAGCGGCTGTCCGGCAGCTGGCAGCGCTCCTCGGCGGACAACGGCGCCTATGACCTCCAGGTGCACGGTCCGGCCGGTTTCCTGCGCCACTTCACCGGCCACGCCACCGGCGCGGGTCCCGAGGTGAGCGCCCGTCACGACCGGGCGACCGGGGACGTCAGGCTGACCCTCGTCAACCGGGGCGACGCGACGGTGCGGCTCACCGTCCGGGACGGCTACCACAAGGAGAAGCCGGTGAACTACCGGCTCCGGCCGGGCGCGCGTGTCGTGCACATCGCGCGGACCGGACGCAGCCACCAGTGGTACGACCTGTCGGTGGTCTCCGACCACGACAGCGGCTATCTGCGCCGGCTGGCCGGGCACGTGGAGACCGGCCGTGCGGGGATGAGCGACCCCGCGCTCTCGGCGGACTGAGCCTCCGCCACCGGTCCCTCGTCGCGCGCCCGTCCGGCTCCCCGCCGGGCGGGCGCGCGGTGCGTTTCCCCGCCGCATGCGACGCTCGGGCCGTCGGCGTCACGCGTGACGCTCGGGCCGTCGCCATCGCATGTGACGCGCGGGCCGTCAGTGCCGCGCGCCCGAGGCGCGGACGCGAAACCCGGCCGGGGTCTCGCCCGAGCGCCGCCGGAAGAACTTGGTGAAGACGGTGGCGTCCGGGAAGCCCAGCCGCTCACCGATGGCCGTGGCGGACAGATCGGTGTGCACCAGCAGCCGCTTGGCCTCGAGCAGCACCCGGTCGTCGATGAACCGCTTGGCACCGCATCCCACGGTGGCGCGGGTGGCCCGGGTCAGCGTGCGGACGCTGTAGCCCAGCTGGTCCGCGTAAGCCTCGACCCGGTGGGTGCGGGTGTAGTCGCGCTCCACGGCCTGCTGGAAGCGGCGGAACGCCTCGCTGCCCGCCGTGTCCCCGCTCTGGGTGCCGGGCAGATGGGCCAGCCGCAGCACGAGGACGGCGACGAGGTGGCGCACCACCTCGACATGCGCCTCCAGCGGCCCGGCCACCGTCCGGTACTCGCTCTCCAGCAGGTTCAGGACGCCACGGACGGCCTCGGCGTCGGCACCCTCGGGCACCACCAGCGGGGACCGCGAGGCGGGCCGGTCCAGCCGGGCGACCGCGGCGGTGGCGGCGCCGAGATAGCCGGGCGGGAAGAGCACGGCGGTGCCGTCCGCCGCGCCGAGGGCGGACCGGAACTGGTGGATCTGCCCGGGGCGCACCCACATCCAGCCGCCTTCGGTCAGCTCGTGCTCGGTGAAGTCCACCGAGCAGCGGAGCGTCCCGGAACACACGGTGATCAGCTGGTGGAAGGCGAGCCGCATCGGGGCGTGGACATCGAGGCCATGGCTCCGGGCGCGGGCGGCGAGTCCGGGGAAGTCCAGGACGGCCGCTCCCGGCGGGGCTCCCACGGAGGGCCGGAACGGAACCTCGGTGACATCATGGTGTCCGTTTCTGTCCATAGCGCGTCTTCAGTGTACGGCTGGTGTGCCCTGGTCCGCATCTAGCGTGGAGTGCGGTGCGGTGAACGGGTGACCGAAAGAGTCCCCGTGGTCACCGTTTCCCCTTCCACCGAGAGCATTCCACCGAGAGAGCCGAGGGAGCGCGCCGCCGTGCGATTGATCGTGGGCATGACAGGAGCAACGGGTGCCGTGTTCGGCGTCCGGCTGCTGGAGACGCTGGCCGAGCTGCCCGAGGTGGAGACCCATCTGGTGCTCAGCCGCTGGGCGCGCACCACGATCGAGCTGGAGACCGGCCGGTCCGCCCGTGAGGTGGCCGGGCTCGCCGATGTGACCCACTCCCCCGAGGACCAGGGCGCCACCATCTCCTCCGGCTCCTTCCGCACCGACGGCATGATCATCGCGCCGTGCTCGATGAAGACCCTCGCCGGGATCCGCGCCGGATACGCCGACGGTCTGGTGGGCCGCGCCGCGGACGTGGTCCTCAAGGAGCGGCGCCGGCTCGTCCTCGTACCGAGGGAGACCCCGCTCAGCGAGATCCACCTCGAGAACATGCTGGCGCTCTCCCGGATGGGCGTGCGGATGGTCCCGCCCATGCCCGCCTTTTACAACCACCCCCGGTCGGTGGACGACATCGTCGACCACATCACGGCCCGCCTCCTCGACCAGTTCGACCTGCCCGCGCCCGCCGCCAAGCGGTGGGAGGGCATGCGCGCCGCCCGCGGCCCGAAGCCCACCGCCGCCTGATTCCCCCCACCTCTCCCCCACTTGGAGTTCCCATGGCCTACGACGACTTCCGCGGCTTCCTCGACACCCTCCGGAAGGAGGGTCAGCTGCTGCACATCGACGACGAGGTGATGCCCGAGCCGGACATCGCCGCCGCCGCGAACGCCGCCCCGCGCCTGGGCGGCCACGCCCCCGCCCTGTACTTCGACCACGTCAAGGGCTTCACCGACGCGCGGATCGCGCTCAATGTGCACGGCTCCTGGGCCAATCACGCGCTCGCGCTCGGCCTGCCCAAGGAGACCGGCACCAAGGAGCAGGTGGAGGAGTTCATCCGCCGCTGGGACACCTTCCCGGTGGCCCCCGAGTGGCGCGAGAACCCGGTGTGGGCCGAGAACACCCTGGAGGGCGAGGACGCCGACATCTTCCGGGTGCTTCCGCTGATCCGGCTCAACGACGGCGACGGCGGCTTCTACCTCGACAAGGCGGCCGTGATCTCCAAGGACCCCGCCGACCCCGAGCACAGCGGCAAGCAGAACGTCGGCGTCTACCGCATCGAGGTCAAGGGCAGGCGCACGCTCGCCATCCAGCCGGTGCCGATGCATGACATCGCCCAGCACCTGCACACCGCCGAGGAGCGGGGCGAGGACCTGCCCGTGGCCATCACGCTCGGCAACGAGCCGGTGATCTCCATCGTGGCCTCCACCCCCATGGAGTACGAGCAGAACGAGTACGAGCTGGCCGGCGCCCTGCGCGGCGCCCCCGCCCCGATCTCCAGGGCACCGCTCACCGGGCTGCCCGTGCCGTGGGGCAGCGAGGTGGTCATCGAGGGCGTCATCGAGGGCCGCAAGCGGGAGATCGAGGGGCCGTTCGGCGAGTTCACCGGCCACTACTCCGGCGGCCGGAACATGCCCGTCATCCGCATCGACCGGATCTCCTACCGCACCAGCCCCATCTTCGAGCACCTCTACCTCGGCATGCCGTGGACCGAGGTGGACTATCTGATCGCCGCCAGCACCTGTGTGCCGCTGTACAAGCAGCTGCGCCGCGACTTCCCCGAGGTCCAGGCGGTCAACGCGATGTACACCCACGGGCTGGTGGTCATCGTGTCCACCAAGAAGCGCTACGGCGGCTTCGCCAAGGCCGTCGGCATGCGGGTGCTCACCACTCCGCACGGCCTCGGCTACGCCGCCACCGTGATCGTGGTGGACGAGGACGTCGACCCGTTCGACCTCCCCCAGGTGATGTGGGCGCTGTCCACGAAGATGAACCCGGCGGGCGATCTGGTGCGGATCCCCAATCTGCCGGTGCTGGAGCTGGCCCCGCAGGCCATCACGCCCGGTATCACCGACAAGCTCATCATCGACGCCACCACCCCCGTCGCCCCCGACCACCGCGGCAACTACGGCACCCAGGTGCGCGATCTGCCCGAGACCGCCGAGTGGCTGGCCCGGCTGCAGAGGCTCGCCGCCGCCCGCTGACCACACCACACCACCCCGCCCCACCCCACCTCACGGAAGGACCTCGGATGTCCGACAACACCGCTCCCCCGCGCCCGGCCGCGCTGTGCCCACGCTGTGCCCACGAGACGATCGAGCACATCACCGGCTCCCCCGTCCCCGGCGCCTGGGAGGTGCTCCAGTGCGCACGGTGCCTGTACATGTGGCGCACCAGCGAGCCCGCACGGCGCACCCGGCGCGACGCCTACCCCGCGGAGTTCATGCTGACGCCCGAGGACATCGGCGCCGCGCCGGAGGTCCCGGCCGTTCCGCCGCTGCGCGGGCCCGAAGCCGGAACGGCTACCAGGTGACGGGGAGTTCGTACACTCCGTAGATCACCGCGTCGTACTTGAACGGGATGTCCGCCAGGTCCGCCGCCATCCGCAGGGTGGGGACGCGGCGGAACAGGGCGGGGTAGACCACCTGGAGTTCCATCCGGGCCAGCGGCTGGCCGAGGCAGTGATGGGTGCCCGCGCCGAACGCCTGGTGGTGGCGGGCGTCCCGGCCGATGTCCAGCCGGTCCGGGTCCGGGAAGACGGCCGGGTCCCGGTTGGCCAGTTCGCCGAGGAGGATCACCCCCTCACCGGCCCGGATGGTCCGGCCGGCGATCTCGATGTCCTCCAGCGCCGTCCGGCGGCGTCCGAGGTGGACGACGCTGAGGTAGCGCAGGAGTTCCTCCACCGCGGAGACGACCACCTTGGGGTCGTCGGCCTCGCGGACACGGGCGAGCTGTTCGGGGTGCTGGAGCAGCAGCAGCGTCCCCATGGTGATCATGTTGGCCGTGGTCTCGTGGCCGCCGAGGAGCAGCAGCACACCCATCGCGGCGGCCTCACGGCGGGTCAGCTCACCGGCGGTGATCTGCCGGCCGAGCCCGGAGAGCAGATCGTCACCGGGCCGGGCGAGCTTCTCCCCCACCAACTGGTCCAGATACCCGTACAGATTGGTGTGTGCGGCGGCCCGCTCCTCGGGCGTGGCCACGGCGGAGACGAGGACCTTGCTGTTGGTCTGGAAGAACTCGTGGTCCTCGTACGGGACGCCCAGCAGCTCGGAGATGACCAGCGACGGAAGCGGCAGCGCGAGCGCCTGGACGAGGTCGGCCGGTTTGGGCCCGGCCAGCATGCGGGTGATGAAGTCGTCCACCATCTCCCGCACGACCGGGCGCATCGCCTCGACCCGCTTGATCGTGAAGGCGCCGCTGACCATGCGGCGCAGCCGGGCGTGCTCCGGATCGTCCATGCCGACGAAGCTCAGGTCGGTGGAGGGCCGTTCGCCGCCCGTGTGCGGGACGGGGCTGGGGAAGCCGGGGTGGGAGAAGTCGGCGCTGAGCCGGGGGTCGGAGAGCAGGGTCTTCTGCTCGGCGTGGCCGGTCACCACCCAGGGGGTGCTGTCGTTCCAGGACCGGACCCGGGTCAGCGGGCCCCGGCTCGCCAGCCCGCGCAGCTCCGGGGACGGGTCGAAGGGGCAGACCGCGGCGCGCGGCTGGGGGAAGGCGGGGATCTCGGCCGACGCGTCGTCGGCCACGGGCGAGGTGGTCATGGTCTTCCTCCGATGGTCGGTCGGGAGTGGGCCCCCGCGGTGGAGGCACCGGCCACCACCACGCTCGACGGCATGGTCACGTGGACTCGCTCAGCTGGATCGCGGCGGCCGGGCAGACGCTCGAGGCCTCCCGGACGGCGGTGTGACGGGGGCGAGGAGCAGGCCGGTGATGGCGTCGGTGAGCGCGCCTGCCGTGTCGTCCCAGGACGGCTGGCGCGTACTGGTCCCCTCGGCGAGGGCGCGCTCCCGTTCGGCACAGGTGTGGGTGATCAACTGGCGGGCCATGTCGCCGCGTTCGGCCCGCACCTCGGCGGGCAGCGCGTCCAGGCAGCCGCCCAGGCCGTAGAGGGTCTCCCGCAGCGGCTCCCGGGTGAGGGCCTCGTCGGTGACGATCGCCCGCAGCACGGGGTCGGTCATCACCTGGACGGCGAACCGGGCGTACCAGGAGGGGGCGCCCAGGGTGGCCAGGTGCTCGGTGGCGGGGCGCACCAGGCAGGCGACCCAGTCCCGGACCTCCTCGCTGCCGCGGGTCTCCTCCACCATCCGCTGCCGGATCTCCTCGATCGCCTCGGAGTGCTTGCGCATGATGGCGCGCACCAGATCCGCCCTGGTGCCGAAGTGATAGCCGACCGCGGCCACATTGCCCTGCCCGGCCGCCTCGCTGATCTGCCGGTTCGACACCGCGACCAGGCCGTGCTCGGCGTAGAGCCGCTCCGCCGCGGCCATGATGGCCTCGCGGGTCCCGGCGGAGCGGACGGTGCGTGCGTCGGCCACCGTGGCCTCCCGTCTCCGTGGTTCCTGTGAGCTGTGGCGGCCACTCTAAAACGCATGAATTAAATAAAGCAACTGATTGAAGCGAGACCCAAGAGACATCGGATCTGTGATCGGGCCCCTTTATGGCGATAGCGGTAACTATGCCGGAAACATGGTCTAGTTACTTCGACACACCTCCAGCCATTTCCTCTCCAGCCGTTGACCCCATCCGATGTTTCTCCTACGTTGCGGTCGAATCGCAACCGGGGAGGCTGTAGATGAGACCCGCGCTCAGGCGCATATCCGTGGTCGCCGCGGCAGCGGCGGTCCTGACCGCGCTGCCGGGCGCCGCATCGGCCGAAGGACGGCCCCAGGGGCGTATGTATCACGTCGCCACCTGGGGCGCCGACCGCGACAGCGGCAGCTCGCTCCATCCGTTCCGCACCATCGGCCGCTGCACCGAACAGGTGCGGCCCGGGGACACCTGTCTGATCCACCGTGGCCGCTACCAGGAGCGGGTCGCCCCGCCCTCGGGCACCGAGGACGCGCCGATCACGCTCGCCGCGTACGGCGACGGCACGGTCACGGTGGACGGCACGAGAACCGTCACCGGCTGGAAGGACGCGGGCGGCGGTCTGGTGGCCGCCGATGTGGACCTCCCGCTCGACCGCAGCGAGAACGCGCTGTTCCTGGACGGCGAGCGCGCCATGGAGGGCCGCTGGCCCAACTCCGGCCCCGATCCGCTCAATCCGTCCTGGGCGGTGGCCGAGCGCTCCTCCACCGATCAGCACATCGACGACCCGGATCTGCCGGACGGCGACTTCACCGGCGCCACCGTCCATCTGTGGGCCGGTTCCAACCCGTGGAGCCAGCAGACCGGCACCGTGACCGCCACGTCGGGCGGCGCCCTCGACTTCAAGGGCGGCAACTACCGCTGCACCCCGCTGTGCATGGGCGACCAGAACTACCGCAACTACTACCTGGTCGGCGCCAAGACCACGCTGGACCAGCCCGGTGAGTGGTACTACGACAAGGACGCGCGCCGCCTCTATCTGGTCCCGCCCAAGGGCGGTGTCGCGGGCCACACCGTGACCGCGAAGTACGAGAGCTGGGGCGTGGACCTCTCGCGCAGCTCCCATGTCACCGTCCGCGGCCTCGATCTGTGGGGCACCTCGCTGCGTACCGGCGCCGACAGCACCGGTGTGCTGGTCGAGGGGATCCAGGCCCGCTACATCTCGGAGTTCTCCACGCTCCCCATGCCACGCGACGACGAACTGGCCATCCCGCCGGGCGAGGGCCACATCGTCGCCTCGCGGGTGCTGAACTCCGGTGTCCAGATCCTCGGCCGGGGCAACACCCTGCGCGACAGCGACATCGGCTACTCGGCGGGCACGGGTGTGCTGCTGCGCGGCAGCGGCAACACCGTCACCGGCAACTACATCCACGACGTGGGCTGGATGGGCAGCTACACCCCCGGTATCGAGGTCAACGGCAGCGGCCAGACCGTCACCCACAACACCATCCGGCGCACCGGCCGGGCGAGCATCGACACCGCCTGGCAGCTGAACGGTGTGCCCTTCCACGACAACCGGATCGCCTACAACGACCTCTCCGAGGCGATGCGCACCTCGCGCGACGGCAGCCCGTTCTATGTGTGCTGCAACCTGGACGCCACGGGCACCAGCGTGGACCACAACACCGTGCATGACGCGGACGGCCAGGTGGGCTACTACATCGACAACTCCTCCAGCAACTTCCTGCTGCACCACAACGTGGCGTACAACACCGGCACCCGCGGCACCTTCTTCAACGGCCACAGCGGTGTCAGCCTCGGCAACCGCGACCACAACTCCTCGTACGGCACGGGCATTTCCACCGCCGCCGTCCGGCTGAGCGGCGCCACCGACGCCACCGGGACGTATGTGAGCAACGACGTGGCGCGCACGCCTATGGAGATCTCCGGCCCCGGCGACCCCGCCCCCGTCGTACGGAACAACCTGCTGCCGCCCACCGATCCGCGCTACACCGACGCGCGCAACGGCGAACTCTGGCCGCGCGCGGACTCCCCCGCCATCGACGCGGGAGAGAAGGTCGACGGGGTGACCGGCGAGGTCCGGGGCGACGGGCCGGACCAGGGCGCGTACGAGTACGGCGAGCCCATCTGGTCGTCCGGCTGCCGGCTGGCGGGCTGTGAGTCCCGGGTCCGCAACGACGGCTGGAAGGCGACCGCCTCGGGTGGCGCAGATGCCTCGGCCGCCGTGGACGGGGTGCAGACCACCCAGTGGAAGGGCGACGCTCCCCAGGCCGCCGGTCAGTCGCTCACCGTCGATCTGGGCACCGCCAAGACCTTCGGCCGGCTGGCGATCGACGCGGGTCTTGACGCCACCGGACACCCCTACGGCTTCACCGTCTCGGTCAGCCGCGACGGTGAGCACTGGGGGACGCCGGTGGCCCGGGTCAGCGGCCGCTCCTTCACCCAGGACGCCGTCTTCGAGCAGCGCACCGCCCGCTATCTGCGGATCGAGCTGACGAAGCCGGGCGAGAACCCGTGGGCGGTGAACGAGATCCGGCTCTACGCCGACGGCCCCGACGCGGCCGCCACCCTTCAGGCCGAGCGCGCCGAGGTGGTCCGGGGCGTCGAGCGCGGCGAGGCGGCCACCTCGGTCCTCGGAACGGGGGACGCGATCGGCTTCCGGGGCGTGCGGTTCGGCGCGGGCGCGGACACGCTGACGGTACGGCTGGCGTCCGGCGGCTGCGGGGACTGCTCCCTGCGACTGCGCCTGGACTCACCCGAAGGACCGGTGGCGGCCACGCTTCCGGTGCGCGGGACCGGTGGCACCGACGAGTGGCGGGAGCGTTCGGTGCGTCTCCCCCGCACGGTGACCGGCTCCCGTGATGTCTATCTCGTCGCCACCGGCGGCCACCGGGTGGCCGCCGTGGACTGGCTGACGTTGCGTTAGCCCCGAGGAGGTGGGGGCGTGGCCGCTCCCTGGCGGACCGCGCGCCCCACCTCCGTCCGCAGCGCGATGAACTCCGGCAGCCCCCGGGTGGCGATCTGGTCGCGCTCGGCGGGCAGCGCCACCGGCAGGTCCGCCCGCACCCGGCCCGGCCCCGGAGCCAGCACCACCACCCGGTCCGCCACATAGACGCTCTCGTCGATGTCATGGGTGACCAGCAGAATCGTCATCCCCTCGGCCCGGTGCAGCCGCAGCAGCAGATCCTCCAGATCCTCCCGGGTCTGGGCGTCCAGCGCGCCGAACGGCTCGTCCATCAGCAGCAGCGCGGGCCGGGCGGCCAGGGCGCGGGCGAGCGCGACGCGCTGCTGCATGCCGCCCGACAGCTGCCAGGGGTGGCGGCGGGCGGCGTCGGCCAGGCCCACCTGCTCCAGCATGGCCACCGCCGCCGCGTGGCGTTCCGCGCGGGGCAGTCCGCGCCGCCGCAGCGGAAGGGCCACGTTCTCCCGCACCGAGAGCCAGGGGAAGAGCGAGCGGCTGTAGTCCTGGAAGACCACTCCGAGCCGGTCCGGGACGCCGTCCATCGCCTCCCCGTCCAGGGTGATCCGCCCTGCGGAGGGGCGGAGGAGGCCCGCGACACAGCGCAGCAGGGTGGACTTGCCACAGCCGGAGGGGCCGACGAGGGTGAGCAACTGCCCGTCGGGGACGGTGAGTTCGATGTCCCGGAGCACATCGGGGCCGTCGCCGTAGCGATGGCTGAGACGGTCGATCCGCAGCATGTCCGCCTCACCGGGCCCAGGGCTCGTACGCCGGGGAGTCGTCGGCGGGGACCCGGACCTGGAGCAGCAGCGGGCCGTCGTCGCGGCCGAGGGCGAGGGCCCGGTCGAGGGCCTGGGGAAGGCGGTCGGGGCGCTCCACCCGTTCGGCCGGGCAGCCGAAGGACCCGGCGAGCGCGGCGAAGTCGATGCCGCCGATGTCGGTGCCCGGCACGGGGGCGATGCCGATGCGGTGGCCCAGCGCCTTGACCGCGCCGTAGCCGCCGTTGTCCAGCAGGACGTAGCTCACCGGGGCGCGGTGCCGGGCCGCGGTCCACAGGGCCTGCACCGAGTAGAGCGCCGAGCCGTCGCCGACGACGCACACCACCCGTTCGCCGTCCGCGAGGGCGCGGCCGACCGCGAGCGGCAGCCCCCAGCCCAGCGCGCCGCTGCCGGTGGTGAGGAAGCGGCCCTCGCCGCTGATGGGGAGGCGGGCGTGGAGGGCGTCGCGGTGGCTGGGGGTCTCCTCGACCAGCACGGTGTCCCGGGGCAGCCGCTGGCGCAGCAGGTCCATCACCAGCTCGGCGGAGATCTCCTCCGCCGAAGTGGCCGGCAGCGGCCCGGGGGCGGGCCGCGGCGGTGGCGCGGGCCGGTCGGCGGGCCGGACGAGATCGGTGAGGGTGCGCAGGGCGGGGCGGAGGGTGGTGACGATGCTGGTGCCCACCGGGAGCCACGCGGCCTGCGCGGGGTCGCAGTCGAGGTGGTACAGCTCGGTGCCGTCGGCGAGCGGCGGGGCCTCGGTGTGCACGTGGTAGGTGAAGAGTGGCGCGCCGAGCGCGACCACCACGTCATGGGTGGCCAGCCGCTGCGCCAGCTGGTCGGCGACGGGCGGCAGAAAGCCCTGGAAGAGCGGGTGGCGTTCGTCGAAGCCGGAGCGTCCGGAGAGCGGGCTGATCCATACCGCGGCCCGCAGCCGCTCGGCCAGCTCCGCCACTTCCCGTACCGCGCGCTCGTCGTCCACGCCCGGCCCGACGACCAGCGCGGGGCGTGCCGAGGCGTCGAGTGCGCGGGCGAGACCGGTGAGCGCGTCGGGGTCGGCGGTGTAGCCGCCGTGGACGGTGCGCGGGGCGACCGGCTCGGCGGGGCGGTCCCAGTCGTCCTCCGGTACGGAGAGGAAGACCGGGCCCCGGGGGTGGCTCATGGCGACGCGGTGGGCCTCGGCGAGCGCGGCCGGCACATCGGCGGCCCGCTCCGGCTGCCTGCTGAACTTCACGTACGGGCGCGGGAACCGGGCCGGTTCGTCGGCGCCGAGGAAGGGCCGCAGCGGGAGCAGCGCACGCGACTGCTGCCCCGCGATGATCACCACCGGCACCCGGTCCCGGTAGGCGTTGAACACCGCTCCCAGGGAGTGGCCCACTCCCCCGGCGGAGTGCAGGCTGACCAGCGCCGCCCGCCCGGTGCCCAGGGCGTGGCCCGCGGCCATGGCGACGGCGGTGGACTCCTGCAAGCCGAGCACGTAGCGGAAGTCCTCGGGCCAGTCGCGGAACATCCGCAACTCGGTGGAGCCGGGGTTGCCGAAGACGGTCGTCATCCCGGTGGCGCGGCACAGGGCCAGCACCGCCTCGCGGACCGTCGTGGTCGGGGGGTGGGCGGTGGGCTCGGCCATGGGGCCACCTCCTCTGCTGGGTGTGGGGGCGGGTCCTGCCTCTGCTGGATGGGGGCGTGTCCCGCGTACGTACGGGTGGTCAGGTGCGGTGCGCGGCGCGGTGTCTGCCGAGAGTCAGGCGCTCGACGGCGAGCAGTGCGGTGTTGAGCAGGTGCCCGAGCGCGCCGAGCAGCACCATCACGGCCCACACCGTGAGCAGATCGGAGCGGGTCTGCGCGTCGGTGAGCGAGAAGCCTATGCCGTCGGCGGTGCCGGGCAGCAGCTCCGAGAACACCATCAGGATGAGCGAGAGCGACAGGCTCAGCCGCAGCCCGGCGAAGATACGCGGGAGCGCGGCGGGCAGATACAGCAGCACGATGCGCTCGGCCGGCCGCATCCGCACGGTGGCGGCGACCTCCAGCCGCAGCGGGTCGATGCCACGGACCCCCTCGGCCGTGTTGATCAGTACGGGCCAGATGGCGCCGAAGACGATGGAGGCCAGCTGCATCGGCGTGCCGAGGTCGAAGACCACGACGAAGACGGGCACCAGCGCGGGCGGGGGCACGGCGCGGGCGAACTGCAGCACAGGATCGCACAGCGCGTACACGGTGCGCGAGCGGCCCAGCGCGAGCCCGAGCACGATGCCACCGGCCGCGGCGAGGGCGAATCCGGCGAGCACCCGGCCGAGGCTGGGCAGCAGATCGCGGACCGCCGCGTCGGTGAGGAACGCCCGTTCGGCGGGGCCGGAGAACCACAGGTGAAAGCCGTGTTCGACGATCCGGGAGGGCGTCGGGAAGAAGACGCTGCCATGGGCCCGCGCGGCGAGTTGCCACAGCACCACCGCCACCGCCGGGACGCCGAGCCGCAGCGCGAGGGTCCGGGGCAGCCGCCGTGCGGCCCCGGCCGAAGTGGCCGGCGTGGTCATGCGCGGCTCCCGCGGTGCTCGGGCGCCCAGGGGAACAGCCGCCGTTCGACCGCGGTGAGCGCGAGGTTGATGACGAGGCCGAGCGCTCCCGCCCACACCACTCCGGCCAGCACATCGCGGGTGCCGTCGGTGGCCATGCCCGCCTGGGCGATGAAGGTGCCAAGGCCCTCGCCGAATCCGGCCAGGATCTCGCTGGCCACGGCGAGGATCAGGGCGGTGGCCGCCGCGATGCGCACCCCGGCGGCGATGAACGGGGCGGCCGACGGCAGACTGGCCATCAAGAGGACGGCGAGCCGCCCGAAGCCGAAGGCGCGCAGCGTGTCCTTGGCCAGCGGATCGGTCTCGCCGAGCCCGTAGACGGTGTTGAACAGCACGGGCCAGACGCACGCGTAGGTGACGAGGGCGACCGTGGTCCCGCTGCCGGCGCCGAGCAGCAGCGACACCAGGGGGATGAGGGCCACCGACGGCACCGGGCGCAGGAACTCGATCAGCACCCGCGCGGCCTGCGCGGCCGTCGGCACACTGCCCAGCAGCAGCCCGAGGGGGATCGCGAGGGCGCAGGCGAGGGCGAGCCCGGTGGCCCATGCCTCGAGGGTGGCGCCGACGCCGTTCAGGAAGGCGGTGTCGCCGCCGAGTTCGACGGCCCGTACCAGCACCTCCGAGGCGGGCGGCAGGTAGGCGCGCCGCACCATCCCGGAGCGGCCCAGGGCCTCGCAGGCGGCGAAGGCCACCAGCACGCCGACGGCGCCGAGCAGCGCGCTCCTGGCCCGCCCGGTGCGCTTCCGCCCGGCCGTCGCGGGGCTCACTCGGCGGGCTGGTAGAGGACGGCGGCGGGGTCGAGGTCCTTGGTGAGCAGCTTCTGCGCCCGCATCAGGGAGATGAGCCGCTTCAGCTGGGCGGCGCTGGAGGTGACCGGGTAGTCGGGCAGGCCGATGGCGGCGGCCTCCGTCGGCTTGATCTTCGTATACCCGGGCAGCGCCTTCTCCACGGCGCCGCGGTCCTTGGCGGCCACGGCCTGGGCGGCGGAGATGGCGCGCTGGAAGGCGGCGGCGGTCTTGGGGTACTTGTCGATGAAGGTGTCGGTGGTGACATAGCCGCTGAGCGGCAGTCCCGCGACGGGCGCCGCGTTGCCGTCGACCACCGTACGGGCCTTCAGCTCGCGCTTGAGCGCGGTGACGAACGGCTCGGCGGCGTGCACGGCGTCCACCTGGCCCCGCTCCAGCACCGAGCCCATCTGCGGGAACGGCACCTGCCGGTACTCGGGCCGGCCGGCTCCGGCCTTTCCGAGGGTGGCGTTGAGGGTGAGCGACTGGATGTTGTTGAGGATGTTGACCGCGACCTTCTTGCCCTCGAGGTCCCGCGGCTCCTTGATCGTGGAGTCGGAGGGCACCAGCACATCCATCATGTGCGGGGCGTTGCGCGCGCCCTCGGCCAGCACCCGGGTGGCCAGGGTGCCCTTCTCGCGGGCCTGGAGGAACGTCACGAAGTTGGCGCCGCCGATGACGTCCACCTGGCCGTGGGCGAGCGCGGGCAGCGCCTGGACGCTCTGCTGGACCGGCTGGACGCGGACGTCCAGCCCTTCCTTCGCGAAGAGCTCGCGGTCCATGGCGATGTGCAGGGCGGCCACGTCGGCGAGCGGCAGTCCGGCCACCGTGATCGTCTTCTTCTCCGGCCCGCCCGGGGCGCCGGAGTCCTGGTCGGAGCCGCCGCATCCGGCGATGAGCACGGCGGTGACCGTGGCGGTCGCAGCCAACTTTGCCGGGGACAAGCGCAGTTGGACTCTCATGGCATTTCACGATAGGGGCCGTGCGCCGTTCACACCATGGTCGGGAACACCTCGTCGAACAGGTCGAGCATGGCCCGCCAGGCGCGTTCGGCGGAGGGCCGGTGGTAGCCGATCCCCGGGCGGGCCACGGGATCGGGTTCGAGGTCGGGGTGGGTGAAGCTGTGCGGGGCGCCGCCGTGGAGGTGCATGCGCCAGTCCACCCCGGCGGCCCGCATCTCCTCCTCGAAGGCCAGACGCCGCTCGACCGGGATGAACGGGTCCTCGGACCCCACACAGACCAGGACCTTGCCGGTGATGTTGGCGGCGTCCTCGGGCCGGGTGCTCTGCAGACCGGGGTGGAAGCCGACCACGGCCTTGAGGTCCGCGCCGCTCCGGGCGAGTTCGAGGGCCATGGTGCCGCCCAGGCAGTAGCCGATGGCGGCCAGCCGCGAGGTGTCGGCCCGGGGCTCCGCGGTCAGCACCGCGAGCCCGGCTCCGGCGAGGGCGCGCATGCGGTCGGGGTCGGCGAGCAGTTCGTCGACCCGTGCGAACATCTCCTCGCGGTCCTCGATGAACCGTCCGCCGCCGTGGTAGTCGAGGGCGAAGGCCACATAGCCGAGTTCGGCGAGCCGGTCGGCGCGCTCACGCTGGTGGTCGGTGATGCCGGGCCCCTCATGGGCGATCAGCACCGCGGGGCGCCGGTCCGTGCCCCCGGGCAGTGCCAGATGGCCCACCATGGTCGTGCCGTCCACGGGGTATTCGATGCGTCTGGTCGTCACCATCGCCGCGTTTCCTTGTCCTTGTCCTTGGGCTGGGGCTTCTGGGGCTTCTGGGGCTTCTGGGCGTCGAAGTGTGTGCTCTGGGGCGTTCCTGGACTTCGAGCCGGATGGGGGGAAGCTAACAGCGGCGGCGTGCCGGGCCCGTGCCGCTTCGCCGGGGGCCGATTCGGTCTGCCGACAGCGAAGGCGCACCGAGTGGCCGGGCGGCGTATGGCAACGGCGGTCGGCGCCTGGCAGAGTGCGGGCCATGGACCATTCAGCCCATTTCCACCGTGAGATCGTGGCGTTCGAGCAGGCGGCCCGTGGCGCCGCCGACGGGTCGGACGCGCCGCTGATCCCCTCCTGCCCCGGCTGGACGATGTCGGATCTGGTGCTGCACCTGGGCGGGGTGCATCGCCTGGTCGCCCGCGTCATCCGGGAACGGCTCGACCAGCAGCCGGACATCACGGACGCCACCCTCTTCGAGCTTCCCGAGGACCGCGAGGGCTGGCCGGCGCCCACGGGCGGGCCGCATCACGGCCCGGTGCCGGTGAGCCTGGTCGACTGGTTCGCCGAAGGGGCCGCCCGGCTCGAGGCGCTGTTCCGGAGCGAGGATCCGGGGCTGGCGGTGTGGACCTGGTCGGCGGAGCGGACCGTGGGATTCTGGCTGCGGATGCAGACCATCGAGGCGGCCCTGCACCGCTGGGACGCCGAGCAGGCGGCCGGCGGGCGGACCCGGCCTATGGAGCCCGACCTCGCGGTGGACGCCGTGGCCCAGACCTTCGAGGTGATGGCCCCGGCCCGGCGGGCGTGGCGGGAGGCCCCGGCCGGGGCGGGCGAGTCGTTCCGGTTCCGCCGGACCGACGGTCCGGAGCTGTGGGCGGTCCGCTTCGACGGCGACGACGTACGGCTCACCACCGGCGCCGCGGACGAGGACACCGACGGGGCGTCCCACGATGTGGAGCTGGCCGGGACCGCGTCGGACCTGATGCTGTTCCTGTGGCAGCGGCTCCCCGCGGACCGGCTCGACAAGGTGACCGGCGACCAGGCGGTGCTCGACCGCTACTTCACCCTCGTCCCGCCCGTGTGAACCGCCTCGGCGAGCCCGTGTGAGCCGTGCCCGGCGAGCCCGTGTGAACCGCGCCCGGCGCGTCGGCGTCCCGCGGCCCAGGCCGCGGGGTGCGACCATGGCCGGGAGCTGACCACGAGCGAGGGAGCCGCGAATGAACAGCGCCGATCTGCTGGCCGACGCCTTCGAGCGGGTGCGCGAGGAGGTGCGGTCGGCCGTGGACGGGCTCTCGGAGGACGAGTTGGCCGTACGGCTCGACAGCGGGGCCAACTCGATCGCCTGGCTGGTGTGGCATCTGACCCGGATCCAGGACGACCACATCGCCGACGCCGCGGGCACCGAACAGCTGTGGACGTCCGAGGGCTGGGCCGAGCGGTTCGGCCTGCCGTTCCCGCCCGAGGCCACCGGCTACGGCCACCGGAGCAAGGACGTGGCGGCGGTGCGGGCGGACGCCGAGCTGCTCACCGGGTACTACGACGCCGTCCACGAGAACACGCTGGCGTACGTGCGCGGCCTGCGCGAGGCCGATCTCGACCGGATCGTGGACGAGCGGTGGACCCCGGCGGTGACCCTCGGTGTCCGGCTGGTCAGTGTGATCGCGGACGATCTGCAGCACGCCGGGCAGGCGGCGTTCATCCGCGGCGCGATCCGCAGGCGATAGCGCGAGACCACCGGGAACAGAGACCGTCGCCTCGCCCGCATTGACATGCAGGCAATCACCTGCATAACGTTCGGTGTGAGCTCAGAGATGGACAAGGTCTTCAAGGCGCTGGCCGACCAGACCCGGCGGTATCTGCTGGACCGGCTGCATGAGCACAACGGCCAGACGCTGGGCGAGCTGTGCCGGCGGCTGGAGATGACCCGCCAGTCGGCGACCCAGCATCTGGCCGTCCTCGAGGCCGCCAATCTGGTCAGCACGGTGCGGCGGGGCCGCGAAAAACTCCACTACCTCAACCCCGTCCCCCTCAATGAGATCCAGGAGCGCTGGATCGACAAGTTCGAGCGCCCGCGGCTGCGCGCGCTGAGCCTGGTGAAGCGACAAGCGGAGGAAGCGATGGCCGACAAGCCCGCGTTCGTGTACGTCATCTACATCGAGAGCACCCCGGAGAAGGTCTGGCACGCGCTGACCGACGCCGACCTCACGGCCGAGTACTGGGGCCACCGCAATGTGTCGGACTGGCGGGTCGGCTCCCCGTGGGAGCATCAGCGGACGGACGGCTCCGGCACCGCCGATGTCGTCGGCACGGTCGTGGAGAGCTCACCGCCCACCCGGCTGGTGACCACCTGGGCCGCGCCCGACGCCGATGCCGCCGCCGAGCCCTCCCGGGTCACCTTCGACATCCAGCCGCACGGCGACATCGTCCGGCTGACCGTGACCCATGAGAACCTGGCCGACGAGGCCGAGCGGACCGCGGTGGCCGGTGGCTGGGCCGCGGTGCTGTCCAATCTGAAGTCGCTGATCGAGACGGGGAGCCCGCTGCCGCAGCAGCCCTGGCTGATCCCCCGGTGAACCTCGGCCCGCGTGGGACGTGGGGCGTGGGACGTGGGGGCTCGCCGGGCCTCACCGCGCGGCCCCACCGTCCCGCACCGCGATCCCCAAGGCGTCGGCGAGCATCGGCGCGAGCTCCATCAACTGCCCGCTGTCGATGGTGGCGCCGCCCAGCGCGTCATAGCCGTCGGCGATCTCCAGCCGGGTGGCCCCCCGCAGATCGACCTTCGCCATCCGCGCCTTGCCGAACCGCACCCCCTCCAGCGCCGACCCCGGAAACGCCACCTCCGTCAGCCCCGCGCCACCGAGGTCCACATCGCGCAGCAGACAGTCCACGAAGGTGACGTTCCGCAGCGTGGCGGTGCGGAGATTCACCGATTCCAGCTTGCATCGGTGAAAGGTCACCCGGTGCAGCCGCGCGGAGAACATCTCAAGACCGGCCAGCACACAGCCGCCCAGCTCGCCGTCCAGCCAGTCGGTGTCCGCCAGGTCGGTGCCGACCCATCGCACCCCGTCCAGCCACACCTCGTTGAACCGGGCCCCGCGGCCACGGCCCCCGGTGAAGGTCACCGAGGAGAACGCGGACTCCAGGAACCGGGCGTGGTCGCACACGGCGCCGTCGAAGGCGTCGCCGTCCAGATGAACGGTGTCGTAGTCGCCTCCTTCCGCCAAGTCCCCGTCGAACGGCCGCAGATGGTCCGCGAAGGGCAGATCGGCGAGTTCACGGGGGGACGGCACCATGCGGGGCTCACTTTCCTGGGGCGGACCGCGTACGAGGCCGATACTGCCACCCGCGACCGACATCCCCTCCGCGACCGCCGGAGGGGCAGCCCCCGGGCCGCCGTACGCTCACCTGAGGGATAACGTGCGCCGGATGGCCCACACTCCGGTGTGCTGAACGCATTTCCCCAGGACTTCCTCCGTTAAATCGGACTGTCCGATTTATTCGCTCTGCGACCCAACACGGAGGAAACCATGCAGATCGCGAAGAAGGCCGCCCTGCTGGCCGCCACCGCCGGCACCCTGGTGCTCCTCGGCACCGGCACCGCGGCCGCCAACGGCTACGGCGGCAGCTCCGAGAGGAGCACCGGCGTCCCCACCAGCTTCGACATCGACAGCTTCATCTTCCAGAGCAACGACTGCGACACCGCCACCGGCGCGACCACCGCCACCGCCGTCGGCGCTCCGACGGGTGAGATCAACATCGGCAGCACCTGCATCAACGCCATCGGCGGCTGACGCAGGAACAGCCGCTGACGACCACGGTCACCGGCCCACCGCGCTCCTCTCGCCCCTCGGGGGCGGGGGGAGCGCACCCATCTTCGACTCGATGGCTTGGTACGCCGAACGGGCCACTCCCCGGTGCGCTTACCCGACTTTTTCCAGATTTCCTCCGTTAAATCTGATCGTCAGATGTCTCGCTCCGCGACCCAACACGGAGGAAACCATGCAGATCGCGAAGAAGGCCGCCCTGCTGGCCGCCACCGCCGGCACCCTGGTGCTCCTCGGCACCGGCACCGCGGCCGCCAACGGCTACGGCGGCAGCTCCGAGAGGAGCACCGGCGTCCCCACCAGCTTCGACATCGACAGCTTCATCTTCCAGAGCAACGACTGCGACACCGCCACCGGCGCGACCACCGCCACCGCCGTCGGCGCTCCGACGGGTGAGATCAACATCGGCAGCACCTGCATCAACGCCATCGGCGGCTGACGCAGGAACAGCCGCTGACGACCACGGTCACCGGCCCACCGCGCTCCTCTCGCCCCTCGGGGGCGGGGGGAGCGCACCCATCTTCGACTCGATGGCTTGGTACGCCGAACGGGCCACTCCCCGGTGCGCTTACCCGACTTTTTCCAGATTTCCTCCGTTAAATCTGATCGTCAGATGTCTCGCTCCGCGACCCAACACGGAGGAAACCATGCAGATCGCGAAGAAGGCCGCCCTGCTGGCCGCCACCGCCGGCACCCTGGTGCTCCTCGGCACCGGCACCGCGGCCGCCAACGGCTACGGCTCGGACAGAAGCGCCGACGTTCCTACCACCTTCAACCTGTCCAGCCTCATCTTCCAGAGCAACGACTGCGACACCGCCACCGGCGCGACCACCTCCACGGCCGTGGCAGGCCCGACGGGTGAGATCAACATCGGCAGCACCTGCGTCAACGCCATCGGCGGCTGACGCGGGGCAGGGGCCGGCGACCACGGTCACCGGCCCACCGCGCTCCCCCCGCCCCTCAGGGGCGGGGGGAGCGCGTGCCTCACCGCCGTACCTGGATCAGCGCATGGGCGCCGCTGGTGCGCCAGTGGTCCTCGTTCGCGTCCAGCGCGGCCACGGTCCGCGCGTCGAGCCCGACGACGACATCCGACTTCAGGGTGCGCAGCGCGGCCACCGGGCCGGGGAAGTACCCGGTGCGGTCGGCGAAGGAGGTGGTCGGGGGCCACAGCCGGTCGCCGACGAGGCGGCGGTAGTTCAGATCGCCCTTCATGACGGTGAGCGTGGCCCCGGCGAACTCGCTCCGCAGATCGTCCGGCATCTCCTCGTACGGCAGTGGGGCGCGGAAGAAGTCGTGCGCCCGCACCGTGAGCCGCCCGTCGCCCATGGCGGCCCACAGCCGCCTGCCGGTCCCGGAAGCGGCGCCCTCCGCCCGCACCAGACGGCGCAGACAGTCGACGACATCCTCGGTGGTGGCGTCGGAGACGTAGTACGGATACGGCTTCACCTGGAGCACCACCCGCTCGGCGCGCCCGTGGTGGAGCACATGGTCGATGAGGACGAGGTCGGGGAGCAGCTCCCGCCCGGCGTTGTCCGCCACCACGCACAGCGTGGCCGGGGAGCCGACGGGCAGCAGCGACCACAGCGCCTCCGAGTCGTCCGCGACCAGCGGCGGGGTGTCGGCGCCGGGCGCGGCCGCGGCCGACGAGGAGATGCGGAAGCCCAGGTCCGCGCGGTTGCCCCAGAGCGAGCCGTGCACCAGCGCGTCCGCCTGCTCCCCGGCGGGCTTGCGCAGGATGTCGTCGAGCGTGGCCAGTTCGGCCTCGGTCTCGGGGGTGTCCAGCTCGGCCTGTTTGAAGGGGCGGAACGGGTCGACGCCCCGCCAGGGGCCGTCCGCGAAGAAGCCCACGGCCTCCAGGAGCCGGCGGTAGAAGTAGCTCTCCGCCCACAGGAACGGGACGTCGAACCAGGACCGGCCGAAGTGCTCCCGGCCCCACACCGCCCACCGGTCGTGGTCGTACGCGGTGGGCGGGAGCGGGGCGATGGTGCCCTCGGCGGCGTTGTCGCGCAGCGCGTCGAGGGCGCGGTGCTGCCCGGGGCCGTACGGGAAGGCGTCGCGCACCTTCTCGATCAGTGCGGGGTGGCGCTCGGCCAGCACGCTCCGGGCGAACGATCCGGGTTCATCGCTGCGGATCACGGGCGCGTCGACGGTGTCGGACATGGCAGCCAGGGTCGCACACCGCGCGGTGGCGCGGCGGGGTCACCACCAGTGCGCGGGGCAGGGTCACCAGTGCGCGGGGCGGGGTCACCAGTGCGCGCGGCGGGGTCACCAGTGCGCGGGGCGGGTGAGGGACGGCGGCAGCCGGGTGGTGGCGTCGCCCTTGGCCGCGTTCAGCTGGGCCTGGGTGAGGAAGACGGCTCCCCGCAGGTCGGCCGCGCTCAGGTCGGCATCGCGGACGTCGGCCCCGATCAGATCGGCCGCCGTCAGATCGGCCCGGGTGAGGTCCGCCGCGATGAGACAGGCGCCGCGGAGGTTGGCGCCCCGCAGATCGGCTCCCCTCAGGTCGGCGCCGATGAGATCGGCTCCCCTGCGGTTCTTCTTCTTGCCGGGGATCCGGGCCCGTACCAGCTCGCTCGTGCGCAGCAGCAGCTGGTTGACCCGGTCGCGGTGGGCCGCCACATCGAGCTCCCTCAGCTCGGAGGCGCTGCCGAGGGTGAGGCGCTCGGTCTCCCGCAGCGCCTCGCGCAGGGCGCCGTGGACGGGCCGGGCGGCCGGCAGGGCCAGCGCCTCGGTGAGGTACCAGAGCAGCTCGTGCAGGTGGCGCATGACGGGGAAGACGGCGAACATCTCCGAGGCCGTCCCGGGGTGCCGCCGCCAGTCCCGGCCCTCGAAGGTGAGCTGGGAGACCTTCTGCCCGGCGCCGAAGCAGTCGTAGACCGTGCAGCCCGGGAAGCCCTCCGCGCGCAGCCGGGAGTGGATTCCGCAGCGGAAGTCGGCCCGGAGGTTGCGGCAGGGCTCCCCCGCGTCCTTGTCGATCGCGAAGTCCGTGGAGGCCGCGAAGGGCAGGGCGACACAGCACAGCCCGAAGCAGTCGGCGCAGTCGGCCCGCAGGGCGGGGCGGTCCGCGGCGGCCGGGCCGGCGGAGGGGGGTTCGGTCGTATCTGACACCGTGCGTGATCTCCCGCGTGGACCAGAGCACCGCGGGGCGGGCGGTGCTCGATGACGTTCCATTGTCGCAAGCGGGCTCAGCCGGGAATGATCAGGTCGATTCCGTAGGCGGCGATCGCCAGGCAGGCGGCGAAGCACACCGCCGCCGCGGCCGTCGCCACCGTGTCGAGACGGCCGCGGCGCGCCCCGTGGCGCGGTGTGCCGCCACCGGCGCGGGCCCAGGCCGCGACGCCGAGGGAGAACATGACGACGACCAGGACGGTGACCCCGAGGCTGACCCCGAAGACCCCGCCGATCGTGCCCCAGGTGGTGCCCATGCGGATCAGCTCCTTGACGAGGGTCGTGGCCGGGTCAGACGGTCGTGTCCAGGGTGCGCCCGGCGGGTGCGGCGACGCGCGGGGCGTTGACGTTGTCCGGGTTCACCGGGCGCCGGCGCGAGAGCGCGTAGAAGCCGACCGCCGCCGCGACGGCGACGCCCGCCACCAAGGCCACCCCCGCGTTGCCCTGGCCCGCCACCCAGGCCGCGACACCTCCCACGGCCGCCGCCGCGGGCAGGGTCAGCAGCCAGGACACCGCGATCCGCCCGGCGATCCCCCAGCGCACCTGGGCCAGCCTGCGGCCGAGCCCGGCGCCCAGGATGCTGCCCGTGCACACCTGGGTGGTGGACAGCGGGAAGCCCAGGTGGGAGGAGGCCAGGATCACCGCGGTGGCGCTGGTCTCGGCGGCGAAGCCCTGAGGGGGCTGGATGTCGGTCAGCCCCTTGCCCATGGTCCGGATGATCCGCCACCCGCCGACATAGGTGCCCAGCGAGATCGCCAGACCGGCGGTGAGCACCACCCACCACGGTGGCCCGGAGCCGTGGCCGAGCACACCACCGGCGATGAGGGTGAGGGTGATGACCCCCATCGTCTTCTGCGCGTCGTTGGTGCCGTGGGCGAGGGCCACCAGGGACGCGGATCCCACCTGGCCCGCGCGGAAGCCCTTCCGGGCCACGGGGGCGGCCGCGCGGTGGGTGATCACATACGCGAGATAGGTCGCCAGCATGGCCACCACACAGGCCACCACCGGTGAGGCGACCGCCGGAATCACGATCTTCTCGACGATCGCGGTGAAGCGCACCGCGGATTCACCGGCGCCCACCCACACCGCGCCGATCAGCCCGCCGAACAGGGCGTGCGAGGAGCTCGACGGCAGTCCGGCGAGCCAGGTGATCAGGTTCCACAGGATCGCCCCGATCAGCCCCGCGAAGATCATGACCGGGGAGACCTTGGCGTCGTCGACGATGCCGCCTGAGATCGTCTTGGCCACTTCCGTGGAGAGAAAGGCCCCGGCCAGATTGAGCACCGCGGCGACGAGGACGGCGAGCCGGGGTGACAGCGCCCCCGTGGCGATGGATGTGGCCATCGAATTGGCCGTGTCGTGGAAGCCGTTGGTGAAGTCGAAGGCCAGTGCCGTGAGGATGACGGCCGCCAGAAGGAAGGAGACGGAGTCCATTCCCGACCTCCCGCACCAGGAGTGGTCCGGCACCTCGACCGCGTCGGACCGTCTCGTGAGGACCGCTGTCTGATGTCCACGCTAAGCGCGGTGTCAGACGGGCGCCAACGCTGGCGCCCGGCCAGGCGGCCGGGCCGGGTCGGCGCCGTGGACATACGGCCCCGCCCGGCTCCGGTGCCGTACCGCCCCGCCGGTCGGACGGCTCACCGGTGGCTCAGGGAGGGGCGGGCGTTGAGCGTGCGCACATCGGCTCCCGTGGTGTCCCGGTAGGTGTCGGTGACGCGGGCGAGCTCCTCGGGGGTCCGGGCACCGGCCCGGTTCATGGCCCGGTTCGCCCGTACGACGGCCGCCGTCGCCTCGCGGCGCTCGGCCTCGTAGCGGGCCAGCGCGGTGGGCACGTCGTCCGCCCGCGCGAGTTCGCGGGCGAGGACGCGGGCGTCCACGACGGCCTGGGACGCGCCGTTGGCCCCCACCGGATACATCGGATGTGCGGCGTCGCCGAGCAGGGTCACCCGGCCACGTCCCCACCACGACAGCGGCTCCCGGTCGACCATCGGGTACTCGAGGATCTCGCCGCCGCCGGTCAGCAGACCGGGCACATCGAGCCAGCCCAGCCGCCAGTCCTCGAAGTACGGCAGCACATCGGCGAGCCGCCCCGCCTGGTTCCAGGCCGCGTCACCGGTGAGCGGCCCGGGCTCGGCCACCCGCACCTGGCAGACCCAATTGACCCGGCCGCCGCGGATCGGATACGCGACCAGCTCGGCGTCCCCGTCGTGCACGATCACCATCGAGCGCCCGGTCAGAAACGGCTCGGCCGGTGTCGTGCCCCGCCACATCCGGATGCCCGACCACAGCAGCGGGCCGTCCTGCGGGTGCAGCTCGGCGCGGACCGTCGAGTGCAGCCCGTCGGCACCGATCAGCGCCCGCGCGGCCGTCTCCTCGACCGTCCCCGTCGCCCGGTCGAGGAGGCGTACGCGTACGCTCTCCCGCTGCCCCGGGTCGTCGAATCCCACCACCCGTGCCCCGGTGCGGACCGCGTCCGCGCCCAGGCGCTCGCGGACCGCCGCGAGGAGCAGCCGCTGGAGCTCCCCGCGGTGGACCGAGTACTGCGGCCAGCGGTAGCCCTGGGCCATGCCCCGCGGCTCGGTGAAGATCCGCCTGCCGAACCGGTCGCAGTACACGTTCTCGGCGGTGGCCACGCCGATGGCGGCGAGCTCGTCGCCGAGGCCGAGTTCGATGAGCTCGCGCACGGCGTGCGGCAGCAGATTGATCCCGACGCCGAGCGGCCGGATCTCACGGGCGCTCTCGACGACCGCCGTCTCGACCCCGGCCGCGTGGAGGCTCAGGGCGGTGGCCAGCCCACCGATCCCGCCACCGGCGATGAGCACACGCATCACTCGGCTCCGGACTCCGGGCGGATCTCGCGGCGGTCGATGATGCGCAGCCAGGTGCCGTCCGGCTGGCGGCGGGCCACCTGCACCCGGCCGCCGGTGTTGTCGGCGGGACGGGTCGAGGTGAGCGCCAGATCGCCGTAGCGCACGGTGGGCAGCGCCTCCTCCACCTGGAAGGGGCGCGGTGCGTGCGCCAGCATCCGCTCGCACACGGCGCGGATCGCCTCGCGGCCGACGGTGGTGGCACCCGGCGGGTAGGCGAGCACCGCGTCGGGCTCGTAGAGCTCGGCCAGCCCCTCGGCGTCCCCGGCGTTGGCGCGCTCCACGAACAGCCGGGCCAGATCCTCGGGGGTGGTGGCGCGGGTACGGGTCTCGGTCATGGTCGTCTCCTTTCCTTCCCCTCCACCCTCCGGCGGGCGCGGCCAGAAGTCCAAGAGATGGTTGTTCTGGTTGCTAGAATCATCTGTTATGGAGCTGCGTCAGCTTGAGTACTTCGTGGCGGTGGCCGAGGAGCGGAACTTCACCCGGGCCGCGGAGAAGGTGCATGTGGCCCAGCCGGGCGTCAGCGCACAGATCCGCCGGCTGGAGCGTGAGCTGGGCGAGCAGCTGCTGGATCGCTCGGGCCGCTCGGTGGAGCTGACCGAGGCGGGCGCGGCGGTGCTGCCCTACGCACGGGCCGCGCTCGCGGCGGTGGAGGGCGCCCGGCTCGCGGTGGACGAGCTGACCGGACTGCTGCGCGGGCATGTGGCGGTCGGGATGGTCACCTCGCACAGCGTGGATCTGCCGGGGCTGCTGGCGGAGTTCCACGACGCCCATCCGGCGGTGGAGATCACCCTCACCGAGGCCACATCGGACGAGCTGCTGGAGGGTCTGCGCACCGGACGGCTCGACGCGGCGATCGTCAGCGTGGGCGCCACGACCCCGGCCGGGGTCGAGCTGGAGGTGATCACGGACCAGCCGATCGTGGCCGCGGTCAGCCCCGGCCATGAGCTCGCCGTGCACTCGGCCATCTCGCTGGACACCCTGCGGGGCCGTGCGCTGATCAGCCTGCCGCGCGGCACGGGGCTACGCACCCGGATCGACGAGGCGTGCGCGGCCGCCGGTTTCACCCCGCACATCGCCTTCGAGGCCAGCGATCCGGAGGTGCTGGCGCAGCTCGCCGAGCGGGGTCTTGGCGCGGCGATCCTGCCCGGGGCGTTCGCCGAGGCCCGGTCGGACCGGCTGCGGTCGGTCCGCATCGACCGGCCGGCCCTGCGGGGGCGGCTGGCCTTCGCCTGGCGGGCGGGCGGGCCGAGCGGCCCGGCCGGCCGGGCCCTGGTCGAGCGCGCCCGCACCGCGTTGGCGTCCGCCTCGTCCCCCTGAGCGCGCCGCCGGGTGAGCCCTCGCCTTCCGTGCGCCCGCACCGCACTCCCCGTGGCCACCATTGACAGCTCACCAGGGCGGATCCCACAATTGCGCTCATGATCAGGCACCGGTTCGACGCGACGGGATTCCTACGCGCCCCGGACCGGACCGGGTGTGAGCGCTCGGGCCTCTGAACGGGACTCTCCGCGTCCCGCGGCCACCGCCCCCGCGCCCCCGAAACCACGCCGGTCATTCCTCTCGCGATCGCCGGTCACCCCCTGACGATCCGCACATCGCGACGCTCCGGACGACACTCCCGTGGTCTCCCCCGCGGCACGAGGGCACCTCCCCACCCCGCCTGCCCCCCTGTCCGCCGTCACGCATGAGGAGACGCCATGACCGTCGTCGACACCCCATCCACGACTCTCCGCGAAGCCACCATCCCCCCGGACGGCATGTACGAGGGCCCGCGCGTTCTGCGGCGGCTGCCCGAGGGATGGGAGGAGCGTCCGTACGAGCGGTTCGAGATCGTGCCCCTCGGGCGCGTCATCGGCGCCGAGATCCGCGGCCTGGACCTCTCCCGGCCGCTGGAGCCCGCGCTGCGCGAGGAGCTGAACCGCGCCCTGCTGGAGTGGAAGGTGCTCTTCTTCCGCGGTCAGCACCTCACCTCGGAGCAGCAGCGCGGATTCGCCCGCCACTGGGGCGAGTTGGAGACCAATCCGCTGCTCGCCGCCGGTTCCAGCGAGGACGTGGTCCGCTTCGACAAGGCGTCCGGCGCCACGCCGACCTTCGAGAACGTCTGGCACACCGACGTCACCTTCCGCACCCGGCCCGCGCTCGGCGCCGTGCTCCAGCTGCGCGAGGTGCCGCCGGTGGGCGGGGACACCATGTGGGCCGACATGGCGGCGGCGTACGACAACCTCCCGGCGGAGGTGAAGGAGCGCGTCGACGGCGCCACCGCCGTCCACGACGTCATCCCCGGCTTCATCCGCTTCTACGGGCCGGAGCGGCTGGCCCCGTTCCAGGAGATGTTCCCGCCGGTGGAGCACCCGGTGGTGCGCACCCATCCGGAGACCGGCCGGCGGATGCTGTTCGTCAACACCTCCTTCACCACCCGGATCACCGGGATGGAGCGGGAGGAGAGCGACCGGCTGCTGAGCTTCCTGTGCCGGCAGGCGCACGTCCCCGAGTACCAGGTGCGCTTCCACTGGCAGCCGGGCGACATCGCGTTCTGGGACAACCGCGCCACACAGCACTACGCGGTCAACGACTACGCCCCGCATCGCAGGGTCGCCGAGCGCGTCGCCATCGAGGGTGACCGGCCGTTCTGACGTCGACCTCCGCTACGGCTCCTGGTGCGGCGTTTTTCGGCCATCCGCGCGAGCCCCCTACCCGGCGCGGGCTTGTTCCCGGCGGATGAAACGATGCACGGCAGCGGCCACATCGGAGGTATAACCATTGCGGAGTGGTCAGTTGACGAGCCTGTGGAAGGGGACGGGTGCGATACCGGGTCCTGGGGGCGCTTGAGCTGCGCGACGGCGAGGGGTGGGCCTCCCTGGGGCCGGCCAAGTGGCGGACGCTGCTCGCGGTGCTGCTGTGCCACGCCAACCAGACCGTCTCCACCGAACGGCTCCTGGACGAGCTCTGGGGCGAGGACCGGGCGCCCCAGAGCGCCACCAAGCTGCTGCAGACCTATGTCTCCCGGCTCCGCCAGACCCTGGGCGACGAGGCCGGGAAGACCCTGATCACCGAGAAGCAGGGCTACAAGGCGCAGGGCTACCGACTGGCGGTGGAGGCCGCCGAGTTCGACGCCCACCGCTTCGAGCAGCTGATCGAGGAGGGGCGGCGGGCTCTCGACCGGGAGGCGCCCGAGACCGCGGCGGAGCGGCTGCGGGAGGCGCTGGCGATGTGGCGCGGCACCCCGTTCGCCGATGTGCCCCCGACCCCGGCGGTGACGGCGGAGGCCACCCGGCTCGAGGAGTGCCGGCTCCAGGCCGTGGACGCCCGGATCGACGCGGACCTGCGGTGCGGGCGCCATACGGCCGTCCTGGGCGAGCTGGAGGCGCTGACCGCCGAGCATCCGTTCCGCGAGGAGCTGCGCGGCCGATTGATGCTGGCGCTGTACCGGTCCGGCCGGCAGGCCGACGCCCTGGCCGCCTACCGCGATCTGCACCGGCTGCTGAGCGAGGAGCTGGGGGTCGAGCCGACCCCGCCGCTGCGCGGGCTCCATGAGCGGATCCTGAACGCCGACGCCTCCCTGATGGCCGCGCCCGCCCCGGAGGCGGACCGGCCCGACCCCGCCGCCGCTGCCCGCAAGGCCCACCGGGGGCCCCGCCAGCTGCCGCCCGCCAGCCCCGCGTTCACCGGGCGCCACGGCGAGGTCGCGGTGATCCAGGCGCTGATGGACGCGGCCGGGGACCCGGAGGCGGGCGAGGGCGGGCGGTCGGTGGTGCTCGCGGCCATCGACGGCACGGGCGGGGTCGGCAAGTCGACCCTGGCCATCCACGCCGCGCACCAGCTCGCCGACCGCTTCCCCGACGGCCAGCTCTACGTGGATCTGTACGGGGCGACCGCCGGGCAGTCGGCCCTGGACCCCGGTGAGGTGCTCGGCCGGTTCCTGCGCGCCCTCGGCGTGGACGGCTCCAGCGTGCCGAGCGACACCGACGAGGCGTCCGCGCAGTTCCGTTCGCTGGCGGCGGGCCGGAGACTGCTGGTGATCCTCGACAACGCCGCCAGTGTGGACCAGGTACGGCCGCTGATCCCCGCCGGGCCGGGCTGCGCCGCGCTGGTCACCAGCCGCGAGATGCTGACCACCCTGGAGGGCGCCACCCATCTGCACCTGGATGTGCTCCCGCAGGACCAGGCGGTGGCGCTGCTGGAGCGGGTCGTGGGCGCGGAGCGGGTGCGGGCCGAGCCCGCCGAGGCGGAGGAGATCACCCGGCTGTGCGGCTGGCTGCCGCTGGCGCTGCGGATCGCCGGCGCCCGGCTGGCCGCCCGCCCCGCGTGGCCGCTGCGCACCCTCGTGACCAAGCTGGCCGACGCCCGCGGCCGGCTGGACGAGCTGCGGTTCGGCGATCTGGCCGTCCGCGTCAGCTTCCAGGTGAGCTACGAGGGCTTCCGGCTCGGCCGGCGCTCCGACGACCTGGACGCGGTCCGCGCCTTCCGGCTGCTCAGCGTGGTGCACGGGCACGATATGAGCCTGCCGGTGGCCGCCGCGCTGCTGGACCTGCCCGCCGACCGCACCGAGAACGCGCTGGAGCGGCTGGTCGACGCCCAGCTCCTGGAGAGCCGGGACTCCGTCCGCTACCACATGCACGATCTGCTGCGGCTGTTCGCGTCGGAGCAGGCGGAGCAGGAGGAGCCCGAGGCGGAGCGCTCGGCGGCGCTGGAGCGGGCGCTGTCCGCTTACGCGGCCACCGCGCAGCGGGCGGTCACCCTGCTCGACCCGCTCCGCCCCTGGCCGCGGCACCCGGCCGAGGGACCGGCGGTGCCGCTGACCGGCCAGGACGAGGCCGAGGGCTGGCTGAAGGACGAGCTGCCCAATCTGCTGGCCGCCGTCGCGCACGCGGCCGAGCCCGCCCAGCCCGAGCCGATCGCGCGCCTGGGGCTGCGGCTGGCGCGGGCACTCCAGTGGTTCCTCTTCCCCCGGGCCCACGCCCAGGACCTCCAGACGGTCAACGAGCTGGCCGTCGAGACCGCCCGCCGCCTGGGCGACCCGGAGAGCGAGGCATGGGCGCTGGACGGCCTCTCCGCCGCGTACTGGCTGCAGCACAGCTATGACGAGGTACGCACCGCCCTGGAGTCGGCGCTGGAGATCTGGCGCGAACTGGGCCATCGGGAAGGCGAGTTGCGCACCGCGTGCAATCTCGCGGACGCGCTGTGCGAACTGGGCCTGTACGAGGAGGCCATCACGGTGCAGGAGCGGCAGCTGGCCCTCGCCCGGGAGGTCGGCGATCTGCCGGCCGAGGTGATCGGCCTGGGCAACCTCGGCCGGGCCCACCGGGGCCTGGGCCACCCCGAGGACGCCCTGACCTGTTTCAAGGAGAGCCTGGAGTACGCCCGCCGCACGGGCAACATCCACCATGAGGGCTTCGCCCTCTACGAGATCGGGATCACCTATATGGAACAGGGCAGGTTCCCCGAGGGCCGGGCCCATATGGACCAGGCCCTGCCGGTGTGGAAGCGCCCCGGTACGTACGAGAGTTGGCGCGGGCACACCTGGAGCGGGCTCTTCCCCGCCTGTATGACCCTGCAGATCGGCCCCGGCCCGCGCTGAGGCGGGGTCCGGGGCGTACGTCGGGCGAAGGGGCGGCCGGGGGGCTACGGCTGGAGGGGCGGCCGGGGCTTACGGTCGAAGGCGCGGCCGGGGGCTACGGCTTGCGGGCCACCCCGCCGTAGGCCCACACCCGGCTCGGGTCGGACTCGGCGCCGATGCCCGGGCGCCAGGAGGGCAGTTGCACCAGGCCCGGGGCGAGCAGGTCGAGCCCGGTGAAGAACTCCATGATCCCGGCCCGGTCGCGGGCGACCAGGGACACCGGGCCCTCGAAGCTGATGACCTCCCAGTCCCGGTCGATGTCGACGGTGAAGTCACCGGTGGCGTGGGAGAGGACCAGACAGCTGCCCGGCGCGGCCCAGTCCATGAGCCGGCGGACGATGCCGACGGGGTTCGCCAGGTCCTCGATGTAGTCCAGGACGAGCGTCAGCAGGATCGCGACCGGCTGTGCGGGGTCGAGCAGCCGCCGCAGCTCCTCATGGCCCAGAAGGTCCTCGGGCGAGCGGATGTCGGCCTTGATCATCGTGGTGCCGGAGACCGAGAGCCGGGCCTGGCCGTGGCTCGCCACGATGGGGTCGTTGTCGGCGTAGACCACCCGGGCCCGGGGATTCACGGCCTGGGCGATTTCATGCACATTCGGGGTGGCCGGCAATCCCGCGCCGATATCCAGGAATTGGCTGATTCCATTGGCGGCGAGATAGCGGACGGCGCGGTGCAGAAATCTCCGATTGGAGAGCGCGGTGTCGCGGACTTCCGGTGCGACACCGAGAAATCGCTGGGCCTGCTCGTAATCGGCGAGGTAATTGTCCTTGCCGCCGACGAGATAGTTGTAGACCCTGGCCGGGTTCGCCTCGCTGACCGCAAGACGTCCGTGGTCGGCCGGTCGCCACTCCCTCGTCCTGAGCCCGATGCCGGGTCCGCTGCTCTTCATCGTGATTCCCTTACCACTAGCACTGCCTCGCCTCACCGCCGACGGCTTGCGGATCACTGCGGGTGCGGAGCCGCACCCGGACGCCACGTGACCGTCTTCCTCGGCCCCGGTTCGGCCCAGGCGACCGGATCCCGCGCCCACAGGTGGAAGGGCAGGTCGACATCGGCGGACACCCGGCTGAGCTGGCCCCAGGAGTACGCGCCGGAGTGGGCCGCGGTGGCCTGGAGTGCCGCTTCGAGACAGGCACGGGCGGTGCGTTCGGCCCGGCAGGTGCCGCTCGGGCCGGACCCCTCCACCCCGCCGCAGAGCTGGAAGGTGCTCCAGGCGTAGAGGGGTTCGTCCCCGACATGAGGCTGGTGCTGCTGGTCGACGTTCACAGGCCCTCTCCAGACGCGTCCCTACCGGGCGGCTGTAGCGATGCGTCCAGCATGGAAGAGGGCGGATCAGCGGCGGTATACCGGCGGTAAAGCGAGGGCCGCGGCGGCTCGACCGGGTCCGCCCCGGTCGGGGTACCGCCGCGGCCGCATCGCGTTCCGCGTCCGAAAAGGCCCTGGTCACACGCCTATGGCGGCATGGCGTGGGCTCAGGGCCGCCGGGTCACCCGGCGAGCCAGGCCAGGACCTCCCGGTTGATCCGCTCGGGGCGCTCCAGGTGGAGGAAGTGCCCCGCGCCGTCGACCAGCTCCATCCGCGAGCCCGCGGGCAGGTGGTCCGGGGCCCCCTGGACGACATCGGCGCCTATGCAGCCGTCGTCGGTGCCGTGCAGATAGAGGATGGGGACCTCCCCGGTCCGGGTGACCGCCTCCTGCTCGGCCGCGTACGCCTCCACATGGCGCGACGGGTCGAACAGCGCCCGGTAGTAGCCGATCGCGGCGGCGAGGTGGGCCGGGTCCCGCAGGCTCTCCTTGACGTGCGCGATGTCCTCGGCGGCGTCCTTGTACCCGGGCGACCAGTCGCGCCACAGGCCGTCGATCAGGGCCATGTCGTGCGCCGCCGCCCCGGCCTCGGCCAGCGGCGTCTGGAACAGGAAGATGTAGAAGGAGCGCTTGAACTGGCCGTAGTCGTAGTTGAAGAAGTCGGCCAGCACCCCGCCCAGCGGGGGCACCGACATCGTGACCGCGCGCCGCCAGCGCTCGGGGGCGCTGCCGGTGGCGCCGTACGCGGCGATGGCGCCCCAGTCGTGGCCGATGAGCACGGCGTCGCCGTCGCCGCCGAACGCCTCGTGGAGCGCGTTGGCGTCCGCGGCGATCGCCCCCGCCTGGTAGGCGCCGTCGGCGGGGATGCCGCTGGGCGCGTAGCCCCTCATAAAGGGCGCCACGGCGTGGTAGCCCGCGTCCGCGAGCGCGGGAAGCAGATGACGCCAGGAGTGCGCGGAGTCGGGGAAGCCGTGCAAGCAGAGTGCCAATGGGGCGTCCGCCGGGCCCGCTTCGAAATACCCGAAATCAAGTCCATTTGCGTTGATGTTCTTCAGCTCTGTCACGCCCGAGGATGCTAATGCACCGTCAGGACGCCGTCCATGTATGGCCGGAACGGGTGCGCGCCGGGTCGGGGAAGTGGCAGACTGCGCCATACCGTCCGGAAATTCGATGACGCACCGCGTGTTTTCGCCGGCCGAGCCCCAGGGAGGCCCGATGACCAGCCCGAGCAGCCCCGTCGCGGACCACCGCGACGCGATGATGCACCGCGGATTCCTCTACCGCGACGAGGAGGAAGTGGTCGACATCTGCGTCCCGTTCCTCCGCGAGGGCCTGGAGGCGGACGACGCCGTGGCCGTCGTCGCGGCCACCTCCAACATCGACGCGCTGCGGGACGCGCTCGGGCAGGACGCCAAGGCGGTGCAGTTCGAGGAGGCGCTCAGCTGGTACCAGCACCCGGTCAAGACCATCGCCGCCTATGACTCCTTCGTGAAGGCCGAGAAGCCGCGCCGGGTCCGGGTGATCGCCGAACCGGTGTGGCAGGGCCGCACCCCGCTCGAGGTGGTGGAGTGGGCGCGCTACGAGTCGATCGTCAACGCGGCCTTCGCCCACTCCGGCGCCCGCGCCATCTGCTGCTACGACCGGCGTCTGCTGCACCCCGAGATCCTCGCCTACGCGCGCCAGACCCACCCCGAGATCATCGACGGTCACGGGCCGGAGAGGAGCGACGCCTACACCGACCCCGGCCCGTTCAGCGCCACCTGCGACCGGCGCCCCCTGCCGTCCGCCCCGCGCACGGCCGAGTCCGTGCCGATCGTCTCGACCGACCTGGACGCCGTGCGCGCCTTCGTGGCCGAGCGGGCGAGCCGGCACGGGATGGGCCATGAGGCGCTGCGCAACATGGTCGCGGCCGTGAGCGAGGTGTCCACCACCGCGATCCGGCACGGCGGGGCCCCGGCGCGGCTGAGCACCTGGGTCCACGACGGCGATCTGGTCTGCGAGATCTCCGGGCCCGGCCACTGGTACCCGGACGCGCTGTGGGGGTTCACCCCGCCGGCCGACTCCGAGCCCGGGTTCGGGCTGTGGGGCGTCCGCATGCTGTGCGACGTGGTGCAGATGCAGGCCGACGCGGACGGCACCGTCATCCGGCTGCGCACCCGGATCTGACGTCCCCGATCGGCTGGCCGGCAGTTCGCGCCGCCCCGGCCGGATGCGGCCGGGGCGGCGCGGGGCGACACTGGCGGGGAGGGCAACAGCCGTGATGCGGAGTGTGCGTATGGATGGGCTGCCATCCGTCTGGGAGAGCGCGCGATGAACACGCCCCACCGGCGCCGGGGCGCCCAGGGCACCCCGAGGGTGCGGGACCTGCCCACCCGCATCGACGCCACCGGCACCCGACCGGAGACGGACGCGCTGGGGACCGTCGAGGTCCCGGCCGACCGGTACTGGGGCGCCCAGACTCAGCGCGCCCTGGTCCACTTCGCGATCGGTGACGACCGCATGCCCAAGGCGGTCTACCACGCGTACGGCTATGTGAAGAAGGCCGCCGCGCTGGTCAACGGCCGGGAGGGGCGGCTGGCGGGGTGGCAGGCGGATCTGATCGCGCATGTGGCCGACGAGGTGGTCTCCGGCGCGCTGGACGACCACTTCCCGCTGTACGTGTGGCAGGCCGGTTCCGGCACCCAGACCAACATGAACGTCAACGAGGTCATCAGCAATCGCGCGATCCAGCTGGTCGGCGGCCTCGTGGGCAGCAAGGAGCCGGTGCACCCCAACGACCACGTCAATCTGGGCCAGTCCTCCAACGACACCTTCCCCACGGCCATGCACATCGCCGCGGTGCGCGTCCTGCACGACCCGCTGCTGCCGCAGGTCAGCCTGCTCCAGGAGGCCATCGCCGCCAAGTCCCGCGCCTGGTACGACATCGTCAAGACCGGCCGCACCCATCTGCGGGACGCGGTCCCCCTCTCCGTGGGGCAGGAGTGGTCCGGCTATGCCGCCCAGCTCTCCGACGCGCTGGAGCGGCTGCGGGCCACCGTGCCGGATCTGTACCAGCTGGCCATCGGTGGCACGGCCGTCGGCACCGGTCTGGGCGCCCCCGAGGGCTTCGGTCCGGCGGTGGCGCGGGAGATCTCCGGGGCCACCGGCCATCCGTTCAAGGTGGCGTCCAACTCCTTCGCGGCGCAGAGCGGTGTGGATGCCATGGTGGCCGCCTCCGCCGGGCTACGGGGGCTCGCCGTCCCCCTGATGAAGATCGCCGACGATATCCGCTGGCTCGCCTCCGGCCCGCACGGCGGGATCGGGGAGCTCACACTGCCCGCGAACGAGCCGGGCAGCTCCAGCATGCCCGGCAAGGTCAACCCGACCCAGTGCGAGGCCATGATGATGGTGTGCACCCAGGTGCTCTCCGACGACGCCGCCGTGGCACACGCGGGCACCCGGGGGAACTTCCAGCTCAACGCGGCACGGCCGCTGGTCATCAGCGACTTCCTGCACTCCGCCCGCATCCTCGCCGACGCCTGCGAGAAGCTGCGCGCGTACTGCGTCGAGGGCATCGAGCTGAACCGCGAGCGGATCGACGAGTACCTGGCCCGTTCGCTGATGCTGGTCACCGCGCTGACCCCGCGGATCGGCCACGACAAGGCCGCCGAGATCGCCCGTAAGGCCGCCGCCGAGGGAACGACCCTGCGCGAGGCGGCCATCGCCAGCGGCCACATCGGCGCCGAGGACTTCGACCGGATCGTGGACCCCCGGAAGATGGCCCGCCTGCGCGACGGCTGAGGCTCAGTTCATCGGCGCATCCCGTGCTCGGCCAGCGGCCCCACCTCCAGACCCGCGGCCCGGCACTCCGCCACCACCACGGGCAGCGCGGCCAGCGTGGCGCGCCAGCAGCCCGTGGCCGCGGCGCGGTCGGTGTCGTGCAGCACAACGGTGGCCCCGCCGCGCAGATCGCGCCGTACGGCGGCGGCCACCGAACCCGGGGTGGCGTCCTGGGTCCAGTCGCGCCCCCAGGCCGACCACAGGACCGGGGTGAGCCCGGCCCGTGCCGCCGCCAGCCAGCGGCCGCCGGTGAGGATGCCGTACGGCGGCCGGTACCACCGCGGCACCGCGCCGGTGGCCAGCCGGATCGCGCGGGCGGCCCGGGCCACCTCGTGGGCGTCCCTGGACACCGTGGGCAGCCAGGGGCGGCTGTGGGTCCAGCCGTGGACGGCGAGCTCATGGCCCCGGCGGACGATGTCCAGCGTGGTGTGCGGGAAGCGCGTCACGGCGTCCCCCAGGACGAAGAAGGTGGCGCGGACGCCGAGCTCGTCGAGCACCTGGAGGAAGCGCGGGGTGGTGCGTGGATCGGGCCCGTCGTCGAAGGTGAGGGCCACGTGGTCGCGCCGTCCGCGGCCCGCCAGGGCGGGGAACAGGGCGCGCCGGGGCCCGGGGAGCCAGGTACCGGCGGGGGCGAGGTGCGCGGCCACCGCGAGCAGCGCGGCGTCGCGCACCAGGACACCGGAGCGGTGGCGGACACTCATGGTGTTCCCTCGCCGCCGGGCCCGCTCCGCCCGCCGGGGAGCGGTGTCCCGGTGTTCCGCCGCGGTTCGGGGACGGCCTGGTCCCAGCCGCCGCACATGGCGGGCGAGCGGGTCAGGCCCACGATGCCGATGGCCATCAGCAGGATGCCGGCCACCTCGGGCACGATGCGCGGCCCCAGCTCGATGCGCTCGCCGAACAGCATCCAGCCCAGCGCGATGCTGACCAGGGCGTCGCCGAGGGTGAGCGCGGGCTGCGAGGCGGCCAGGGTGCCCGCGCGCAGGGTGCTCTGCAGCAGCAGGAAGCTCAGCAGTCCCACGGCGCACACCGCGTACAGCGGCCAGTCGGTGAGCACCGCCACCACCCCACCGGCGAACCGCCCGGTCAGCTCCTTGATCAGCGCCGCCGTGCAGGCGAAGCAGACGGCGGTGGCGCTGCCGAGGGCGGCGGCGCGTGCGGCCCCGCGCAGCACCCGGGCCACCGCGATCAGGGCGCCCGCGACGATCGCCACCACCACCCCCACGGGCATCCAGTGGCCGCCCAGTGCCGTGGGCGAGCCGCTGGAGGGGTCGGCCGCCACCAGGAAGAGCGCGAGCCCGGCGGCGAGCATCACGAACGACAGCCAGGTCCGGCCGTCCGGGCGGTGGCGGAACACCAGACTGCCGACCACCAGGGTGAACAGCAGCTCGCTGACCAGCAGCGGCTGGACCACCGAGAGCCGCCCGACCGCCAGCGCGCCCACCTGCGCCAGCGCCGACACCACCATGGCGGCAAGGCCGGCCAGCCAGAACGGGCGGCGCAGCAGCCGCGCCAGCCGCAGCAGGCTCCGCAGCGGCCCACCGTTACCCCGTTCCTCCCGGACCTGGTCCATCGCGGCCCGCCGCTGCAGTACCGAGGCCGCGCCGTTGCCCAGGGCGGACAGCAGGGCCAGCACGACGGTCAGGGCGCTCACCGGGGGTCACCCGAAGCGTGTGGCCAACCGGTGGTACAGCCGGGGGGTCAGGGCCCGGACCACCGCGGGCAGCCGCATCCAGGCCGGTACGTACACCTCGTCCCGCCCGCGCTCGACGGCGTCCCAGACCGCGTCGGCGATCCGCTCGGGCGGCAGCGGGCGGGGCAGCCGCCGGGTGTACGGGGCGCCGCGCCGGGCGAAGAACGGGGTGTCCACCACGCCGGGGACCACATGGGTGACGCGCACACCGGCCCGGCTCAGCTCGTGGCGCAGGGCGTCGGCGAAGACGCCGAGCGCGGCCTTGGCCGCGGAGTACACCGCCTCACCGCGCACCCCGACGGTCCCGGCCACCGAGCCGATCAGCACGATGTGTCCGCGCCGCTCGGCCTCCATCCGGGGGACGACCATGCGGACCAGGCGCATCGCGGCGAGCAGATCCACGCGGACCACCTGGTCGATGGCGGCGGGCGGCATGGTGGCGAAGGGGCCCGCCCAGCCCACGCCCGCCCCCGCGACCAGCAGATCCACCCGTCCGGCGGCACGGAGGGCGTCGTGGACGAGCGCCTCCGGACCCTCCGGCGCGGCCAGGTCGACGGGGAGGGCGAGGGCCGACGTCCTGGCGGCCACGCGGTCGAGCCGTTCCCGGTGGCGGCCGCTGACCAGCAGCCGCCATCCGCCCTCGGCCGCGATCCGGTCGGCGACGGCGGCCCCGATGCCCGAGGAGGCGCCGGTCACCAGCGCGACCCTCGTTTCGGTGGCTGCCGGATGCCCGGTGTCCCGCACCTGGCCGCGATCCAGGGGGGTGTCCGGGAGGGGGCGGATCATGGCATCTCCCTGTCTCGCCGCCGACCGGCCGCTGGTCCTGGGTCACCGGCCGTCGAGCGCGCGGTTTGACGGCATGCGGGGCGGATACCTCCAGTGAGCCATGAGGAGCCGCGCCTCGCACCATCGGAGGTGGTCATGCACCCGCCGTCGGCACGCTTTCTCGTTGTCAGCGCCGGAATGGGGGCCGGACACGACGCGGTCGCCGCCGAGCTGGTCCGCAGGCTGGAGGACCGGGGCCAGGGGGCCGGCCGGGTGGATGTGCTGGAGTTGCTGCCGCACCGGATCGGGGCGGGGCTGCGTTCGTTCTATCGGACGACCATCCGCCGCGCCCCGATGGTGTACGAGGGCATCTACCGGGCGTTCTTCCGCCCCGGCAGCGGCCCCCGGCCGGGCAGCGCCCCGCTGGCCGCGCTCGCCGAGGACCGGCTGCTGGCGCTGGTGGAGCGGGAGCGGCCGGACGTCGTCGTCCCGGTGTTCCATCTGGCCGCGCAGCTGACCGGCAGGCTGCGGGCGCGCGGGGCCCTGGGGGTGCCCAGCGCGGTCGTGGTGACCGATTTCGCGGTGCACCGCCAGTGGCTGCACCCGGGCAACGATCTGCATCTGTGTATCACCCCGGACGCCGCGGACACGGTGCGCCGGGCGCTGGGCCGCCCGTCGGTGGCCACCGGACCGGTGGTGGCGTCGCGCTTCTTCGGCCCGGCGCGGGGGGCGGCGCGGTGGCGGCGGCGCCTGGGCGCGCTCGGGCCCGGGAGGCCGCCGGTGCTGCTGTCCGTGGGGGCGTGGGGCGCGGGCACCCGCGTGGCGGACACCGCGCGGCTGGTGTCCGGGGCGGGGTATCTGCCGGTGGTGCTGTGCGGCCGGGACGAACGGCTGCGCGCCGAGCTGTCGCGCCGCCCGGAGGTGGCGGCCCTCGGCTGGGAGCCGGACATGCCGGGTCTGCTGGCCGCCGCACGGGCCGTGGTGGACAACGCGGCCGGTCAGACCGCCCTGGAGGCGCTGGCCACCGGGGTGCCCGTGATCGGCTACCGCCCCATCCCGGGCCACGGCCGCGAGGGCGTCCGGCGGATGGCGGCGCTGGGGCTCTCGGACCACGCGCGGGACGCGTGGGACCTGGTGCGGCTGCTCGATACGCTCACCGAGCCCTCCGCCTGGCGGGAGCGCCGTGTCGCGGCGGGCCGCCGGCTGTTCGCCGACGACGCCGCCGCCCGGCTGATCGACAACGGGGTCGCCGCCTGAGCGGCCCCGGGAGGAGCTAAGCGCTCCGCTGGAAGTGCCCTGACCTGCCGTCGATCGTCCGCGGAGCCGTCGTGGCCGGTCCCACGCGGCGGAGCCGCACATCGACACAGCCGCGCGGCGGAGCCGCACATCGACACAGCCCCGCGCCCCTTCGGGGCGCACCGAACCGCAGCCGACTTCCGCCGATCCGCTTAGCCCGCCTTCTTGACGAACTCGGTGGTGTAGGTCTTCTTCAGATCCACCGTGGCGTTCTTCAGGTTGGGGTTGAACGCCTTGAGGACGCGCTCGACGGTCGCCGGGCCGTCCGCCGGCATCACCCCGTCCTTGGTGAACATCGGCAGGGTGCTCTTGATGGACTCCGCGTAGAGCTTGGCGCCGCCCTGCGCGTAGTCGCTCGGCATCTTGGCGGCGATGTCCTCGGCCGAGTGGGTGGACATCCACTTGAGGGTCTTCACGAAGGCGTTGGCCAGCTTCTGCACCGTGTCCTTGTGGCTGTTCACCCAGTCGGTGTTCATGTACAGCGACGAGGAGGGGTACAGACCGCCGAGCGCCTGCTTGGAGCCCTCGGGTGTACGCATGTCGATCAGTACCTTGCCGATCTTCTGCTCCACGATCTGGGCGACCGTCGGATCGGTGGTCATACCGCCCTGGATGGAGCCCTGCTTGAGGGCCGAGATGAAGGTCTGGCCCGCGCCGACCGCCACCGGGGTGAACTCGCTGGTCTTCACGCCGCTGTCGACCGCGAGGTACTTGGTCAGGAAGTCCGTGGAGGAGCCCAGACCGGTGACACCGAGCTTCTTGCCCTTGAAGTCCTCGGGCGACTTCAGCCCGCCCGCCGCCTTGTTGGAGACCACCTCGACCTCGCCGGGGGCCTGGGCGAGCTGGACGACGGACTCCACCTGCTTGCCCTTGACCTGCAGATCGAGGGTGTGGTCGTAGAAGCCGACGACGCCCTGGACATCGCCCGCGACCAGCGAGGTGGTGGCCTGCACCCCGGCGGGCTCGGTGAGCAGCTGGACCTTGAGGCCCTCGGCCTTGAAGTAGCCGAGCCGCTGGGTGAGCATCGCGGGCAGGTAGATGACCTTGTCCAGGCCACCCACCATGATCTTGACCTTGCCGTCGTCGCCACCGGAGGCGCTGGAGTCGCCGCCGCAGGCGGTGAGGGTGGTCAGAGCGAGCGCCGCGGCGACCGCGGCCGCGGAGAACTTGGCACTGCTGCGCATGAGGTCACGTCCTTGTGAGCGGTGATGAGCGGGGAGAAGGAGGGTGGGGGCTCGGCGGGAGCCGGGAAGAAGGAGGCGGGGCTCAGCGGTCCTCGCCGGGCTGGGCGGGCTTCCAGCGGAAGAGCCGCTTCTCGAGGAAGGTCAGCAGCCCCTCGGCGAGCAGGGCCACCACGGCGAGGATCACCATGGCGGCGTACACACCGGCGGCGTTGAAGGTGCCCTGCGAGGAGGACACCAGCAGGCCGAGCCCCTTGGTGGCGCCGATGTACTCGCCGACGATGGCGCCGATGAGGGCGAAGCCGAAGCTGACGTGGAGGCTGGTGAAGATCCATGAGGTGGCGGAGGGAATCACCACCTGGAGGGTGACCTGGCGGTTGCTCGCGCCGAGGATCCGGGAGTTGGCCACCAGGTTGCGGTCGACCTCCCGGGCGCCCTGGAAGGCGTTGAAGAAGACGGGGAAGAAGACCAGGACGACGGCCGAGGCCACCTTCGAGGCCGGGCCGAGGCCGAACCAGATGAGGAAGATGGGCGCGAGCACGATCCGCGGCAGCGCATTGAGCACCTTGATGTACGGGCCGAGCACATCGGCGAGGAAGGCGATCCGGCCGAACGCGATCCCCAGGACCACACCGGCCACGACGCCGATGCCCCAGCCCAGGAGCGCCTCGTAGAGCGTGTACCAGATCTGCTCCCACAGCGAGCCCTGCGCGGTGCCGTGCAGCGCCCACTGCTTGAGCTGCTCCCAGATCTTCGAGGGCATCGAGAAGTTGAAGGGGTCGATGACGGAGGCGCGGGCCAGCCATTCCCACAGCCCGATGACGCCGAGGAGCACCAGGGCGCGGGTGCTCTGGACGAGGATGGCGCGGTTGCGCGCGGCGCGCGCCCGGGCCCTGGAGCGCTCCGTACCGGGTGTCTTGCCGACGGCGGGGGCGGCCGTGGCGGAGATGGTCTCAGGCATCGACGGCACCCCTCTCGCGGGTGATGCGGACCTCTTCGCCGAGCGAGGACCAGATCTCCCGGTAGATCTCCACGAACCGCGGCTCCAGCCGCACCGACTCCACCTTGCGGGGCCGGGGCAGATCGATCTCGAAGACCTCCTTGACGGTGGCCGGTCCGGCCGTCATCACCACGACCTTGTCGGCCAGGGCGATGGACTCCTCCAGGTCGTGGGTGACGAAGACGACGCACGCGCCGGTCCCCGCCCACAGCTCCAGGAGTTCGTCCGACATCAGCGCACGGGTCTGCACGTCGAGCGCCGAGAACGGCTCGTCCATGAGCAGGATCTCGGGGTCGTTGACGAAGGTGGACGCGAGCGCCACGCGCTTGCGCTGACCGCCCGAGAGCTGGTGCGGATAGCGGTCCTCGAAGGAGGTCAGGCCGACCCGGGCCAGCCACTCACGGGCCCGCTCCTTCGCCTCCGCCTTGGGCACGCCGCGGAAGCGCGGACCGGCCATCACGTTCGACAGCACGCTGCGCCAGGGGAAGACCGCGTCCTGCTGGAAGACGAAGCCGACGTTGGAGGCGATGCCGCGGACCGGCTCACCGGCCACCAGCACATCGCCATCGGTGGGCTCCTCCAACCCGCTGACCAGCGTCAGCGTCGTGGACTTGCCGCAGCCGGTGGGCCCGACGACGGCGACGAACTCACCGTGTCCGACGGTCAGGTCCAGATCCCTGACCGCGGTGTGGAGGGCCCCGGACGGAGTCCGGAACGCCTTGCTCGTTCCCCGCAGCTCGATGGCGGGGCTGGTGTGGCTGCTCATGGCCGGGAGGGTAGGAGTGACCCGCGCCACAGCGGCAGTCTTGTGAGCACAACGCCCCCTTGCGCTCACAAACCGCGTTCTGCTCGTTTTGCTCGCGCCCGCACAACGAAAACGCTACGGAGACTGGGCATACGCCCCGGGCGCCTTTACGGTGCCTTCACAGCACCATAAACGGACGAAGTACTACCGCTCGCGTACGGGACCACACGGGACCTCGAGACGGGAGACAGGGGGCCCATCATGCGTATCCGATGGCCCCGGCGTGTCTCCGGTCAGGTGCTCGCCGCGCAGCTGTCCATCACCGCCGGGGTGATGGTGCTGGCGACCGCGCTGTTCCTGGCCCCGCTCAGCTCCGAGATCGACAACCAGGCGATGCACCAGGCGCTCGCCATCGCCCAGACCACCGCGGCCGATCCGGACATCGCCCGGGACCTCGCCGCCACAAAGCCCACCCCGTCGGGTCCGGTGCAGCGGGCGGCGGAGCGGATCCGCCGGGCCACCGGGGCGCTGTACATCGTGGTGATGGACCCCCGTGGGGTGCGCTGGTCGCACACCACCACCGCCCGGATCGGCGAACACGTCTCCACCGATCCGCGCGAGGCGCTCTCCGGCCGTGAGGTTCTGCAGATCGACGTGGGGACGCTCGGCCGCTCGGCCCGCGCCAAGGTGCCGCTGCGGGCCAGGGACGGCCGGATCATCGGGGCGGTGTCGGTGGGCATCGGCTACGGCAGCGTGCGCGACCAGCTGCTGGCGGCGGTGCCCCGGCTGCTGCTGTACGCGGGGGCGGCGCTCGCGGTGGGCGTCCTCGCGGCGATCGCCGTCTCGCGCCAACTGCGCCGCCGCACCCACGGTGTGGCGTTCGCGGACATCTCGGCGCTGCTCGACGAGCGGGAGGCGATGCTGCACGGCATCCGCGAAGGGGTGGTGGCCTTCGACCGGCAGGGCCGGATCCGCCTGGTCAACGACGAGGCCGGACGGCTGCTGGGGATCCACCCGGACGCCACCGGCCGCACCCTGGAGGAGTCACTGCCCCCGGGCCGTACCACCGATGTGCTGGCGGGGCGGGTGGACGGGGCGGATCTGCTGACCGTCAGCGGCGGCCGGGTGCTGGTGGCCAACCGGATGCCGACCAAGGACGGCGGGGCGGTGGCGACGCTGCGCGACCGCACCGAGCTGGAGTTGCTGGGCCGCGAGCTGGACAGCACCCGCGGGCTGCTGGACGCGCTGCGCGCCCAGGACCACGAACACGCCAACCGGCTGCACACCCTGCTGGGGCTGCTGGAGCTCGGACTGCACGAGCGGGCGGCACAGTTCGTGGCCGAGCTGACCAACGCCCGGCGCGCCTCGGCCGAGCAGATCTCCGAACGGGTGCACGATCCGATGCTGTCGGCGCTGCTGGTCGGCAAGTCGGCGATCGTGGCCGAGCGCGGGGTCGCCCTGCGCATCTCCCCCGCCACCCTGCTGCCGGGGCGGGTGGTCGACCCGCGCGATCTGGTGACCGTGCTCGGCAACCTCATCGACAACGCGCTGGACGCGGTGGCCGCGCACCCCTCGCCCACCCCGTTCATCGAGGTCGAGCTGAGGGCCGAGGGCACCACCGCCGTGCTGCGGGTGAGCGACACCGGCCCGGGGGTGCCGCCGGGGATGCGCGAGCAGATCTTCACCGAGGGCTGGTCCACCAAACGGCCCGCCCTTCCCGGCTCACCGGACGGCCCCGATGCCCACGAGGGGTCCGCCGCGGTGTCGCCGCGCGGCCGTGGCATCGGACTGGCCCTGGTACGGCGGCTGGCCGAGCGCTACGGAGGAATGGCCCGGGTCACCGCCCGGGCGGGTGGCGGGGCGGTGTTCACCGTCGTCCTGCCCGAGGCCCTCACCGGGGACGACACACCCACTCATGAGTTCACCGCAGCAGGAGAGTCACGATGATCGACGTTCTTGTCGTGGACGACGACTTCCACGTCGCCGAGATCAACGCTGCGTATGTGGCCCAGGTGCCCGGCTACCGGGTCACCGCCCGCGCCCATACCGCCGCCCAGGCCCTCGCGACCCTCGAACGCAACCCGGTCGACCTCGTCCTGTTGGACCACTACCTGCCGGACGAGACCGGGCTGACGCTGGTGCGCCGGATGCGCCAGCTCGGCCACCACGCCGACGTCATCATGGTGACGGCGGCGTGTGATGTGGCCACCGTGCAGGCCGCCATGCGCCATGGCGCACTGCAGTACCTGGTCAAGCCGTTCAGCTTCGCCGGACTGCGGGCCAAGCTGGACGGCTACGCGGGACTGCGCCGCACCCTCGAGGGCGTCGGCGGGCGCGGCGAGACCGGCCAGGAGAGGGTGGACCGGATCTTCGGCGCCTTCGCGGCCGCCGACACCTCCGGTCCCGCCCTCCCCAAGGGCCACTCCGCGCCCACCGTCGACCTCATACGCCGGGTCCTGGACCAGGCCGACCACCCGCTCTCCGCCCATGAAGTGGCGGAGCGCACCGGCATCAGCCGCTCCACGGCCCAGCGCTATCTGAAGTACCTCGAGCATGCGGGCCGTATCAGCCTCACGCTCAAGTACGGGGACACCGGACGCCCCGAACACCGCTACACATGGGTGGCGGTGAACTGACGGCACCCTCAGCTGGTGGCCGTGGCCTCGTACAGGCCACGGCCGGAGCGCTGGGCCCGGTCCGAGGAGCGCAGCCGCTCGAGGGTGTTGCGCACCGAGTTCACATTGGTACGGGTCTCGTCGCGGCCCAGGGCCTCGTTGACCTCGGAGGCCCGCATGGGGCGGCCGGCCTTGCGCAGCGCGGCCAGCACGCTGTCGGAGAGCCCGGTGGAGCGCTCGGAGGTGGTGACCGTCTCCTTGGTGGCCTTCTCCGCCGGCTTCTCCGCCGCCTTGGTGCTCTTGGCGGTCTTGGCCGTGGCCTTGGTGGCCTTCACCGTGGCCTTGGCGGACTTGGGAGCCTTGGCCGTGGCCTTCGCGGCGGTCTTCTTGGCGGCGGTCTTCTTGGCCGCCGCCTTGGTGGCCCGTCCGGTGGCCGGCGCCTTGCCCGCCTTGCCGCCACTGCGCTGACGGCCGATGGCCGCCTTGCGGGTGGCGGCGGAGGCACGGCCGGTGGTGGCCGTGTCCTCGGCGGACTCCGGCTCGGCGGCCTCGGCCGTGGCCTCGGTGGCCGACTCCGCGGCCGGCTGGGCATCGGTGGCCTGGGCCACGGGCTCCGCCACCGCCACCGGGGTGCCGTCGCCGCCCTGCTCGGGCGCCGCGGAGGTGGAGAGCGCCTGAAGGCTGCTCAGGGCGGTGCTGACCGCCTCCAGCCGCTTGGTGACGGCCTCCAAATCACCCTTGAGTGCCTCCTGTTGCTTCTGCAGGTGGGGGAGTTCGGCCTCCAGTACCTCGATGGTCGAACCGACACTGCTGTCCGCGCTCAACGCGTTCACTTCACTTCGTCCCCTTTCTGGGCGTCTGCGCCCATCGCAGCAGCGATTATGCCTGCTGTCAGTGGTGTGCGGTGCCCTGTGTGCCACTACGCAAAACAACCACACATGTCTCAGCACCCCATGAGAGGCCAACTTTCGGTGAAAACACACGCCTGTGACAACAGGCCCGCACGACCGATGTCATCCGGAAGGGTGGCGCCGCAAACGCGGTGACGACGTGTCAGGCCCCCGTTTGCGGGGTGGCTTCACACGGGTGGTAGAAACACCGTACCTGTCCGAGGAGACCGAGGTAGCCGAGGTAGTCCCATGAAGTTGCGCTGCGCCGTGCTCGACGACTATCAGGACGTGGCGCTGTCGGCGGCCGACTGGTCGGGGGTGCTCGACGCGGTGGACGTGGTGCCGGTCCATGAGCACATCGCCGGTGAGGACGCGGTGGCCGAGGCGATCGGGGACTGTGAGATCGTGGTCATCATGCGGGAGCGCACTCCCTTTCCCGCGTCGCTCTATCCCCGGCTGCCACGGCTGAAGCTGCTGGTCACCACGGGGATGCGCAATGCCTCGGTGGACCTGGAGGCCGCCGCCCGGCACGGCGTCACCGTGTGCGGCACGGGCAGCGGCTCGCAACCGCCCGCCGAGCTCACCTGGGCGCTGATCCTGGGGCTCGCCCGCCATGTGGTGCCGGAGAGCACGGCGCTGCGGGACGGCGGGCCGTGGCAGAGCACCGTCGGCACCGATCTGTGCGGCCGCCGCCTGGGGTTGCTGGGTCTCGGCAGGATCGGCGCCCAGGTGGCGCGGGTCGGCCGGGCCTTCGGCATGGAGGTGGCCGCCTGGAGCGAGAACCTGACGGCCGAGCGCGCGGCGGCGGAGGGGGTCCGGGCGGCAGACTCCAAGGAGGAACTGCTGGAGACCAGTGACATCGTCTCGGTGCATCTGGTGCTCGGCGACCGCACCCGGGGGCTGCTGGGCGCGCGGGAGCTGAGGCGGATGCGTCCCACGGCGCTGCTGGTGAACACCTCCCGCGCCGCGATCGTGGACCAGGCCGCGCTCGCGCGGGCGCTGCGGGACGGCTGGATCGCGGGCGCGGGGGTCGATGTGTTCGAGCGGGAGCCGCTGCCGCCGGGCGATCCGTTCCGTACGCTGCCGAATCTGCTGGCCACTCCGCATCTCGGCTATGTCACCCGGGGCAACTACGAGCGGTTCTACCGGGATGTGGTGGAGGACATCCGCGGCTATCTGGCGGGCGAGCCGATCCGCCGGCTGACCCCGCCCGCACTGGCCGGCTGACCGCCCCGGAGCCGCGGCCCCGGGCGGGACCGATCGCGACGAGCGTCAAAAGGGCACCCTCCAGGGCGCGTTGAGGGTATCGGCGGCCGTCCGGCCTGGTTCGCACGTCCGGCGCCGGGCCATCGGCCGGCTGCCGGGGCCGAAAGCGACGCATGCCCTCCGCCCGGTGGACACTATTCCGTTTCGCCTTCGTCATACCGGACAGGCTGCCTGGCACGGACAACCCATCGGCCCGCACAACAGACCGGTGCCCGGTCCACCGACCCGGCACCGCGGACGGAGGGAACGTGGCTCACAGCACATCCGGAAAGCCGACGACCGACGGGGCACCGGCCGGGCAGCACGCCCTGCGGTACGGCGACGGAGGCGGCGGCGGAGGATCGGGGACCCCGCCACCGACCCGGCGCGGCATGCTCTCGGTGGCCGCGGCGGCCGGGCTCGGCCTGCTCGCCGGCTGCGGCGAGGAGTCGGCCGGCTCCGCCTCCGGAGCGGGCCCGCGGGGGTCCACGAAGGCGGACCGCTCCCCGTCCGCCACCCCGTCCGAGCGCTCCCCCTCGCCCACCCCGAAACCGCGGCCCGAACTGCCGCGAGGCGGCCGGGAGCTGTCCCGCTACCGGCTGGTGGGCTACTGCGGGCTGCCCGGGGCCGCCGCGCTCGGCCGGCTCGGCATCGGCGACCTCGACGACCAGGTGCGCCAGATCGAGAAGACCGCCCGGGCCTACGCGGCGGACCGGGAACCGCAGCCGGTGCTCGAACTCCTCGCGACCGTCGCCAACAGCACCGCGGGCCCCGGCGGCACCTACCGCTCACGCACCTCCCCCGACACGATCCGCCGCTTCCACGACGCGGCCAAGCGCCACCGCGCCCTGCTGCTGCTGAACATCCAGCCTGGCCGGGCCTCGGTCCTCGGCGAGGTCAAGGCGCTGCGCGAGTGGCTGGTCCATCCCGATGTCGGCATAGCCCTGGACCCGGAGTGGGAGATGGGTCCGGGCGAGGTGCCGGGGGACACCTACGGCCACACCAGCGGCCAGGAGCTCACCGATGTGGCCCGCTATCTCTCCGGGATCGTCGACGAACACGACCTGCCGCAGAAGCCGCTCGTCTTCCACCAGGTGGCCGTGTCCGTCGTCCGCGACCAGTCCGGCTTGCGCCCGCAGCCCGGTGTGGTGCTCATCAAGAGCGCGGACGGCATCGGATCGCCGGGGATGAAGCGGGACACCTGGCGGCAGCTGGTCAGGAACCAGCCCGAGGGCCTGCGCACCGGCTTCAAGCTCTTCTACGAGGAGGACACCGAGGGGAGCCGGCTGATGACCCCGGAGGAGGTGCTGGCCCTGCGGCCACGCCCGGACTACGTCATGTTCGAGTGACCGCGGCGGCCCGCGCCACGCGTTGGGCGGCCCGCGCCACGCAACGCGGCCGCCCCCGGCCGGAGGGCGGCCGGAGGCGGCTGGGGGCGGCCGGGGAAGGAGCGCTCAGGGGCGCGGCGCCGTCCGCACGGCGAGGGGTTCCCGGGCGGCGACGCCGCCGGGGCCGCGGCGGGTGAAGCGCATGGCCACACAGGCACCCGCGTACAGCACCGCCACCACCAGCAGCAGCGCCTGATAGCCCGTGAGCAGGGCCAGATACTCCAGGGTGCCGCCGAACAGGGAGCCCAGCAGGTTGGCGCCGAACGCCGCCGTGGGGTCGGCGGCCGCCGCCAGCCGGTCGGAGAAGATGAGGTTGGCGCAGAAGATGGGGGCGAAGGCCAGCGCGATCGCGGCGGCCAGCCGGGGTGCGAAGGGCAGCCCCAGCACCGCGTGGGACGGGATCAGCCAGGCGATCGCGAGGCTGGAGAAGAGCATCAGTTGCAGCACCAGCTGATTGACCCGGCGCAGCCTGCGCCGGACCTCCACCGCGCACAGCACGGCGAGCAGCACCCCCGCGAAGACCATCGCGTTGACCAGCCAGGTGGTACCGAAGTAGAGGGCGAACCCGATCACGTTCTTGGTCTCCAGCAGCATGAACGCCGCGCCGAGCAGGAACATGTCCACATAGCGGGCGGTACGCCTCAGCCGGACCCCGGTCAGCCGTACCGACACCAGCGTCACCAGCAGGATCGCGCCCAGGACCCCGATGTAGAGGGTGGGGATGGTGCGGTGCAGCAGATACGGGAAGGGGTGGTCGTCACCGGCGGCCGAGGGCACCGGACCGGAGGGGCGCCACGCGGAGGCGGTGCAGGACTGGTCGCCGGAGGTGACACCGGCCACCAGGATGGCCGCCTTCTTGCCCCCGTAGTGGGTGATGCAGGGGGCGTGTCCGAAGACGGAGGTGAGCGTGGAGCCGAACCGGTCGATGAGCCAGTTCTGCCGGTAGTAGTTGTACATGGCGAACGCGCCGCCGGGGGCGAGGTGGCGGTGTGCCGCCTCGAACGCCTCCCGGGTGAACAGATAGCTCTCCAGGCGCAGGTTGCTCGCGCCGGACACCAGGGTCAGGGAGTCCGGCAGGGCGAGGACGACCAGGTCATAGCGGGTGTTGGTGCGTTCGAGGAAGGCCCGGCCGTCGTTGATGTGCACGTGCACCCGGGGGTTGTCGTAGGGCCGGGCCGGGTGCAGTGACGCGCCGATCTCCTGCAGCCGGGGGTCGATCTCCACGGCGTCCACCCGCTGGGCGCCGTGGGCGAGCGCCATCGCCACGTCGTTGCCGTTGCCCGCCCCGATGACCAGCACCCGGCGGTGGGAGTTCCGCGGGGTCTCGCGGTAGGGCCGCTCGTACGGGGAGTCGGGGCGTCTGAGCACCTTCAGCGGGGCGATGGACTGGTGCGGTACGCCATTGGCGGAGATCTTGTAGTCCCGGCTGCCCGAGGTCGGCCTGGTGACCTCGATCTTGTAGTACGGGGACCAGGAGATGCCACTGGCCGCCGTCTCCAGCGCCAGGATGGCCACCATCAGCGCGAGCGGTACCGAATACCTGATGCTGTTGCGGCGGCCGCCGAGGGTCAGCAGCGCCGCCGCGGCGATCACCCCCCACACCACCGACGGTGCGCGCAGCCACGACAGCAGCGCGAAGGACACCGAGCCGGTGAGCGAGCCCAGCAGGTCGAAGCGGTACGCCTCCAGCGAGGGCAGCAGGCGGAACTGATCGGCCGTCATCTTGCCGATGGCCATCATGATCAGCGCGGTCAGCCCGAAGAGCACCGGCAGGGTCACCCACTGGGGCAGACCGGTGGTCTTCACGGCGGTGAAGTAGATGACCTCGCCGCTGGTCTGCCGCACCTGCACGGGGAACTCGCGCACCAGGACGACGAGAACGGCGAGCGGGACGGGCGTCCAGCGGGTCAGCCACTGCCCACGGCCGGCGGGCAGCAGGAATCCCAGGCCGATCCCGAGGAACGAGCCCAAGAGGATGAAGTTCGAGAAATAGCTCAGATGGACGATATTGGCGCCGGTCCACCGGATCAGCGCCAGCTCGACGAAGAGCATGGTGGCGCTGGCCAGCAGCAGCCTCGCGCGCACGTTTTGCGGTCCTGGGCTGTGCTCCATGTCGGCCACGCTGTCATCCGGGGCGGGGCAGGTCGAGCACCCACACGGGCCGTGCCGTCGGCCGGATGGCGGGCGTCCGGTGCATCGGAGAGTGGCCCCGGCCGCCCGTCTTCCGTCCGTGCGCTGCCCCGCCACCGCGCCACCGCCGGGGCCGTCGGCGCAGGTCAGCGGCGTGGCTTGGGGTGCGGTGCAACGGCCGTGCGGGGTGGGGTGGTCACGCCCCGGTACGTGCCCTGGGCCCACTCCCTGGGCCACCGCCGTACGGCGTTCGGGTCATGGCCGGGCCGGTGTCCGTCACCTGCCCGGGCCAACGGCGGACGCCCGCGCGGCGGAGGCGGAGGCGGATGGCGGAGCGGGGTGGCGCCGTGTGCGCCTGACGAGCACCACCGCGGCGGCCACGGTGCCGGCGAGCACACCCCAGGAGACGATGTCGCCCGTGCGGGAGTACGGGGTGCGCGAGCCGTGGGTGGGAACGTCGGCGTACCAGATCCCTGCCTCGGTGGTGGTGTCCTGCGTGGACAGCAGCCGCCCGGTGGCGTCGTAGGCGCTGGACTGGCCGTTGAAGTCCTGCCGGACCAGCGCGTAGCCGTTCTCGATCGCGCGCAGCCCGGCCATGGCGGTGTGGGTGCGCCCCATCTCGGGCCAGTCGCCGCCGGGGACGAAGACGATGTCGGCGTCGATGTGATTGCCCGCCGGGAAGTCGGCGTCGTAGCAGATGACGTTCGCCAGCCGTCCGTACGGGGTGTCGACCACGGGCACGCGGCCGTCACCGGGTGTGTAGATCTCGAGCCCGGGGATGGGCCGGGCCTTTTCGTAGTCCCACAGCTTCCTGCCGTCGGGGCCGAAGAGATGGGTCTCGTCCCTGCCGTGGGGCGCGTCCGGCAGATAGGTCAGGTCGGCCACCAGGAGGTAGACGTTCTGGGCGTCCGCCGCCGCCGATGCCTGCCGCAGGAACGCGCGGTGGTCCTCGTCGGCCACCCGCGCAGCGTTCTCCGACCAGACGACGATCCGCGCACCGGCCGCGGCCGCCCGGGCGGTCTGGCGGAAGAGGTCGTCCAGGAGCGGTCGCATGGCCCGGCGCACATCGGCCCGGTCGACGCGGCGCGGGTCGGTGACGGCGAGCCGGGAGGCACCGTGCACCGCCGTCTCGGCGTCGATGGCCGCCTGGCTCGGATTGACGCCGGCCACTTTGACGGTGTCGCCGCCGGTGTCCGTGGACATCGTGCGGAGCTGCCCGCCGACGACGATCAGCGCGACGGCCGCGGCGTAGGCGGCGGCCCAGTGGGCCGCGGGCCGGTGGAGCCCCCGCTCCCAGACCAGATTGCCGACCGTCGCTCCCGCCCCGATGACGAACGCGATGACGTACGGCCCGGTCAGCGCGGTGATCTGGAGCAGTGCGGTGCTCGCGTGCTGGGACGCGGCCCGCATGCCGTAGGCGGTGCCGAACGGGCCGTACGTGCCGAGGAGGAATTCCACGGACATGGCCGCCGCGGGGAACAGCAGCACCCGGCCGAGGGTGCCGGCGCGCGGGCCGAGCAGCCGGTCGACCACATACGGCAGACCGTAGGCCACTCCGAAGGCCACATCGCCCAGGAAGGTGAGCCAGGTGATGGGCACGGCGAGTTCGACCATCCACACCGCGGCCGACGCCACCGTCACGGCGAACACCGCGGGCAGGGCCACCAGCGGACGGGTGTGGCGCAGGAAGCCGAGGAGGAGCAGCGGCGCCACCCATGCGGCCAGGGGGACGTCGAACCGGCCGCCGACGGACAGCAAGGACGCCGCGGCGCCGCCCCACAGGCACAGCCAGGGGCGTTGAGCGGGTGGGACGAGTCGTTCGGTCATCGGGCACTCCTGTGCGCGGGCCGCGTCCCCACGGACCGGCCCGCATCGATGTGTACGATGCCCACATTGAAGGATGGAGGTGTGGACACTGTCAACATCCACTGGCTCGGGATACCACCACGGGGATCTGCGAGCGGCCCTGCTGGACTCCGCCCTGGCACTCCTCGACACCGAGGGCCCGGGTGAGCTGTCGCTGCGCGCGGTCGCCCGGCACGCCGGGGTCTCCCCGAACGCCCCCTACCGCCACTACCGCGACAAGGAGGCGCTGCTCGCCGCCCTCGCCGCCCGGGGCTTCACGGAGCTGGGCGAACGCCTCGCCGCGGTCGCCCCCGGGGACGACCCCGACGCGGAGGTCATCGCCATGGCGTGCGCGGCGGTCGACTACGCGCTGGACCACCCCGGGGTGTACCGCCTGATGTTCGGGCAGGCGTGCAGCAGCCACCCCGACGCCATCGCCGCCTCCGACGCCGCGATCGCCATCGTGGCGGAGCGCATCGCGGCCATCGCGGAACCGGAGCGGCGCGAGCCACTGCGGATCGGGATCTGGGCCCTCGTCCACGGGCTGAGCACACTGCTGCTCGACGAACGGCTCGGCACACCGACACGCGCAGAGGCCGACGCCCTGGTGGAGACGGTGGTGCGCACCATGCTGGGCGCCGGCCCCGAGCGGCCGGACGGGGGATCCGCTGCCGGGTGAACACCACGCCGATCAGCGGACGACGTTCACCGGGTCAGCTCCCCCCGGTGGCGTAGAACGGCTTGCACACAGTGCCCACGTAGTCCGTGGCGATCTCCAGCACTCGGCTGCCGTCCGCCGAGGGCAGCAGCGCCGAACTGTAGTTGGGGCACCAGTCGACCACCTTGGAGTCCACCCGCACCGGTGCGGAGATCGAACGCCAGGCTCCGGTGCCGCCGTTGCTGTTGGTCCAGACGGTGGCACCGCTGCCGACGGCGGTGGTGCCGTCGGCGTTGTTCAGGACCTGGCCGATGAGGAACAGCTTGCCCCGGGGATTTCCGGGCTCAGGGGCCCAGGCGAGGTTCGGCGTATGGGTGAAGTACTTCCCGTCGGCGGTCTCGGGGCGGTAGCCGAGGTGAGCGGGGTCGCCCCAGTTCCAGCCGTCCCACGAGGTCCGGTAGTGGACCACGCATGAGTACTGCCCCTGGGCGGCGCAGATCTCGTACGCCATGAAGTACTGGCCGTCGGGCAGCTTGCGCACGATGGGCATACCGGGCCGGTCGGAGGCGAGGTTGCTGGCGACGGTGGCGTGGTGGCCCGTCCAGGTGGTCCCGTTCGCGCTGCGGGCGGCGACCAGCTTCTGGCTGTGCGCGGGGTCGGTCTCGTCCGAGTAGTGGGCCACCAGCCGCCCGCTGGAGTCGATGGAGAACTCCGGCTCCCACAGCCCCTTGGTGTTGGGGGCGGTGGCCACGGTGGACAGATAGGACCAGGTACGGCCCTGGTTGTTGCTGCGGAAGACCCGGATGGCCATCCGGCGGTCCGGTTCGTCCTGGCCGATGGAGGCCGCCCACAGCAGGGTCCCGGCGGGCATGCTGCCGACCGCCCGCGGCAGTTCGTACAGGGTGGCGCAGCATTCGCCCTGTCCACCGGACGCCTCGGGGTCGGCCACCTCGCCCACCTGCCGGAAGGTGGCGCCGTCGTCGGTGCTCTCGTAGATGGCACCGAGCCCGTCCGAGTCGCGGAAGGTGACCACCGAGGCGAGGATGCGGCCGTTGGCAGCGCCGTTGTGCTGGAGGCGCAGGGCGCGGGGGTAGAGGCCGGTGCCGTCGCGCAGCAAGGTCCCGGAGGCGGCCGCGGCCGGGGGTGCCTGGACGGCCAGGAGCGAGCCCAGGACGGCCAGGAGGGTCAGCAGGGTGGGCAGGAGGTGTCTTCGGTACGGCGTGGTCATGCACGCTCCCTCGGGAGGAGTGGTGAAGGGGGGAGAGGGGCCCGGGCCCGGCGTGGCGCAACGCTAGAGAGAATTTCCAACGTTGTAAATCCCTCGCGCAGGCTTCCGCGAGGGCCGAGCGGAGGCCGAGGCGGGACCGAGTCGGGGGTCGCGCTGTCGCGAAGTGCCCGGGACCGGTCTCGCCCCGGCCGGGGCACCGGGCCGGGGGCGGCGTGCGCCTCCGGCCCGTTACGCCACGGCGCAACGGGGCGGTCGGGGCGGTGCGGTCAGTGCTCCTGGGCGGTGGGGCGCACCATGATCTCGTTGACGGCGGCACGCGAGGGTTGGGTGACCATGAAGGCGATCGCGCGGGCGATGTCCTCGGGGTGCAGCCAGGACTCGCGCGGCATGCCGCGCGCGGCGGTGGCCACCGCGCTGTCGGCCGTCAGCTCCGTGGCGACCACGCCCGGCTCGACCAGCCCCACCCGGACACCGCGGGCGGTCACCTCCTGGCGCATGGCCTCGCTCAAGGCGCCCACCGCGTGTTTGGTGGCCGAGTAGACGCCGTTGCCGGGCCGTGCCAGCCGGCCAGCCACCGAGCTGACGTTCACCAGGTCCGCCACCCCGCGCGGGCCGTCGGACGCCGTCCGCAGCAGATGCGGCAGCGCCTGCTGGGAGGTGTGCAGCACGGCCCGGACGTTGAGGTCGATCATCCGCTCCCAGCCCTCGGGCTCGCTCTCCTCGACCTTGCCGGTCGCCGCATAGCCGGCGTTGTTCACCAGCACATCGAGCCGTCCGCACTGCTCGACGGCGTCCTCGACGCACTGGCGGGCCTGCGCCGCGTCCTGCAGATCGGCGGTGAGGACGGCGCAGGAGCGGCCCTCCTTCCGGACGGTGGCGGCCAGGTCCTCCAGCCGTTCGGTGCGGCGGGCCACCAGCGCGAGATCGGCTCCCTGCCGGGCCAGCGCCAAGGCGGTGGCCGCTCCGATACCGCTGGAGGCGCCGGTCACCAGCGCGGTGCAGCCCGACAGCGGGCCGTAGGAGGGCGCGGCTTCTCCGGCGTGCCGGTCGTTCCCGGTGTTCATTTCCGTCACCCAGGCTCCCAGGTCTTACGGAGGGTGGGGCCACGGGGTCACGTGGCCCGGGGTCTGGATCGGGTACCCCGGCGGAGGCCGCCCATCGCCCCCGTTCCTTCTTCTCCGCGGACTTCTCCGGGGACTCCTCCGGGGACTTCTCAGCGGACTTCTCAGCGGAAGGCGCCGCTGTAGGCGTTGAGCGCGGGCTGGCCACCGAGGTGGGCGTAGAGCACGTTGGAGTCCTTGGGTATGTCGCCGTCGCGGACGAGGTCGATGAGCCCGGCCATGGACTTGCCCTCGTAGACCGGGTCGAGGATCACCCCTTCGAGGCTTCCGGTGAGCCGGATCGCCTCGAGGGTGGAGTCGACCGGGACGCCGTAGAGGTCCCCGGCCCAGCCCTCCAGCACGGTGATCTCCTCATCGCGCAGCTCCCGGCCAAGACCGATCAGCCCGGCGGTCTCGCGTGCGATCTTCTCCACCTGGGCGCGGGTCTCGGCCGGCTTGGCGGAGGCGTCGATGCCCAGGACCCGGCGGGGGCGGTCCTGGCCCGCGAAGCCCGCGATCATGCCCGCCTGGGTTGAGCCGGTGACGCTGCACACCACGATGGTGTCGAAGAAGACCCCCAGCTCCCGCTCCTGCGCCTGGACCTCCCGCGCCCAGTTGGCGAAGCCCAGGCCGCCCAGCGGATGGTCGGAGGCCCCGGCGGGGATCGGGTACGGCGTGCCGCCCGCGGCGCGGACGTCCTCCAGGGCCTGCGTCCAGCTGTCCTTGAAGCCGATGCCGAATCCGGCGTCGACCAGCTCCACCCGCGCGCCCATGATCCGGGAGAGCAGGATGTTGCCCACCTTGTCGTTGACCGAGTCGGGCCAGTCCACCCAGCTCTCCTGCACCAGGACCGCCTTCAGCCCCAGCTTCGCCGCCACCGCGGCGACCTGGCGGGTGTGGTTGGACTGCACACCGCCGATGCTCACCAGGGTGTCCGCGCCCTTCCGGAGCGCGTCGGGGACGAGGTACTCCAGCTTGCGGGTCTTGTTGCCGCCGAAGGCCAGTCCGCTGTTGCAGTCCTCGCGCTTGGCCCAGACGCGCGCCCCGCCGAGACGCTCGCTCAGCCGGTCCAGGGGGTGGATCGGGCTGGGGCCGAACAGCAGGGGGTGGCGCTCGAAGTCATCGAGGGGCATGGGTGACTCCCTGTGGGTGGTGCCGGATGTCCGCCGATCCCTACCCCGCCCCTCCCCCTCGGTACACGAGTCACCTCCACCGTCCCCTCGGCACACACTCCACCGTCCGCTCGGCACCCGAGCCGAGCCCTCCCGGCCCCTCCCCGGCCGCCCCGTCAGTACCCGACCGGCGTATGCCAGTAGGCCGTTGGGGTCCCGCTGCTGTCCAGCCTGAGCACCCTGCCGCCGGGTCGCGGCGACGATCTGTGCCTGAGCCCTCATACCGCCGAGACGGCGCTCGACCGCCGAGTCCACCCCGTCCGCCCCACTCGCCCAGGGAGCCGAGACCATGCCCCAGTACTTCCGCGACTCGCCCGAGTCTCTCGTTCCCGACGCGCTCGCGGGCTTCGCCGCCGCCCATGCCGATCTCGTCGCCTACCACCCCGACCACGGATACTTCCGCACCCGCCACACCGCACCCACCCGCCGCGTCGGGCTGGTCTCGGGCGGCGGCTCCGGCCATGAACCGCTGCACTCCGGCTTCCTCGGGACGGGGATGCTGGACGCCGCCTGCCCCGGGCGGATCTTCGCCTCGCCCCACAACCGGCAGATCTTCGAGGCCAGCCGGGCCGTCGCCCGGCCCGACGGGGTGCTGCACATCGTCAAGAACTACACCGGCGACCGCATCAACTTCGGCATCGCCGCCGAGCGCCTGGCCCACGAGGGCATCCACTGCGCCCGGGTCCTCATCGACGACGACCTCGCCACCGACTCCGACGACATCGCGGTCGGCCGCCGCGGCACCGGCGCCACCCTGATCGTCGAGAAGATCCTCGGCGCCGCCGCCGACGAGGGGCGCGGCCTGGAGGACCTGGTCGCGCTCGGCACCGATGTGACCCGGCGGGCCCGCAGCCTCGCCGTCGCCGCGGCCGCCCACACCACGCCCCAGTCCGGGACACCGGCCTTCACCCTGCCCGACAACGTCCTGGAGTTCGGGGTCGGCATCCACGGCGAGCGGGCCGAGGGGACCACCCCGCACGCACCGCTCGGCAAGCTGGTCGAGACCATGGCCGACCAGCTGCTTGCCGCGCTGCCCGACAGCGCCGGAACACGGGTGCTCGCCCTGGTCAACGGGCTGGGCTCGATCACCTCGCTGGAGCTGTACGGCATCCGCCACGCGGTCGCCAAGGCCCTGGACGACCGCGGTGTCGGGCTCGACCGCTCCCTGACCGGCACCTTCGTGAGCGCCCTGGACATGCGGGGCTTCTCGCTGACCCTGTTCGCCACCGACGCGGAGGCGCTGCGGCTGTGGGACGCCCCCGCCCGCACCCCCGCCTGGCCCCTGTGATCCGACCGGCCCCCGTGACCCCGCCACCACCTTGAGGAGTTGCCCCGCCCATGCCCGACCAGCCCGGCCCCAAGGGCCTCACCCACACCGCCGTCATGGACTGGATGACCCGGTTCGCCGCCACCGTACGTTCCGTGGAGCCCGAGCTCACCGCGCTCGACCAGAAGGCGGGCGACGGGGACTTCGGCGCCAATCTGGTCACCGGGATGGACGGTGTCCGCCGCGCGCTGGACGCCCTGGCGGCGGGCGCGGGGAACGGCGAGCGGGACCGGAGGGGCCCGGACGCACCGCTGGACGCCGCCGCACGGGTCTTCCTCGACGACGTGGGCGGCACCAGCGGCCCCCTGTTCGGGCTGCTCTTCCAGGAGCTCGCCGACGCGCTGGGGATGGCCGCCGACCCGCCCGGGACCGCGGCGCTGGCCCTCGGCACCGCCGCGGGCGCGGCCGCGATCCAGCGGGTCGGCGAGGCCGAGGTGGGCGACAAGACGATGGTGGACGCCCTCGTCCCCGCCGCGCGCGCCCTCGCCTCCTGCGCACCCACCGCCGACCCCGCGCACGCGCTCCATGTGGCCGCGGTGGCGGCCCACCAGGGCGCCCGCTCCACGACCGATCTGCGCGCCCGCCGTGGGCGCGCCAGCTACACCGGCGACCATTCGCGCGGCGTGCCGGACCCGGGCGCCCTGGCCATCGCCCTGCTGTTCGCCTCCGCACACGCCGAGCTCACCTCGCTCAGCCGGCTCCCCGTGTCCTGAGGAGGAAGGCCGAGGCCATGAGGGGATCCCCGGGACGTGCCGCCCGCCGGTGAACACCGCGGCCGGGCCGCACGTACTGGGATCCGAGTCCCGGGCCGCATGAGCGGAGCGGAGCGGGGCAGACGACCAGGATTCCACTGTCGGCTCGATCGAAGGTGTCCGGGAGAATCTGTGCAGCAGGAGACCTCCACCCGTGTGACCACACCACCGGCCGTTCCACGGCCGCGCGATGGCGGCGCGTCCGGGGGCCGGACGCGCGACCCGTACTTCGACAACGCGAAGTACCTCACCATCGTGCTGGTGGCGTGTGGCCACGCATGGGAACCGCTCACCTACGGCAGCCGGGCGGCCACCGCGATCTACCTGATGGTGTACGCGTTCCACATGCCCGCGTTCGCCCTCATATCGGGCTACTTCTCGCGGAGTTTCGACATGGCGCCGGGGCGGGTGAAGCGGCTGCTCTCGGGTGTCGTGGTGCCGTACGTGGTCTTCGAGGTGGCGTACACGCTCTTCTACCGCTGGGCGCAGGACGATCCGGGCTATCCGATCAGCCTGCTCGACCCCTGGTATGTGATGTGGTTCCTGGCCGCGCTGTTCATCTGGCGGATCACCACCCCGCTGTGGCTCGCGCTGCGCCATCCGGTGCCGGTCGCGCTGGCGGTGGCCGCGCTGGCCTCGATCTCGCCGGAGGCGGGCGGCGATCTCGGTTTCCAGCGGGTGCTGGCGTTCCTCCCGTTCTTCGTGGTCGGGCTCACCCTGCGCCCGGACCACTTCACCCGGCTGCGGACCCGGCGGGTCCGGCTGGCCGCCCTTCCGGTGGCGGCCTTCGCCCTGGGCACGGCGTACGCGGTGGCGCCCTGGATGGACGCCGAGTGGTTCTACCACCGCAAGAGCGTCGCCAAGCTGGACGGCGTGCCGTCCTGGGCCGGTCTGCTCACCACGCCCGCCCTCTTCGGTCTGGCGCTGGTGCTGACGGCCTGCTTCCTGGCCTGGGTACCGGGGCGCCGGACCTGGTTCACCGCGCTCGGCTCGGGCACGCTCTACGGCTATCTGCTGCACGGCTTCATCATCAAGTCGTCCCGTTTCTGGGACTGGTACGACCATCCGTGGCTGCACACCCCGCTCGGGGAGCTCACCGTCACGGCGGCCGCAGTGCTCATGATCACCGCACTGTGCACGGAACCGGTGCGACGGGTCCTGCGCGCTCTGGTGGAGCCACGCATGGACTGGGCGTTCCGGCGCACCGGTTCGTCAGCCGCTTCCTGAGGGCGGGGCGCTTCCCGAGGGCAGTGGGGCGCTTCCTCGTCGGCGGCCCGGAACCGCCGTCAGCGGCGGCGGACCTTCACGGTGTTGTCGGTGCGGGTGGCCGGCTTTCCTTCGGGGTCGGTCATCTTCTCCTCGTGCACCTCGCTGACGAGGACGTCCCACTCCCCGTCCGCGAGGTCCAGCCCGGCGAGCACCTCCTCGGGGGTGGGGAAGTGGAAGTCCGGGTCGGGGTCCGTCACCCAGGACGGGAATCCGGCGTGTCCGGTGATCAGCAGCACTCCGCCCGGTGCGACGGCACCCGCGGCGCCGCGCAGGATCCGCTCCCGGGGCAGCTCGAGCCAGGAGTGGAGGAAGTGGGCGGAGACCAGGTCGAAGGTGCCGGCCGGGAAGGACACGGACAGATCGTGCGGCTGCCATGCGATGCGGTCGCCGACACCTTCCGACGCCGCGTGTCCGGCGCCGCGGTCCAGGGCCACCTGGGAGACGTCGACGGCGGTGACCCGCCAGCCCTGCCGGGCGAGCCAGATGGCGTCGGCGCCCTCGCCGCAGCCCAGGTCCAGTGCGTGGCCGGGGGTCAGCCCGGTGACCTCGCGCACCAGGGCGGCGTTGGGCCTGCCGCTCCAGACGCGTTCCTCGGCGCCGTAGAAGGTGTCCCAGAACTCCCCGTGGGTGGTGCCGGGCGGGATGTCGGGCTTGGTGGTCATATCGGATGCGCTCCCTTCGTTGGGTCAAGAGAGTGCGTCCGGCCGTGGCCACTTGACAAACTTCTTTGCCGGGGTGGCAAATGAAGGCATGGCTGACGAAGACCTCACCGAGGTGCTGACCGCCGTAGGACCCCGGCTGCGGGCGCTGCGGCGCACCCGTGGCACCACCCTCGCCCAGCTCAGCGAGACGACGGGCATCTCGCTGAGCACCCTGTCGCGGCTGGAGTCGGGGCAGCGCAAACCGACCCTGGAGCTGCTGCTGCCGCTGGCCAAGGCGTACGGAGTGCAGCTGGACGAGCTGGTGGGGGCGCCGGCCACCGGGGATCCCCGCGTCCATCCACGGCCGTTCACCCGGCACGGCCAGACGTTCATTCCGCTGACCCGCTATCTGGGCGGGCTGCACGCGTACAAGCAGATCATGCCGCCCCGGCCGCGGGACAGGAGCGACGAACCGCTGGAGCAGCGGGTGCACGAGGGCTATGAGTGGCTCTATGTGCTCTCCGGGCGGCTACGGCTGGCGCTGGGCGAGCACGATCTGGTGCTCACGGCCGGCGAGGCCGCCGAATTCGACACCCGCACCCCCCATGGCTTCGCCAGCGCCGGGGACCAGCCGGTGGAGTTCCTCTCCCTGTTCGGGGCGCAGGGCGAGCGCATCCATGTCCGCGCCCGCCCCGCCGGTACCTGACCCGCCCCCGTTGTACGCCCCGGGGTGTTCACCCCGAGGGCTCGTCCGGGACGGGCTGCTCGGGGTGCACGCTCCCGGTCTGCGGCCTCCCCTGCCGTCCGGTGCCGGACTCGTCCGTCTCGGGGACGTCGTCCGCGTCGTCCGGCTCGTCGCCGGCGCCCGCCACGTCCAGGTGGTCGGGCCCGTCCTGCGCCTGCTGGTCGGGGAAGTCCCTGGGGATACCGCCCCGCTCCTCGCGTTCCTCCGGTCGCCGGTCGTCGCTCACGATGCCGCTCCTTTCGTCGATTCGTCGATGGAGGGGGCACAGCAGAGGCGATTACCCACGAGCGCCGGGCGGATGCACGGCCGGCCGGTCCGATGCCGTCATCCGTGCGCGCGGCCGGTCACTCCCCGCGCTCCAGCACATACAGCTCCGGCAGGTTGACCACGATGGCCTCCTGGGTGCTGCGGGCGATGACCACCACCGCCTCGTCGTCGGGGTCCGGGTTCTCCTCCCGGTGCGGCACATAGGGCGGTACGAAGATGTAGTCACCGGGCCGGGTGCGCAGCCGCACCTCCTCGACCTGTCCGTCCCGCTCCTCGGCGAAGACGAACTCGGGGTGGCCCCGCACCACGAAGATGGCCGTCTCGGACGCGCCGTGGTGGTGATTGTCGGAGGCGGTGTCCGGCGCCACATGGGTCTGGCCCATCCAGAGCCGCTCGGACCCCACCGACTGACCGCTGATCGCGGCGAACCGCCGCATGCCCTCGGTCTGGGCGGTGCCGGGGTCGACGTCCTCGGTGCGGATGTGGTGCAGACGCGACCGCAACGGACCGTCGGGGCCGGTGGCCTTCAGATGGGGGTGGAACGCGTCATGCTGCTGCGCGGGGTCGCCGCCGGGCGTCGTCATGCCCCGACCGTAGAAAGCACCGGCAATGGATGTCAACAGGTGTCCTTTCGCTCACCAGGCACAACACCGTGGAATCCACGCTGCATAATGGCCGTATGCAGATCTCGGCGAAGGCGGACTACGCGGTCCGGGCGCTGGCGGAGCTGGCCGCGGACACCGGCAGGCCACTCACGTGTGAGGCGATAGCGACCTCCCAGGACATCCCCTTCCGGTTCCTCAAGGCCGTCTTCCGCGATCTGCGCCAGGCCGGTCTGGTGCGCAGCCAGCGCGGCTGCGAGGGTGGCTACTGGCTCGCCCGCGACCCCGCCGAGACCACACTCGCGGACATCGTGCTCGCGGTGGACGGGGCGTTCCTGACGCTGCGCGGCGAGCGGCTGGACGACCTCGGCTACCGCGGCCCGGCGGCCGGGCTGCCCGGGGTGTGGCGCGGGATGGAGGACCATGTGCGCCAGGTGCTGACCTCCACCGCCCTGAGCGATCTGGTCCGCGAGCGGCTGGCCGCATGACGTCCGCGAGCCCGGACCGGCCCCGGAGCGCCGAGACGGACGGCGACGGGGCCGTCGACATCGTGGAGTACACCGATCCGGCCTGCCCGTGGGCATGGGGTTCCGAGCCCGCGTTCCGCCTGCTGCGGGCGCTCACCGCGGGGCGGGCCCGCTGGCGCCGGGTGTTCGGCATCCTCTTCGACGAGGACGACGATCCGGCGCCGGATCCGGCCGCCGAGACCGCCTGGTACGGCCGCTACATCGCCGATATCGCCCGCCACACGCGGGCGCCCTACGCCCACCGGCTGCGCTGGGTGGCGGCCACCAGCCGGCCGGCCTCGCTCGCCGCGAAGGCGGCCGAGCGGCAGGGTGCGACGGCCGCGGAGCGGGTGCTGCGGCGGCTGCGCGAGACCACGTTCGTGCTGGGCACTCCGGCCGATACGGCGGAGCGGGTGCTCGGCGCCCTGGCCGGCCTCGACGGAGTCGATGTGGGGCGGCTGGGCGCGGAGATGGGCGACCCGGAGGTGGTGGCGGCCGTCCGGCGGGACCACGCCGAGGCCCGTGACCCCATCCCGGAGGCGCGCGCCTTCCACGCCCCGGGGCCGCATGGCACGGGGGTGAAGGAAACCGACGACGGGGTGCGCTACGCGCTGCCCACGCTGGTGTTCTCCGGCCCCGGCGGGCGCGTGGCCGCACCCGGCAGGCGGAGCATGGCCGAGTACCTGGCGGCGCTGCGCACGGTGGCTCCCCGTCAGCTCTGGGAGGCGGCCCCGATCGGCCCCGAGGAGGCCCTGGCCGAGTACCGCAGCCTGACCGGGCCCGATCTGGCCCTGCTGACGGGGGGAACCACTCCCCCGCCCACGGCCGTACGGCTGGATACGGCGGGCGGGCCGCTGTGGCTGCACCCGGACGAGGCGGCCACCCATCCGGCGCTCATCGCCGCCGCGGAGCCGAAAAGCCCCAGGTCGTAGCCATCTTGGCCAATGAGACATCGAAAGGTGTCCATTGACTTCGCCGGTCCTCGGCCCTCACCATGGGCACATGCTGACGACGCACCCCGGTGTGGTGTGCCGATACGTGGACTTCCGGCGCACCGCCAGCGCCATCTGTCGCTGATCGCCCTCTTCCGCTTTCGCGATCCGCCACGGTCCGCCGCGTCCTGAGCGCCTCGTGCCGCTCGTATCCCTGGTTTCCCTCGTTCTCCTCCCCGGGCCCACCGCTTCCGGCCTTCATGACCGCTGCCCGTCCGCGTGCCCCTCGCTGACGTGTGTGTGGCCATGGGTCCCTGCGGTCCGGGGGCAGTTGACCCCACGAAAGGCGACGTCCAGCCATGACTCCCGCCGCCCCGCCGCATCCCGTCCGCCGTCCGCCCGATCCGCCACCGGTCCCCGCTCCGGCCCCGGCACCGGACCGGCGCTCCGTGCTCGGGCTCGCCCTGGGGGCGGGTGGCTCCCTGCTGCTGGCCGCCTGCGGCGGGGTGGCGACCACCGGCGCGGGCGGCGGGGGCGAGACCCTGCGCTGGGGCTGGGACCTTCCCTCCACCTGGGACCCGGTGTTCTCCTCCAAGGGCTGGGATGTCCATCTGCTGTCGCTCGTCTACTCCGGGCTGACCCAACTCGACGCCAAGGGCGGCGCCGAGCCCGCGCTCGCCTCCTCCTGGCGCTACTCCCACGACGGCCGGCGCCTCACCTTCACCCTCCGCCGGGGCCTGCGGTTCTCCGACGGCACACCGGTGAACGCCGAGGCGGTCAAGAAGAGCCTCGAACGCGGCAAGAACCACCCCAAGTCCCTGATCGCCTCCCAGCTGACCACCATCGACACGGTGCGGGCGCCCGACCCGCACACCGTGGTCCTCCACCTCACCGAGGCCGACTACCAGTTGCCCGCGCTGCTGGCCGGGAAGACCGGCATGGTGGTCAGCCCCACCGCGTTCGGGAAGGACGAGGCGCGGCTGGCCACCAGGCCGGTCGGCCACGGCCCGTTCCGGCTGGTGTCGTACACCCAGAACTCCATGGCCAGCCTGCGCCGCGACCCCGGCTACTGGAACGCCGAGCACATCGCCGTCGAGCGGTTCGAGGCGTTTCCCAAGCCCGATGAGACCACGGCGCTCGCCGCGCTCCAGTCCGGGCGGCTCAACGTGGCCCAGATCCCGTTCAGCCAGGTCGAGGCGGCGCGTGAGGCCGGTTTCACGGTGCAGCTCATCCCGTCGATGGTGGTGCGCGTCCTGGATGTGAACACCTCCATGAAGCCCTTCGACGACCCGGCCGTCCTCAAGGCCCTGAAGTACGCCGTGGACCGCCAAGCCCTTCTGGACAGCGAGCAGTTCGGCCACGGCGAGGTGGATCACCAGCCCTTCCCGCCCGGCTACACGGGCTTCGACCCGTCGCTCGGCGCGGTGTACCGGCACGATCCGGAGCGGGCGCGCGCACTGCTCGAGGAGGCCGGGTATCACGACGGCGTCCCGGTGACCATCACCACCGCCCAGCCGCAGGGCGCGCCCGAGCAGCTGCAGGCCCAGCTGAACCGGGTCGGGTTCCGGGCCCGGATCGAGGTCATCCCCGAGGCGCGGACGTCGCAGGTGGTGTACGTCCAGCACTCCCGCGCCCTGTACATCGACCAGTTCGCGGGGCGGGAGTCACCGGTACAGGCGATGCAGGTGCTCTTCGGCGCGGAGGGGCTGATGAACCCCTCCCGCCGTACCACGCCCGAACTGGACGCGGCCGTGGCCGCGGTGCGCCGCACCCCGCTGGAGTCGCCGCGCTATCCGGAGGTGCTGCGGGCGGCCACCGCGGTGGCGGTGCGCACGATGCCGAACGTGTTCCTCTACACGGTGCCGCGCGCCCTCGCCCGTACCTCCTCCGTCTCCGCCATCCCCTCGCTCCCGGTGGTGCAGCGGTTCGAGGGGGTGACGGCCGGATGACCGCGCTCACCGCACATCTCGCGCGTACGCGAGGTAGGGCCGTGCGCCCGGCCCGGCTGCCGCGCTCGCTCGGCCGGGTCCTCGCCACGGCGGGCACGGTGTTCCTGCTGTCGTCCGCGCTCACCTTCGGTCTCGGCGCGCTCTCCGGGGCCAATCCGGCGGCGGCCGTGCTCGGCGAGACGGCGACGCCCGCCGACATCGCCCGGATGAACCGTCAGTTCGGCCTCGACCGGCCCCTGTGGGAGCAGTACGTGTCCTGGCTGGGGCATGCCTTCACCGGGGACCTGGGCCGCTCGTGGTTCACCACGGTCCCGGTGGCGACGAGCATCCGGCAGGCCATTCCGGTGGATCTGTCCATCGCCGGGCTCGCGCTGCTGATGGCCGTGGTGCTGGGCGGGGCCGCCGGTGTCGCCGCCGCGCTCAGGGCGGGCGGACGGCTGGACCGCGCCGTCACCGCGCTGTGCGCGCTGCTCGGCACCCTGCCCGGTTTCGTCGTGGCCATCGCGCTGGTCACGGTGTTCTCGCTGAAGCTGGGGTGGCTGCCGTCCGGTGGCTATGTGCCGCTGGACATGAACCCCGCGCAGTGGCTGCGGTACACCGTGATGCCCGCGTTCGCGCTGAGCCTGGAGGCCGCGGCCGCCATCGCCCGTCAGCTGCGCACCTCGCTGGTGGGGACGTTGCGGGAGAACTATGTGACGGGCGCGGTGATGCGTGGACTGCCCGCCCGGCGGGTGGTGTTCGGCCACGCCCTGCGCAACGCCGCGGGGCCCGCGCTGACGGCGCTGGGCATGAGCGTGCCGATGCTGCTCGGCGGTGCGGTGGTCACCCAGCAGATCTTCGCCCTGCCCGGGCTCGCCCAGCTCACCCTGCAGTCGGCGGAGCAGCACGACATCCCGGTGATCCAGGGGACGCTGCTGGTGACCATCGCGGTGGTCCTGGTGGTCAATGTGGCCGTCAACGCGGCACTGCTCGCGCTGAATCCGGCCGCCCGGCGCCGGGAGGTGACGCGCGGATGAGGACGCTGCGACGGGCGTGGCGGCCGGCGTCCGCCAAGGTGGCGCTGCTGGTGCTGCTGGCCATCGCCCTGCTGGCGGTGTTCGGCGGCTGGCTCGCGCCCCATGACCCGCTGGCCCAGAACCCCCGGAACATGCTGCGCGGGCCCAGCCCCGGCCATCTTCTGGGCACCGACTACCTGGGCCGCGATGTGCTCAGCCGGCTGCTGGAGGGCAGTGGCCGCTCGGTGGCGGGCGCCGTGGAGGCCGTGGCCGCCGCGATGGCGGTGGGGGTGCCGACCGGGCTGGCCTCGCTGTGGATGGGGCGGGTGGGCGAGTGGCTCGCGCAGCGCGCCGTGGACGCGCTGATGACGCTGCCGTTCACCGTGTTCGCCATCGCGGTGGTGGGCGCGCTGGGCAACGGGATGCACCAGGCCATGCTGGCGCTCGGGGTGCTCTACGCCCCGCTGTTCTTCCGGATGACCCGTGCCGCCGGCTTGAGCCTGCGGCACGCCCAGTACGTGGAGTCGGCCGAGCTGTTCGGCGCCTCGGTGGGGCGGGTGCTGCGCACCCACATCTGGAGCAAGGTCCTGCCGACGGTCATCGTCACGGCCGCCCATGCGCTGGCCACCTCCCTGCTGGTGGTCTCCTCGCTGACCTTCCTCGGGGTCGGTGTGCAGCCGCCCGCCGCCACCTGGGGCGGGATGCTCGCCACCGATCTGGGCTTCCTCACCCAGCAGATCTGGGCGCCGGTGTTCCCGGCCGCGCTGATCGTCATCACCGCCGGTGCGCTCAATCTGCTGGCCGACGCCGTACGGGACGCCGGGGCGGACGAGTTGCTGCCCGGCGGCGCTCCGGACCCGGCCACCGGCTCCCCCGGCGCCACCGCCGAATCCCCCGACACCACCAAGGAGCGGGCCGATGCCACACTCCCCGTCGTCTGACCCCGCCGCGCCCGGCGCGCCCGCCGACCCGTCAGCCACACTGTCGGTCCAGGGGCTCGGCGTCACCGTCTCGTCCGGGCGGCTGACGGCCGTACGCGATGTGTCGTTCACCGTGGGCCGCGGTGAGGCCGTCGGCCTGGTCGGCGAGTCCGGCAGCGGCAAGACCCTCATCTGCCGGTCGGTGCTCGGGCTGCTGCCCGCGGGCTGCGCGGTGTCCGAGGGCGAGATCACACTGGCCGGTGAGGCGCTGACCGGGCTGTCCCGCCGGGAGTGGGACCGCGTACGCGGCACCCGGGTGGGCGCCGTCTTCCAGGACCCCGCCTCGTATCTCAACCCCTCGCTGACCGTGGGGCGTCAGCTGACCGAGGTGCTGCGGGTGAAGCTCGGTCTTGACCGGGCGCGGGCCGATGCGCGGGCCGTCGAGCTGTTCGCCGCCGTCGGGCTGCACGACCCCGCCGAGGTGGCCCGGCGCCATCCGTACGAGCTGTCCGGCGGAATGCTCCAGCGTGTGCTGATCGCCGTGGCGGTGGCCTGCGCACCGGATCTGCTGGTGGCCGACGAGGCGACCACCGCACTGGATGTGGTGGTCCAGGCCGAGGTCCTGGAGCTGCTGGCCCGGATGCGCGCCGAGCATGATCTGGCGCTGCTGCTGGTCAGCCACGACCTGGCGGTGATCGCCGAGGTGTGCGACCGCGTTCTGGTGGCGTACGCCGGGGAGCTGGTCGAGGACGGCCCGGCCGAGCGGGTGCTGAACGACCCCCTGCATCCGTACACCGAGGCGCTGTTGCGCGTGGCCACGGTCGGCGACTGGGAGCGGCGCGAGCTGGAGGTGATCCCCGGCGCGCCGCCCGAGGTGGGCGCGCGGCTGCCGGGCTGCCGGTTCGCCGACCGCTGCGCGTTCGCCGCGCCCGAGTGCCTCAGCGGTCCGGTGCCCCTGCGGCGGACCGCCGACGGACGGCGGGTGCGGTGTGTCCGCGGCGGGGAGCTGGATCTGTCCCGGGCCGGTGCGCGCTCCACCCGGGAGGTGGCGGTATGAGCGGGCTGCTGGAGCTCTCCGGGCTGACCGTGGCCTTCGGCCGGCGGGGCGCGCGGCCGGTGCTCGATGGCGTGGAACTGTCCGTGGGTGAAGGGGAGATCATCGGGGTCATCGGGGAGACCGGCTCCGGCAAGACCACACTGGCGCGTACGGCCGTGGGCCTCGTCCCGCCGCGCTCGGGCCGGGTGGTCTTCGACGGGCGCGCGATCTCCGGGCTGCGGGGGCGGGCGCTGCGCGCGTTCCGCCGTTCGGGGCAGCTGAGTTACGCCTTCCAGGATCCGCTGCGGGCGCTGGACCCGGAGCTGACGGTCCGGCGGGCCGTGGCCGAGCCGCTCGCCGTGGCGGGGGACCTCGGCGACGCGGAGATCGCCGCCCGTGTGGAGGAGGCGCTGGAGACGGTGGGCCTGGACGCGGCGCGCCTCGGCGATCGGCTGCCGGGCGCGATCTCCGGCGGTCAGCGCCAGCGGGTGCTGCTCGCGCGGGCGATCGTCACCCGGCCCCGGCTGCTGATCGCCGATGAGCCGGTGAGCGCCCTGGACGCCTCCAACCGCAATCGGGTGCTGCGGCTGCTGGACCGGCTGCGCACCGAGCGCGGGATGGCCGTCGTGGTCATCTCGCACGACCTCAGCTCGCTGGCGGGCATCGCCGACCGGGTGGCGGTGCTCTACCGCGGCCGGGTGGTGGAACAGGGGCCCGTACGCGAGGTGTTCGACCGGCCGTCGCATCCGTACACCGCGCTGCTCATCGCCTCGGGGCCGAGCGTACGGGCCGAGGGCGGGCCGGGCGCTGCGGCGCTGCGCCGGTCGGCCGAACCGCCCGCGTGGACGGCGCGGGAGGGCTGTGTCTTCGGCCACCGCTGCCCGTTCGTCACCGACGCCTGCCGCACCGCGCCCGTACCGGCCCCGGTGGGCCGGGGGCGTACGGCAGCCTGCCACCGGGTGTCCGAGTGGCGTGAGCTGATCGCCGGCCCGGTCACCGCGCAGGGTCCGCCGGGGACCGGCCTGCTGGAGGCGGCCCCGTAAAGATCTCCTCAATCACTCTGAACGCAACTCGTGCGCCGCCCGTATCCACTGCCGGGTCGTGCTCGTCGCGGATGAGCGGATCCCGTAACCCCCCAACAGGAGGTCATGAGTTGAGCCACAAACGGGTACCCAAGCGAAAGATCGTGTTCGCGGGGGCCGGGGCCGCCGCCGTGGCGGCAGCCGCGATCATCCTGCCCAACGCCAACGCCTCACAGGACGACAAGGCCGAGGCGGCCCAGCCCAAGAAGGTGGACGCCGCGTCGGCGGCGGACATCGCCGCGGAACTCGCGTCGCAGCTGGGCGAGGCGTTCGGCGGGGCCTACTACGACAAGGACAAGCAGCAGGTCATCGTCAATGTCGTCGGCGACAACAACAATGTGAACGTCCAGGTCAAGAGCGCCGGGGCGGTGGCCAGAAAGGTCGACAACAGCACCAAGGCGCTGCAGACCGCCGCCAAGACCCTCAAGACCAAGGCGACCATCCCGGGCACCGCCTGGTCGGTGGACCCCAAGACCAATGAGCTGCGGGTCACCGCGGACTCCACGGTCACCGGGGCGAAGTGGGACACCCTCGAGTCCACCGTGAAGTCGCTGGGCGACGGCATGGCCACCCTGAAGAAGTCCACGGGCGAGTTCAAGCCCTTCGTCGCGGGCGGCGACGCCATCTTCGGCGGCGGCGCGCGCTGCTCGCTCGGCTTCAACGTCACCACGGACAGCGGCGCCCCGGCGTTCCTCACCGCCGGTCACTGCGGCGTCGCCGCCGAGCAGTGGTCGGACTCGCAGAACGGCGCGGCGATCGGCACCGTGCAGGACGCCACCTTCCCCGGTGACGGGGACTTCGCGCTGGTCACCTACGACGACGCCAACACCGAGGCCCCCAGCACGGTGAACACCGGCGACCAGACCGTGGACATCACCGGGGCGGGCGAGGCCACGGTGGGCCAGCAGGTGCAGCGCATGGGCAGCACCACCGGGCTGAACGACGGCTCGGTCACCGGTCTCGACGCGACGGTCAACTACCCCGAGGGCACGGTCAGCGGGCTCATCCAGACCGATGTCTGCGCGGAGCCCGGTGACAGCGGCGGCCCGCTGTTCAGCGCGGACGGCCAGGCCATCGGCCTGACCTCCGGCGGCAGCGGTGACTGCACCTCCGGCGGTGAGACCTTCTTCCAGCCGGTGACGACCGCGCTGGAGGCGGTCGGCGCGCAGATCGGGGACGGTGGCGCGGCCGGAGGCGGCGGCGCGGCGGATGACGGTGGCGCGGCGGACGGCGGCGCCGCTGACGGCTCCGGGGCCGCCGGGGACGGCGCGGGCGCGGACGGCGCCGGTGGGGCAGCCGACAACGGCTGATCTCCCGCGACCGGGTGTCCCGCGCCGTCACCGCGGGACACCCCGGGAGCCGTGACACGGGAGCCGCGACGGGCCGGGCGGCCGCTCAGCGGGCGGAGGGCCCCGCGGAGAACCCGGCGGACGGCCCCGCGGAGAGCCCCGCGCGCACCCGCTCCACCGTGATCGGCAGATCGCGGACCCGTACCCCCGTGGCGTGGTACACCGCGTTGGCGATCGCCGCCGCCGTGCCGACGATGCCCAGCTCCCCGATGCCCTTGCTGCCCATCGGGTTGAGCTCGTCGTCGTGCTCCTCGAGCCAGTGCGCCTGGACGTCCCGCACATCCGCGTTCGCCGCGATGTGATACGTGGCGAGGTCGTGGTTGGCGAAGTCGCCGAACCGCGGATCGGTCTCCAGGTTCTCGTGCAGCGCCATCGACAGCCCCATGCACATGCCGCCGCGCAGCTGCGAGCCCGCCGTCCGGGGGTTGATGACGCGTCCGGCGGCGAACATCCCCAGCAGCCGGTCGACCCGCACCTGGCCGGTCACGGCGTCCACCCGCACCTCCGCGAACTGGGCACCGTAGGCGTGGCGCGAGAACGCCCGGCGCGCCTCGACGTCCTCGGCGGTGTCCGCCCGCTCCTCAAGACCGCCGGGCGGGATCGCGCCGGAGACCTCGTCCAGCCGTTTGGTCAGCGCCCGGCACGCCTTGGACACCGCCCAGCCCCAGGAGCTCAGGCCCATCGAGCCGCCCGCCCACGGCGCCTGGCCGTAGGCGCTGCGGCCGATGTCGAGGGTGACCCGGTCGATCTCCACGCCGAGTTCGTCCGCCGCCACCTGGGTCAGCGCGGTGCGGGCGCCGGTGCCGATGTCGGCCGCGGCGATCCGTACGGTGAAGCCCCCGCCTGGCTCGGCGCGGGCGGTCGCGGTGGAGGGCCAGGTGAGCGCGGGGTAGTTGCACGCCGCCACTCCGGTGCCGGCCAGCCACTGCCCCTCCCGGCGGCGCCCCGGCGCGGGGTCGCGGCCCGCCCAGCCGAAGCGCGCCGCGCCCTCCCGCAGACAGGCCACCAGATTGCGGCTGCTGAAGGGCTGACCGGTCCCGGGGTCCACGGACGGCTCGTTGGCCACCCGCAGCTCGATGGGGTCCATGCCCAGCTCCACGGCCAGCTCGTCCATCGCGCTCTCCAGCGCGAACATCCCGGGCGCCTCGCCGGGGGCGCGCATCCACGAGGGCGTCGGCACATCCAGCTGCGCCAGCCGGTGGGTGGTCCTGCGGTGGCGGGCGGCGTACATGACGCGGGTGCAGGTGACCGTCTGCTCGCAGTACGGGGTGAGCGTGGAGCTCTGCTGGAGCGCGTCGTGCCAGATGGCGGTGAGCCTGCCGTCCCGTTCGGCGCCGAGCCGGATGCGCTGGAGGGTGGGCGTGCGGTACGAGACCATGGTGAACATCTGCTGCCGGGTGGCCGCCACCTTGACCGGGCGGCCCACGGCGCGGGCGGCCAGCGCGGCGAGCACCGTGGGCGGGCGGGGAATCGCCTTGGAGCCGAAGCCGCCGCCGGTGTGGTCGGCCACGATCCGGACGGCGCCCTCGGGCAGGCCGAACAGCTCGGCCACCCTGGCGGCCGTCATCCAGGGGGCCTGGTCGCCGTTGTACAGGGTGAGCGTGTCCCCGTCCCAGACGGCGATGGTGGCATGCGGCTCCATCGTGGCCGTGTGCTCGGGGGGTGTGGTGTACGTGGCGTCGAGGACGACCGGCGCCGCGGCGAGGGCGGCGTCCACATCCCCGGTCTCCGTGTGCCCCGGGTAGCCGCCGTTGACCGTCTCGGGGACGAAGATCCGCGGATCGCCGTCCATCAGCTCGGAGTCGTGGTCGTCCACGTCGTACTCGACCCGTACGGCGGCCGCCGCCTGACGGGCCGTCTCGAAGGTGTCCGCCACCACGGCCGCCACGATCTGCCCGCGGTAGGCCACCTCGGGGGACTGGAGAACGGCGAGTTCGGGGGTGTCGGTCGGGCGCAGCCGGGACACGTTGCGGCTGTCCAGCACGGCGACGACGCCCGGCAGGGACAGTGCCGCGACGGTGTCGACGGCGCGCACCGTGCCGCGCGGAACGGTGGACTGCACCGGCCACGCGTACAGGGCGTCCGGCACCGGGTACTCGTACGCGTAGAGCGCCGCACCGGTGACCTTCTCGCGCCCTTCGACGCGGGTCACCTCCGCGCCCACGGTCCGCTGGAGCGTGGTCATCGCCGCTGCCCTCCCGCGAGGTCGCGCACGGCCGCGGTGATGACGTCCACGGCGAGGTCGATCTTGAACGCGTTCCCCGGCAGCGGGCGCGCCGTGGCGAACTCGGCCCGTGCCGCCTCCCGCAGCCGCTCCTCGGTCGGCTGCCGGCCGGTCAGCAGCCGCTCGGTCTCGCGGGCCCGCCAGGGGCGGGTGCCCACTCCACCGAGCCCCAGCCGGATCTCCCGCAGTGTGCCGTCGGCCTCGGTGGCCACGACGGCGGCCACCGACACCAGCGCGAAGGCGTAGGACCAGCGGTCGCGGACCTTGCGGTAGGACATCGCGGCGCCCTCGGGCGGCGGTGGCAACTCGACACCGGTGATCAGGTCGCCGGGCTGCAGCACCGTCTCGCGGTGCGGGGTGTCACCGGGCAGCAGATAGAAGTCGTTCAGCGGCACCGTACGGGGGCTGCCGTTCACCCGCCGCAGATGGACGACCGCGTCGAGCGCGGCCATCGCCACCGCCATGTCCGAGGGGTGGCCCGCCACGCAGAAGTCGGAGGTGCCGAGCACGGCCAGGTCGCGGTGGAGGCCCTGGACGGCCGAACAGCCGGTCTCCGGCCGCCGCTTGTTGCAGGGTTTGGTCACGTCCTGGAAGTACACGCAGCGGGTGCGCTGGAGCAGATTGCCACCGGTGGTGGCCACGGTCCTCAGCTGCCCGGAGGCGCCGGACAGCAGCGCTTCGGCCAGCGCCGGGAACCGCTCGCGGATGCCCAGGTCCCCGGCGAGGCGGCTGCCCGGAACCAGCGCGCCGATGAGCACACCGCCGTCCGGGCGGTGCTCGACGGTGTCGTACGGGAGCCCGGTGATGTCGACGAGCAGGGCGGGCTCGGTCACCCCGAGCTTCATCAGGTCCACCAGGTTGGTGCCCCCGGCCAGGTACACCGCCTCGGTGGAGTCGGCCACGAGCGTGGCGGCGGCCTGGGGGTCGGTGGCGCGCTCGTAGCCGAAGGGCTTCATCGGGCCCCTCCCGCCGCGCCGGCGCGGGTGGGCGCCCCGCCGCCGTGGGCCCCGGCGACCTCGCGGATGGCGGCCACGATGCCGGGGTACGCCCCGCAGCGGCACAGGTTGCCGCTCATCCGCTCCCGGATCTCGTCGGCGTCCAGCTCACCCGGCGCGCCGACCCCGGCCGCCATGTCCTCCGTGACATGGCTGGGCCAGCCGCGCGCGGCCTCGGTGAGCGCGCCGATGGCGGAACAGATCTGGCCGGGTGTGCAGTAGCCGCACTGGAAGCCGTCGTGGTCCAGGAACGCCCGCTGCAGCGGGTGGAGTTCCCCGGGCGCGGCGAGCCCGGCCACGCCCTCGATGGTGGTGATGTCCCGGCCCTGGGCGGCCACGGCGAACACCAGGCAGCTGTTGACGCGCTCCCCGTCGATCAGGACGGTGCAGGCCCCGCACTGCCCGTGGTCGCACCCCTTCTTGACCCCGGTCAGCGCCAGGTGTTCGCGGAGCGCGTCCAGCAGGGTCACCCGGTGGTCGAGGGTGAGGGGGCGGTCGGCACCGTTGACACGCAGCGCGACGTCGCTGTGAAACGCGTGGGCTGTCACATCCCTCAGCCTGGCACCGGGGTGTGCGCCCCGCATCTTCAGCGTGGGCCGTCCGGTCCCGGCTCCGCCGCGTCGTCGGGCACCGGAGGCAGCCGCAGATGGGCCAGGTCCGGCGGGACCGGGGTGCTGGGGCGGTAGAACGGCGGGGCCGGGTCGGCGGCGGGCGAGTCGGCCAGCCGGAAGCGGTCCCGCAGCCGGTGGTAGAACTGCGTCGGCACCAGCCGTACCAGCCGCAGCCGGACCGGTGCCCGGTAGGCCGCCACCCAGTCGCCCGGGTTCAGCACCCCGCGCAGCTGCCCGTCGAGGCTGACCGCCACCTGCCCGGAGGTCGGCAGGACCCGTACGGCGATGGGTTCGTCCACCGCGGCCACCACGGTCCGGTCGAAGGCGATGTGCGGGGCGACCGGGGTGAAGACCACCGCGTCCAGGTACGGCGAGACCACCGGCCCGCCGGCGGCGAAGCTGTAGGCGGTGGAGCCGGTCGGGGTCGCCACGATGATCGCGTCGGCCGAGTACGAGGCGAGCAGCTGCGCGGACACATACACGCCGAGACCGGCCTGGCGGTCGCGGGCGAGCTTTTCGAAGACCACGTCGTTGACGGCGTTGACATCCAGCGGAATGCCCCAGCCGGCCTCCTCGGGACCGCGGCCGGGGCGGACCTTGGGCGGGGGCGGTACGGGGCCCCGCCCGTAAGCCAGCAGCGCCTCCATGCCCTCGGGCATCTCCAGCGGCCGGGACGCCCGCAGGGTGAGCAGCATGCGCTCCTCGATCGTGGCACGGCCCTCGTGGACGGCGTTCAGCGCGTCCTCCACCTGGTCGACGCCGATCTCGGTGAGGAAGCCGACCCGCCCCACGTTCACGCCCAGCGCCGCGGCCCCGTTCCTGGCGGCGAGCCGGGCGCCGCGCAGAAAGGTGCCGTCGCCGCCGAAGGTGGCGATCAGATCGGGGTGGCCGGCGGCCGCGGACTCCTCCTGGGCGCTGCGCCGGGGCTGGTCGCCGCGCCAGACGTCCAGCTCGAAGCAGGAGATGCCATGGGCAGCGGCCCATGCGCGGGCGGTGCGGGCCGCCGCGACGGCGGTGGGGCGGGCCCGGTGGACGACCATGCCGAGCCGGTTGACAGCCATGGCCCTTCCACCGTAGGTCGGCCGGCCCCGAAGCGCCCATCGGGCGGGCCCGGGGCGGGCTCGGGCGGGCCCGGGGCGGGCTCGGGCGGGCCCGGGGCGGGCTCGGGCGGGCCCGGGGCGGGCGCCCTGGAGCCGTACATCCGTCCTGATCTATGGTGTTCAGCGGCACGGAAACCCACGCGGAAACCACACCGCATCCGTACGGAGCCAGGGGGATGGTGCAGCAGATGGCGAGCGAGAGACGAACCGCCCTGGTCGAGGGGCTGATGGGGCGTTTCCCCCAGGTGCCCCGGGAGGCCGTGCTCAAGGAGGACCTGCTGCGCGGCGGCATGGCCTTCGACGAGTCCGCGCTCAGCGGCAACGAGGACGGCGACGTCAAGCCGAAGTCGTACTTCATCTTCTCGTTCGACCACCGCACCCTGCCGGAGCTGGGCGCCGCGGCCCTCAACCGGCCGCCCGAGGAGATCGTGCTCACCGGCGGGCCGTACGAGCTGCGCCGCACCGTGGTGTCCGTCCGCGTCAACCCCGCGTCGCCGTATGTGGTCCGGGCCGGGGAGGACGGTGCGCTGGGGCTGTATCTGGACGGTGCGCGCATCGCCGACGTGGGGCTGCCGCCGATGCCGGACTACTACCGCCACACCCTGTCGAACGGCAAGTCGGTGATGGAGGTCGCGCCGACCATCCAGTGGGGCTATCTGGTCTATCTGACGGTCTTCCGGGTGTGCCAGTACTTCGGCGCCAAGGAGGAGTGCCAGTACTGCGACATCAACCACAACTGGCGTCAGCACAAGGCGGCGGGCCGCCCGTACACCGGGGTGAAGCCGGTCGAGGAGGTGCTGGAGGCGCTGGAGATCATCGACCGCCATGACACCGCCCGCACCTCGCAGGCGTACACCCTCACCGGCGGCGCCATCACCTCGCATGTGGGCGGCCGTGACGAGGCCGACTTCTACGGTCAGTACGCGAAGGCCATCGAGGAGCGCTTCCCGGGCCGGTGGATCGGCAAGGTGGTGGCGCAGGCGCTGCCCAAGGCCGATGTCCAGCGGTTCCACGACTACGGAGTGCGGATCTACCACCCCAACTTCGAGGTGTGGGACCGACGGCTGTTCGAGCTGTACTGCCCGGGCAAGGAGCGCTACATCGGCCGGGACGAGTGGCACCGCCGGATCCTGGACTCGGCCGAGGTGTTCGGCGCCCGGAACGTGATCCCCAACTTCGTGGCGGGCGTGGAGATGGCCCAGCCGCTCGGCTTCGCGTCCGTGGCCGAGGCGATCGACTCCACCGCCGAGGGGCTGCGGTTCTTCATGTCGCACGGGGTCGTGCCCCGGTTCACCACCTGGTGCCCCGAGCCGACGACACCGCTGGGCAAGGAGAATCCGCAGGGTGCCCCGCTGGAGTACCACATCCGGCTGCTGGAGACCTACCGGGCGACGCTCGAGGACTTCGGGCTGTCCTCGCCACCCGGATACGGCCCGCCGGGGCCGGGGCGGGCGGTGTTCTCGGTGAGCTCGTTCATGGACAGCCTGCCCGCCGTGGACCCGGAGCCGGTGGCGCCCTGACCGACGCCGGTGGCGCCCGGACACCGACGGCCCCCTGACGCGGCGGCCGCCCCCGCGCTCGGCGGGACCCGTTCAGCCGACGTGGACGTGGGGGCGGTGGCCGCGGTCGGGCTCGGCCTCGCGGAGCACCTCACGGGTGACCGGGGCGACCTCTCCCTGGCCGAAGAGGAAGAAGCGCAGGAAGTGGGCCAGCGGATGGCCCTCCGTCCACTCGAAGTAGATGTGCGGGCGCTGCCCGGTCATGTCCCGCACCCGCAGCAGCAGCGCCGCCAGCGCGTTGGGGATGGTGGCGCTCTGCAGGGTCAGCACGCGGTAGCGGCCGTGCGCCACCTCGCCGCACACCCGCAGCTCGCTCTCGAACTCGGACGGGTCGGCCACCGTGACCTCGACGAAGATGATGTCGTCCTCGGGCGGGATGTCGTTGTCCGCCCGGATCTGGTGCTGCTTCTCGCGGTATTCGGCCAGGTCGCGGCGTTCCGGTTTGTTGGCGATGAAGCGGATCCTGCGGTGGGCGGTGTCGCGGATGAACCGCTCGGCCAGGGGGTCGAACGTGACGCTGGTGACCCGTAGCTCGAACGCCCTGGCCACCCGGGACAGCAGTGATACGGCCAGGATGCCCGCGATGAAGCAGGCGCCGATCTTGACGCCGTCGGGCCGCTCGATGACGTTGACCGCGGTGGTGTACAGGAAGATCACCGAGATGACGCCGAAGCCGATGGTCCAGCCGCGCTGCCGGGCGCGCCGGGCGGCGATGGTCACGGCGATGGCGGCCGAGGTGATGAGCACGAGCACCCCGGTGGCGTAGGCGCCGCCCTGGGCGTCCACATCCGCCTTGAAGATCCAGGTCACCAGGAACGCGATGGCGATGAACACCAGCACCATGGGGCGGACCGCGCGCGCCCAGTGGGGTGCCATGCCGTAGCGGGGCAGATAGCGGGGCATCAGGTTGAGCAGTCCGGCCATGGCCGAGGCGCCGGCGAACCAGAGGATGGCGATGGTGGAGGCGTCGTAGACGCTGCCGAACGCCGAGCCCAGGTACTCGTGGGCGAGATAGGCCAGGGCGCGCCCATTGGCCGCGCCGCCCGGTTCGAACGCCCGCTGTGGGATCAGCAGGGTCGTGATGAAGCTGGAGGTGATGAGGAAGACGCTCATGATCACCGCGGCGGTGGTCAGCAGCTTCCGGGCGCCCTGGACGCGTCCGGCGGGGCGCTCCTCGGTGTCGCCCGGCTTGCCCTCGATATGCGGCATGACGGCCACGCCCGTCTCGAACCCGGACAGGCCCAGGGCCAGCTTCGGGAAGATCACCAGCGCCACGCCGACCATCACCAGGGGACTGCCGCGCTCGGCGACCAGCGCATGGGACCAGTCGGGGACCACATGGGGCGCGGTGCCCACATGCCACAGCCCGACCGCCACCACGACGGCGTTGAGCAGCAGATAGGCCGCGACCAGCGCCACCGCGATCCCGATGGCCTCGGTGAACCCCTTGAGGAACACCGCGCCGAGCATTCCCACCAGGACCAGGGTGATGGCCACCTCGTGGCCGCGCAGGGTCGCGGCGAAATGCGGGTTCTCCACCAGGTGGGCGGTGGCGTCGGCGGCGGAGAGGGTGATGGTGATGAGGAAGTCGGTGGCCGCGAAGCCCAGCAGGGTGAGGACGAACAACTTGCCCTTCCAGAAGGTCAGCAACCGCTCCAGCATCGCGATCGAGCCCTGGCCGTGCGGGCTCTCCTCGGCCACCCTGCGGTACACCGGCAGCGCGCCCACCAGGGTCACCACCACCAGCACCACGGTGGCCAGCGGGGACAGCAGCCCGGCCGCCAGGGCGGCGATACCGGGCTGGTAGCCGAGGGTGGAGAAGTAGTCCAGACCGGTCAGGCACATCACCCGCCACCACGGCTGGCCCCGGTGTACGCCCTCCGGCTCGGCGTGCGGGCCGGGCTGGCGCTTGGCGATGTCGGTCAGGCCCTCCAGCAGCCATGCGCGCAGCCGGTGCCGTGCCCCGCCGTCGGAGGCGGCGCCGCCAGAGGTGGAGGAGACCACGAGGTGCTCCCGTCGTACGGCGAGGAGGTCCCGGCCATCGGTGAGACCCTTCGGTCAGCGTATGCGGCGCGGCCGGCCACCACCCGGCCGGTGCCGCCGGCCGAAGGACATCGCTTTCTCAGTGGGTTTTCATCTTCGGTCCGTACGGTTGCGGCACATGGACACCACCAAGACCGACCAACCGACCGACACCGCACCACAGCCCGCGGAGGCCGAGGAAGCCACGGCGGAGAGTGTCCCGGACGCTGTTTCCGACCAGCGGGAATCCGCGGACCAGCGGGAAACCCCCGACCCGCTGGAAACGTCCGGCCACGCCGACGACATCGCGACCCCTCCCCCGGCCACCACACCGGGCGTCCTCCCCGGCGCCGCCTCGGTCGTCGCCGCGGGTCTCGGGCTCGCCTCGCTCTCGGGCACCTGGCTCGGCACCATGCTCCAGGAACGCAAGCAGCTGACCGGCCAGATCAAGGCCCAGTCCGGGTCGGCCGCCGATCAGATCTCCGCGGTGTACGGCACTCCGTGGCACACCACGGCCCTCGTCAACGGGCTGTTCGCGCTGGCCGCCGTGGTGATCGCCGCCGTGGTGCTGCTGCGGCAGCGGCGGCCCGTCCCGGCCGGGGCACCCTGGGTGACCGCGGTGGCCTGGGGAGCGGTGGCGCTGGGCGTGATCGGTCTGCTGATCGCCGCCGCCATGGGGCTCGACGTCTTCAGCGACCTGCCGAAGGTGCCCGCGACCCCGAACGCCCCGGCCGGCTGACCCCGTCCGAGCGCGCCCCGTGGACCGGATGGACCCGGCGGGGCGCGCTCCCTCGGCGGGCGTGTCAGGATTGAGGTCCCGACATCGGGACACACGCGAAGGGGACAGGCCGTCCGGCCGCCCCGGCGGAGAGGGCCACAGGGACGGCACGGACTTCCCGCAGACGGAGTTTCCCGCCGATGAGCCGTTCCACCACGCACTCCTCCGACCGGCACGGAACACCGCGTACGCCGCGCACACCGCAGACGCCGGACCCGCCGGAGACCTCGCGCGCGCCGAACGCACCTGACGCACCCGACGCACCCGACGCAGACCACGGGCCGGACGGGTCCGGCGCGCGGCCGGGCGAGGACTCCCGGACCGCCGTCACCGTCTTCGTCGCGCTCGGCGCCAACCTGGTCATCGCGCTGGCCAAGGCCGTCGGCGGAATCTTCGCCGGCTCCCCCGCGCTCCTCTCGGAGGCCGCTCACTCCGTCGCGGACAGCCTCAACGAGGTGTTCCTGCTCGCCTCCCTCAAACGCAGCAAGCGGGCCCCCGACGACCAGCACCCGTTCGGCTACGGCAAGGAGCGCTACTTCTGGGCGCTGCTGGCCGCCGTCGGCATCTTCGTCATGGGCGGCTGCTTCTCCTTCTTCCAGGGCGCCGAGGCGCTGAGCGCGGGCAGCTCCGAGGACCGCAGCGGCTATCTGGTGGGCCTCGCGGTCCTGGGCGTGGCGCTCATCGCCGAGGGCTCGTCGCTGGTCCGGGCGCTGGTCCAGGTGCGCGGGCACGCCCGGCAGACGGGCCGCGGCATGGTGACCGAGCTGCGCAGGGGGGACGACCCCACGCTGCGCACCGTCCTGGCCGAGGACTCCACCGCCTGTCTCGGCGTGGTGTTCGCCCTGCTCGGCATGTGGCTGCACATGGTCACCGGCCAGGTGGTCTACGAGGCCACGGCCTCCTTCCTCATCGGCGCGCTGCTGGTCTACGTGGCCTACCGGCTGGCCAGGGAGTCGCGCGGGCAGCTCATCGGCGAGGCGATCGACCCGGTCCAGCGCCGGGAGCTCCGCCGGTTCCTCGAGACCCAGCCGGAGATCGACACCGTGACCACGCTGCTGACGATGCGTCTGGGCAACGACTCGACGCTGGTGGCGGCCCGGATCGATCTCAACCCCGGTCGGGACAGCGAGGAGGTCGAGGAGGTCCTGGTGCGCGTCAAGACGGCGATGGCGGAGCTCTGGCCGCATGCCGACCAGATCTTCCTCGATGTCACCGACGCCTCGGCCAGGGACCGGGCGAAGGCGCGTGCGGACCGCCAGGCGCTGGAGGAGGCGGTGGCGGCCGTGGAGCGCGAGGACGGCGGGGCGTGAGATTGGCCCCGGCGGGCCTGGGTACCCGGTGACGACCAGCCCACAACAGCGAACTCATGTACGGAGGCAGAACTGATGGGCCTCGGCGGTTGCATTTTGATGATCGCGGTGGGAGGGATTCTCACCTTCGCCACCGACTGGAACGCCAACGGCTTCAACGTCCACCTGGTCGGCCTGATCCTGATGGCAGTCGGCATCATCGGCACATGCGCGTATGTGAGTGTCTACAAGCGCCGGCGCATCGTCGAGCCGGGCGCCGTGGCACCCCCGGTGGTCGAGGAGCCCGAGCATCACCGGCACCACCACCACTACGACTACTGAGTGCCGGCCAGTCCCCTTTCCGACGAGGTGGCCCCCGCCACGGGCGGGGGCCACCTCGTCGTTCGTAGGAGCTGAGCCCCCGGCCCCCTGCGGGACCCTTGACAGTTCCCTGTTTGAAACTGTCAGAATCTGGTGCGCAAAGGGCTGTTGTGGTCGGTCATCGCCCCTCACACACCACACGAGCTCTTGCACACCACACAATCGAAGAGAAGGGGATCGCGATGGCGGTCACGCGCAGATCGTTACTGATCGCAGGCACCGCCGCCCCGATGGCCGGGGCACTGGTCACGGCCGGTCCCGCCCAGGCCGCCACCGCGTCCCGCGCCATGGGCGGCCGGACCGTCCCGCTCACGGACGGCTGGCGCTTCGCACTCGTCAACCCCGGCGGCATCACCGACCCGACCGGCGCGTACGAAAACGCCCACGACCCGGCGTACGACGACTCGGCCTGGCGCGAGGTCGCGGTTCCGCACGACTGGAGCATCGAGCTCACCCCCACCACCGACCACGGCACCAGCGGCGGCACCGGCTTCCTGCCCGGCGGACTCGGCTGGTACCGCACCACCTTCACCCTGCCGCGCGCCCTCGAGGGCAAGCGGATCTCCGTCGAGTTCGACGGCGTCTACATGGACTCGTCCGTGTACTGCAACGGACGGCTCATCGGCGAGCACCCCTACGGATACACCGGCTTCGCCCTCGACCTCACCGAGGTGGCCCACACCGACGGCGCCACACCGAACGTCCTCGCCGTCAAGGTGCGCAACCGGCTTCCCAGCAGCCGCTGGTACTCGGGCAGCGGCATCTACCGCCACGCCCGGCTCCAGGTCACCGACCCGGTCCATGTGGCCCGGTGGGGCACGTACATCACCACCCCCGGCCTGGCCACCACCCTGCGCGCCGGATATGCCACGGTGCGGGCGCGAACCCTCGTGGTCAACGAGTCGGACGGCCGGAAGCCGGTGACCGTGGTCTCCACGGTCAAGGACCCCGACGGGCACATGGTGGTCCAGGCGCACTCCACCCTCACCGTCGGGGCGGGTGACACCCGTACCGCCACCCAGGAGCTGCGGATCGACCGGCCGCGGCTGTGGTCGTTCGACACCCCGCGGCGCTACGTCCTGGAGACCGAACTGCGGGTCGGCCAGGACACCGCCGACCGCTACCGCACCCCCTTCGGGCTCCGCCATGCCACCTTGGACCCCGACCACGGATTCTCGCTGAACGGCCGGTACGCCAAGCTCCGGGGCGTCGACCTCCACCACGACCTGGGCGCGCTCGGCGCCGCCGTCAGCGCCGACGCCGTGCTGCGCCAGCTGACCATCATGAAGAGCATGGGCGTCAACGCCCTGCGCACCTCGCACAATCCGCCCGCGCCGGAGCTGATCGAGGTCTGCGAACGGCTCGGCATCGTGATGCTGGTGGAGGCGTTCGACTGCTGGCGCACCGGCAAGAACACCTATGACTACGGGCGCTTCTTCGACGAGCACTGCGAGGCGGACATCACCGAGATGGTGCGCGCCGCCCGCAACTCCCCCGCCGTCGTCATGTGGTCCATCGGCAACGAGATCCCCGACTCCACCAGCGCCCCGGGGCTGGAGATGGCCCAGCGGCTCATCGACGCCGTGCGCGCGGCCGATGACACCAGACCCGTGGTGATCGGCTCGGACAAGTACCGCACGCTGCCCGCCGCAGGCTCCCCCGCCGATCTGATGCTGGCCAAGCTGGACGGCCTGGGCCTCAACTACAACACCGCCGCCTCGGTGGACGCCCTGCACGCCCGCTATCCGCATCTGTTCCTCTTCGAGTCCGAGTCATCCTCGGAAACCTCCACCCGAGGCGCTTATCAGGAGCCCGAACACCTCAACACGGGCGAGAACCACACCCCTGGCAGGCGCCAGACCTCCTCTTACGACAACAACCTCGCCTCCTGGACGATGAGCGGCGAGTACGGGCTGAAGAAGGACCGGGACCGGAAGTTCTTCGCCGGGCAGTTCCTGTGGTCGGGCATCGACTACATCGGCGAGCCCACGCCGTACGACGTGTTCCCGGTGAAGGCCTCCTTCTTCGGCGCGGTGGACACCGCGGGCTTCCCCAAGGACATGTACCACCTCTTCAGGAGCCAGTGGACGAGCGAACCGATGGTCCATCTGGTCCCCATGGACTGGACCGGCCACCGGCCGGGCGAGACCGTCGAGGTGTGGGCCTACTCCAACGTCGCCACGGTGGAGCTGTTTCTGGGCGGCCGATCGCTGGGCGTCCGGGAGTTCGACACCAAGAAGACCACGGATGGCCGCACCTACCTGGAGACCACCGAGCCGACCGGCGACGACAAGACCGTCACCTCCGGCCCCTACCCCGGCAGCTACACCAGCCCGGGCGGCAGCGCCGGAAAGCTCCACCTCACCTGGAAGGTGCCGTTCGCACCGGGCGAGTTGAAGGCCGTGGCCCGGCGCGGTGGCCGGGTGGTGGCCACCGATGTGCTGCGCACGGCGGGACGCCCGCACACCGTACGGCTCACCCCCGACCGCGAGACCGTCCACGCCGACGGCCGCTCGCTGTGCTTCGTGACCGCCGAAGTCGTCGACGCCCACGGTGTGGTGGTGCCGGACGCCGACCATCTGATCGCCTTCAAGGTCACCGGAGGCTCCCTGGCCGGGGTCGACAACGGCCGCCAGGAGAGCGCCGAGCGCTACCAGGCGAGCACCCGCACCGCCTTCCACGGCAAGGCCCTGGCCATCGTCCGCGCCGGCACCGAGGCCGGGCCGCTGACCATCACCGCCCGCTCGGCGGGGCTGCGCACCGCCACCGCCACCGTCCGCGCCACCGGCGGGACCTCGGAGCCGGTCACCCGCCCCACGCCGTTCGCACCCGATCCCGGCCCCGGCGCTCCTCGCCACCCACTGGCCGACGCGAGCTATTCGGGCGCGCCGACGACCCTGCCCTCGGCGATGCTGGACGGCGATCCGGCCACCGGCTGGTCCAACGCCTTCCACAAGCCCGCCACGGCGCTGCTCCCCGCCTTCGACGGCGCACGGAAGGCCGACTGGGTCTCGGTGACCTGGAGCGGGAGGCGGCGGCTGAGCCGCGTCGAGGTGTCCTTCACCGTGGACGCCGAGCACACCCTGCCCGCCTCGATCGAGGTCTCGGCGTGGAACGGCCACGCGTACGTCCCGGTGCGCGGGGCGTCCATCACCTGGGCCACCGCCTCCGACACCCCGACCGTCATCGCCTTCGACCCGGTGCGCACCTCACGGCTGCGGCTGGACCTCACCAGCCGTCATCCGGGCGCGGCGGACGGCGCCCAGCGCATCGTCGCCCTCGAGGCCGATGACGGCCGAGGAGGTGGCTGAGGAGCCGGCTGAGTGAGCCGTCGCGTCACACGCTGAGCCGGCGCGTCACACGCTGAGCCGCCGCGTCACACGCTGAGCCGCGCCACGCCGGACGGGTGGAAGCCTCCCGCGGCCGTTTGTCCGCGATACGAAGAGGGCACCCGACCTCTTCGACGTCGTGCTGGAGGCGAGATGACTCTTTCCCGTAGCCCGGTGACCCGTGCCTGGCGGCGGTGGCGGCGGCCACGCGATCTGGAGGTGCCGCGCAACGCCGTGGACGTCGAGGACGCCAACCGGCGGTTCCTGATGTACGGGGTGATGCCGCTGTGGTTCGTCCCGGCGGTGGCGGACTGGCTCATGCACCGCCGGACCAGGATCGAGGATACGTCGGGCACCAAGGAGTCGGCGATCCACGCCCTGATGATGACGGAGGCCGGTGTCCCCGTGGCGATGGGGCTGCTGGCCCGGGTCAATCCGCTGGTGCTGTCGGTGATGGGCGGAGCGGCCGTCGCCCATGGCGCCACGGCGCTGTGGGATGTGAGCCTGGCCACCGAGGAGCGCGAGGTGCGCCCGGTGGAGCAGCACATCCACAGCTTCCTGGAGGTGCTGCCGCTGTCGGCGATGGCGTTCACCTGCTGTCTGCACTGGGACCAGGTCCGCGCGGCGCTGCGCGGCGGGGACCGGCCCGAGGACTGGAAGCTGCTGCCCAAGGACAACCCGCTGCCCGTGCGCTATCTGGCGGCGATCGGGCTCGGCATCGGCGCCTGTGTGGTGCTGCCCTACGCCGAGGAGATGCGGCGGTGCCTCAGGGCCGCCAAGGCAGTCAAGGCGGCGTGAGCCCATGCCGCGCACGCGAGCCGGTATGTGGCCCCGATCCCGTACGCGGACGGGCGTGGCGGCCGAACCGCTGCCGTGTCCACGCGTCCTGGCGCCGGAGGCGCACGGGCCGGAACACGTCGCCGTCGACGCGGAGGGCCGGATCCTCACCGGGACGGCGGACGGGGCCGTCCGGCGGCTGACGCTGTCCCCGGGCCATGAACTCGTCCGCTCCGAGGTGCTCGCGCACACCGGTGGCCGGCCGCTGGGGCTCGTCCCCTGCCCCGACGGCGGGCTGCTGGTGTGCGACGCGCGGCGCGGGCTGCTGCGGATCGGGCCCGACGACGGGTCCGTACGGGTGGTGGCCGGCGAGGTGAACGGCAGGCCGCTGCGGTTCTGCAGCAATGTCGCCACCGCGGAGGACGGCACGGTGTACTTCACCGTCTCCAGCCGCCGCCACGGCCTGGAGGACTGGCTCGGCGACATCCTGGAGAACACCGCCACCGGGCAGCTGCTCCGGCTGCGGCCGGGCGGCCGCCCGGAGGTGGTGCTGGACGGGCTGCGGTTCGCCAACGGGGTCGCCCTCGCCGCCGACGAGTCGTATGTGGCCGTGGTCGAGAGCGGCGCCTACCGGATCAGCCGGCTGTGGCTGACCGGCCGCCGGGCGGGGACACGGGACCTTCTCCTCCGCGATCTGCCGGGCTTCCCGGACAATCTCACCCGCGGCCCCGACGGCGTGATCTGGGTGGCCATGGCCGCGCCACGGGAGCCCGCCCTCGATCTGCTGCACCGCGCACCCGCCCCGCTCAGGAGGGCGGCGGTGCCCGTCGCCACCCGGCTCCGCCCCCGCCCGCGGCGCACGGTGCGCGCCCTGGCGATCGGCCCCGACGGCCGGGTCGTCCGCCATCTGGTGCGGCGCCGGAGCCCGTACCGGATGGCCACGAGCGTGTGTGCGCTCGGCGGCCTCCTCGTCATGGGCAGCCTCCTCGAACGGGGCATCGCGATCTGCCCGCTGCCACCGCCCCGGGAGGCCACCTCACCGGCTCACCCCCAGCCGGTGGAGTAGCCGCGGTAGCGGCGCCGCCGGGGCCGGATGGTCAGCGTGGACAGCAGCCCCACGAACCCCACCACGATGACGGCCAGACCGGGGCCGAAGCTCTGGGCGTACGCCACGACGTCGTCGAGCGTCGAGACGTCGTCGTCGATCCCCGAGCCGCCGGAGGCGCCGGAGGCGATGGACGGGTTGGGGCTCTGGGCCTTGGCACCCGGGATGGACACCCCGAGCGCGGTCAGCGCCTTGGTCACGGGCTGGAAGAAGGTCACCCCGCCCCGGTCGCAGTCGCCGCTGCCGCCGGAGGTGACGCCGAGGGCCACGCCCTGGGCGAAGAGCGGCCCCCCGCTGTCACCGGGCTCGGCGCACACGGTGGTCTGGACGAGCCCGGTGACCGTGCCCTCGGGGTAGTTGACCGTCGCGTTGAGCCCGGTCACCTTGCCCGAGCGCAGCCCGGTGGTGCTGCCGCTGCGGAACACCTCCTGGCCCACGACCGGATCGGCCACACCGGTGACCCGCACCGTCTGGCCGCCACCGACGTCGACCACGCTGCGCTGGTCGAGCGAGGCGTTGTCGTAGCGGATCAGCGAGAAGTCATTGCCGGGGAAGCTGCTCTGGACCGTGGTGCCGATGCGGGTGGAGCCGGTGCCGTCGGTGAACCAGGGGGTGCCGTTGGGGCCGCAGTGTCCCGCCGTCAGGATGAAACCGGTCTGGCCGTTGGTCACGTTGAAACCGGCCGAGCAGCGGCTGCCGTTGGTGAACATGGGCGAGGCACCGGCGGCTCTGGTGGTGAAGGAGCCCTCCGTCCGCTGTGCGCGCACCTCGCCGCCCACCTCCGCGGCGAGGTCCTTCATCTTCGACCAGCGGGCGGTGGAGACGGTGCTGTCGCCGACCAGCACCACCTGGTTGGACTTGGGGTCCACCATCCAGGCGGTGCCCGCCACCCGGGGCGCCGAGCGCAGCTTCTCGGTCGCGGAGTCCAGGTCCGCCATGCTGTAGCGCACCCGTTTGGCGGTGACCCCGGCCCGGCTGACCTCGTCCGCCGCCCTGTCGTCCGTCACCGCGACCACCGGGCGGCCGTCGGCGCCGATCCAGTTGCCCGCCGTACGGGAGGCGCCGAGCGCGGACACCAGCCGTCCGCCCACATCGTCCGTCCGGTCCGCGCTCAGGGCTCTCGTACCGTCGCCTCCGGTCGTCCCGTGGGCCGATCCGCCCGGCCCGGCCTGCGAGACCATCACCCCGCCACAGACCAGTGCCCCGACAGCCGCGAACCGCACGACCCGGCGCACGCCGCGCCGCATGTGCTTCACCACCCTGTCTCCTTACGTCGATCCAGCCGGGGGCCTCGGACGGCGAAGGCCCACCCCCTCATACGTAAGGAAGCGACGTCCTGCTCACTCCCCGGACGTAAGCCGCGGATCCCCGTCGGGGGCCCGCGGCTCCCGGGATCAGCGCCGGTCGCCGTAGCGCTTGCCGAGGAACCCCCCGACCAGGGCGGCCGTGCCGCCGCCGAGGATGGCCGCGCCCTGGGTGGCGGCGTCGTGGGCGAGGAAGTACGTGGCCACCCAGATGTACGCCACGACCGTGCCCGCGCCCAGCAGCGAGCCGAACGCCTGCAGCCCCGTGTGGACCCAGTCCATGCGGCGGCGGTGCTCACGCTCCCGCTGGAGCTCGGTGAGCATCCACTCCACCGTGCCGGGCCTGACCGCCTCCCACTCCCTGGCCTGCTCCACCGGCAGCCGGTCGCCCCAGGGCACCGCCGTCTCCGGCGGGCTGCCCGGCGTGGGGTTCTCACTCGTGTTCTCGGTCACGGAGCCTCCCCCGGACGGTCCGGACGGGGTGCGGAGTCCGGGCCCGCCGCCCGTGGCGGTGGCGGGCCGAGCGCGGTGAGGAAGTCGGCCATGTCCCGCTCCATCTCTCGCTCCACCGGACGTCGCCCCCGTCGGGCCGGGGGCCGCGGCACCGCCAGGGACGCCAGATATCCCTCGCGCAGCGCCTGCCAGGGCCCGGCGGGGCGGGCGGGTCCCTCCCCGGCGTCCGGGCGCAGGGCGTCGAGCCAGCGCGCCCGCCGGTCCCGCTGTCTGGCCGACGCGAAGCCGCGCGCCGCGAGCCACAGCCACAGCAGGCCGAGACATCCGGGCCCCACCCACCCCGGAACGTCGTCCCAGGAGCCCGGGGTCAGTGAGGGCAGGGCCACCGCCCCGGAAACGGCCAGGAGGACCCCCAGCACGGCGGCGATCGGGGCGAGGCTTCCGGCGCCCGCGCGGCTCGCCCGGGGGGCCGACGGCGTCGCGGCCCCCGCGGGGGCCGGGAGGGCCGCCGCCCCGGCCATGGGGGCGGACATGGGCTCATCCCGGGCCAGGTCGCGGAGCACCGCCTCGACCTGGTCGGCCGTCAGCCGTCCTTCGGGGTCCTTGACCAGCAGACCCTCGATCAGCGGCCGCAGCGGACCCGCGTATCTCATGGGCGGCGGCGGGTCGTTGAGCACCGCGCTCATCACCTCGGACACCGTGTCCCCCTCGAACGGTGCGCGGCCCTCGACGGCCTCGTACAGCGTCACGCCCAGGGACCACAGGTCGGCCTCGATCATCGCTTCCTCGGCCGCCGGGGAGGACGGGGGCGTGAACCGTTCCGGTGCCATGTAGCGGGGTGTCCCGGCCACCATGCCCTCGCGCTCGAAGACCAGGCCGAGATGGTCCACCAGCACCGGGCCGCCGTCCGGGCGGAAGAGGACGTTCAGCGGCTTGACGTCCCCGTGGGCCATGCCCAACGCGTACAGTGCGCGCAATCCGCCCAGCACCCCCAGGCCGATCCGGGCGATCTCGGACACGTCCGGCCGCCCGTACCACTCCCGCAGCCGGTCCGCCAGGGAACGCCGGTCGAGGCGCTCCATGACGATCCAGACCCGGCGGTCCCGCTCGGCCAGGTCGTAGATGGCGGGCAGGTGCTCATGCGCGGTCGTGGCGAGGAGGCGCACCTCACGGCGCAGCCGTTCGACCCACCGCCGGTACTCCGCCGGGTCCGGATCCTCGACCGGGTGCAGCTCCTTGACGGTGACCGGGCGGCCCAACACCGCATCGTAGGCGTCCCACACCGTGCTCAGGCCGCCCCCGCCCATGCGCCCCCGCAGCTCGTACCGGCCGCCGATCACGGTCCCGTGCGGCGATCCCGGACCACTCCCCCGCTCATCCTCACCGGAGGTTCCCCCGGTCGTCATCCGCCTCCCCCTCACCGGCCGGCTGACGCCCACAGTAAGGCGTCGGCGGGGCCGGGCGAAGAGGGTCGTGCGCACGGACACGCGTGCGGTGGAGCACCTGGCCTCATGCGCCGCCCTTGCCGTAGGGCGCGCTGGTGAACACCACCGTGTCATCGGTGCCGTCGGTCACCCAGAACCGTTGCGGCTTCTCCCCGTAGAGCGCGAAGAACGGGTCCGGCCCCCAGGCCAGCACGACCTCGTCCTTGCCGTCGTGGTCGAAGTCCCCGGCGCCGTAGAGCCTGACGGCGCGCCGCTTCTTCGGCACCTCGCGGCCGTCCACGCGGGACGGGACGGCGCGGTCGAGGGTGCGGCGGTGGGCGATCTCTCCGGGGGCGTCCGGGCGGATCGTCAGCAGTTCGGTGCCGCCGGTGCGCAGCGAGACGGCCAGTTCGTCGGTGCCGTCGCCATCGGTGTCGGCGGCGGCGAGCACATCGCCGCCCAGCGCGGGGATCCTGATCGGCTCGGGGGTCGATCCGGCCGTGCGCCGGGTGTACACGCTCACCGACTGGCTGACGTCCGCGGGTTCGGTCTCATAGCCCGGTTCGTCATTGCGGCTGCCGGTGTCGGCGACCGCCACATCCCGCTTCCCGTCGCCGTCGAAGTCGCCGAAGGCGATCGCGTTGCCCTTGCGGAGGGGGCGGCCGGTGGGGGCGAGGCCGTCCGGACCCGCCGTGAGCAGCGCGGACCTGGTCTGGTCGGCGTCGCCCTGCTCGTGCACCACCAGACCGGTGGGCCGGTCGCCGTCGATGGCGTCGGCGTACAGCTCCGCGATCTGGCCGCTGGGGCCGAGGGGGTTGGCGTACGTCTCGGTGCGGGCCGCCTCGCCGTCGCGGCCGAACGGGCCGTACAGCACGTGGAAGTCCTTGCCACTCTGGCGCACGGCGGCCAGGTCGTGGTGTCCGTCCCCGTTGAAGTCGCCCGTCGCCAGGGGCCGCGAGCTCCCGAGGCCGTCGTCGGCGTCGGCCAGCCGCACCGGAGTGGCGGGGGTTCCCCGGCGTGGCCCGCCGGGGCCGCCCCAGGCGATGTAGGGCAGCGTCTGGGTGGTGATGTGCACGCGTTCGCCACTGGCCGGGTCGCGCTCCTTGGTGGCGGTGACGATCACATCGGCGTAGCCGTCGCCGTCGAGGTCGGCGGTGGTCGCGGAGTCCATCTCGCCCGCGGTGCCCTTCCACCCGGCGCCCGTGGGGAGGCCGAGGTCGTCACGGCCGAGCACGGTGCGGACGGCGGGGTCGGGGCCCTTCGCCGAGCCGTACACATAGGCGATGCGGCGCAGGCCGCCGAGTCCCTCGTCGCCGGAGGCGATCGGGATGCTGAGCTCGGGGCGGCCGTCGCCGTTGAGGTCGTCCGCCAGCGCGCTGCCCTTGCCCCGGGGGACGGGAGCGGTCGCGGTGGGGGTGACGACGGGGGAGGCCGTGCTCTTCCCGGCCCCGTCGCCACCCTTGGTCTCGTCGTCGCCACCGCCACCGCCGCAGGCGGTGAGCAACGCCAGCGCGGCGGCGCAGAGGGTGGCGGTGGCGGGGCGGAGCCCGGTGGTGGGGGATGCCATCAGGACACGACAGCGCATCCGGTGGCGACACGCCATCGGAGAGATCATTTCGTTACGGCGCGCTCCCCGCCAGCGGATGTCCGCAGCGCAGATTCCACCGGCCCGCGCGGCCGCTGAGCTCCGTCGCGGTGAGCGGGGCGACGTCCAGCCGCCAGAAGGTGGGCGCGGGAAGGCCGAGGGCGTGGACGAGCGCGGCCCGGACCACGGCCGGTTCCACGACGGCGAGCAGCCGCGCCGCACGGGCGGGGGCGGGCGGTGCGGCCGGGGGCGGGCCTTCCCGGCGTATCTCACCGGCGGAGGTCGGCGGTGCGGCCGGTGCCGGGCTTTCCCTGCGCGTCGCACGGGCGGGTGCGGGTTGTGCCGGGTCCTCCCGCCGCGTCTCCAGCCAGGCACCGATCCGCTCCACCAGCTCCAGCAGCGTTTCGCCGCCGTGCGGCGCCGCGGCCGGGTCGGACAGCCACGCGGCCACCTCCTCCGGCGCCTCCTGCCCCACCTCGTCCAGCGAACGGCCCCGCCAGCGGCCCACGTCGAGATCGCCCAGCTCGGGCGCCACGGCGGCGTCGAGTCCCAGGGCCGTGGCGGTACCGCGGCAGCGCTCGGAGGGCGCGGTGAACGCCATGTCGTGGTGGGGCAGCGCCGTGGCCGCCGCCGCGGCCCGGCGCAATCCGGCCGCGTCCGGCGCGGCGTCGTCGAACCGCACCTGCCGCAGCGCCGCGTTGACGGCGGGCGCGACCAACGTGATCCGCACCACCCAGCCCCTCCTCATCCGCGATCCGCACCCTTCGCCCATGCCGAGGGCGCCTTCCGGGATCCGCGCCGGAGCGGCGGACGACCGTCGCGCCCACCGTCTCATGGCGGAGACACCGGCGTGACCCGGGTGGCGGATCGCGCCACCCGGCAAGCCCAGCCGCGGATGCACATGGCCATGAACCCCGACACGGTGGAGATATCGGACATCACCGACCCGTTTGGGGTGCTGTGGTATGCGCGTGACCGGACTTGGGCATGCTGGGCTGTTCATCGAGACCGCGGCGGGGTCGGTGCTCTGCGATCCATGGGTCAACCCCGCCTTCTTCGGCTCCTGGTTTCCCTTCCCCGACAACACCGATCTGGACTGGGCGCACTACGGGCGCGCGGCGGACTATCTCTATGTCTCCCATCTCCACCGCGACCACTTCGACGCGGAGAACCTGCGCCGGAGCGTACGCAAGAACGTCACCGTGCTGCTTCCGGCCTTCGCCACCGATGAGCTGGAACGCGAGCTGAGCGCGCTCGGTTTCACCAACTTCCTCCGCGTCCCCTCCGGGACACCGGTCGAGCGCGACGGTCTGCGCATCATGATCACCGCGCTGACCGGCCCCGGGGACGGACCCATCGGAGACTCCGCGCTCTCGCTGGACGACGGCCGGACCGTGCTGCTCAACCAGAACGACGCCCATCCGCTGGACATCGCGGCGATCCGGGAGTTCGGCGAGGTGGACGCGTACTTCGTCCAGTTCTCCGGGGCGATCTGGTACCCGATGGTGTACCAGCTGCCGCTCTCCGCCAAGAAGGAGTTCGCCGCGCGCAAGCGGCAGGGACAGTTCGAGCGGGCGCTGCGCTACATCGACGCGGTGGAAGCCAAGCATGTGTTCCCCAACGCGGGCCCGCCGTGCTTCCTGGACGACGAGCTCTTCGAGCACAACGGCACCGGTCAGGACGGGGAGAGCATCTTCGTGGACCAGCTGGAGTTCCTGCGCCGGCTGGGCCGGGCGCGCCCGCGGGTGACGGCGCATCTGCTGCTGCCGGGTACGGTGGCGGAGCCGGAGGGCACCGCGTGCAAGCTCACCCACCGCTACACCGAGACGGAGATCGAGCACATCTTCGGCGAGAAGCCCGCGTACCTGCGGGAGTTCGCCCGCCGGCAGCAGCCCGCGCTCGCCGCCGAGCGCGCCTCACGGTCACCCGCACTGCCGCGCGAGCGGCTGCTGGCCGAGCTGAAGCAGTGGTGGGAACCGCTGCTGACCAGGGCCGACCGGATCTGCGCGGGCGTCGGCGGCCCGGCGCGGCTGGATGTGGGCGAGGTGCCGATCGTGATCGACTTCCCGGCGCGGGAGGTCCGCCTCTGGGACGGTGAGCGCTGCCGCTACACGCTCTCCACCTCGGCCGATCTGGTGGCCACCAACATCGAGCGGCGCGAGGTGGACTGGTCCAACAGCCTGCTGCTGTCGATGCGGTTCACCGCCAGCCGGATCGGGCCGTACAACGAGTTCCTGTATGTGTTCTTCAAGTGCCTGTCGATGGAGCGCATCGAGTACGTGGAGAACTACTACGACTCCTGCCAGGACGACGGCCAGGACATCGTGCTGGACGGCTGGCGGGTGCAGCGGCGCTGTCCCCATCTGCGGGCCGATCTCGGCCGGTTCGGGCAGATCGAGGGCGAGGTGCTCACCTGCACCCTGCACGGCTGGCGCTACGACCTGACCACGGGCCGCTGTCTGACCGCGGACGGACACGACATCCGCGCCTCGGCCGTGTCGTGACCCGCCGGGCCGGGCCGTGACCCCCGCCGGGCCGGGCCGTGGCGGCGATCGCCACCACGGCCCGCCGAGTTGCCCTGGAGCGCTCTTCAACTCCTAGCGTCGGCGCACGTCACGACACGACCGACGCAAGGGGACCACCGTGCGCTGCACACTGTTCGGCAGGACCGGCCTCCGGGTGAGCGAGCTGAGCCTGGGCGCCATGACCTTCGGCGAGGACTGGGGCTGGGGGGCCGCCAAGGAGACCAGCCGGCGGCTGCTGGACCGCTACGCGGAGGCGGGCGGCAACTTCGTCGACACCGCCAACAACTACACCGGCGGCAGTTCGGAGGCCATTCTCGGCGAGCTGCTCCAGGGCCGCCGGGACAGCTTCGTCCTGGCCAGCAAGTACACCTGCGCGACCCGCGCGGGCGATGTGAACGCGGCGGGCAATCACCGCAAGAACCTGGTCCGTTCGGTGGAGGACAGCCTGGAGCGGCTGCGCACCGACCGCCTCGATGTCCTGTGGGTGCACGCCCGGGACAACTTCACCCCCGTCGAGGAGGTGATGCGGGCGCTCGACGATCTGGTACGGGCCGGAAAGGTGCTGTACATCGGGGTGTCCGACTGGCCCGCCTGGGAGATCGCCCAGGCCAACACGCTCGCCGAACTGCGCGGCTGGACCTGCTTCGCGGGCTCGCAGCTCCGTTACAACCTGCTGGAGCGCACCCCCGAGCGCGAACTCCTCCCGCAGGCGCGCGCCTTCGACCTGGCCGTGCTGGCGTGGGGCCCGCTCGCGGGCGGCAAGCTCACCGGCAAGTACCGCCGTGGTGAACCGGGACGGCTGACCACCCACGCCACCTGGGACGACCGCACGGAACACAACGAGGAGGCCACCATCACCGCGGTGCTGGAGATCGCCGAACAGGGCGGCTGGACCCCGGCCCAGGTGGCGCTGGCCTGGCTGCGCGGCCGCCCCGGCACCGTGGTCCCGATCGTCGGCGTCACCCGGGAGTCCCAGCTCGCCGACGCCCTCGGGTCCGTCGACGTCCGGCTCGACGCCGCCGCGGTGGCGCGACTGGACGAGGTCAGCGCGGTGCCGCTGGGCTTCCCGCACGACTTCGTACGGGACCCGGGCATCACCGAGAACATCTACGGCGACCGCTGGGCCGAGATCGACGACCGCCGCTCCACCCACCGCCGCGCCACGAGCGGAATCCTCTAGGGGGTGTCCGACGGGTCTCGACGCCTGGGGCGGGCTGTTCCCCTCCCCGCCCCTTCCCTCAGCTGGAGCTCCGCCCCAGGCCCCGGGGTGCGGGGGCGAAGCCATCTGCCACGCGGCGGCCACCCCGTAGGAGCGCGTTCGGCGGCAGCGCGCGCCGCGCCCTGGTGGCACGGGCCGTCCCTACGATGGGTGGGGCCAGCGACGACCGGTACGACAGGAGCGATCCGCCATGCCCGAGGCCCCGAAGCCGACCGGCTCCCCCGCCCGCCAGAACGTCACCTTCCCCAGCGCCGGGGCCACCGCGCACGGCTATCTGGCGCTGCCGACGTCCGGGCAGGGCCCCGGGTTGATCGTCATCCAGGAGTGGTGGGGCCTGGACCACCACATCGCCGATGTCACCGACCGGCTGGCCGCTGAGGGCTTCGTCGCGCTGGCGCCCGATCTGTACGGGGGCAGCGTCGCCCATAACGCCGACGAGGCGTACCGGATGATGCGGGAACTGCCGGTGGGCCGCGGGGTCGAGTTGCTCTCCGGGGCGGTGGACCATCTCCTCGGCCGGCCCGAGGTCACCTCCGCCACCGTGGGGGCGGTCGGCTTCTGCATGGGCGGCGGCTTCGTGCTGTATCTGGCCGCCGCCGATTCCCGGGTCAGCGCGGCGGTGCCCTTCTACGGCGTCATCCAGGGCGAGCTGCCGGACTTCTCCGGACTGCGGGCCGACATCCTGGGCCATTTCGGGGAGAACGACAACTCCATTCCGCTGGACGGTCTGGAGCGGCTGCGCCGGGTCGTGCGGGAGGAGTCCGGCGTGGAGCCGGATTTCCGGCTCTACCCCGCGAGTCACGCCTTCTTCAATGACGAGCGCCCGTCCTATCACGCGGAATCCGCGGCATCCGCCTGGCGGAGCACGCTGGGCTTCCTGCACCAGCGGCTGGACTGATGAAATCGGCTTGCCCCGGAAAGGGCCTTAAGGCTTCATGAAGCCTTAAGGCCCTTTTAAGGTCGGGCCCGGAGAACCCACCGCCGTTCAATTCTCAACCACATTTCCCCGAAAAATTTCCGTCCGGCCCTGAGACGACTCCGGCATCCGCCCGTATGCCATGGCGGACAGCTCGAAAAGGAGTCGACATGACACGCAAAAGGACACTCAGCGGCAAGAAGAAGCTCGGCCTGCTGATCGGTTCGCTGGCGCTGGCGGGCACCGGCGCCGGGGTGCTGGCCGCCACCAGCAACGCCAGCACCGAGGGGGCGGCGCAGTCCTCGACGGCCTGCGCCGGGCTGGAGCAGGCGCTGGCCAACAACGAGAAGTTCATCGCCGATCAGCAGGCCAACCCGGATGCGCAGTCACCGGCGCGGATAGCCAACCGGCAGGACGTCATCGAGGAGATCAAGCGGAAGCAGCGGGCTTCGGGCTGCGCCGTCGACGAGGCCGCGGGCCAGGCGGAGGGGGCCGCGGGCCAGGACGAGGCGGCGGCCCCGGCCGAGGGCGGCGCCTCCGCATCGGCCTCCGCATCGGCGGGGGCCTCGGACTCCGGGGCCGGTGACGCCGGCGCCTCGGGCGAGGTCGTCTGCGCGGGGTCGACCGTCACCCTGTCCGGCGAGGGCGGGGCCCCGGCCGCCTCCAGCAATGAGTTCCCGGTCGGCACCAAGCTCAAGGTGACCAACCTCGACAACGACAAGTCGACAACCGTCTCCGTCACCTCGACCTCGGGCAGCTGCGCCCTGCTCAACAACGCCGCCTTCGAGCAGGTCCGTGAGCCGGGCAAATTCCTGATCCGCAACGCGCGCATCGAACGCGTGGGCTGATCCGGCCACACCGGCCGCCGCGCGGCGGCCGCGGCCGGTGTGCCACGGGGGTGCACACCGGCCGTTCGGCGGTCCGTCCCGCATGGGCGCGAACCGCCGATCTGGGCACCATGTCCGACTGTGACCGGTATCGCAGGGTGAGGCCGCCACACCTGGGTACCCACTCGCCATGGACAGAAATGAGCAGCCGATGCTCACTCCCGATCTGCCGCCGGTCGTCGACGTACCGGACCTGACCTTCCCCCCTCAGGGACGTCACTCCGATGAGTCGAAGCGCGCGGCGGAGCGGAACGGTGACAAGGAAACCCCCACCTCCGCCCCCACCCCCTCCCCGGAGCAGCGCCGCTTGGCGGCGTGACGGACGAACCCCCAGCCCGCGACCGATCCCCTCGCGTCGCCGCCCCGACGGCCGGAGCCGCCGGGATGATCTCGCGTACTCCCCGTGTTGTTCATCGGCACGGGGAGACGCAAGGCGAGTCTTCGCACACGAGACGAGGGGACGGACATCATGCCGTTGCAGGGTGAGTACGAGCCGAGCCCGGAGAAGTTCGTACGCGATCAGGTCGAGCTGATCGAGAGCTCCGGTGGCACCGAGGGCACGACCATGCGGGGCATGCCCGTGGTCGTCCTGACGACGCTGGGCGCGAAGAGCGGAAAGATCCGCAAGACCCCGCTGATGCGGGTGGAGCACAACGGCACCTACGCGGTCGTCGCCTCGCTGGGCGGCTCCCCCAAGCACCCGGTCTGGTACTACAACATCGTGGCCGACCCGCGGGTCGAGCTGCAGGACGGCCCGCTGCGGCAGGACATGACCGCGCGCGAGGTCACCGGCGAGGAGAAGGCCCGGTGGTGGAAGCGCGCGGTCGAGGCGTACCCGGACTACGCCGACTACCAGACCAAGACCGACCGCCAGATCCCGGTCTTCGTGCTGGAGCCGGCCGCCACCCCGCACTGACCCGCGGGTCCCGGCGCGCTCCGGCGCGCCGGGGCGCCTGTGGATCACCGGGAGCCCCCATGTGATCGACGTCAAAGCATGCCTGTTGGATAGATCGGGTAGCCGGGAGCCGACCCGGAATCCGTACCCCAAGGAAGTGCGCCACATGACCACGACAGACACATCAGACTTCGCGCCGATCTACGACAGCCTCGTGGCGGAGCACGGCGACGTCCCCGCGGAGGCCCGGGAGGCGGCCGAGGAAATCCAGCGCGAGGCCGCCGAGGCCCTGGACTGGAGCAAGGTGCGCGGCGGCGGCTGACGCACCCCGGCCCCGTCGCCCGGGGCCACCGCATCCGGCTCCATGAGCGGCCGTCCGTCATCTGCCCGGAAGGCCGCTCGACGCCCCTCACCTTCGATAAGCTGCCGACGACGCACTGTGCTTGATGGCGTCGACACTTATCTCACGAGGGGAAACAGTTGACTACAGGGGTCGAGACTTTCGAGTTTCAGGTCGAGGCACGACAGCTTCTGCAGTTGATGATCCATTCGATCTACTCGAACAAGGACGTCTTTCTGCGCGAGCTCATCTCCAACGCGTCCGACGCGCTGGACAGACTGCGCCTCGAATCGCTCCGCGACGAAAGCCTTCAGGCGGACACCTCTGATCTCCATATCGCCATCGAGATCGACCAGGAGTCACGCACGCTGACCGTCCGCGACAATGGCATCGGCATGTCGCATGACGGGGTCGTGGAGCTCATCGGCACGATCGCGAACTCCGGCACCGCGAAATTCCTCAAGGAGCTGCGGGAGTCGAAGGACGCGGCCGCTTCCGCGGATCTCATCGGGCAGTTCGGGGTGGGCTTCTACTCCAGCTTCATGGTGGCCGACGAGGTGACCATGGAGACCCGTCACGCCGGGGAGAGCCAGGGCACCCGCTGGGTCTCCAGCGGCGAGGGCACCTACACGATCGAGCCGATCGACGACGCCCCCCAGGGCACCTCCGTGACGCTGAAGCTCAAGCCGGAGGACACCGAGGACCACCTCTACGACTACGCCTCGCCCTGGAAGATCCGGGAAATCGTCAAGCAGCACTCGGACTTCATCACCTGGCCGATCAGGATGGCCCCCGCCCAGGCCCCGGCCACCACGGACGCGGAGAAGGCGGAGGAGGGCGAGGAGAAGGCGCCCGAGCTCGAGACCGTCAACTCGATGAAGGCGCTGTGGGCCCGTCCCAAGGACGAGGTCACCGACGAGGAATACCACGAGTTCTACAAGCACATCAGCCACGACTGGGTCGATCCGCTCGAGACCATCCGCATGCAGGCGGAGGGCACCTTCGAATACCAGTCGCTGCTGTTCATTCCGGCCCGGGCACCGCAGGACCTGTATATGCAGGACCGCAAGCGGGGTGTGCAGCTCTATGTGAAGCGCGTCTTCATCATGGACGACTGCGAAGCGCTGATGCCGGAGTACCTCCGCTTCGTCAAGGGCGTGGTGGACGCCGCGGACCTCTCGCTGAACGTCTCGCGGGAAACCCTTCAGCAGGACCGCCAGATTCAGCTGATGCGGCGCCGTCTGGTGAAGAAGGTGCTCTCGACGGTGAAGGACATCATGTCCTCCGACGCCGAGCGCTACGCGACCTTCTGGAAGGAATTCGGCCGCGTTCTCAAGGAAGGCCTCCTCAGCGATCTGGAGAACCGCGAGGCGATTCTCGAGGTGTGTTCCTTCGCCTCGACCCATGACGCCGAGCAGCCGACCACGCTGCGCGGCTATGTCGAGCGCATGAAGGACGGGCAGGAGCACATCTACTACATGACCGGAGAGTCCCGGTCGATCGTGGAGAGCTCGCCCCATATGGAGGCGTTCCGGGACAAGGGTTTCGAGGTGCTTCTCCTCACCGACCCCATCGACGAGCTCTGGGTCGACGCCGTGCCGGAGTTCGACGGCAAGCAGCTCCGCTCCATCGCCAAGGGGCAGGTGGACCTCGACTCGAAGGACGAGAAGGACGAGGAGGCGGAGGCCGAGCGGGAGCAGCGGCAGAAGGACTTCGCCGAATTGCTCTCCTGGATGACGTCGACGCTGAGCGAGCAGGTCAAGGAGGTGCGGCTGTCCTCGCGGCTGACCACCTCCCCGGCCTGCATCGTCGGGGACACCTTCGATGTCACCCCGGCCCTGGAGAACATCTACCGCTCCATGGGCCAGAACCTGCCCCAGATCAAGCGCATCCTGGAGCTGAACCCCACCCATCCGCTGGTCAGCGGGTTGCGCAAGGCCCACGCCGAGCGCAAGGACGACAGCGATCTCGGGGAGACGGCGGAGCTGCTCTACAGCATGGCGCTGCTCGCCGAGGGCGGTGAGCTGAGCGATCCGTCGCGCTTCATCAAGCTGGTGGCGGAGCGGGTGCAGCAGACGCTGTAGCCATTCCTTGGCGTGAAGCGGGGCGGGTCCACTCGGGACCCGCCCCGCTTCGCGTCGGTCACCGCCCGAGACAGGCCGCCGCGGAGGCGTCGATCAGCTGTCGCAGCGCGCCGTGGTAGACCTCGTGGTCGGTCTGCGCGGACACGATCACGTCCAGGTGTCCGGTGAGGGCCGGGAAGTCCTCGGGGTCCAGCGCGGCGAGCGCGGTGCGCGCGGCGGTGCGCACCTGCTTCGCGTTGCGGTGGTCGACGAAGGCGACGGCGCCGAGGGTGAGCAGATACAGCCGCCGGTAGACCCGGATCGCCGCCTCGGGCGTCATTCCGGCGGCGATGCTGTGCGCCAGCTGTGGCTCCACGAGGCGGCTGAGCAGATGCGGGCCCCACCAGGCGCGGCCCGACCGCAGCGCCACCAGCCCGGGATGTTCGATCAGCGCCTCGTAGAACGCGCGGAAGCGGGCCTCGGTGGCGGTGGCCCAGTCCTGGTCCCGTCCCACCAGCGGCATCCGCGCGGCCAGCCGGTCCGCGCACGCGTTCACCAGGCCGTCGAAGTCGCCACAGCGGCGGAAGACCGTGGCGTGGGAGACCCCCAGCAGCTGCGCCACCCTGCGGAAGCTCAGCGCCTCGGGCCCCTCGTCGTCGACGACGGTCAGGGCGGCTTCGGCGATGGCCTCCAGGGTGGGCTGGTCGGCTCGGTCCCGGTTGTTACGCACGTCCCGAGCGTACCAGTGGTTGTTACAGTGTTTCAGTGACAGTTTCCATTGAGGACGTAACCGCCGCGGCCGAGCGGGTCGCGGGACATATCCGGCCCGTGGCGCTCGCGCCGGTGGAGCAGGGGGCATGGGGTCCGGCCGAGGGATGGCTGGCCCTGGAGTTCCTTCAGTACACGGGCACCTTCAAGGCGCGGGGCGCGTTCAACTTCATCAGGGTCCACCGGGAGGCGGGCACCCTGCCGGACGCGGGTGCCATCATCGCCTCGGGCGGCAACGCCGGGCTCGCATGCGCCTGGGCGGCCGCCCGGCACTCCGTGCCCGCCACCGTGTTCGTGCCCGAGACCGCGCCCGCGGTGAAGGTGGACCGGCTGCGCCGGCTCGGCGCCGAGGTCCACCAGATCGGCACCGAGTACGCCGACGCGCGGGACGCCGCCCAGAAGCACGCCGCCGAGACCGGTGCCCTGCTCTCGCACGCGTACGACCACCCGCTGATCGCCGCCGGGGCGGGCACCGTGATGGAGGAGATCCTCCAGGCCCGGCCCGACCTGGACACCGTGGTGGTGGCGGTCGGGGGCGGCGGGCTGTTCACCGGGGTCGCGGTGTCCGCCCTGGAGCGCGGCGTGGAGGTCGTCGCGGTGGAGCCGTACGGCTGCCGGGCCCTGAACGCCGCGCTGGAGGCCGGTGCGGTGGTCGACGTCCCGGTGGACTCGGTGGCGGCGGACTCGCTCGGGGCCCGCCATGTGTCCTCGGCCGCGCTGGAGTGGGCCCGCAAGGACGGGGTGCGGTCCGTCCTGGTGTCCGACGAGGCGATCGTCTCCGCGCGCCAGGCCCTGTGGGACGACCGCAGGATCGCGGTCGAGCACGCGGCGGCCACGGCGCTGTCGGCCCTGACCTCCGGCGCGTACCGGCCGCGCCCCGGGGAGAAGGTCGCGGTGCTCCTCTGCGGCGCCAACACCGACCCCGCGGACCTCACCCACGGCCGCTGAGCGGCGTCCGACGGAGCGTGACGCCTGCGGCGCGCTGTTCCCCTCCCCGCCCCTTCCCGCTACCAGGGGCTTCGCCCCTGGACCCCGGGTCTGGGGCGGAGCCCCAGTTGTGGGAAGAGGCGGGGAGGGGAAAGACTCGGCGGACGCGCCCGTACGGCAGGCTGACCGGATGCCGTAACGGGCGGCCGTCCACCACGATGGACTACGCGCCGTCGTACGCCGCCTGGAGCGCGGCGATGTCGAGCTTGCCCATCTTCATCATCGCCTCGGTGGCCCGCTTGGCCTTCCGCGGGTCCGCGTCGCCGATCATGTCGAGCAGGACGGTGGGGACGACCTGCCAGGACACCCCGAACTTGTCCTTCACCCAGCCGCAGGGCCCCTCCTCGCCACCCTCGGAGAGCTTGCTCCAGTAGTAGTCCACCTCGTCCTGGTCCGCACAGTGGACCTGGAAGGAGATGGCCTCGTTGAAGGTGAACTCCGGCCCGCCGTTGAGCCCCACGAACTTCTGTCCGTTGGCCTCGAACTCGACGGTCAGCACGCTCCCCGCCGGGCCGCCGGGCTCGGCCCCGGTGTAGTGCGTGATCCGTCCGAGCCTGGAGTTCTTGAAGATCGAGACGTAGTGCTGCGCCGCCTCTTCGGCCCGGCCGTCGAACCACAGGCACGTGGTGAATCCGTCGCTGGCCATCGGTACCTCCTGCGCTGGGGAGCGTTTACCCATAGAGACCGCTCCCCCGCCGGGAACTCATCGGTCCTCGGCCGACCCGTTTTCCGTCAGGTAGTGGTGCAGCCGGCAGGAGCCTTCGAGCATCGCCGTGGCGCGCTGGGCGAGCCCTTCCTGACGTCGGGCGATGACCGTGCGCAGGGCCTCGCTGCTGCCCGTGCGGCGCAGCCCGTCGAGGACGGGCCGGATCTGCGGCAGCGGATAGCGGACCTGCCGCAGCAGGTCGATCATCCGGGCGTCCCGGACGTCGGACGGCCCGTAGACGCGATAGCCGGTGCTCCGGTCGCGCCGCGGGCGCAGCAGACCGGCGGACTCCCACACCCGCAGGGCCGAGGTGCGCAGCCCCAGACGTGCGGCCACCTCGCCGATGCGCAGCGGCCCGGAGCGTGACGGCACCGAGGTGTCCGGGGTCTGCTCGGCGACCGCTTCGAGCGCCTTCCCCGCCGCCTCGAGGGAGAGCCGCTGATCGTGGAGCGCGGCATGGCCGGCGTTGACCAGGGTGAGCGCCAGGGCGACGTCCCCGTCGTGGACGGCCCGCATGACCGCGCGGGCGGTCTCCGCGCCGTACCCCGGCATCAGGGCCCGATAGGTCACCAGGGCTCTGCGGTGCCGGTCGTCGAGCCTGCGGTATCCGGCGGGGGTGCGGGTGGCCGGGGGCAGGATGCCCGCGTCGACGTAGTTGCGGATCTGCTGGGTGGAGACACCCGCCATACGGGCCAGATCGACGGGGCGCAGCGCGGCGTCCGTACGGCTCACGGTTCGTCACCTTCGGATCGGGGGTTCACGGGCGAGTTGAAGGTTAGCGTCGGCTCCATCGCGGTGCGTCCGGCGGGGGTTGGGCAGAAAGCCGGGAAAAGTCTCAACGTGCACTTCAATGAAACACTTGAAGGCATGGATGTCAGCGAAATCAAGGTCCGTGGCGCCAGGGAAAACAACCTCCAGGGCGTGAGTGTGAACATTCCCAAGCAGCGGCTCACGGTCTTCACCGGTGTCTCCGGATCCGGTAAGTCCTCGCTCGTCTTCGACACCATCGCCGCGGAGTCGAGGCGGCTGATCAATGAGACCTATACGGCGTTCGTCCAGAACTTCATGCCGACCCTCGGCCGTCCGGACGTCGACTCGCTGCGGAATCTGAGCGCGGCGATCATCGTGGACCAGGAGCCGATGGGCGCCAACTCCCGTTCCACCGTGGGCACCGCCACCGACGCCCACACCCTGCTGCGGATCCTGTTCAGCCGGATCGGCAGCCCGTACGTCGGCCCTCCCCTCGCCTTCAGCTTCAACACCGCCGAGGGCATGTGTCCGCGGTGCGAGGGGCTCGGCCGGGTCACCGACATCGACATCGGCCAACTCATCGACAGGAAGAAGTCGTTGAAGGAGGGGGCGATCACCGTCCCCGGATTCGAGGTGGACAGCTGGCACTGGCAGGTTATGGCGGCCTCCGGCCTTTTCGACCCCGATACCAGGCTCCGGGACTACACCCCGGCCCAGTGGGAGGACTTCCTCCACAAACCGGCCACCAAGATCAAGGTGGGGAAGAACAACCTCACCTACGAGGGGCTGGTGACCAAGGTCCGCCGGCAGTACCTGGCGAAGGACCGGGAGACGATGCAGCCGCGCATGCGCGCGTTCGCCGACCGGGCCATGACCCTGACCGAGTGTTCCGAGTGTGAGGGCGCCCGGCTGTGCGAGGCCGTCCGGTCCTGCCGGATCGACGGCCGCTCCATCGCGGACTGCTCGGCCCTGCAGATCAGCGATCTGGCGGAGTTCGTACGCGGGATCCGGGACGATTCCGTCGGGCCGGTGCTGGAGAGCCTGCGCGCGCTCCTCGACTCACTGGTCGAGATCGGCCTGGGGTACCTGAGCCTGGACCGGGAGTCCGGCACCCTGTCCGGCGGCGAGGCCCAGCGGGTGCGGATGGTCCGGCACCTGGGCTCCAGCCTCACCGATGTCACCTATGTCTTCGACGAGCCCACGGTCGGCCTGCACCCGCATGACATCGAGCGCATGAACCGGCTGCTGCTCCAGCTGCGGGACAAGGGCAACACGGTGCTGGTGGTGGAGCACAAACCGGAGACCATCCGGATCGCCGACCACGTGGTGGACCTGGGGCCCGGCGCCGGAGTGGCGGGCGGGCGCATCTGCTACCAGGGCGATGTGGCGGGCCTGCGCGCCTCCGACACCCTGACCGGGCGCTATCTGGACCACCGGGTGCGGCTGCGGGAGAAGGTGCGGCAGCCTACCGGGCACCTGCCGGTCCGGGGCGCGCGGCTGCACAATCTGCGGGATGTGAGCGTGGACATCCCGCTCGGTGTGCTCACCGTCGTCACTGGTGTCGCCGGATCGGGCAAGAGCTCCCTGATCCACGGGTCGCTGTCCGGGCGGGAGGAGGTGATCGTCGCGGACCAGTCGGCGATCCGTGGCTCCCGCCGCAGCAACCCGGCCACCTATACGGGGCTCCTCGATCCGATCCGGACGGCGTTCGCCAAGGCCAACCGCGTCAAACCGGGGCTGTTCAGCGCCAATTCGGAGGGCGCCTGCCCGCGGTGCAAGGGCATCGGGCTGATCTACACCGATCTCGCCATGATGGCCGAGGTGGCCTCGGTGTGCGAGGACTGCGAGGGGAGGCGGTTCCGGCCCGAGGTGCTGACGTACCGGCTGCGCGGGCGGAACATCAGCGAGGTCCTGGGCATGTCGGTGGCCGAGGCGCTGGAGTTCTTCACCACCGGTCAGGCCCGGGTGATCCTGGACCGGCTGGCCGCGGTGGGGCTGGGCTATCTGGCGCTGGGCCAGCCGCTCACCACGCTCTCCGGGGGCGAGCGCCAGCGGCTGAAGCTGGCCATCCACATGGCGCGGAGCGGCACGACATACGTCCTGGACGAGCCGACCACCGGACTGCACCTCGCCGATGTGGACCAGTTGCTCGCCCTGCTCGACCGGCTTGTCGACACGGGCAACACGGTCGTCGTCATCGAGCACCACCAGGCCGTGATGGCCCATGCGGACTGGATCGTCGACATGGGTCCGGGGGCGGGGCACGACGGCGGTCAGGTGGTGTTCACCGGCACCCCCGCCGACCTCGTGGACACCGGTGGCTCCCTCACCGCCGTCCACCTGCGCGACTACGTCAAGCAGGTGTGAGGCCCCGCCCTGGTGGTCCCGCCGACGGGACCACCGGGGCGGCACGCCGCGTCAGGGCGCTGGCGGGGGTGCGGGAGCGCCCGCGGGCGGCGGGATCTTGGCGTAGGCGGCCGTGGTGGTGCCCGGCTCGGCCGGCGCCACCGCGCTCTCGCGCGGCATCAGGGCGTCACGCGCCGCGCCCGGGTCCCAGCCGGTGTCCGCCACCCGCTTCTGCACCAGGATCGCGGCCCCGAGGACCGCGAGGCCGAGCAGCACGATGACCACGATCCCGGCGGCGCCACCGGCCTTGCCCGCGTTGCCGATGAGCGCGCCGAACCAGCCGAAGTCGGCGTCGCCGAAGGTGGTGTTCTGGTCGCCGAACGCGCCGAGCGCCTTGAGCAGCAGGGCGGGCAGGAAGGTGATGAGCAGCCCGTTGAGGAACGCCCCCACCACCGCGCCGCGCCGGCCCCCGGTCGCGTTGCCGTAGACCCCGGCCGCGCCGCCGGTGAAGAAGTGCGGCACCAGACCGGGCAGCACCAGGGCGAGGCCGAAGGCCGGGTAAGTAAGTGTTGACTCTGGGGTTTAGGCCGTGGTCGGCCATCATGTCCTTCGTACGGGTGAACGAGACCAGTTCCCGAGGCCGTGCAGGTGTCCAGAACGCATGATCGGTGACGGCGGTTGAGTTCGACGCGACTGGCGGAGGGGAGCGACAGGTGGCACGCGAACGTGGCAGAAAGCGTGCAATTCGTGTGCTGGCCGCTCCGTTCGTCGTGGCCGCGCCACCGGGGGCGCGGATCAGGGGCCGCCTGAGGCTGAGTCCGGCCGATGAGAAGGTCCTGCGCCTGGTGGGCGAGCACCTCGGCCGCCACCAGCGGGCCGACTTGGCCGAGCGGGTCCGGATCGGCCGGGCCAGCGGGAAGGACACGCAGTGGGCCGAGCGGAAGAAGAAGCTCACCAAGGTGTCCTCAGCCCGCTGGGCCGGGGCGATGACCCGGGCCAGCGAGAACCAGTTCCAGCTGTCGATGCGCTGCCTGTACGACGAGCGCGCCAGCCTGCGCCCGAGCCGTTGCGGCATCTGGCCAACGCCCCAAGGGGCCGCTACCGGCTGGGCTCCGGTGTGGTCTTCCAGCACCGGCGTGGCGAGTGGCTGGACCGCGTCACCGCCCACCGGGCCGTGCGCTATGACATCACCTGTGACCCGGCCCGTGACCGCTGGTACTTGGACGCGTCCTGGACGGCCGACACGGCCGAGCCGCCCAACCTGAATGAGGTCAAGACCCCAGGTGCGCGGCTACTCGGAGTCGACCTCAACTCGGATCACCTGGCCGCCTGCGTGCTCGACCGGCACGGCAACCCGATCGGCGAACCGGTCACGATCCCATTGGACCTGACCGGCCCGGCGACCACGCGGGACGGACGGCTGCGCGCCGCGATCAGTGGGCTGATCGCCCTCGCTCACGAGCACGGCTGCGTGGGGATCGCGATCGAGGATCTGGACTTTGCCGACGCCCGCGCCACCGGTCGCGAGACCATGGGGCGCGGCAGGCGTGGCACGATGTTCCGCCGCACGGTGTCGGGCATCCCCACCGGCCGCTTCCGTGAGCGGCTGCGTGGCATGGCCTACCACCGGGGCCTGGTCGTCATCGCGGTCGACCCGGCGTACACCAGTCGCTGGGGCGGACAGCATTGGACCCGGCCTCTTCAGGACCAGTCGCGGAGGACTACGGTCACTCGGCACCACAGTGCTTCGGTGGCCATCGGACGGCGCGCCCTCGGGCACGGGATCCGGCGTCGGCCAGGTGTGACCGCCCACCACCGGAGGATGGTGGAGCGGAGAGCTACCGGCCAGACCGTGTCCCTCCCACGGGCGTGCGGGACCGCGAGTCCACCCAGGACGGCGGGCGCGCCCACCAAGGGCGGCAAGACCCGGCCACGCCGAGGTGACCAACTCGCGCTGTTCCCCGACCCTCAAGACCGTTTGGAGGGTCACCGGGCCATCGGGCCGGATTACGGCGAGTTGGCCAGCGCTGGCCAACGGCCCTAGGAACGGTTGAAAACCCAGGTGAGCTCACGCCAGTCGGCCGCCCGTACGTCGAGCCGGACGGCTTCGACGGGGAGCAGGTCTTTCACATCTTCCATGCAGGTCATCATGGATGACATGGCTCTGTCACACAGCCCCGGGGGGCGAAAACGGAGCGACAGCCTCCGCAGGGTCCGGCAAGCATACGAAGACCAGAACCGCGAACGCCTCGCACCCCCCGGCAACCACCAGGGCGCCGGGCAGCGACCAGGTGGCGAGCGGACCGGCGAGGGCCGCGCCGAGGGCGAAGCCGGTGATCTTCAGACTGGCGCCGGTGGTGAAGACCTGGCCGCGCAGCCGCTCGGGCGCCTCCCGGTGGCGGATCGCGAACAGGGCCGTGAGCTGGGGGCCCTCGGCGGCACCGGTGAGCAGCACGGCGGCGATCAGCGCGGCCGGGTGGCCGGTGGCCGCGAGCAGGGGCGCGAGGACGAGCAGCAGGGTGCCGCCGAGGAGCACGGTGTCCGGGCGCGGCGGCCGGGGGTGGCGGGAGAGTACCGCGCCCGCCACGAGGGCCGACGCTGCGGTGGCGGACAGCAGCAGGGCGCCGCGGTCGGCGCCGCCGAACACGGCCGCGCCGAGCGGCGGCCAGCAGGTGAGCAGCGCGCCCTGACCCACGCAGGAGACGACGGAGGTGGCGGTCGCCCGGGCCAGGGACCGGTTGCGGACGATGGCCCGCAGCCCGGCGGTGAGATCGGCGACGACCGACGTGCCCGGCGGTGGGGCCGACGCGCCCGGCGGTGGGGCCGACGCGCCCGGCGGTGGAGCCGACGCGCCCGGCGGTGCGGATCGCGCGGGCGCGGGGAGCGTCCAGGCGGCGGGCAGCGCGAGGCCGATCAGCGCGATGGACACGGCCACGGCGGCCGGTGCACCGGCCGTCCCCGCGACGGCTCCGGCGAGTGCGGGCCCCACCAGCGCGGCGAGGCTGAACGTCATCGCGTCGAGCGCCGTGGCGCGTGGGAGGCCCGGTGGCGGTGCCACTCGGGGCAGTTGGGAGGTCCATCCGCCGGACAGGGCGGGTCCCAGCAACCCCGCGCCCACCGCCAGGAGAACCGTGAGGGTGAACGGCACCCGTCCCAGGCCCAGGAGGATCGCGGCCAGCCCCGCCACGTAGAGGGCGAGCGCCACGGCCAGCAGTCGGCCGGGCCGGGCGGAGCGGTCGAGCAGCACCCCGAAGAGGGGTCCGCCGACCGCGGCCGCGGCCATGATCCCCGCCAGCAGCGATGAGCCGGAGGAGGGCGAGCCGGTGAGCGCCGGCCCGGCCAGCAGCAGCGCGGGGCCGGACATCTCGTCCCCCGCGCGGGCGGCGGCCGCCCCGCCCAGATAGCACCCCAGCGCGTAACGCCTCATCATGCCGAGCACGTTACGGGGCTAACGCAAAACCTCACCAGGTGCGTTACATTGAGCCACGTGTCACCGCCTTCGAACGACGACTGGTCCACCCGGCATTCGGTGCGGGCCACCGCCCGGCGCACCGCCGCCCTCGTCAATGCCCTGACCGCGGAGCCGAGCCCGGACCCCGCCGCGATCGCCGGGCTCCTGCTCGATCACGGTGAGTCCGGCCCGCTCGAGCTCACCGCCGACGATGTCGCGGGGATGCGCGCCGCGGCGCTGCGGCTGCGCGAGGTGTTCGCCGCCGGTCGTGTCGACGACGCCGCCGGGGTGCTGAACCGGCTGCTGCGCGAGGGCACGGGCCCGCTCCGGCTCAGCTCGCACGACGGCCGCTCGCCCTGGCACCCGCACCTGGACAGCGATGACGAGGCACCCTGGGGCGAGTGGTTCCTCGCCTCGTCGTGCATGGCGCTGACCGTGCTGCTCTGGGAGGGTCAGCGCCCACCGGGCGGTCTGTGCTCCTCCCCCAGCTGCGGCGATGTCTTCCTCACCGTGGGCAGCGGACCGGAGCGGCGCTACTGCTCACGCCGGTGCGCGACCCGTGAGCGGGTGGCCGCCCACCGGCGCGCCAAGGCCAGGGCCGGGTCCCGAACCCCGTAAAGGATCCCACGTAAAGGGACCCACGTGGACCCACCCGTCAGCCGGTGTGCATCGCATACGACGTGTCCCCCTGCGCCGGGTCCTCAACATGCCGGGCCCGCCGTCCGCGGCCTCCGATCCGGGAGCCGAGCCAGCCGAGCAGAAACCCGGCGGGGATGGTGATCAGGCCCGGATTGCGGAGCGGGAACCAGTGGAAGTCGCGCTCGGGGAAGACCGCGAGCGGATTGCCGGAGATCGCCGGGGAGAAGGCCATGGCCACGGCGGTGAGCAGAAGCCCCCCGTACAGCGCCCAGCGCAGCCCGTTCACCGTGAAGCCGCGCCACAGGGTGCCGTAGAGCACGACCGGCAGCAGGGCCGAGGCGGCGGCCGCGAAGGTGAAGGAGATCAGGACCTGCCGGTTCCAGTGCTGGGTGACGATGGCGAGGACGACGGCCACGACGCCGACGACCACGATGGCCGTACGGGCGGCGGCCAGCTCCCGGTTCGCCGAAAGACCGCCCTTGAAGACGACCTTGGCCAGGACGTCATGGGCGAGGGAGGCCGCGGCGGCCAGGGTGAGTCCGGCGACCGCCGCGAGGGTGGTGGCGACGACCGCGCAGGCCACGACGGAGAAGAGCAGACTTTGGTCGGCCTCCCGCGCCGCCGGGTCCAGGGCGAGGGTCAGCAGCAGCAGCGAGTCGCTGCCGGTGGGGTCGGAGGCGCGCAGGGCGCGGGCGCCGACGACGGCGGTGGCTCCGGCGCCCACGATCACGATCAGTCCGAGGATAGTGGTGACCGCGCCCACCGCCCAGGTGGTGGCGGCGCGGGCGGCCCGCATGCCGCGGATCGGATGGAGCCGCATGGTGAGGTGGGGCATGCAGGCCGCGCCGAAGGCGAGGGTGAGCTGGACGCTGATGACGTCCAGGCGGCCACTCAGGGAGTCCCCGTACTGACGGCCGGACTGCCAGAAGCCGTCGCCGTAGCCGCTGGCCTCGGCCGCCGCGTCGAAGAGGGTGGCCGGGTTCCAGGAGAAGCGCTTCAGCACCAGACAGGCGAGCAGGACGAACGCGGCGAGCAGCAGCACCGTCTTGAGGATCTGGACGAACCCGGTGCCCTTCATCCCGCCGAGCGCGGCGTAGCAGACCATGAGCGAGCCGATGAAGACGGTGCAGCCGGTGACCGCGCCGCTTCCCGGGATGCCGAGCAGCAGCGCCAGCATGGCGCCCGCGCCGTTGAGCTGGACCAGCAGCAGCGGCATGACGACCACCAGCACCACGACGGCGGTGCCGGTGCGGGCCGGGCGCTCGCTCAGCCGCTCGGAGAGGACGTCGCCGAGGGTGAACCGCCCCCGTCCGCACAGCGGTCCGGAGAGGACCAGCATGAACATCAGGATGGAGAGCGCGGTGGAGGTGGCGATGAGCACGCCGTCGAACCCGGCCAGGGCGATGGTGCCGGTGGTGCTGAGCACGGTGGCCGCGGAGATGTAGTCACCCGCGATGGCCAGGCCGTTCTGCATCGGGCTGAGCGCGCCGGTGCCGAGGTAGAACTCGGTGGGGTCGTCGTTGCCGGTGGCCGCGAGGATACACAGCAGGAACGAGACGGCCATGAAGCCCGCGAAGAGCACGAACGCGAGCGTTCTGGGGTCCAGGAAGCTCACCGCTCCCCCTCCCCCGCGGCGCCGGCCCGGCGGTGGGCCCGGGCCAGGACGGTGAGCAGCACCGCCGTGTCCAGGCCGATCAGCATGGCGCCCACGGTGAACCCGCCGCCCGCGCCGAGGTTGACGACGCCTTCGGCGGCGCAGTTGACCACCACGGCGGCCACATGACAGGTGAGCGCGGTACAGGCCGCCCGCGCCGACCAGGGCCACGGCCGCTGCCACGGTGACCGCCGTGTCGGCGGAGGCGGCGGCGCGGGGCGGGGCGGGATCGTGCCGGTGCGGCGCGCGGTGCGGGACGGGGCGGACGGGAACGGACCCCAGGGGTGGTCGTGGTCGGACATGTCGCGGCTCCTTGTGCGGGTTCCGTCCCGGGTCGCCGGGGCGGAAACGCCACGACAGCAGGTCAGAGGGGTCGCGTACAGCCCAACCGGCGGACCGTGTGACGGGCGCACATGATCGGCGCGGGGCCGTTGTGCACGCCCACATCGGCTCGGCAGACGGGTGGGTCTCAGGGCGTCAGCAGCCGGTGCGCGGACAGCGCGAGCGACAACTCCATGACCTCGCGCGGGTGGTCCAGCGAACGCCCGGTCAACTGCTCGTAGCGGCGCAGCCGGTTGAGCACCGTATTGCGGTGGCAGAACAGCAGCCCGCCCGCGCGGCGCGCCGATCCCCCGGCCTCCAGCCAGGCGGCCAGCGTCGTCAGCAGCGTCTCCCGGTCGGCGGACTCCAGCGCCAGGACCGGTCCGAGCATCCGCTCGGCGAGCGCGGTGCCGAGGTCCGGGGAGGACACCACGAGCGCCTCCGGATAGCGCTCCTCCAGCAGTGCCGCCGACCCGGCGGCCGGGCGGGTGCGCAGCGCCGTGTCGGCGAGCCGGCGGGCCGTGTTGATCGCGGCGAGCCCGGTCACGGCGGGGCTGACCCCGGCCCGTGCGCCGGGCGGCACCTCCAGCCCGCGCACCAGCCGCTCCACGCCGGTGTCTCTGTCGCCGTCGCCGTCGCCGTCGCCGCCTCCGTCGCCGTCGCCCTTGCCGAGCAGCACGATGGCGTGGGCGGTGCCCTCCGCCGTGTGCCAGACGGTACGGAGTCCGTCGCCCACCTCGACGGAGTGCGGCGTCCGGCACGCGGCGTCGGCGTCCTCCAGCGCCACGACCGCGTAACGCCCCTGCTCGGGCAGGCCGAGTACCTGCTCGGCCTCGGGGAAGTCGCTCACCCGGGCGGTGCCGTCGAGCAGGGCCGCGACGATGATCCGGTAGCGGTTCTCCCGGTGCCAGGAGAGCTGCCGCTCGACCTCCTGGTACGCCGTGGCGACGAGGGTGCAGTGCTCGTCGACGAAGTTCCACACATCGGCGGCGACATGGACCAGCGACGGGGCGCCGAGCGGGTCCTCCCTGGAGGCGGTCTCCAGGAGCTGCTCCCAGACGACGGTGCAGCCGATGCGGTACGCGTGCAGCAGCGCGTCCAGCGGAAAGCCCTGGGCGGCGCGGTCCGTGCCGATCCGCCACGCGCAGGACCGGGCCGATTCACGCGTCTCCTTGGGGTGCACCAGCGAGCGCACATTGTGGCTGAGCGAGTCGTGGACCTCCCGCCACACCTCGTGCGCGTCCACGGCGGCGGAGCGGTAGGCGGGCTCCCGCTCCTTCATCAGCGCGACGATACGGTCCGTCAGCCGTGGTACCTCCTCGATGAGCACCCGTGCGGCGCGGTGCAGCAGCGCCACGGTCTCGGCGTCGGCCCGCGACCGGATCGGCGGACGGGCGGCGGGCATCCGGGGCGGCGTCCGGACCCGGTCGGCGGACAGGCGGGGGGCGCGGCCCATGGCGGGGGCGGAAGCGCGGGAGCCGGTGACGGGGTGCATGAACGATCCTCCACCTGTGACGGGCAATGCGCAGCTCAACGCGGCAGCGTGAGGCCACGGCCAGGTTCGATACCAGAGCCTGCACGGCTATTGCACCATCGGCATACCGGCGGGTCGGTGCCTTCCGCGAATTCTCCCGTGCGCCCGGCGGGCCGCGAGGCGAAACCGCGGCGCGGTGGGCCGGGGCTACGGCGGGGTCCGCGTCGGCCGGAAGCGGTTCGGCGTCCGCAGGATATGCTGTCGATCACTTGAATCTTCGGGGGGAGAGTTCCGCATGCTCGATCGTCTGGCGGTCCATGAACTGATCCACCGCTGGTGGTTCGCCTTCGACGAGGGGCAGTTCGACGTCTGGCCGGAGCTGCTGACCGAGGACGTCCACATGACCTCCCGCTCGGACACGGGGAAGTCCCCGTACGAGGAGTTCATCGCCTCCGACAACCGGGGCCGCGAGCAGGTGATCGCCTGGCAGCGGCAGCACCGCGAGGCGGCCGGCTATCCGCTGCGCCACAACGCCTCGAACATCCACATCGAGCGGGTCGACGGCGATGACATCTCGGTGGTGTCGTACATGTACGCCACCAACATCACCGACGGTCAGGTGACCCCGATCGCCGGCGGTGTGGTCCGCTGCGTGGTCCGCTCCGACGGCGCCGCCTACCGCCTCGCGGAGCTCCACATCGTGCTGGACACCCACGCGGTGGCCTTCACCGAGCGCCAGGCGTAGCGCTCACCTCCGTTCCGGCGCCGGTCACGTCGGCGACGCTACCGGGGCGTATGCCGCCGAAGACACCGAATATCCGGGCGGGGCCGCACCACGATGGCGGCGGCCACCTCGAAGAGGTGACCGCCGCTCCCCCGTGTGTTCCCCCGTCGGCTCTGCCTATCGTGTGGCTCCGGGCTTACCAGCCCTTGGTCACGCGGTAGGCCTTCAGGGATCCGCAGTTCGATCCGTAGGTCCAGGTGGACTGGTTGTCGATGCCCCCGGCCCAGTCCACGCACTTGCCGCGCCCGTCGCCGTACACCGGGCCCGCGTACGAGGTGTACGCGCCGCCGTCCTCGGCCGACTCGTCGGCGCCCTGAACGTACAGGTAGGCGAACATGGGAACCGGCTTGCCCGTGGCGTTCCGGACGGTGACCACGCAGTTCTTGCCCTTGGCGGAGTTGTAGGTGAGGAAGACGGTGCCCTTGGAGCCGATGGGCGCCGAGTTCACCACCTTGTACCCGCTGCCGCACACCCCGTTGTACGCGGCCCTGGTGGCGGCCGACGCCTGCGGCGTCAGGGCCACGGTGCCCGCGACGGCGGTGGCGAGGACCGCGGTGGCGGCCATACGACGAGAAAGATTCATTTGTCCCCCTTAATGATTCTTCATGGGCGAAGGCGCTGTTTGCGTCTGCCTAGGGAGACATGCGGAGATGGTGGATGGTTGTACGCCGTCATGACGCGGTTCACGGCGGCCCGTTGAACGCACCGACCGGGCTTCCCGTACTCCCCGGGACGGGCGAACCGCCCGTCGCCGCACCGACCCCGGAGGGCCGCACCGGATGATCACGTACCGCACCGCCGCCGTGGGCGCTCTTCTCGGGGCCCTCCCCTGTCTGTTCACGGCTCTGGCCGCTCCGCCCGCGCAGGCGCACGGGGCGCCGACCGACCCGGTGAGCCGGACGTTCGCCTGCTCACCCGAGGGCGGGGGCGCGGCGCGGTCGGCGGCGTGCCGGGCGGCCCGGGCCGCGGGCGACCCGGAGGCGGCGGACTGGGACAACGTGCGGATCGCGGGGGTGGCGGGCAAGGACCGGGAGCGGATCCCGGACGGAAAGCTGTGCAGCGGGGGCCTGGAGGCGTACCGGGGTCTGGACCTGCCGCGCGCCGACTGGCCTGCGACGCGGCTGTCGCCCGGGGCGGACCTCACGCTCACCTATCGGTCGACGATCCCGCACACGGGGACCTTCGAGCTGTATCTCACCAAGGAGGGCTACGACCCGACGCGGCCGCTGACGTGGGCCGATCTGGAGGCGAAGCCGTTCGCCACGGCCAAGGACCCCGCGCTGGTGGACGACGCGTACCACATCGAGGCCACGCTGCCCGCCGGCCGGACCGGCCGTCAGCTGCTCTACACGATCTGGCGGAACACCAGCACCCCGGACACCTACTACTCCTGCTCCGATGTGGTGTTGGGGGCCCCGGCGAAGGGCTCCTCGGGCGCGGCCCCGTCGTCCGGGGCCGCCGCGCCTCCGTCCCAGGCCGCCACGGAGCCGTCGCGTGCCGCCGCCCCGCCCTCCCGCGCCACCTCCGACGTCTCCGCCGCCGACGAGGACGACGGCAACACCACTCCGGTGCTGCTCGCCGGTGGCGCGTCCGTGCTGGTGCTGGGCGCGGGTGTCGCCGCCACCGTACGACGGCGACGCCCGAGCCGCTGACCGGCCTGACGGGCCCGACGGATGCGACGGATGCGACGGATGCGACGGATGCGACGGATGCGACGGATGCGACGGATGCGACGGATGCGACGGCCCTGACGGGCCGTCACCGGTAGCCGTACCGGGCCGTGACGTGGCGCGGGTAGTAGCGCTCGTCGGGCGCGGGCCGGTACTCCTTCCAGCGCGGCGTGTCGCCGGTGGGCTGGTCGCCGAGGACGGTCACCCGCTGCCCCCTGCGGGGCCCGGTGTAGTCGTTGACGGCCAGGTGCTGGGTGGCGCGGTTGTCCCACATGGCGACGGCGCCGGGCTGCCAGCGGTAGCGGCAGTTGAACCGGGGCGACTCGGAGTGCTCGAAGAGGTACTGCAGCAGCGCGTCGCTCTCCGGGCGGCTGAGCTGCGGGATGTGCGAGGTCCACATGCGCGTCACGTACAGCGAGCGCCTGCCGGTCTCGGGGTGGATCCGCACCACCGGGTGTTCTGCGGAGTGCTCGCCGGTCTGCGGGGTGTTGAGGACGTGAACGGCGGTGAGCCCGTCGAGGAGGTCGCGCATCGGCTCGGAGAGCGTCTCGTAGACCAGGTACTGGTTGCTCCACATGGTGTCGCCACCGGAGGCGGGGCACACCTGGAGGTGGAGGATCGAGGCGACCGGCGGATTGGGCTGGAAGGTCACGTCGATGTGCCACTCGTCGGCCTTGGCGCCCTGGTCCGCGTCCAGGACGACGATCTCGGGATGGCCCTCGACCTTCGGCAGGAACGGATGGACCTCCAGCTCCCCCAGCCGCCGCCCCAGGGCGATATGCGCCTCCGGCGAGAGGTGTTCCTGGTCCGGGAAGAAGACCACCAGGTGCTTGAGCAGCAACTGGTGGATCCGCTCGAAGAGTTCGTCGGTGAGCTCGGTCAGATCGACACCGCGGATCTCCGCGCCGAGCGCTCCGGAGACGGGGGTCACGACCAGTTCGGGGGTGGGCATGGGAAACCGTCCTCACATGGGTTGCGGTCGGCCGGCCGGTGCGGCCGGCACTCGGTGGGCGCGCGGGTCGGGGAGGAGACCGAGCTGCTGCAGCCGGTCCAGCAGGGTCAGCGGGCGCGGGCCGAGGCCCGACATGTTGTGGGTGACGGTGTGCAGCAGCCGGGGGTTGGCACCGGTGTGACGAACGGCCCGGCGGCCCAGCACCCGGCCGCGCCACGACAGATCGGTGACCATCCGCGCCGCGTTGCCGCTGGTCGTGGCCGCCTGGGCGAGCAGGGGCAGCTGCCGGTCGTGGTAGTCGCGCAGTGCGCCGTCCACCGCCGCGGCCGACATCTCGCCGGTGCGCTCCAGATGGCCCGACAGCCGCTCGGCGAGGGCACCGGCGCTGGTGATGGCGGTGTTCATGCCCTGCGCGGCCATCGGGTGGACGGCGTACGCGGCCTCGCCGACCAGTGCGAGGCCCCGGCCGGCCAGCCGGGGCGACAGCAGCCGTCCGACGGGGAGTGTCTGACGGCTGTCGAGATGCGCGAGCAGGGGCCCGGTCAGCGGCTCCAGGGCGGGCACCTGGGACAGCGCCCTGGCCGCCCAGTCGGCCAGCTCCCCGCGTGCCGTGACACCGCGCAGCTCATCGGGTCCGGCCTGGAGGTAGAGCCGCAGCCGGCCGCCCGGCAGCGGATAGAGCAGCCGCAGCCCCCGGTCGGTGACATACGCGGAGAAGTCGTCGGCCCGCGCCGCCGCGTCGGCGTCGCCGATGTCGAAGGAGACCAGCCGGTGCGGGTAGTCGACCCGTCGGGCCTCGATGCCCGCCCAGGACCGCAGCCGTGAGGAGATGCCGTCGGCGGCGACCACGAGCGGGGCCCGCTCCTCGTGGACCCTGCCGCCCTCGGCCAGCCGCAGTCCGGTGATCCGGCCGGAGTCGTCGCGCAGCGGCGCCTCCGCGCGCACCCCCCGGCGCAGTTCCACACCCGGCCCGAGGCTCTCGGCCAGGGCGGCGAGGATGGTCGTGTGGTCGTGGGCCAGCAACCACTGGTCGGGGGCGGGCAGTTGGCCGTAGTCGAGGGACATCAGCGCGGTGCCGCGCGGATCGCGGACGACCAGCCGTGCGAGCCGGACCGCGCCCTGGGCGTCGAGCCGCCTCTCCACGCCCCAGGAGCGCAAGCGGCGCAGCGCGCCCGGCTGGAGCACCTCGCCCTTGGCGATCGGGCGGATCCTCGGCTGCTTGTCGACCACCAGGACGTCCAGTCCGAGGCCGCCGAGGGCGCGGGCCGCCGCGAGACCGCCGACGCCCGCCCCGCACACCAGCACATCGGGGCTCATCGCCCGCCTCCTTCGCCGGTGCCGGTTCGGCCGGTCCCGGTAGCGCGAGTGGCTTCCACGGCCTCCGCCGAGCGGTAGTGGGCGAGGGCCCGCACCGCCAGCCCCGCCGCGATGCCGTCGTCGGCGTAGCGCGCACAGCCGCGGATGTACTCGTTGACCGGGGCCGGGGTCCAGCCGCCGTCCGCCCGCTGGGCGTCGACGAGCCAGCGGGCCGCCGCCGCGAGGGCGGGGTCGGTGGGGTTCAGCCCGGCGGCGAGCAGCCCGCGCAGCGCCCAGGCGGTCTCCTCTACGGTGCCCCGCCGGGTGGTGCCCGGCCCGGTGCGCTCGCCCGTGCCCCACGAGCCGTCGGGGTGCCGGGTGCGCAGCAGCCAGTCCCTGGCCCGGGCCGCCGCCCGGTGGTGTTCCTCGGTGCGGCCCGCCCGGCTGAGCGCCTCCAGCGCCGCGGCCGTCCCGGGCGTGCCGCCGCGGTACCACATGGCCTCGTACGAGCCGTCGGGGCGCTGCCGGCCGACCAGCCAGCGCACCGCCCTGACCACGCGTGGGTCGTCGGCCCCGGCCCCGGAGTCGAGCAGGGCGCCCACGACCTTGGCGGTCATCTGGGGGCAGGGCCCGAAGCCGCCCGGTTTGCTGTTCCGTACGGCGAGGCTCCAGGACCCGGCCACGTCCTGGCCGGCGGTCAGCCACCCCAGCCCGGCGCGCGCGTGGCGGTCGTCCGCGCCGCCTGGCAGCCGCAGCAGGATGGCGGCGGCCTCGGCCGTCTCCAGGGCCATCGGCCAGCTGCGCGGGCTGGAGAACCCCCAGTAGCCGGCCGGGCAGCCGAGCGCGTCGAACGGCTCGGGCTGCTGGTGGCGGTGGAGCATCTCGCGGGTGCCGATCAGCTGGGGGTCGTCGGCGTGACCGGCCTCGATCAGCGCGGCGGTGGCGAAGTTCGTCCAGGTCACATCGAGGGGCATCAGATCCCAGGAGCCGTCGGGGCCGGCCGCCGAGCGCAGCCAGCGGGCGGCGGTGCCGACCAGGTCGGGCGCCTGGCCGGAGCGGGCGAGGCCGAGGCAGATGAGTCCGGTGAGCCAGGGGTCGGTGCTGAACCCGCCGGTGGCGCCCTCGCGTTCGTACGCGTCACGGACGATGGCCAGGGCCCTCGGCCGGGCCAGCCGGTCCAGGGCGCGGCCGGCCGGGCCGCGGCGGCGGTGGGCGGACTGGGCGAGCGCCTGGCTCGCGTAGATGGGCAGCCGCAGGCTGAGCAGGCGGCGGCTGAGGCCGGGGAAGAGCAGCAGCTCCAGGGGGAGTCGGCGCTGGGCGCCGTCGTGGGGCAGTCCGGCGAAGGTGTGGAACTGGCGGATGAGGGCGGTCATCGCGGGTTCCGGGACGGCCGCGGAGCCGCCGAGCTCCTCGAACCGGGCCCGTGCGGCGCGTACGGCCGACGCCGCCCGGCGGGGGGCGAGCAGGTGGAGCGCCGCGGCGGCGAGCGCGGTGGTGAGGGGTTCGGTGGGCACGGAGCGCATGGCCCAGCCGCCGTCGTCCCGCTGGGTCTCGCACAGCCAGGTGACACCGCGCTCGATGGTCTCCGCCGAGCCCTCGGGGTCGGCGAAGTGCAGTGCGGTGAGGGCTCCGGCGGTGTTCAGCGGGGAGGCGTGGTGCGCGCCGAAGACGAAGGCGCCGTCGTCGCGCCGGTGGGCGAGGAGCGCCTCGGCACCGGTGGTGACGGCCGTGCCGACGCTCTCGGTCAAGGCGGAAGCGGGCATGCGATCGGACCCTTCTGCTGGTGGCGCGCCGTCTCAGGGGCGGGGATCGGGGAGGCCGGGCCCGCCGTCGGCCAGGGGTGGCGCGGGGAATTCGTGGCGGGACCGCATCCGGCTCTGGGTGATGACGCTGACCGCGAGGAGCGGCGTCAGCAGCGCCAGGGCGGGTGCCGCGCCGGCGCCCGCGGCCACCACCGCCGCGGCCAGCACCAGGCGTTCGGCGACGAGGACGGCGTGGGCGCGCAGCGCCAGCGCGGGGGCGAGGTGCCCCGGTGACCGCAGCAGCAGCCCGAAGGCGCCCGCGCCGCACAGCGCCGCCGCCGACAGCAGCACGAGGTACCCGGCCGGGTCCCTGGGCACCAGCCCGGTGGCGGCGCAGGCCACGGCCACGGCGGCCAGATACAGCGCGGCCGCGATGTGGGTGGCGCGCCTAAGGCCCCGGCGCACCGGCACGGTGGCGTAGCCGCCCTCGCGGTCGCCGTCGACGTCGCGGAGGGCGCCGACGAGGTTGGACGCGGTGTCATGGGCCAGGAACACCAGGGCGAAGGGCAGCGCCCGCAACGGTGGCCACGGCTGGACGGCCATCGCGCCGAAGAGCACGGTGAGCGCGGTCAGCACGCCGCGGATGAGATTGCCCGGCAGGCCCCGCCCCTTGAGGACCCGGCTGTACGCCACGATGCCCGCCATGGCGGCGGCGGCCACGGCCACGGCGCGCCAGTTCGCCCACAGGGCCAGCACGGCGACGGCCAGGATGCAGCCGATGCCCGTGGCCACGGCCGTACGCGGGCTCAACCGCCCCGAGGGTATGGGGCGTTGGGGCTTGCTGAGGGCGTCGAGGTCACGGTCGTAGTAGTCGCCGAGGTAGTGGCCGGCGACCCAGCCGAGGGTCGGCGCGGCCCAGGCCACCGTCAACTGCCCCGTGGTGGGGTGGGCTCCGGCGAGCGTGGCCCCGGCGAGTCCGACCAGCCCCGGGTACCAGAGGGTGTACGGGCGCCAGGTCTGCAGATGGGCCAGGAGCGCGGTGCGCGGGGCCGCCACGGCGTCACCGGTCCCGGCTGACCGACAGATCGGCCACCGCCGCGAGTACGGCGGTGGCCCGGGAGCGGGGCAGCCGCTCCAGACAGGACTTGGCGCGGTCGGCCTGGGCCGTGGCCCGGTTTCGCGCGGCGGTGAGCGCGCCGGTCGTCTCCAGCAGCTCGTGCACCGTCCCCAGCGCGTCGGCGGCGGGCAGGGCGCCACCGAGCGCCGCCTCCAGCCGGGCGCGGGCCGGGGCGCCGGCCATGGCGTGGCAGAGCAGGACGGGGAAGGTGGGCCGGGCGGCCGCGATGTCGCTGAGCGCGGACTTGCCGGCGGTGCGGCTGTCGCTGGTGTACGGCAGCAGGTCGTCGTGCATCTGGAAGGCCAGGCCCAGATGTTCGGCGTAGGAGGTGAGCGCGTGCTGCTGGGCGGGGGATCCGCCGCCCAGGATCGCCCCGCCCCGGCAGGCGGCCCGGAACAGCGCCCCGGTCTTCAGGGCGATCATGGTGAGGTAGCGGTCGAGTCCGCACCCGAGGTCGCCCCTGAGCTCGCCCTCCATCGCCTGGCCGCGGCACAGATCGACGCCCGCCCGGGCGAAGACCCGCACCGCGCCGAGGACCCGGTCCGGCGGCGGCCCGGCGGAGTCCCCGGTGAGCGGTCCGGCGTCCTCGGCGCCGTCGGTGAGCACGCCGAACACGCCCAGCATCAGGGCGTCCCCGGTGACGATGGCGTCGGTGGTGCCGTAGCGCGCCGCGACGGACGGGCGGCCCCGCCGCATGGTGTCGCCGTCGATGACATCGTCGTGGACGAGGGATCCCACATGGAGGTACTCCACGCTCAGCGCGGCCGGGACGACGGCCGGTCCGCCGCCGCCCACCGCCTCCGCCGACTCCATGAGCAGCAGCGGGCGCAGCAGCTTCCCGGCCGGGAGCAGGGCGTACCGGGAGATCTGGTGGAGGCGTTCGGCCTCCCGCGGCCAGCGCCGGTCGAGCTCGCGCAGCAGGAGCTCCATGGTCGGGGCGGCCTCGGCCAGCGGGTCGGCCACCTCGGTGACCGCGACGTCGGGCAGGGTCATACGAACGCCTCCCGGTACTTCCCGGCGAGCTCCGCGAACGCCTGGTTGGCCTCGGGCTCGGCGACGGTCACCCGGATCCCCTCGCCCGGTTTGCCGCACACCACCACGCCGTGGTCCGCGCAGAACTGGGTGAAGCGCTCCACACCGGACGTCATGGGCAGCCACAGGAAGTTGCCCTGGCTCGCGGGCGCCTCCCAGCCCTGGTCGAGCAGGGTCCGGTGGAGCCGGTCGCGCTCCTCGGCGGTCTCGGCGCACTGCCGGAGCACCCGCTCATGGGCGCCGAGCGCGGCGATGGCGGCCTCCTGCGCCACGGCGCTCACCCGGTAGAAGGGCAGGATCGTGCGGAGCGGGGCGAGCACGGGCTCATGCGCCACGAGGTAGCCGACCCGCAGGCTGAGCAGGCCGTACGACTTGGAGAACGTCCGCACCACACAGACCCGTTCGTCGGCGCGGTGCAGGGTGATGCCGTCGGCGATGGCGGCGGGGTCGGCGAAGTCCCGGTACGCCTCGTCGATGACGACGGTGACGTGGGCGGGGAGCCGGTCGAGGAAGCGAAGGATCCGGTCATGGTCCAGCGCGGTGCCGGTGGGGTTGTTGGGGGTGCACAGCAGGACCATGCGGGTGCGGTCGGTGACGGCGTCGGCCATCGCCTTCAGGTCGTGGTCGTATCCGGTGAGCGGCACCCGGACGGTGGTGGATCCGGCGTTGGCCGCCATCATCGGGTACGCCTCCCAGGAGGGCCAGGCGTGCACCGTGTCGGTGTCGGGTCCGGTGAGGGTGGAGAAGAGCTGCTGGAGCAGCGCGCCGGAACCCGGTCCGGCGAGCACGTGCCCCGGCTCCACTCCCAGATGTGCGGCGAGGGCCTGACACAGCCCGCCGCCGAGGGCGTCCAGGGTACGGTGGGCGGTCCGCGCGGTGCGCAGGACGGCGTCCACCACTTCCGGAAGCGGCGGGTGAACGGTTTCGTTGAGCGACATCTGATGGAAGGGATTGTTCTCCGCGACCACCGGAGTCATGCGATTCCAGCCATCGTGCATCGGGCACCATCCATCCATTCCAGCGGGGATTCGGGCGGAGGGAGGAATGTCACCGCGCCCGGTTCCCCTTGCCGGTCCGGCCGGAGCAGTGGGAAGGAAACCGTCGTGGGCGGGCTGTGACCGTACGGTCAGCCAGTGCGGATGAGGCCGTGTCCGATCGGTCAGTTCAATGGGCGAGTACGGGCGAAATCCGTCACGATGATTTTGACGGCGTATCGATCACGCGTCCAATTAAAGTCTTTCGGGAATTGATAAACGATTTTTATCTTCCTGGGGTGATCGAAATTCGCCAGCTCACCGTGCTCGCAGAGGTCTGTCGCTCCGGCTCGTACAGCGCCGCGGCGGACCACCTCGGTTACACCCAACCGGCCATCAGCTATCACATGCGCGCGCTGGAACGTGCCGTGGGCGTAGCCCTGACGGTCAAGGCGGGGCGGGGGGTGCGGCTCACGCCCGCGGGCCACAGACTCGCCGAGCGCGCCCGGGGGGTGCTGGCCGGGCTGCGGGACGTGGAGAACGAGTTCGAGGCGCTCGCCGCGCGCACCCGTGGCCGGGTGCGGATGTCCTCCGTGCAGAGCGTCTGTGTCGCCGTGCTGCCCTCGGCGCTGGCCCGGCTGGGCGCCTCCCGGATCGAGGTGGAGGTCGAGCTGGGCCAGACCACCTCCCATGACGCGTACCGGCTGCTGGACGCGGGCGAGACGGATCTGGCGATCGTCGCCGACGACGAGCCGGGAGAGGCGGAGCCCGCGGGGGCCCCGCTGCGCCGGGTCCCGCTGCTGGTCGACCGCCGCCATGTGCTGCTGCCGCGCGGCCACGCGCTCGCCGGGCGGCGCAGTCTCCGCCTCGCCGATCTGGCGCGGGAGCGGTGGATCCTGGAGCGGGACCGCGAGCGGCTGCTGCGGCGCTGCGCGGAGGCGGGGTTCGAGCCCCGGGTGGTGACCACGACCGATGACCAGGCGACGACCCTCGGCCTGGTGGGCGACGGGGTGGGGATCGCCCTGATGGACGGCCTCGGGCTGCTCCCCCGGCCCGATCCGCGGGTCGAGCCGCGCCCACTGGACGACTGGCCCCGGCGCCATGTCCACGCCCTGCTGCGGCCGGAGACGGCCAGGGTGCCCGCGGTGGCCGCCCTGCTGGAGGCGCTGCGGGCGGTGGCCGTCGAGCAGTCGGGGGGTGCGAGCGAAGCGGCGACGGCCTGACGCCGGATCTACCTCATCCGCCACGCACCGGGCTGTGGGCCCCGCTCACCCGCCGTGGGCCAGGCTCACCCGCCGCCGCCGTGGGCCCCGCTCACCCGCCGTGGGCCAGGCTCACCCGCCGCCGCCGTGGGCCCCGCTCACCCGCCGTGGGCCAGGCTCACCCGCCGCCGCCGTGGGCCCCGCTCACCCGCCGTGGGCCAGGCTCACCCGCCGCCGCCGTGGGCCCCGCTCACCCGCCGTGGGCCAGGCTCACCCGCCGCCGCCGTGGGCCCCGCTCACCCGCCGTGGGCCAGGCTCAGCGCGCGGACGCCGGGGGCGCAGCTCTCGCGGAGGGCGGCCAGTTCGGCGGGCGGCAGGGTCGCGGCGGCCGTGCCCCGGCGGTCGCCGTCGAGCAGGGCGCGTCCGGCCGCCAGCCACTCCGGGAGGGGTTCCACCCCGAGGTGCTGGGCCAGCCGGGTGAGCTCGCGCTCGGGCGCGTCGAGAAGGCCCTCGTACGACAGGGACATCCGGATCGCGGCGGGGAGCCGCGACAGATGCCCCAGCCCCTCGACGATCGTGCTCGACCACAGCTCGCCGAACTCGGCCACCGGCACGGACCGTTGGTACAGCGGACGCAGATCGGCCTCGTCGTCGCTGAGCAGCGCCGCGAGACCGGCCGGAAGGTCCTCGGTGCTCGTGGCGCGCTCCGTCATCAGCTGGATCAGCCGGAATCCGGGGTGACGGCTCATGGAGAGCGCGCAGTCCGCGCCGTCCCGGTGCAGGTGGACGAACCGGGCCTCGGGGAAGACCTCCCTCAGCCGGGGCACCGACCGCAGCGAATAGCCGGACCGCTCCACGACGGCCCGCCGGCCGAACCGCTCCCCCAGCAGGCCGAACAGCGCCCGGTAGTGATCGGCCACCGGTGCCGCGGGCCGCCGGGACAGCTCCGGCTCCAGCGCGTCGAACAGCGCGTCGGGGTCGTCGGTGAGATGCGGCAGCGTCATCATGCACACCGCCGGAATGCCACCGCCCGCCACCGAGAACCGCCCCTTGAGATGCGGATACCGGTATTCGGGCAGCGGGATGCCATCGCGGATGACACGGTTGGCGAACGACCGCGGAGTGGCGAGGATCCGCCAGAACTCCGCCCCGGTCAGCGGCGCCTCGGGAAGCGCGTCCGGCTCCAGGGAGGCGATCAGCTCGCTCACGCTCAGCAGATCCGGATGCAGCCGCAGGACGCGCGACAGAGCGGTCGAACCGCATCGTCCGGTCCCCACGACGAAGGTCAGCGGCCGTACGGTCACCCCGGGTGCCCCTTCCGTCTCCGACGACTACCGGCCTCCCTACCCATCGGTGCCCCCGCGCACCCCCGGCCACTCCCGTCACTCGTGGGGCCCCTCGTCACCGGTGGTCTCCACAGGCACTCTTGAGGTCGGCTCGGCGTGACCGTACGTTCCATCGCACGGCCACCGCAGGACACACCCCCCACACCACGGGGTCCGACACTGAAGGCCGTCACCGCACCTTCAAGACCTTGGAGGAGCCATGCCCGCACCTGTGTTCAGCCGCCGTCACGGTATGCGCGCCGCGGCCGCGGCGGCCGTCGCGCTTCCGCTCGCCTCGCAGCCGCAGAACGTGGCCGCGGCCGCCCCCATCGCCACGATCGCCCCCGCCGACGGTCCCCGGCTGGCCGTCATGACGTTCAATCTGCGCTACGCCAGTGACGCCGAGCCCAACTCCTGGGGGCAGCGCCGCCCCGTCATGCGGGAGCTGCTGCGCCGGGCCCGGCCCCATCTGCTGGGCACCCAGGAGGGGCTGTACGGCCAGCTGCGCGACATCGCCCACGACCTCGGGCAGCGTTACTCGTGGATCGGCACCGGGCGGATGGGGGGCAGCCGGGACGAGTTCATGGCCGTCTTCTACGACACCGAGCGGCTCGAACCCATGGAATACGACCACTTCTGGCTGTCCGACACCCCGAATGTGATCGGCTCCAACACCTGGGGCGGGGCCGTGGTCCGGATGGTCACCTGGGTGCGCTTCCACGACCGGCACACCGGCGAGGAGTTCTACGCCCTCAACACCCATCTGGACCACCGGAGCCAGAACGCCCGTGAGCGCTCCGCCGCGCTGATCACCGAGCGGCTCGGCGGTCTGGACTCCGCGCTCCCCCGCATCGTGACCGGTGACTTCAATGTGGCGGCCCACGGCAACCCGGTCTACGACGCCATGCTGAACGGCGGCACGCTGGTGGACACCTGGGACACCGCCGAGCGGCGCGGCCCGCTGTACGGGACGTTCCACGGCTTCGGTCCGCTGGTCCCGGACGGCGACCGGATCGACTGGATCCTGACCTCACCCGGTGTGCGCACCCGCCACGCCGTCATCGACACCTACGCGCGGGACGGCCAGTTCCCCAGCGACCATCTGCCGGTGCGGACGGTCCTGGAGCTGTAACGCGGGGCTCCCTCAGCGGCCGGTCCCGAGGGCCGGGCTTCCGTGGCCGGTCCCCGGCGGTCGTGCCTCAGCGGCCGGCCCCGGTGGCCGGGCCTCAGCGGCCGGTCCCGGTGGCCGGGCCTCAGCGGCCGGGCGCCTCCGCGGAGAGCGCCCGCAGCCGCAGCAGGGTGGCCACGGCCAGCAGGGCCACACAGCCCGTGAAGATCAGCCCGGCGGACCGCAGCCCGACCGCGACCGTCAGCGCGCCCACGCCGATCACCGGAATCGAGATCGCCAGATACATCAGCACGAACAGGGCGGAGGTGACCTCGGCGCGGTGGTCGGCCGGGCTGCGCTCCGTCACCACCCGCACCGCCGCGTGGAACGACAGCCCCTGCCCCGTCCCGGCGACGACGGCGCCCAGCACCAGCAGCGCCAGTGACGCGCTCGCGAGCGAGGCGGCGATGGCCGCCATGCCGGCCACCAGCACCGCGCATCCCCCGGGCAGCGAACGTCCCGGGCCCAGCCGCCGCCCCAGCGCCTGCCCGGCGATCGAGGCGGCGAACACCGAGAACGCCACGGCACCGGCGACCGCGAGATTGCTCTCCCCCTCCACCTCGCTCAGGAACGTGGGCGACACCGAGGTGAACAGGCCCAGCGTGGCGAAGCCCGCGAACCCCGCCATGGCCGCGGCCGCGAACGTCGAGCGCATCTCCTTGGGCACCCGCAGCCGCTGCGGCCTCAGCGGCGGGCGGCTCCGCTTCCGTACGGTCTCCGGGAGGGCGAGCACCACGGCGGCGCCCACCGCCACCAGCACCAGGTCCACCACGAACACCAGCTTCAGCGGGGCCGGGGCGTACTGCGCCAGCACCCCGGCCAGCAACGGGCCGAGGCCGAGCCCGCCCAGGTTGGCCCCGGTCGCGAGGAGGGTGACGCCACGGCGCAGGCGCTCGGGCGCCAGCTCGATCACCGTCACGGTGGCGGTGCCGGTGGCCAGACCGGCGGACAGCCCCGACAGGGTGCGGCCCGCGAACAGCTCCGGCAGTCCCTGGGCGAGGAGGAAGCACACCGCGCTCAGCCCCGACAGCACCAGCGCGGCCAGCATGACGGGCCGTCGCCCGATGAAGTCGGACACACTTCCGAGCAGCAGCAGCGCGACGATGACCCCCGCCGCGTACACCGCGAAGATCACCGTGACCATGAACGAGGAGAAGCCGAACTCCCGCTGGTAGAGCGAGTAGAGCGGGGTGGGCAGCGTCGTACCGCACATCGTGACCACGAAGGCGTACGCGGCCGCGAGGAACGGCCATCCCCGCTCCACGTCGTCCACATCACCGCGGCGGCTGTCCATACGACCCGATTCCACCACACAACACCTGTGCGTCAAACGCGGTGGCGCGCCGCCCCGAGGCTGGCGGGTTACATGCGGTAGCGGGGCATCCCGTCATTCGGCCCTCATCGCATACGGCAGGATGGCACCTCACGCCGGAGCCGTACACATGTGCGCCCGGCATCCCCCGTAGAACCCAGGCACGAGCAGGTGACATGGTGATTCCACAGAACTCCAGACCGGAGGCCGCCCCGACGACGGCATGCCCCACGGCCGCTTCTGACGCGCTTTCCGGCATAGCGGACGGTGGCCGATGAACCGGGCTCTCACCTTGCACGATGTCATCGTCGTCGGAGCGGCGCTGGTCTGCGGCGCGGCCGGTGGTGTGCTGTTGCGCGTGGCGCTGCGCTGGCTGGGTGAGCGGGCCCGGTCCACCCGGTGGAGCGGTGACGACATCATCGTCGACACGCTGCGCACCCTGGCCCCGTGGGCGTCGATGGCCGCCGGTGTCGCCGCCGCGGCCGCCGCGCTGCCGCTGAACCGCACGGTCGGCCATGACGTCAATCAGACGCTGGTGGCCGTGCTGATCCTGGTCACCACGGTCACGGCGGCCCGGGTGGTGGCCGACCTGGTGCGCTCGCTGGCGCTGTCCCGCTCCGGGGTGGCGGGAACGGCCACCATCTTCGTCAACATCACACGGATCGCCGTCCTGGCGATGGGTGTGCTGATCCTGCTGGAGACGCTGGGCGTCTCGATCGCTCCCCTGCTCACCGCCCTGGGCGTGGGTGGTCTGGCGGTCGCCCTGGCCCTTCAGGACACGCTGGCGAACCTCTTCGCGGGGGTGCACATCCTGGCCTCCAAGACGGTGCAGCCCGGCCACTACATCCGGCTCAGCAGCGGGGAGGAGGGGTACGTGGTCGACATCAACTGGCGCAACACGGCGGTGCGGCAGCTGTCGGACAACCTCGTCATCATCCCGAACGCCAAGCTGGGCAACACCATCATGACCAACTTTCACCAGCCCGAGCAGCAGATGTCGGTCATGGTCCAGGCCAGGGTCGGCTACGGAAGCGATCTGGACCATGTCGAGCGGGTGACCATCGAGGTCGCCGGGAAGGTGATGTCCGGGGTCGAGGGCGGGGTCGTCGACCACGAGACGAGTGTGCGCTTCCACACCTTCGGAGAGTCCGGCATCGACTTCTCGGTGTTTCTGCGGGCTCTGGAGTTCAGCGACCAGTACCTCATCAAGCATGAGTTCATGAAGGAACTGCACCGCCGGTTCCGCGCCGAGGGCATCGAGATCCCGCTGCCCACGCGGACGCTGGTCCTGCCCGACCAGGACCGGGCGCCGCTGCCGGGCCGACCCGCGATCTGACGTGATCTGACGCGGTCAGCCCTCAGCCGTCAGCCCTCAGCCATCAGCCCTCAAGGCAGCAATCGCCGCTCGGTGGCCACCGCCACCGCCCCGGCCCGGGTCTCGACCCCCAATTTCCCGTAGATCCGTCCCAGATGGGTCTTGACCGTGGCCTCGCTGATGAACAGGGCCCGGGCGATCTCCCGGTTGCCCAGGCCGCGGGCCAGCTGCCGGAGGATGTCGCGCTCCCGCTCGGACAGCCCGGGGCGCGGGCTGCGCATCCGGGCCAGCACCCGGTCGGCGACCGGGGCCGACAGCGCGGTACGGCCGGAGGCGGCGTTCCGGATCGCCGCGAACAGCTCCTCCGGCCGCTCGGCCTTGAGCAGATAGCCGGTGGCCCCGGCCTCGATGGCACGGGTGATGTCGGCGTCGGTGTCGAACATGGTGAGCACCAGCACGCGCGGCGCGGGCGGGTCGCCGGAGACCAGCCGCCGGGTGGCGGTCACCCCGTCCATCCCCTCCCCGAGCTGCAGATCCATCAGCACCACATCGGGCCGGAGCCGGGCGGCCATGGCGAGGGCCTCCTCGCCGCTGCCCGCCTCGCCGACCACCTCGATGCCGTCGGTGCTGGCCAGCAGCGCCCGCAGCCCGGCCCGCACCACGGCATGGTCGTCGCAGAGCAGCAGCCGGATGGCGGGGGTGGCCGACGGCGTCGGAGACGGGGACGGCGTCGGGGACGACGGCGGGCTCATGGCGTGGCCTCCACGGGACGGTCGGGGACGAGGGCGGGAAGGGGTTCGACGGGGATCGCGGCCGAGACGACGGTCCCCTCGCCCGGTGCGGACTCGACGGTGAGGGTGCCGCCCAGCTGCCGTACGCGGGCCCGCATGGCCGGCAGCCCGTGGCCGCGCGACCGGTCCGCGCCGGGGGCCGGGACGGCGTCGGTGTCGAAGCCGCGGCCGTCGTCGGCGATGTCCAGACAGATCTGGTCGCCCAGGCAGGTCAGGGTGAGCGCGGCCCGGCTCGCCCCGGCGTGCTCCCGCACATTGGCCAGCGCGCCCTGGGCGATGCGCAGCAGCGCCGCCTCCACCCGCTCGGGCAGCGGGCCGAGGGCTCCGTCGAGCCGGAAGTCCACCGCCGGTCCGGCACCGCTCTCCCGCTCGGCGAGCGCGCCGAGCGCCTGGGCCAGGGAGCGCTCGGCGAGGTCGGCCGGGGCCAGGTCCTGGACGAACCGGCGGGCCTCGGCGAGGCTGCGGGACGCGATCTCCGCCGCGTTCCGCATATGTCCCCGGGCGGCCTCCGGGTCCGTCTCCCAGGTGCGGTCGGCGGCCTGGAGCAGCATCCGCTGGCTGGACAGGCCCTGGGCGAGGGTGTCATGGATCTCCGAGGACAGCCGCTGGCGCTCGGCCAGGATCCCCGCCCGCCGCTCGGTCGCGGCCAGATCGCGGCGGGTGCGGACCAGGTCGTCGATCAGCACCCGCTGCCGGGCCGACTGGCGCCGCAGATGGATGAGGACGGCGGCGGCCACGGCGGCGATGGCGGGCGGCGCGATCAGCGCGTTGGGGTCGAAGCCGTCGTGCATGAACCGCAGCTTGGAGGCGACGACCAGCGCGGTGAGCACGGCGGCCAGGGGCACCGCGAACCGGGTGGGCAGGGTGTGCAGACCGGTGAAGAACAGCGGCATGGCACACCAGGCGGCGCTCGGCGCGAGGAGCAGCAGCGCGACCCATGCGGCGAGCACCGCGGTCAACCAGACCAGATAGCGGCCGGAGGGCCGGCCGCCGGGGCTCGGCGCGGGCGCCGGCCACCGGCCGGGCAGATAGAGCGCGCCGAAGGCCACGAAGAGGGCGATGACCCAGCCGTTGGGCGCGCTGCCGGTGTCCCGGATCAGATAGCGCACCAGCGAGGAACCCAGCAGCAGGAAGAACGCGATGTGCAGGACCGCCGTCAGCCACCGCTCGTCCGGATCGTCCGGCCCGTCGGACCCGGACCGCCCGGACCACGCCGACCACGGTGTCGACCACGCCTTCGGCCACGGCGCCCACCCGGACCGCCCGACCGCCCCGACCGCCGACCGCACCCCGGCCCCTCCCCTGCTCTCCGGTCCACCCGGTGCTTCTCGGGTTTCCTCTTGGGTTCGCTTCGGTTCACTCCCCCACCAGTCCTAACGCGCCGGACCCGACGCCGCATCATCCGATCGGTTGATACGGCGGTCCCCCGGACCGCCTCCTGACCAGGGCCGCTCCGCCGATCCCCGCCGCCGCCACGGTGCCGAGGCTGGTACCGACCACGACGACGCGGGAACACATGGGCCGCCAGGCCGCCGCGTCCCCACCACCAGCACGAGAGAGTCCCCATGCCCGCCAAGAACCTCAGCGTCAACCGCTCCGCCCTCGGCCACCGGGTCTCCTACGCGCTCCGCCATCCGCAGCGCGTACCGCGCCATCTGGTCCGCGCCACCCGGGACGCCTGGCTGCGCTACCGCTACCCGGACCATGTCGCGTACTACCGCGCGGTGATGCGGTCGGACACCCGTACCAGTCCGGAGGCGGCGGTCGGCAGCCGCAGCCACGAGCGGTGGCTGGCGCTGGGCGCGATGCAGTTCGACTATCTCCTCGGCCACGGTCTGCGGCCGGAGCACCGGATGCTGGAGATCGGCTGTGGCAATCTGCGGGCGGGCTGGCGGTTCATCAGCCATCTGGAGCCGGGCCACTACTACGGCATCGACATCTCGCCCGACATCCTGGCGGCCGCGCAGGACACGCTGGTGCGCCAGGGGCTCCAGAGCCGCCTGCCCACCCTCACCCCGGTCCGCGATCTGACGCTGCGGTTCCTGCCCGACGCCCACTTCGACGTGGTGCACGCGCACAGTGTGTTCTCGCACTCGCCGCTGCCGGTCATCGAGGAGTGCCTGGCGCACGTCGGCCGCGTCATGGCGCCGGGCGGCTGGTTCGACTTCACCTTCGACCGCACCGAGGGCGTCGAACACCAGGTGCTGCGGGAGGACTTCTACTACCGCACCGAGACGCTCATCGCCCTGGCCGAGAAACACGGCCTGGCCGCGCGCTTCATGGCGGACTGGGAGGAGCTGCCGCACGGCCAGTCGAAGATCCGCGTCACCCACCGCGAGGGCGGACCGGCGTCCTGACCCGACGGGCGGTCAAGCCCGGTGGTCCGCCTCGGAACACCGAGGCGGATCCGGTGCTCCCCCGGAACAGGCCGACTATTCGAAGACGCAATTCCTGAGGCATATGTTGCCTTCGGGGCCTGTGACACACTTCATATCGCCCTACACAGGACAAAATCGTTGCTAGTCGGTGCCGTAGACTTTTAGTACGTACTGTTGCGTGGTGGATAGACGAATACATGGAGCACCAAGAGGTCACTCATGCAGCCCTTCGTACTGAAGCACGCAATCCCCGCCGAGCGGTCGTCGGCCAGTGTTCCCTACGCCTATAACGCCGCACTGCAGTTGAATGTCCTCTCCGACGGCCGTCCGGCCATCGCCGACCGGGCGGTGCTGCTGGCGACCGGCACGACCACGTCCACAGCCGGCTCCAAGACACACTTCGACGACTGACCTGCGCCTACGTCGATGACGGTACTCATCCTGACCTGCCGCCAGGATGTCACGGCCGACTTGGTGGTGGCGGAGCTGCGCGAACAAGGCGTCCCTCTGATGCGTTTCGATCCGGCCGACCTTCCGGATCAGGCCGCCCTGTCGGTCGAATTCGACCGTGGAGACTTCACGGGATATCTGTCGACCGAGGGACGCCTCGTCAGCATCCACGGCCTGCGGTCCATCTGGGTGCGCAGGCCGGGGCGGCCGGCGGCGCACGCGGCGAATCCGTCGGAGTGGCTGACGGCCGAGTGCGGACAGGCCCTGTACGGGATGCTCTACGCGACAACGGCACGCTGGATGAACCATCCGGCGGCCGCCGAGCCGGCCCGCCACAAACCCTTCCAGTTGCGGGTCGCCCAGCACAGCGGTTTCGCCGTGCCCTCGACTCTTGTCACCACCTATCCGCGCGCGGCGCGCGATTTCGCCGTCCAGTACTCGGACATCGTGGTGAAATCCGCCTCCGGTCCGCCGTCCGTCGAGCCGCCGGTCGCGCTGCCCACCACCCGTATCGGACCGGACACGGATTTCTCCGATGTCGCGGCCGGGGCGACCCTTCTTCAGCGCTACATTCCCAAAGCGGCGGACATCCGGCTGATCTGCGTCGGCAGCCAGTTATTCGCCGCGCGCAAGACCGCCGCCTCCGGCCAGGTGGACGGGCGCTATGGCTGTCATGGACACCACTGGGAAGCCGTGGACGTGCCCGCCAGAATCGTGCGCTCGGTGCATGAGTACATGACGCTCACCGGTCTTGCCTACGGGGCGTTCGACTTCGCCGAGGACGCCGATGGCGTGTGGTGGTTCCTGGAGTGCAACCAGGGCGGCCAATTCGGCTTTGTCGAGCTCGAGACCGGTCAGCCCATCGCGGCGGCGGTCGCGTCCTGGCTGGCGGCCCCCAGCGCCGCCCTGCGCTGAGGGCCGGGAGCCCCGCCGGGTTCCCGCCCCGCCGGGTATCCGGCCCGCCGGGTATCCGCCCCCGCGGCCACACACGGTGACGGCCGGTGACGCGGAGGCGGCGCCCACGGCCCGTCGCATGTGGCGCGGGCGCCGTGGGCGCCGTGGTGGGCCGGGCGCTGCGCCGGACCGGTCCGGCGGTCGTATGGTGAAGTGAGAGTCCGCGCCGCCCATGAGTTCCCAGCCCCTCCCTCCAGCGCGGGAGGTTCCGATGACCGTCGCCGAGAGCATCCGCCACCCGACGGACGCGTCCCGCTATGTGCCGATCGCCGAGCACGGTCTGATCGGCGATCTGCGCACCGCCGCGCTCGTGGACACGCGCGGCACCATCGACTGGTACTGCCCGGTCCGGTTTGACGCCCCCAGTGTGTTCGCGTCGATCCTCGACGCCGACCGCGGCGGCTCCTTCCAGCTCACACCCGAGGTGCCCGCCCGGACGAAGCAGTTCTACTTCCCGGACACCAACATCCTCATCACCCGCTTCTTCGCGGACGACGGCGTCGCCGAGGTCCAGGACTTCATGCCGATCGTGGACGACTCGCGCGAGGCGGACCGGCACCGGCTGATCCGCCGGGTGCTGTGCGTCCGCGGCTCGCTGCCCTTCACCGCGCGGGTGGCGCCCCGGTTCGACTACGGCCGTCAGTCGCACACGGTGCGCGCCGAGAAGGGGCTCACGATCTTCGAGTCCCCGGAGCTGTCGCTGGCGCTGACCTCCGGCGTCACCGTGGAGATCGACGGACCCGATGTGGTGTCCACGTTCAAGCTGGTCGAAGGCGAGGCCACGGTGTTCGCGCTGGACCGGATCGGCGGTATGGTGCAGCCGCGGCACTGCCCGCAGGGGGAGGCGGAGGAGCTGTTCGACGCCACCGTGCGCTACTGGCGCCGCTGGCTCGCGCAGTCCCGCTACCGCGGGCGGTGGCGGGAGATGGTGCACCGCTCGGCGCTCACCCTCAAGCTGCTCACCTACGCGCCGACCGGCGCCATCGTGGCGGCCCCGACGACCAGCCTGCCCGAGCAGATCGGCGGCGAGCGCAACTGGGACTACCGATACGTCTGGGTCCGCGATGCCGCGTTCTGCATCTACGCGCTGCTGAGGCTGGGCTTCACCCAGGAGGCCGAGGCGTTCGTGCGCTTCCTGTCCGAGGGCATCACCCTCGGGGACGGCCCCGGCGGCCCGCTGCAGATCATGTACGGCATCGACGGCCGCAGCGAGATCCCCGAGGAGATGCTCTCCCACCTGGAGGGGCATCTGGGCTCGTCCCCGGTCCGGGTCGGCAACGCGGCGGTCCACCAGCTCCAGCTGGACATCTACGGGGCGCTGGTGGACTCCCTCTACCTCTACGACAAGTGGGGTCAGCCGCTGTCCAGCGACCACTGGGACGCCGTGTGCAAGCTGGTCGGCTGGGTGTGCGACAACTGGGACCGGCCCGATATGAGCGTCTGGGAGACCCGCGCCGGTCCACAGCGCTTCCTGTACTCGCAGCTGATGTGCTGGGTCGCGATCGAGCGGGCGATGCGCATCGCCCGCCACCGCGGACTGCCCGCGGACATGTCCCGCTGGTCGACGTCGCGCGATGACATCTACCGCCGGATCATGCGCTGCGGCTGGTCGCCGCGGCGGCGCGCCTTCGTGCAGCGCGAGGGCGAGGAGGTGCTCGACGCCTCGCTGCTGATGATGCCGCTGTCGAAGTTCATCTCCCCCACCGACCCCAAGTGGCTGTCCACCCTGGACGCGCTGGGCGAGGAGCTGGTGGCCGATTCACTGGTGTACCGCTACGACCCCACGGTGAGCCCGGACGGGCTGCGTGGGGAGGAGGGCACCTTCTCGATCTGCTCGTTCTGGTACGTCGAGGCGCTGTCCCGGGCCGGCCGGGTGGACGAGGCGCGGCTGGCCTTCGAGAAGATGCTCACCTACGCCAACCATGTCGGGCTGTACGCCGAGGAGATCGGCCGCACCGGTGAGCAGATCGGCAACTTCCCGCAGGCGTTCACCCATCTGGCGCTCATCAGCGCCGCGTTCAACCTGGACCGGGCCCTGGGCTGACGGCGGGGGCACGCCCCCGGCGGTGTCACCGGCCACCGACGCGGTCCTCGGCCAGCACCCGGGCCATGGTGCGCTCGGCCAGGGCGGTGATGGTGACGAACGGATTGACGCCGATGGAGCCCGGGATCAGGGAGCCGTCGGTCACATAGAGCCCGTCGTAGCCGGTCACCCGGCCGTACGCGTCGGTGGCCCGGCCCAGGACGCAGCCGCCCAGCGGGTGGTAGCAGAAGTCGTCGGCGAAGGCCCGGGTGTCGCCGAAGAGGTCATAGCGGTAGATCGTGACGTTGGCGGAGTTGACGCGGTCGAAGAGCGCCTTGGCCGCGGCCACGGAGGGCGCGCTCTGGGCGCGGGTCCAGTTGAGCACGGCGGTGTCCTTCGCCGCGTCATAGGTGAAGGTGGCGCGCTCGGGGTTCCGGGTGATGGCGAGGTAGAGGCTGACCCAGGTCTCGATGCCGGCCGGGAGCGGGGCGATCTCGGCGAAGACCGGATTGGTGGCGTTGGACCAGTCGTCGATCGCCATCACCGGGATGGTGGACTGGTGGGCGCCGGTCGGGTTCCACACGTGGTTGGCGCGGCCGAGCATGACATTGCCGTTGCCGCCCCAGCCCCGGCCGACCTCCGCGCTCAGCTCGGGGAGGGCGCCGGTCTCGCGGGCGCGCAGCAGGAGTTCGGTGGTGCCGAGGCTGCCCGCGCCGAGGAAGAGCGACCCGCAGGTGATCTCGTCGGTGGCGACGACGGTGCCGGTGGTGTCGACGCGGTCCACGGTGAGGACGTAGGTGCCGTCCGGTGCCCGGCGCAGGGCGCGGGCCCGGCTCAGCGTGTGCAGGGTGACCTGGCCGGTGCCGAGCGCGGCGGCGAGATAGGTCTTGTCGAGGCTGCGCTTGCCGAAGTTGTTGCCGTAGATGACCTCTTGGGCGAGGGCGGACCTGGTCGCCGTTCCGTCGGCCTCGCGCCGCATGTAGTCGAAGTCGTAGACGTTGGGCACGAAGACGGTCTTCAGGCCCGCTTTGGCGGCCTGGGCGCGGGCGACCCGGGCGTAGGTGTACCACTCCGTGGCCTCGAACCACGCGGAGGGCACGGTGGTGGCGCCGAGCATGCGGTTGGCCAGCGGGAAGTAGGTGTCGTACATCGGGTCCGCGGCCACCTGCGGCAGTATCTGCTGGAAGTACGAGCGCGGCGGGGTGACCGCGATACCGCCGTTGACCAGCGAGCCGCCGCCGACGCCGCGGCCCACGTAGACGGACATGCCGGGGTAGCGGACGCGGTCCAGGACGCCGGGGTAGGGGGTGATGTCCCTGTTGATGACGTCCAGCCACAGGAAGGTGGACAGGGGTGCCTCGGTTCTCCCCTTGAACCACATGGAGCGCTGGTCGGGGGCGGTCATCGAACAGTAGACCCGGCCGTCGGGGCCCGGGGTGTCCCATAACCGCCCCATCTCCACGACGAGGGTTCTTATGCCCGCCTCGCCGAGCCGGAGCGCGGCCACGGCCCCGCCGTAGCCGGAGCCGATGACGACGGCGGGGAAGTGGTCGGCGCTCTCGGCGGCGGCCGCCGGGGTGAGGCCGATGCGGGTGAGTCCGAGGGCCGCCGCGCTCTGCAGGGCGGCCAGACCGAGAATGTGACGACGCGTCAGGTTTGCTGTCATGGCGGCATGATGGGCGGAATCGCCGGAACTCGCCATGGCGCGGCGCAAGGTCTTTATTCGGCCCCGCGGGCACGCGCGAGTTCTCATTATTTATTGTTTATTGTCACAGTGAACGCCTCCACCATCACGGTTCACCGCCGGGCAGCTCTCGCGCATCGACCGCCCCGGGCTCGGCATCGAGGTGGACGAGGCCGCGGTGCGCGCCGCCGACCGCCGTGGGCACGCCTGGCGGAATCCGGTGTGGCGCCACCCGGACGGCTCGCTCGCCGAGTGGTGAGCCCGGTCGCCTTCGGGAGCCGTGGGCGACCATGGATGACGAGGGCCGGATGCCGTGCCGCACCATCCACGAGAACTCGATCACACCCCGGGCGCCCCACGTGGCGGGCGGCAGTAGGGTTCGCCGACAAGCGTGTGTTGGTAACGGGCAGGTAGAAGGGATCGGGCATGTTCCGCAAGGTGCTGGTCGCCAATCGTGGTGAGATCGCCATTCGCGCCTTCCGCGCCGGCTATGAGCTGGGTGCGAGAACCGTCGCCGTGTTCCCGCACGAGGACCGCAACTCACTGCACCGGCTCAAGGCCGATGAGGCGTACGAGATCGGCGAGCCGGGCCATCCGGTGCGGGCCTATCTCTCCGTCGAGGAGATCGTCAACGCGGCGCGCGAGGCGGGCGCGGACGCGGTGTACCCCGGGTACGGCTTCCTGTCCGAGAACCCCGAGCTCGCGCGCGCGTGCGAGGAAGCGGGGATCACGTTCGTGGGGCCCAGCGCGCAGACCCTGGAGCTCACCGGGAACAAGGCGCGCGCGGTGGCCGCGGCCCGTGCGGCCGGGGTGCCGGTGCTGGGCTCCTCCGAGCCGTCGACCGATGTGGACGAGCTGGTCCGGGCCGCGGACGAGCTCGGCTTCCCGGTGTTCGTCAAGGCCGTCGCCGGTGGTGGCGGGCGCGGGATGCGCAGGGTCGAGAGCCGGGAGACGCTGCGCGAGTCCATCGAGGCGGCGGCGCGGGAGGCCGAGTCCGCCTTCGGCGATCCCACGGTCTTCCTGGAGAAGGCGGTGGTGGAGCCCCGCCACATCGAGGTGCAGATCCTCGCCGACGGGCAGGGTGGTGTCATCCATCTGTTCGAGCGCGACTGTTCGGTGCAGCGGCGCCACCAGAAGGTGATCGAGCTGGCCCCGGCGCCCAACCTCGATCCGGAGCTGCGGGCCCGGATCTGCGAGGACGCGGTGAAGTTCGCCCGGGAGATCGGCTATCGCAACGCCGGCACGGTGGAGTTCCTGCTCGACCGCGACGGCCGCCATGTGTTCATCGAGATGAATCCGCGGATCCAGGTCGAGCACACAGTGACCGAGGAGATCACCGATGTGGACCTCGTCCAGTCGCAGCTGCGGATCGCCGCCGGTCAGACGCTGTCCGACCTCGGCCTCGCCCAGGACACCGTGTATCTGCGGGGCGCGGCGCTGCAGTGCCGGATCACCACCGAGGACCCGGCCAACGGCTTCCGCCCGGACACGGGGATGATCAGCGCGTACCGCTCCCCGGGCGGTTCGGGCATCCGGCTGGACGGTGGCACCACCCACGCCGGTGCGGAGATCAGCGCCCACTTCGACTCGATGCTGGTCAAGCTGACCTGCCGGGGGCGGGACTTCACCACCGCGGTCGGCCGCGCCCGGCGCGCGGTGGCCGAGTTCCGCATCCGCGGTGTGTCCACCAACATCCCCTTCCTCCAGGCGGTGCTGGACGATCCGGACTTCCGGGCCGGGCAGGTCACCACGTCGTTCATCGAGCAGCGGCCGCATCTGCTGACGGCGCGTCACTCCGCCGACCGCGGCACCAAGCTGCTCACCTATCTCGCCGACATCACGGTGAACAAGCCCCACGGCGAGCGGCCCCATCTGATCGACGCGACCACCAAGCTGCCCCCGGTGCCGGACACCGAGCCGCCCGCCGGCTCCAAGCAGCGGCTCACCGAGCTGGGCCCGGAGGGCTTCGCGCGCCTGCTGCGCGAGTCGCCCACGATCGGTGTCACCGACACCACCTTCCGGGACGCGCACCAGTCGCTGCTGGCCACCCGGGTCCGCAGCAAGGACCTGCTGGCCGTGGCCCCGGTGGTGGCGCGGACCGTGCCGCAGTTGCTGTCGCTGGAGTGCTGGGGCGGCGCCACCTACGACGTGGCGCTGCGCTTCCTCGCCGAGGATCCCTGGGAGCGGCTGGCCAAGCTGCGCGAGGCGGTGCCCAACATCTGTCTGCAGATGCTGCTGCGCGGCCGCAACACCGTGGGCTACACGCCGTATCCGACCGAGGTGACCACCGCCTTCGTACGGGAGGCCACGGCCACCGGGATCGACATCTTCCGGATCTTCGACGCGCTGAACGACATCGGGCAGATGCGGCCCGCGATCGACGCGGTACGGGAGACCGGCTCGGCCATCGCCGAGGTGGCGCTCTGCTACACCTCCGACCTGTCCGATCCCTCGGAGCGGCTGTACACCCTCGACTACTATCTGCGGCTCGCCGAGCAGATCGTGGACGCGGGCGCGCATGTGCTGGCCATCAAGGACATGGCGGGGCTGCTGCGCGCCCCGGCCGCGGCGAAGCTGGTCTCCGCGCTGCGCCGGGAGTTCGACCTGCCGGTGCATATCCACACCCATGACACCGCGGGCGGTCAGCTCGCCACCTATCTCGCGGCGGTCCAGGCCGGTGCGGACGCGGTGGACGGCGCGGTGGCCTCCATGGCCGGCACCACCTCCCAGCCGTCGCTGTCGGCGATCGTGGCCGCCACCGACCACTCCGACCGGCCGACCGGGCTCGACCTCGAGGCGATCGGCGGCCTGGAGCCGTACTGGGAGGCGGTGCGCAAGATCTACGCACCGTTCGAGGCGGGCCTCGCCTCGCCGACCGGACGGGTGTACCACCACGAGATCCCCGGTGGCCAGCTGTCCAATCTGCGCACCCAGGCCATCGCGCTCGGCCTCGGCGACCGCTTCGAGGACATCGAGGCGATGTACACCGCCGCGGACCGGATCCTGGGCCATCTGGTGAAGGTCACCCCGTCGTCGAAGGTGGTCGGCGATCTGGCGCTGCACCTGGTGGGGGCGGGGGTGTCGCCGGAGGACTTCGAGGCGGAGCCGGGCCGGTACGACATCCCGGACTCGGTCATCGGGTTCCTCCGCGGCGAGCTGGGCAATCCGCCGGGCGGCTGGCCCGAGCCGTTCCGCAGCAAGGCGCTGGAGGGCCGCGCCGCCGCCAAGCCGGTGGCCGCGGAGCTGTCCGCCGAGGACCGCGAGCAGTTGGAGAAGGACCCGCGGGCCACGCTGAACCGGCTGCTGTTCCCCGGTCCGACCAAGGAGTTCGAGGCACACCGGCAGGCCCACGGCGACACCAGCGTGCTGGACAGCAAGGACTTCTTCTACGGACTGCGCCCGCGGCACGAGTACACGGTGGACCTCGAGCCCGGTGTCCGGCTGCTGATCGAGCTGGAGGCCATCGGCGACGCGGACGAGCGCGGTATGCGCACGGTGATGGCCTCGCTGAACGGCCAGTTGCGCCCGGTCCAGGTGCGGGACACCTCGGTGGCCTCCGATGTGCCGGCCACCGAGAAGGCCGACCGGAGCAACCCCGGCCATGTGGCGGCGCCCTTCGCGGGTGTGGTGACGCTGGCGGTGGCCGAGGGCGACCAGGTGGAGGCCGGTGCCACCATCGGCACGATCGAGGCGATGAAGATGGAGGCCACCATCGCGGCCCCGAAGAGCGGGACCGTCTCGCGCATCGCCATCAACGCGATTCAGCAGGTGGAGGGCGGCGATCTGCTGGTCGCCCTCGCTTGAGCCGACAACACCTGCCACGCGCCGCCGCCACCGGCCCCCGGCCCTCGGGTCAGGGGTGGCCGGTGGCGGCGGTTTCGTAGGCCCGCAGAAAGGTGTCCACCGCGGACCGGGCGACCGTGCGCGTCCCGGCCGCGGAGACCCTTGCGGATGCCCAGCCGGGAGCGCACCTCCATGGGGCCGGTGAGCAGCGCGAGCTACGACCGCGAGGTTCTCCACGCCTGTCTCCACCGAGGGCTTCACCCACGCCTACCGCGCGGCGGTGACCTATCTGGAGGCGCTGGACCGGTGTCCGCACGACCGGTGCACATCAGGCGCTCGACGCGATCTCGGACCTCGGGGGTCCGTCCGGGAGCCCTTCCACCGGCTGATCCCCGGGCGGTCGCGTCGCCGTACGGCCCGGCAGTCTGGTGGCGAGCAACGCACCGGCCGCGGCCACGGCCGCGAGGACCGTCAGCGCCGGTCCCATCGCCGAGAGGAAGACACCGGCCGCCCAGCGCGGTCCGTCGCCGGGCGGCCGTCCGGTGATGTCGCCCCGCCCGGCCACGCTCATCAGCGTGGTCGCGGCGGCGACCCCCAGCGCGGGCCCGATGTTCATGGCGGTCTGCTGGAGGCCGCCCGCCACCCCGGCGGTGTCCACGGACGCGTCCCGCACGACCACGGTGGTCGCGGTGACCATCACGGTGGCGAAACCCGCGCCCAGCAGGAGGAAGCAGCCGCCGATCGCCTCGGCGCCCGAGCCCCGGCCGAGACGGGACATCAGCAGCACACCGGCCACCACCAGAACCATCCCCGCCACCGCCGTCCGGCGGGGCCCCTGACGGCGCGTCAGCGTCGCCGCCACCGGCGCGCCCAGCACCATCATCACCGCGAGCGGCAGCGCCCGCAGCCCGCTGTCGAGCGGATTCAGCGCGAGCACGTCCTGCACGTAGTACGTGCCGAGGAACAGCGCCCCGAACAGCGCGGCCGACGCGGCCACCAGCACACCGAGCGCCGGGCCCGCGGTGCCCGACCGCAGCACGCCGGGCGGCACCAGCGGATCCTCCGTCCGGCGCTCATGCCGCACGAAGACGCCTCCGGCCACCACGGCGCACCCGAGCCCGAGCATGGTCGCCACCGTCCAGCCGGTTCCGGTGATCCCGACGAGCGTGTGCACCAGCCCGGCCAGCGCCACCGCGAGCAGCCCCGCACCGGGCAGATCGAGCCGCGGCCGGGCGGTCTCACGGGGCGCCGCCGGGGCAGGGACGGCGAGGGCCCCCGAGGCTTGGGCGGGGAATACCGAAGGGGCCCGGACGGCGAGGGCCGCCAGGCCCATGGCGAGGGCGGGCGCGACATTGACGAAGAACACCGCCCGCCACCCCAGATGGGTGGTCAGCGCCCCGCCGACCAGCGGACCGGCCACGGCCGCCAGCCCGATGGCGCCGGTCCGCACCGCGACCGGCCGGCCGAGCCGGTCGGGCGGATACGCGGCCCGCAGCATCCCGAGGGTGGCGGGTTGCAGCAGCGCCCCGAAAACCCCCTGGGCGACCCGCAGCCCGATCACCCAGCCGATGCCACCCGCGAGCCCGATGCCCGCCGAGGCGGCGCCGAAGCCCAGCATCCCGAGGGCGAAGACGCGCCGATGGCCGTAGCGGTCGCCGAGGCGGCCCGCGAAGACCAGCAGGCTCGCCACCGCGATCAGCGCCAGCGCCGTCAACTGCTCGCGGGGATCGCCCTCATGAGCGGCGATCGCCTCACCGGCCGTAGACACTGTCTACGAGTTCATAAGAACGAACAAACGCTCAAAATGAGGGATGGAGATGCCGCCATATGCCCCAGAAAGCGGCAGATTTTGTTCAGCCAGCTGAACCAATTCTCGGGTAAAGAACCGCCCGCGAGGCTTGACGGTCCATTTGGTCCGGTCCAATCTGCGTGGTGCGCCATGAGCACGCCACTCCTTTACCGGATCAGGAAGGAAGTCAACGACCATGGCAGAACTCCCCCCTCCCCGCCCGTTGAGCCGCCGCCGGGTCCTCGGTTCGATGGCCGCGGCGGCCGTCGGAACACCGATCGCCCTCGGGCAGCTGACCTCGGGCGCCGCCTCGGCCTCCGCCGCCTCGCGCGCCGCGGCCGCGCAGTTGCTCTGGCACCCTGACCCGTCCAGCGACGGGCTCAAGGCGTTCGAGGGCATCGAGGCCGACCGCGGCGGCGCTCACCCCGACCGGAAGTACGTGATCGTCGAGGGCGGTGACCACTACCGCTTCAACATCTGGAAGGACGACCGGGACACCACCGGGGACGGCGACCGCCAGCGCACCGAGTCCAAGGGCATGGTGCAGGGCGGCTCCACCGTGAAGATGCGCGACGGTGAGACGTGGAGCCTCAGCTACGAGATGTTCATGCCCACCTCGCTGCACGGCACCAGCAAGTTCACCCACATCTTCCAGACCAAGACCCCGGTGGACAACGGCGGTCCGTACATCACCCTGGACCTCGGCCGCAGCGGCAGCACGGAGCTGCTGCGGGCCCGTGCGTACGCCAACTCCGGCTCACCGGACATCGCCTCGACCAATCTGGCACCGCTGCGCAACAAGTGGATCACCATCGAGTGGACGTTCACCGTCGGCTCGAACGGCAAGGCGGCCTGCGTGGTGCGCAACGGCACCGGGTCCGGCGCCCCGGTGGCGGTCCAGGGCAGCATGTCCAATGTGAAGATGCCCGACCAGGACGACTACCAGCGGCCCAAGTGGGGCATCTACCGCTCGGTCGAAAGCGCCTCGTCGGACATCCTCGACACCTATCTGCTGTTCCGGAACTTCCGGGCGTCCAAGGCGTAGCCGACGGCCCCTCGCGCGACGCGGCACACCCGCGGCGGTGACGCGGGGCCGGGTCGCCCCGGCCCCGCGTCACCGATCGCCGGAGCCTTCGGGCTCCCCGGACATCGGCAGATGGCGGGCCACGGAGGCGTTGAGCCGCTCCAGGTAGTCCGTCAGCCGGGCGAGGTCCTCGTCCGGCCAGTCCGCGATGGCCTCGCCCAGCAGCCGGGTCCGCCGGGCGGCCGCCAGGGCGACATGGCGGCGTCCGGTGTCGGTCAGCGCCACCCTCCGCATCCGCCGGTCCACGGTGTCCCGCACCCGGGTCACCAGCCCCGCCGCCACCAGCCGGTCCACGACCCGCACGGCGCGGGCCCGGTCGGACAGCAGCAGGGCGGCGATGTCGGACACGGTGGGCGGCGGCGGGGTGCTGGCCTCGACGAAGCGCAGCACCCGGTAGCCGGTCGGGGTGACGCCCTCGGGCAGCCCGTCCAGGAAGCGCTCCCGCACCAGCGGTCCGTACAGCCCGTAACGGGCGTGGCGCAGCTCCCGCAGCACCGCGTCCAGTCCGCGCAGCTCCTCGTCCCGATCGCTCACGGACACCAGCGTGCGGTGCCGCCACCGCCCCTGGCAACGCACATCCGCCACCGTCCATCGAGATGGTTGTCGGGGTTCGCCGTCCGGTCGCCCGCCGGTAGCCCGCCGTGGGCCGCTGTTCACGGCGCCACGGTGTCCGGCGACGGCGGGCGCGTGGGAGCTTCGCCCCATGACGACGACACCGAAGAACACGGCCACCACATCGGCAGCGTCGGCCACCAGATCGGCGGCCCCGGCCACCGCATCGACCACGTCCCGGGTGAGCCGCCGGGGGCTGCTCGGCGTGGCGGGCGCCGCGGCGGCCGGTGCGGGCACGTATCTGTCCCAGCAGCAGGCGGTGGCGGCCTCGCCGGTGCTGTGGACCCGGCCGGAGGGGTCCGGGATGCCACCGGTGAGCGGGCCGCATCTGCAGTTCGGGGCCGACGCCGCCCGGGAGGTCGTGGTGTCCTGGCAGACGCCGGTCCCGGTGAAACGGCCGCGTGTCATGCTCGGCACCCCGTCCCACGGCATGGGTACCGAGGTCACCGCGCGGACCACCTTCTACCGGGACGCCAAGTCCCAGCAGAGCCTGTATGTACACCACGCCCGGCTGAGCCGGCTGCGCCCCGGCACCGACTACGTCTACGCCGCCGTCCACGACGGGGCGACCCCGGAGGCGGGGTCGTTCCGCACCGGGCCGGGCGGCCGGGCGCCGTTCACCTTCACCAGCTTCGGCGACCAGGGCACGCCCACGGTGGGCAAGCTGAACGGACCCAAGCCGCCGAAGATCACCGAGAAGCTCACCTATCTCAACGACAACCTCGGCTCGCCGTACGCCAACGACGTGACCACCGCCGTCGAGCGGGTCGCGCCCCTGTTCCACCTGATCAACGGCGATCTGTGCTACGCCAATCTGTCCGAGGACCGGCTGCGCACCTGGGCGGACTGGTTCGACATGACCAGCCGGTCCTCGCGGTTCCGGCCGTGGATGCCCGCGGCCGGCAACCACGAGAACGAGCTGGGCAACGGGCCGATCGGATTCGCCGCCTACCAGGCGTACTTCGCGCTGCCCGGCAACGGCGGCGACGACGAGACCCAGGGGCTGTGGTACGCCTTCACCGCCGGCTCGGTGCGCGTCGTGAGCCTGGCCAATGACGACGTGGCCCTTCAGGACGCCGGAAACACCTATGTGCGGGGCTACTCCGGCGGGGCCCAGCGGCGCTGGCTGGAGGCCGAGCTCACCCGGGCCCGGGCCGACCGGGACATCGACTGGATCGTGGTCGTCATGCACCAGGTGGTCGTCTCCACGGCCGACCACCCGGGCAACGGCGCCGACCTCGGCATCCGGCAGGAGTGGCTGCCGCTCTTCGACCGTTACGGCGTCGACCTGGTCGTCTGCGGCCATGAACACCACTACGAGCGCTCCCACCCGATCCGCGGCCGGGAGCCCAACGACACGATGACGCCGACCCCCGCCGCCACCCGCACCGATCTGGTGGACACCACCGGGGGAACGGTGCACATGGTCATCGGCGGCGGTGGCACCTCGGTCCCGTCGATGGACGTCCTGTTCGACACCCCGCGGTGCAATGTCATCACCGGGGTGGGCGAGGCCGGTGCGAACGGCCACAAGACCCCGGTCTATGTGACGGAGGCGGCCCCGTGGTCGGCGGTGCGCGACCGGGTGAACCCCTACGGCTTCGCCGCGTTCACCGTCGACCCCGGCACCGAGCCGGGCGGCCCCACCACCATGTCGGTGACCTACTACGCGGTCACCGGGCTCTACGGCCGCATCGAGCCCGTGGACACCTTCACGCTCCGGCGGAGCCGTAGCGACGGTGAGCGACGCCGCTGACGGTGAGCCGCGCCGATCAGGGCATGAGGTGATCCATTTCGGGAACGCGGGAGGGCATGCAGACGCTGAACCGATGGGAACGGGCGATAGAGCGCTGGGAGGCATCGCTGCTCGCCAAGGTGGTCCGCAGCGAACCCGTCGAACTCCTCGGCGCGCTGAAACGTGAATGCGACAGCCACACCGTGGTGTGCGGACCGACCCGGGTGGTCGTGCCCAACGTCTATGACGTCGAGCTCGCCGACGCGGTCCACGAGGAGCTCACCCGGCGTGGCTGTCATGTGGGGCAGGAGCTGACGGACCATCTGATGCGCCACGCGGAGGACAAGGGCTATGAGTGGGCCGGCCCGCTCACCGTGCACGTCTCCCGGTCCGACCGGGTGCCCAACGGCAGGTACCGGGTGATGGGCCGACCCATGACCCATATCCGCGCCGACACGTTCGCCGACGCGACGGCCTAACGCGTCAGCGGGGCAGCCGCCCCGGGTCGGTGGCCCAGCCGGTGCCGGGCCGGTCGGCCAGGTCGAAGGAGAGCGAACCGCCCCGGCGCACGACGGAGCCGTCGAGCCATGAGGTGTCGTGCGGCCGGCCGTTCACCCGCACCGCGTGCACATAGGGGTGGGTGTCGGACGCGTCCGGGGCGTCGATGGTCAGGGCGCGCCGCTGCCCCGCCGGGGCGATCACCGCGCGCGGGAAGAGCGGACCGGTGAGCAGTGCCTCGGCGCGCCCCGGGGCCTGCGGATAGAGGCCGAGCGCCGCGAACACGTACCACGCGGACATGGTGCCCAGGTCGTCGTTGCCGGGCAGCCCCTTTGGCCCGGTGCCGTAGACGGTGGTGACGATCTGGCGCACGGTCTCCTGGGTCTTCCAGGGCTGCCCGAGCGCGTTGTAGAGCCAGGGGGCGTGGATGCCCGGCTCGTTGGTGGGGTCGTAGCGGAGCGGGTCGCCGCCGCGGACCGACCAGGAGCCGTCGGGCTTGTGGAAGAAGCCGTCCAGCCGGGCCGCCGCCTTCTCGCGGCCGCCCATGGCCTCGGCGAGCCCCTGGACGTCCTGCGGCACCATCCAGGTGTACGTGGCGGCGCTGCCCTGGGCGAAGCCCCGGTCGGACGCCGGGTCGAAGGGGGTCACCCAGGAGCCGTCGCGGTTCCTGGCCTGGATGTAGCCCGCCGCGCCGGTGGCCTGGGGGTTGAACACATTGCGCCAGTAGCCACCGCGTGCGCCGAGCTCATCGGCCTCCTTCGTGCGGCCGAGCAGCCGGGCCCAGCGGGCGAGCGCGTCATCGGCGACGGAGTCCTCCAGGGTCTCCGCGGCGCCGCCCCAGCAGTGGCAGGCGTCCTGTGCGGCGTACCGGGATTCCAGGTACTGGGCGAGGCCCGGGCGCTGGCCCTCGCACTGCCCCGGGCAGCCCTTGTCGGAGAGCCCGTCGGGGTGGGGGACGGTGGCCTGGCGGTAGAGGGAGTCGAAGGCGCCCTTGGCGTCGAAGTTCCGTACCCCCATGGCGTAGAAGGTGGCGAGCGTGGCGGCGGAGGGGTCGCCGGTCATCACATGGGTGGCGCCGCTGATGTGCACCCAGCGGTCCCACACCCCGCCGTTCTGCCGGGCGAAGTTGTACAGCGACTGGGCGAAGTCCCCGGCGACCTCGGGCTGGAGCAGGGCGAGCAGCTGCACCTGGGCGCGGTACTGGTCCCAGCCGGAGAAGTTGCTGTACTGCGCCGTCTGCCCGCGCTCGACGCGGTGCGGTGTGCCATCCATGCCCGGGTAGCGGCCGTCGGTGTCGCTGATCAGGTTGGGCTGCTGGAGCGCGTGGTAGAGGGCGGTGTAGAACGCGGTGCGGCGGGGCTCACCGCCGCCGCTGATCCGGATGGCGCGCAGCCGGCGGTCCCAGGCGGCCCGTCCCGCGGCGGCCACGTCGGCGACGCTCGCCCGGGGCGCTATCTCTGCGCGGAGGTTGGCCTCGGCGCCCGCGAGGGAGACGTACGAGATGCCGAGCCGCATCCGGACATCGTTGTCCCGGGCGGTGTCGAAGCCCACGTATCCGCCGGAGCCGCGCCCGGCCCGGTCGGCGCCGGTGAGATAGCCCTCGCCACCGTCGGCGGTCGTGTCGCCGGGTGAGAGCCGGTCGTTCTCCCAGGTGCCCACGGTGGAGAAGGCGCGGTCGAACGAGGCTTGGAAGTAGAGGCGGTAGTAGGTCTTGCGGTTGTTCTCGCCGCCGTTGGCGCGCCGTCCGCAGAACGCGCCGGTGAGCACCCAGCCGGTGACCTCGTGGCGCTCGCGGTCGATCTCGATGTGGGCGTCCTCGCTGCCGTTGAGCGAGTTGGAGGTGCGGAACAGCAGCCGGGCCGGGGCGTCCCGGGGGAAGGAGAAGTCGGCGACACCGGCCCGCCGGCTCACCGCGAGATCGGCGGTCGCGCCCGAGTCGAGCCCCACCCGGTAGTGGCCGGGCTCGGCCTTCTCCTTCTCGTGCGAGAAGGTGGCGGCGTACTTCTGGTCCTTGGTGTCGGCGGTGGGAGAGCTGTCGACCTCGCCCACGAACGGCATGATCGGCACATCGCCCGCGGCTCCGGGGTGGCAGCCCGCGCCGTTGACATGGGTGAGGCTGAAGCCCCGGACCCGGGTGGTGTCGTACGAATAGCCGTTGGCCGCCGCGGTGTTGGTCTGGTCGCCGGTGGTGCTGGTCGGGGACCAGGCGATCATGCCGAACGGCAGGGTGGCACCGGGGTAGGTGTTGCCACCGCCCGCGGAGCCGATCAGCGGGTCCACGTGGTCGACGGGGTGCCGTACCTCGTCGGCCCGTGGCGCCGCGCTCGCCGCGGGGGCCTCGACGAGCGGGGCGAGCAGCGCGCCGATCGCCATCGCCACTCCCCCGCCGACCAGCGCCGGCCGGCATCTGAATCTCTTTCGCTGCGCTCTGTGCGTCTCCATCGGGGATCACGCCCTTCCATGTGTCGGGGTGAACCTAGGGGCGTACGGTGACGGTGGGGTGAACCGGAGGCCGGCGGTGCACGGCTGACGACGGGACCGGTCCCCGGGGTTCCGCTCTACGGTCCCGCCATGCGGATCACTTGGAGACTCGTCCTCGGCTTCCTCGCCGTCTCGGTCCTCGCGCTCCTGGCCGCCCTGGCGCGTCCGTCATGGCCCCAGGAGCGGGGCGCCGCCGCGCCGACGGCGTCGCTCACCACCGGGGAGGGGACCGAGCGCTGCACCCTGCACGCCGCCACCCCGCGGGAGGCGGCGCGCCGGGCGAAGCCGGGTGACACCGTCTGCTTCGACGGCGATCTGTCCCGGCGGCGGCTGGTCATCACCAAGGGCGGGAGCCGGGAGCGCCCGATCACCTACGCCGGGGGCGGGGACGCCGTGGACGGCATCACCGTCGGGGCCGACGATGTGATCGTGGACGGGTTCCGGTCCGTCCGGCCTGAGGCGCCCGGGATCGAGCTGACCGGCCACCGCCTCACCGTGCGGAACAACACCGTGATCGGCCCGAGGGGCGGGGACGGCGACGGCATCCGGTTCTTCGGCGACGATCTGACCATCGCGCACAACACCGTCCGCGACACGGACAACAGCCATGGCCGGCACGCCGACTGCATGCAGACCTTCGCCAGCGACACCCCGCCCAGCCACCGTGTCCGCATCGAGAACAACCGCTGCGAGGACATCGACAACATGTGCCTGATGGCCGAGGGCCCCAACGACGGCGAGGGCGACGGCCGGGGCACCACCGGCGACTTCACCATCAGGGGCAACCACTGCGAGACGCTGCGCGCCTGCCAGGCCCTGATGTTCGAGGACGTGCGGAACGCCACCATCACCGGCAATGAGTTCGCCGCCCCCACCCACCACGCCATCGGCCTCGCCCACCGCTCGACCGGCGCCCGGGTCGACGGCAACACCCTCCACCCCGGTATCCGCTACGAGGTGGGCATCGACGCCTCGTCCCGGGCGGGTTACCGGGGCCCGGAGCCGGGCGGCCTGCCGTAGGAGCCTCTGGGAGGAGGAGCCGGGGGGAGCGGGGGCGCGGGGTTCTCCCGCTCCCCCCGGGATACGTCCTCCGGCTCTTACCGGGACGGACGACGTCCGGTCATGCGGCGGCGCCGAGGAGGCCCGGTCGTACGGCGGCGCCGAGGAGGCCCGGTCATGCGGCGCCCGCCGCGCCGCGTGCCGCGGCCAGATCCGCCACCAGGCGCTTCTCCACCGGGACACCGGGGTCGGAGTACTGCCCGGACAGACACACCGGGCCCGTATAGCCGAGCTCCGCTAGTCGCCCCAGCGCCGCCGACCAGTCGGCCAGCCCCTCGGGGCCGGGGACGAACCAGGGTTTCCAGTGCCCGCCGACGGCCTCACCGGCCGGTTCGGTGCGCACATGGATGGCGTTCTTGAGGTTGACGATGCCCAGCCGCTCGGCGACCAGCGGCAGGGTGACCCGAGGATCGTCACCCGCCAGCGCGTCATGGGCGGCGTCCCAGACGACGCGGAAGTGCTGCACCGGCAGGCCGTCGAGGAGGTCCATCACGCCCAGCGCGGAGGACACATAGCGCCCGTGGTGCGGCTGCACCCCGACCTGGACGCCGTAACCCTCGGCGAGCGGCGCCGCCTCCTCCAGCCGTCGCCGTACCCGCCGGACCGAGGCGGCGTAGCCGTCGGGGCCCAGTTCGGCCATGACCCGGATCATCGGCACGCCCGCCTCCCGGCAGGCCGCGAAGACGGGTTCGCGGAGATCGCTCGCGACGCTGATCACCTCGACGCCCTCCGCCCGCAGCCGCGCGGTGAACTCCGGCAGCAGCCGTCCGGCGTCGCCCGGGGTGACGTACGCGGTGTCCCGGACCGGGACCTCGGCGCCGGTGAAGCCGAGGCCGGACACCAGCCGGCCCAGGGTGTCTCCGGGCAGCGTGGCCCAGGGTTTGGTGAACACGGACCAGAGAAATGTCATGGTGTCAGCGGCCTCCGAGTCCGCTCATGGTGATGCCTTTGACGAACCAGCGCTGGGTGAGGAAGAAGAGCACGATGAGCGGCACGGTGGTGATGGCGGCCGCCATCAGCAGCAGATTCCACTGGGTGCCGTTGGTGGACTGGAACACCTGGAGGCCGACCGCCGCGGTCCTGGTGGAGTCGCTGTTGGATATCACCAGCGGCCAGAGCAGGTTGTTCCACTGGCTGATGAACTTGAACACCGCCAGGGTGGCGATGGCCGGGACGGCGAGCGGGACGATCACCCGGATGAACGTCTGCCACCGGTTCGCCCCGTCGAGGCGGGCGGCCTCCTCGTAGTCGCGGGGCACGCCCAGGAAGAACTGGCGGAGCAGGAACACCCCGAGCGCGGTGAAGGCGTGCGGCAGGATCATGCCCGGCCAGGTGTCCACCCCGTGCAACTTCGCCACCAGGATGAACTGCGGGATCAGCGTGACCTGCGAGGGGATCATCAAGGTGGTGAGATACACGCCGAACAGCACGCTCCGGCCCCGGAAGCGCAGCCGGGCGAAGGCGTACGCGGCCAGCGCCGCGGTGACCGTCTCCAGCAGCGCCGTACCACCGGCGAAGAAGACGGTGTTCAGCAGGTAGCGGCCCAGCGGGACGAGGTCGAAGGCGCGGCCGATGTTCTCCGGATGCCAGCTGCCGGGCCAGAACGACGGCCGTGCCGCCATCGACTCGGCGTCGGACTGGAAGGCCACCAGCACCATCATCACGATGGGGGTCAGGGTGACCGCGGTGACCAGGAAACAGGTGAACACCAGCAGCCGCCGGGCCGCCACCGGCGAGCGGCGGAGGGCCGCGAGCGCGGGCACGTCAAAGGTCATAGTGCACCAGCCTCCGCTGGAGCAGGAACTGCGCCGCGGTGATGACGACGATGAAGGCGAACAGCACCATCGATTGCGCGGCCGCGTAGCCCTGCTCGTAGTTCTGGAATCCGGTCCGGTAGATGTACATCACGAGCGTGGTGGTGCTGGTTCCCGGCCCGCCGTCCGTCATCACCAGCGCCTGGTCGAAGACCTGGAAGGAGCCGATGATCGAGGTGACCACGGTGAAGAACACCGAGGGCGACAGCAGGGGCAGCGTCACCGCGCGGAAGGTCCGCCAGGGCGAGGCACCGTCCACCCTGGCCGCCTCGTAGAGCTGCTGTGGGATGGCCTGGAGCCCGGCGAGGAAGATCACCATGCCGAAGCCGAAGCTCTTCCAGACGCTCATCAGGATGAGGGCGGGCATCGCCCAGTCGTCCGAGATCAGCCAGGCCGGGCCGTCGATCCCGAAGCCGCCGAGCACCGCGTTGATCAGCCCGTCGTGCGGGATGTAGAGCCAGACCCAGACGAAGGCCACCGCCACGGTGATCGTCGCGTAGGGCAGCAGGAGCAGCGACCGGAACACCGCCATGCGCCGCAGCCCCTGGTTGAGCAGCAGCGCCAGGCCCAGGCTGACCAGCAGCGTCAGCGGCACACTGACGAAGGTGAAGTACGCGGTGTTGAGAAGCGCCGACCAGAAGGTGGCGTCCGGGCCGAGCCGGGCGAAGTTGTCCAGCCCGATGAAGTGGGGTGGGCTGAACAGGTTCCAGTCCAGCAGCGAGATCACCCCGGCCGCGACCACGGGACCGGCGGTGAAGGCCAGGAACCCGGCCAGGCTCGGCAGGAGGAACAGCCAGGCGGCGAGCGTCTCGGAGCCGTGCCGCCGGAACCGGGGACGGCGCAGCGGGCCACGCGGGGCGGGCCGTGGGGCCGCGGTCGCCGCGGCGGGGGTTTCGACAGCCATCGTGGTCCTCCTCAGGTGGCCTGGCGGACGGCGTCACGGTGCTGGCGCATCAGGGCGTTCAGCCGTGGCATCACACCGTCGATCGCGTCGCGGACGCTCACCTGGCCGAGGAAGGCCCGGGGCAGGTCCTGGCCCAGCAGCAGCCGGACGCGGTTCCAGTTGGTGGTGACGTTGAAGGGATGGCCGCCGGCGACCTCGCCCTTCAGGATCCGCTGGACGATGCCGAGGTTGGCGGGCGGCGGTGCGAAGGCGCTCGCGGCGGAGAGCCGCGCGGGGTTGTTGCGCCCGGCCCGTGCGTAGATGTCGAGCGCGCCCGTGCTGGTGAGGGTCTTCAGCAGCCGCCACGCCAGGTCGAGGTCGTCGTCCTTGACGCCCGAGGGGATGGCGAAGCCGGAGCCCGACACCCGTGGTATGGATCCGGCCGGTCCGGCGGGGAAGGGCACGATGTCCCATTCGAAGGAGGCCTTGCGGACGTTGAGCACCTGCCAGGGGCCGTTCTGCATGAAGGCCACGTTGCCCTGGAGGAAGTTGGCCAGGGAGGCGCCGGAGGCGTTCTGGGCGACCAGGTTGTCGATCGGTGGGGTGACCCGGTCCTTGACGAACAGGTCGACCACGTAGTGGATGGCCCGCAGGGACTCGGGGGCGTCCAGGGGGCTGGTGTCGCGGTCCCCGTCGAGGACGTCGCCACCGGCGCAGTAGATCCAGGACACCAGGTCGTCGATGGTCGGGGCGCAGGTGAAGCCGTACTGGTCCTTCGGCTTGCTCAGCTCGATGGTCAGATCCCGGAAGGTGTCCCAGCTCATGGGCTCGGTCGGGGACGGCGGATCGACGCCGTTCCGCTCCAGCAGCGTCTTGTTGTAGTAGAGCACGGTCGGCGCCACGTCGAAGCCGATGGCGTAGGTGTGGCCGGCGAACGAGGAGATGGACCGGATGGCGGGGTAGAAGTCGTCCAGGTCGAAGTCGGGGTCGGCGGCGATGAGATCGTCCAGCGGCCGGTGTGCGCCACGTGAGGCATAGGTGGGGATCAGCCAGCCGTTCAGGGCGGTGACCATGCCGGCCGTTCCGCTGACGAGTTGCAGGTCGAGCTTGGTGGGGTAGCCGTCGGAAGGGGTGAGGGTCGAGGCCGATCTGACGCGCATGCGCCGCTCGACATAAGCCCCGAAGTCGGCCCAGACCCGGTTCTCCTCCGGGCTGCTGGACCACATCGACCAGGTGGCCGTGCCGGGCGGCGGACCGGAGGAGCAGCCGCTGAGGGCTCCCGTGGTGGCGAGCCCGCCGAGGGCCGCCCCCTTGAGCAGAGCACGCCGGGAAAGGCTGGAAGACATCGTCGTCTCCTCGCTGCTGGGGCTGGGTGCGCGGGTGTTCAGGACCAGGCCAGGTCCAGGGATTCGGCGCGGATGCGTTCCTCGTCGACCTCGACGCCGAGACCGGGACCGGAGGGGACGGTGGCGGTGGCCGCGACGATGTCCAGGTTCGCCACGTAGAGGTCGGCCAGCAGCTCCGGTCCGTTCAGTTCGGCGGGCAGGGCCAGTTCCAGCTGGCTGAAGAGGTGCAGCGCGGCCGCGAAGCCGATACCGCAGTCGGTCAGCCCGCTGGCCAGCACCTCCAGGCCGCCCGCCAGTGCGACCTGGGCGGTCTTCAGGGCGTTGCGCAGCCCGCCGGATTTGCAGATCTTGACGACCACCAGATCGGCGGCGTCCAGGCGGAGGGTGCGGGCCAGGTCCTGGGCGGTGAAGCTGCCCTCGTCGATGGCCACCGGCAGGCCGATCAGGTCCCGCACCCGGCGCAGGGCGAGGGTGTCGGTGCCCGGTACGGGCTGTTCCACGCAGTGGAGGTGCGGCACCTCGCGCACCGCGTCCATCAGGCGGGTGAGGGCGGCAGGCCGGTAGGACTGATTGGCGTCCAGCCAGAGGGGTTTGCCCGCGGCGACCTCGGCGACGGCGGTGATGGCCGCGGTGTCCGCCGCGGGATCGCCGCCGATCTTCACCTTGTAGGCGGTGTAGTCCGAGGACTTTTGGGCGTGTTCGCGGACGGCGGCGGGCTCGCCCACGCCGATGGCCGAGCAGAGCGGCACCGTGTCCCGGAGCTTGCCGCCCAGCAGGGCGTGGACCGGCAGCCCGGCCAGTTTGCCGGCGGCGTCGTGCAGGGCGATGTCCACCGCGGCGCGGGCGAACGGAAAGCCGTTGGACACCGAGGGGCTCATCCGCCGGCTCGCCCGGGCGTGGAACAACTCCACGTCGAACGGGGTGAGTTCGAGGAGGATGGGGGCCAGATGGCGCTTGATGACCACGGCGATCGTCTCGGCGGTCTCATAGCTCCAGCTGGGCAGGGCGCGCTGTTCGCCCCAGCCGACGACCCCGTCCTCGGTGGTCAGCTTGACGAAGATGACCGACCCCGCCTGGTCGGGGGTGCCGACGGCGCCGCTGCCCAGCACGAACCGCCGGGCGAACGGCACGGCCACGGGGAAGACCTCGACCGCCGTGATACGCGACATGGTGAAGTGACTCCTGACATGAGGTCGATGACGCAAGCGGCCGAATGCGGAGCGCGGGGGCGCGCGGCGGCGGGCTGTGCCGCCGACGCCGGCACTGGGGCACCCGGTCAGGCGGCGATGGGCCAGGAGGCGGGGTCCACGAAGCTCGGACCGCGGACGCCCTTGTCCAGCCAGTCGGCCACATCCGCCATCACATATCCGGCCAGCGCCAGATGCCCGTCCACGGTGTCCCCGGCGATATGCGGGGTGAGCAGCAGATGCGGGCAGCGCAGCACGGACTCGCCGAGCTGCGGCGGCTCGGGGTCGAAGACGTCCAGCGCGGCGAACAGCCGCCCCGCCAGCACCTGTTCGAGCAGCGCGCCCTGGTCGACGGCCGGTCCCCGGGCGGAGTTGACGACCACGGCGTGGTCGGGGATCCGCTCGATGAGCCGGGCGCTCACCAGCCCACGGGTGTCGGGGAGATCGGGCACATGGACGGAGACGAACGGGCAGCCGAGCGCCTCCTCGAGCGTGGCGGTCCGCACCCCCAGCCCGGCGGCCGCCTCCGGGTCCAGATACGGGTCGTACACCACCACATCGCAGCGGAACGGCCTGAGCAGGGTGATCAGGGCGCGGGCCGTGGAGCTCGCGCCGAGGATGCCCACCCGCCGGCCGGTGAGCTCACCGCCCCGGAAGCCGCTCTGCTTCCAGCCGCCCGCGCGCATCGCGGTGTCGAACAGCGGCAGCCGGCGGGCCAGGGTGAGCATCGCCGCCAGGCAGTACTCCCCCACGGACCAGGCGATCCGCCCGGCGGCCGAGAAGACCGCGACGCCCTGGTCGAGCACCTCGCGGTCGATGAGCTTCTTCACCGTCCCGGCGGCGTGTGCCACCACCCGGGGGCCACCGCCACCGGCCCAGATCGCCCGGTCCAGACGGGGCGTGCCCCAGCTGGTCAGCAGCACATCGCTGCCGGTGGCGAGCCGGGTCACCGCGTCCGCGGTCAGCGGCTCATCGGCCCAGCTCACCTCGTATCGTTTCTCCATCAGCCGCCGGGCATCGGCGCTGATCACATCGGCGGCACGCTGGGGGGTCATGGCGACGGCGAGTCTGGACAACCTGGCTCCTCGGACGGGATCGGCGCGGATCTGCCCTGTGGCGGTCGTCATGACCGTAGGGGCGCGCCGCCATGCCCGTCCAAGCCCACTTTCGCATCGCCCCATACCGTGAGGGTATGAACCTCTCCCTGCAGCAGCTCCGCGGCTTCGTGGCGGTGGCGGAGGAGCGGCACTTCGGCCGAGCCGCCGCCCGTCTCAACATGACCCAGCCCCCGCTGACCCGTCAGATCCAGGCGCTGGAACGCGCCCTGGACGTCGTCCTGTTCGAGCGCACCGGACGAGGCGCCCGGATCACCGCGGCGGGCCGGGTCTTCCTCGACCACTGCCACCGGGTGCTGGCCCTGCTGGACGCCGCGCCGACCGCCACCCGCCGCGCCGCCGAGGGCCGCACCGGCACCCTGCGGCTGGCCTTCACCGCGATCGGCGCGTACGCCATCCTGGCCGATGTGCTGGACCTGGTGAAGCGGCACCTCCCCGACGTCACCGTCGAGTTGACCGAGCTGGTCAGCCCCGATCAGTTCGCCGCCCTCTCGGAGCTGCGCATCGACCTGGGTCTGGTGCGGCCGCCCATCCCCGAGGGGTACGCGTCGCTCCTGGTCCACTCCGAGGACCTCGTCCTCGCGGTGCCCTCCGGCCATCCGCTGGCCCATGACGACGCCGACGCCCCCGTCGCCCTGACCGACGTGGCCGATGACTACATCGGGTACAGCCCCGAGGGCTCCCGCTATCTGCACGACATCTGCGCCGCGATGATCGGCGTGGACCGCTACGCGGTCAGCCAGTTGACCTCCCAGGTCCCCACCATGCTCGCCCTGGTCCGCGCGGGCCTGGGCTGCGCCCTGATCCCCCGCTCGATCATGACCATGGGCGTCCACGGCGTCCGCTACCGCGAACTGGCCCCGGCCGACGCCCACTCCGTCACCCTCCACGCCTGCTGGAGCCCCGACAGCCCCAACCCGGCTCTCCAGCGGCTGGTGGACGTCCTCAGCCAGGAGCGCTCGGGAGGTGGCTGTGAGATAGGCCATATGCGGCGGTAAGTAACGGTCCAAAGATATATAAACAGCCGCCAGGCCATTGAGCAGAGGGCCCTCGTGATCCGTATTCGCCGGTGCAAGCACGGGCAGACACTGCTCCGCACAACGACCGGCGTCCCCGCCAGGAGGCTCTATGCGATCCCGGTACTTCGTGACAGGTACCTCCCTCCTCATAGGTTCCGTGGTGGTCACCCTCGGCGTGATCATGTCGCCCGTCCTGACGGGTGTGCAGCAGACGAACCAGACGAACCTGGCGAAGACGAGCTCGACGCAGTACGGACCGCTCACCGGCGCCGACCGGGACTTCGTGGTCAAGGTCCGGCTCGCCGGACTGTGGGAGTACCCCGTCGGCGAGCTGGCCCTGAAGAAGGGCACCACGGCGGCGGTGAAGACGGCCGGTGAGCATCTGATCGTGGGGCATGCGAACCTGGACGACGCCTCACGGGACATCGCGCCCAAACTCGGCATCACCCTGCCCAACAAACCCACGCCGCAGCAGCAGGGGTTCCTGGACACCCTGACGGCCGCCACGGGCAAGAACTTCGACGGCCAGATGGCCCAGATCCTGCGCATCACCCACGGCCAGATCTTCAGCTCCATCGCCAAGATCCGGGCGACCACCAAGAACACCCTGGTGCGTCAGCTCGCCAACCAGGCCAACACCACGGTGCTGGACCACATCACGCAGATGGAGAACACCGGGATGGTGGACTACCAGAAGCTTCCCGGCCAGATCACCGCGACCCCGACCCAGGGCCCGAACTTCACCAAGCCGGTGATGCCCAAGCCCGGTGAGCCCATGGTCGTCCTGAAGAAGCCGGCCTCGCTCGAGGGCAAGGGCGAACCGCCCACGCCGTCCCCGCCCGCCCCGGTCGACGACGCGCCGGGCTCCTCGGCCTCCCCGACCACTCCGGGCGCCACCTCCTCCCCCGCCGCGCCCGCCGTTCCGTAACGCACCGTCAGGAGAGCGCAGACAAGCCGGGTGAAACGCGGGCGGTTTCCGCCACATCGGTACCGTCAAATCGCGCCACTCTGTGCGCCGCGGGGGTGGGAAAACGGCTCCGGAAGAGCCTCATGACCACCCCCGGCGGGCACCGCGCCGCGTCCCGGCTCCCCGCGAATGCGTACTCGACCATCGCACGACCGTCTACTGACCCATCCACCACGCCTGCAATAGGACGGTGGAATATGCGCCCGCCCGCCTGTGGCCCGGCGGCCCCGGACCCGCTAGGAATCATCCGGAGGGTCGATGACCGGGCCCGGCGCCGTCTCCGGCCGGGGCCGCCGGAATCTACGGGGCCCATGGGGCGGCGGACCCTACTACGGGCCGCCCGCTATTTCCGGGTATTACTGGATTTGACCCCCAACAGCTGAACCCTGCGTAACCTCACCGTCACTGGCGAAGCGCCACCGGTGGGCGCCCGCCATGGGTGACGCAGGGAGGGGAGGCCGCATGCCCGGAATCGACGAGTGCTTACTGGAAGCGATGACCGTGAACGGCGCGCGCGGAGCCGCCGTGATCGAGTGGACCAGCGGACTCGCGCTCGGCATGGTCGGCGAGGTGCGCGACGAGGACCCCGAGGCCACCGCGGCGGAGACGGCGGAGCTGGCCCGGATGGCCGCCGAACAGCGGGCGTTCGCCGCGCTCGGCCCCGGGAGCGGCAAGAGCGGCGCCGACGCGGACGAGACGGACGGCGAGCCCGCCGTCGAGGACGTCATCGTCACCACCCGCACCTGCTACCACCTGCTGCGCTTCGTCGACACGGCCTTCGACAGCGGCGTCTTCTTCTATCTGTGGCTCGACCGCCGGGAGGGGAATCTGGCGCTCGCCCGGATCCGGCTGCGCGACATGTGCGGGCGGCTGGCGCTGATATGAGCCTGCCGCACCGGACCGGGGCGCGGACCGGACACGCCCCCAGTCTCGCCGGGCTCGCCGCCGAGCGGGCCAGCGGCGCCCTGCTGTGCGACGCGGGCACGGTCTATCTCCGGGACGGCCAGGTGGTGCACGCCGAGAGCCCCGTGGCCCCCGGGATCGAGGTGCTGCTCACCACCGGTGGGCGGCTGACCGCCGACAGCTGGCGGGAAGCGGTGGGCCGGGCGGGCCGGGCCGGTGGGGTCGGGCGGTTTCTCGTCGACAGCGGCCGGCTGTCGGACGCGGAGCTGGAGATCTGCCATCTGGGCGCGCTGTTCGACGCGGCGTACTTCGCGCTGGGGCACGGCAGCGGCCCTCGTGGCTTCCGGCGGGGCGCGGCCCACTGGCTCGGGCCGGTGCGCCCGGTGGGCGCGGTGGCCGTCGAGCGCGAGACCCGTCGCCGCGGCAAGCTGCTGGCTGCCCTGTGGCCGTATCCGCAGGTGGACACGGAGCCGGTGGTGCTGCGCCGCCCCGATGGCCGCGCCCCGGCCGTCACCCCTCGTCAGCGCGCGGTGCTGGCGCTGGCCGACGGGGTCCGCACCCCGGCCCGTATCGCCCGGGAGCTGGGCCGTCCCGCCTTCCACACGCTGATCGACATACGGCGGCTGGCGGCGGCGGGCCATGTCGCCACCCCACGCCCCACGCGTCCGGAACACCCGGACCGCTCCGGTCCGCCCGCCCGGTACGCCGCTTCCGCGCCGCCCGCCCCGGACCGCGGTCCCGGCGCCGTCGTCTTCACCGATCCCGATATCGACCTGCTGCGTCGGCTCCGCGACGCCTTGGAGGCAACCCTGTGATTCCCCCGACCGCCCCGCCCGCCCCGTGCGCGGCGTCATGAGGCTCACCCTGCGGCAGCGCACGGAGCGCAAGTGGCTGCTGACCGCCGAGCCCGAAGTGCTGGAGGAGCTGCGCCGGCTGCGGGCCCGGGTGACCCATGTGACCGGCGCCCTCGCCGCCACCAGCGACGGCGTGGTGCTGGCGCATGACACGGCCACCGTCGAGCCCGAGGGCGTGGCGGCGCTGACCGCCGCGGCCCTCGGGGTGGCGCAGTCGCTGGCGGGTGCCACCGGGCGGGGCGCCTTCCGCGAGCTGCTGGTCCGCGGTGAGAACGGCTATGTGGCCACCTACGCCGTGGGTTCCACGGCCGTGCTGACCGTACTGGCCGGTGACCGCACCAACGTCGGCCGCCTCCATATGGAGGCGCGGCGCTCGGGCGCCCGTCTCGCCGATCTGGTGGGCGTCGCCCTCGGCAGGGCCGAGCAGCCCTGACCCCACGATCTCCCCCGCCCGGCGCGCACCCGCGCGCCGAGATCCAACCGGACATCACTGACATCGAAAGGAACAGCCACGATCATGGCGAACACCCAGACCGCGCTCAAAGAGGCGATGACGTCCATCGAGGGCTCCCTCGGCGCCGCGCTGGTCGACTACTCCAGCGGGATGGCCCTCGGCACCGTGGGCGGAGGAAAGGACCTCGACCTGACCGTGGCCGCGGCGGGCAACACCGATGTGGTGCGCGCCAAGGCCCGGACCATGGAGCAGCTCGGTCTGCAGGACAGCATCGAGGACATCCTCATCACCCTCGGCAGCCAGTACCACCTGATCCGGCTGCTGAAGGGCCGGGACAGCCAGGGCCTCTTCCTCTATCTGGCGCTGGACAAGAACCGGGCCAATCTGGCGATGGCACGCCACCAGCTGCGCAAGATCGAGGCCGACCTGGAGGTCTGAGCCGTACGGCCCCGATCCGGGTCGAGGCGCATCCGGTGGGTCGGTCCGACCCACCGGACGGGTCACGCTAACGCACCAGGCAGGGCCGCTTGTTGTCGAAGGTCCAGCCCGGAATGAGATAGCGCATGCCCACCGCGTCGTCCCGCGCCCCCAGCGCCTTCTCCTGGTAGAGGGCGTGGGCGGCGAGGAGCCGGTCGCGGTCCAGCCGGATCCCCAGCCCGGGGGCGTCCGGGATGGCGATCTCACCACCGGCGATCCGCGGCGGCTCGACGGTCAGCCGCTCCAGCCCCTCCTGCCAGATCCAGTGGGTGTCCAGGGCGTTGTACGCGCCCGGGGCGGCGGCTCCGCAGTGGGCCACCATCGCCAGGGAGATGTCGAAGTGGTTGTTGGAGTGGCAGCCCCAGGTCAGGCCCATCTCATGGCAGAGCTGGGCCACCCGTACCGACCCCTGCATGGTCCAGAAGTGGGGGTCGGCCAGCGGGATGGAGACGGACTGGAGCGCCAGCGCGTGGGTCATCTGCCGCCAGTCCGTGGCGATCATGTTGGTGGCCGTGGGCAGTCCGGTGGCGCGCCGGAACTCGGCCAGGATCTCCCGGCCCGAGTAGCCGTCCTCGGCGCCGCACGGGTCCTCGGCGTAGGCGAGCGTGCCGAGCAGCGGCCGGCACAGCTCGATCGCCTCGCGGAGCGACCAGGCGCCGTTGGGGTCGAGGGTGATACGGGCCTCGGGGAACCGCTCCTTGAGCGCTCGTACCGCCTTGACCTCCTCGTTCCCCTCCAGGACCCCGCCCTTGAGCTTGAAGTCCGCGAAGCCGTAGAGGTCGTAGGTGGCCTCGGCCTGACGGACGATCGCCTCGGGCGTCAGCGCCTCCTCGTGGCGGATGCGGTACCACTCGGCGTCGGCGTCGGGCTCGCGGACGTACTCCAGGTCGGTCCGGTCGGGGTCGCCGACGTAGAACAGATAGCCCAGGACCCGTACCGCGTCCCGCTGCTGCCCGTCGCCCAGGAGCGCCGCGACGGGCACCTCCAGATGCTGCCCCAGCAGGTCCAGCAGGGCCGACTCGACGGCGGTGACGGCGTGCACGGTGGTGCGCAGATCGAAGGTCTGGGTGCCCCGGCCCCCGGCGTCGCGGTCGCCGAACCGCTGCCCGATCTCGCGCAACACCCGCTTGTAGTCGCCCACCCGCGCCCCGACCACGAGGGATTCGGCGTCCCGCAGCGTCTGGGTGATCTTCTCACCGCCGGGGACCTCGCCCAGTCCGGTACGGCCCTCGGAGTCCTCGAGGACCACCACGTTGCGGGTGAAGTAGGGGCCGTGGGCGCCGGAGAGGTTCAGCTCCATGCTGTCCCGGCCGGCTACCGGGTAGACGGAGAACGAGGTGACGGTCGGCTGGCTCATCGTGGCGTCCTTGGGTCGGTGGAGATCATACGTCAAAAGGCTTCGAGGACGGCCTCGACGGCCAGCACGCCGCCGAGGCCGAGGACCGCGAGCACGGTGGTGTAGGTGGTGCGCGCCTTGATGGCGTCGATGACGGAGAGGTTGAAGTACTCCTTGAACATCCAGAAGCCGGGGTCGTTCACATGGCTGAAGGCGATCGATCCACAGGAGACGGCCAGGACCATCAGCTCGGGCTGGACTCCGCTGTTCTCCAGGAGCGGCTGCACCACACCGGCGGCGGTGACCACGGCGACCGTGGCGGATCCGAGCGCCACCCGCAGGACGACGGCGATGAGCCAGGCGAGGATGAGCGGCGAGATGGACCAGTCGTCGGTGAGGTCCTTGATGTAGTCGGATATCCCGCCCTCGACCAGGACATTCTTGAACGCGCCACCGGCCCCGATGACCAGCAGGATCATCGCCATCGCCTGGGCGGCGGAGTTGCAGGAGGCGCTGACCTCGGACAGGCTCCGGCCGATCCGGGGGCCGAACGCCCACACCGCCAGCAGCAGGGTCAGCAGCAGGGCGATCGGGGCGGATCCGATGAAGGTGATGAAGTGCAGGACCGGGCTGTCGCCGGAGGCGGCCATGTCGGTCACCGCGGCGCCGGCGATCAGCACCACCGGGACCAGGGCCACGAACAGGGACCAGCCGAGGCCCGGCATCTCCTCCTCGGTGAAGGTGCGCTCGCTGACCAGGCCCTTGGGGATCTCGGGGTCCATCCGGCGGACGAACGGCAGGCGCGGCCACACCAGGGCGATCAGCGCACCGGCCGGGACGGCGATGAACAGCCCGTAGAACAGCGTCAGGCCGACGGAGGCGTGGAAGGTCGAGGCCACCGCGGTGGGGCCGGGGTGGGGCGGCAGGAAGCTGTGCATGGTGGACAGGGCGATGGACATCGGAAGGCCGACCCACAGCAGGTTCTTGCGGGTGACCCGGACGATGGTGAACGCCACCGGCACGATGATGACGAAGGCCACCTCGTAGAACATGGTCACGCCGATGAGCATGGCGGTGACCACCATCGCCACCTGGACCCAGCGCAGTCCGAAGGTGTCGATGAGGGTGTTGGCTATGCGCTGGGCGGCGCCGCAGTCGCCCATGACCCGGCCGACCATGGCGCCCAGACCGACGACGAGCATGGTGTCGCCGATCTGACCCCCGACGCCCTCTCCGAGGACATCGGGGATCTTCTCCATCTCGACCCCCTGCACCAGCGCGACGCCGACGGCCACGAGGAGCAGGGCGATGAAGCCGTTGAGCTTCAGCTTGGTCATGAGAAACAGCAGGATCGCCACGCTGATTCCGACGACGACTAGAGGCATGTCTTCAGTTCCCCTTTGAACTGCGGCCGGTTGAGCCGGAGACTCGAACGGCTGCCAGACGGGCCAAGGAGTCCACGTACATGCACTCCGTCTATATATGCAGATGGAGGCTAGAGGGGTGAACACCGCCGGTCAATGGGTATGGCCATGGGATCCATGACCGGCATGGGCGCGAAACGGGCTTATCGGGCGCCGAACTCCGCCTCGGCACCCGTCCACGCGCGGGCCTGCTCGCTGAGGGTGATGCCGAGACCGGGCCGTGCGGACACCCGCATCCGGCCGTCGCGGATCTCCAGCCGCTCGTTGAACAGCGGCTCCAGCCAGTCGAAGTGCTCCACCCACGGCTCCTGCGGATAGGCGGCCGCGAGATGGAGGTGGATCTCCATCGCGAAGTGCGGGGCGAGTTGCAGATGGTGCTGCTCGGCGAGGGTGGCCAGCTTGAGGAACTGGGTGATGCCACCGATGCGCGGTGCGTCGGGCTGAATGATGTCCGCCGCGCCGTGGCGTATCAGCTCCCAGTGTTCGGCCACGCTGGCCAGCATCTCCCCGGTGGCCACGGAGGTGTCCAGCGAGGCGGCGAGGGCCGCGTGACCGGCCGCGTCATAGGCGTCCAGCGGCTCCTCGATCCAGACCAGGCCGAACTCCTCGAAGGCGCGCCCCATGCGCTGTGCGGTGGGCCGGTCCCACTGCTGATTGGCGTCCACCATGAGCGGTACGTCGTCGCCCAGGTGCTCCCGTACGGCGGTCAGCCGGCGCAGGTCCTCCTTGCCGTCCGGCTGGCCCACCTTGATCTTGATACCGCCGATTCCGCTGGCCAGGGAGGCCGTCGCGTTCTCCAGCAGCTGCTCGGTCGGCGTGTGCAGAAAGCCACCGGAGGTGTTGTAGCAGCGGACGGTGTCGCGGTGTGCGCCCAGCAGCTTGGCCAGCGGCAGCCCGGCCCGCTTGGCCTTGAGGTCCCACAGGGCGATGTCGAAGGCCGCGATCGCCTGCGTGGACAGCCCGCTGCGGCCCACGGAGGCGCCGGCCCACACCAGTTTCGTCCAGATCTTGGCGATGTCGCTGGGGTCCTCGCCGAGGAGGGTGGGCGCGATCTCCCGGGCGTGGGCGAACTGGCCGGGCCCTCCGGCGCGCTTGGAGTAGCTGAAGCCGATGCCCTCGTGTCCCTCCTCGGTGGCGAGTTCGACGAAGAGGAAGGCCACCTCCGTCATCGGCTTCTGGCGCCCGGTGAGCACCTTGGCGTCGCTGATGGGAGTGGCCAGGGGAAGGACGACCGAGGACACTCGGATCCAGGAGACCCGGTCGAGGGTCGCCTCACCTGCCTGCTGCGCGGCCTGCGTTGCCGTATGCGATGTGGTCACCACGTGTTGTCCCTGTGTATGAGCCCGTGTGCGGGGCGAGTGGATGTCGTCGGAACCGCCCCCGGGCGGCCGACGAGCTCCTTTGCAAGCTAAGGTCGCCGGACGATCTACGTCTAACTTAAAATTGGCATGCGTTGATACCGGGAGAGCATCGTTGTTCACGCTCATGCAACTCACCAGCTTTGTGACGGTCGCCGAGGAGCTGCATTTCACCCGGGCCGCGGAGCGGCTGAAGATGACCCAGCCGCCGCTGAGCCGCCAGATCCAGCTGCTGGAGACCGAGTTGCGGGTCCAGTTGCTGGAGCGCACCAACCGCTCGGTGCGGCTCACCCCCGCGGGACGCGCCTTCCTCACCGAGGCCCGCCGCATCCTGCGCCAGTCCGAGCACGCCGTGCTCGCCGCCCAGCAGGTGGCCACGGGCGAGGCGGGGAGCATCGCCATCGGCTTCACCGCGGCCAGCGCCCACTCCGTGCTCGGCACACTGCTGGAGATCGCGCGTGCGGCCATGCCGGGCGCGGAGATCACCCTGCGCGAGATGGTCACCCGTGACCAGCTGGAGGCCGTCACCGAGCAGAGCCTGGACCTGGGCCTGGTGCGGCCCTCGGTCACCGGACCGGATCTGCGCTCCCGGCCCGCGGCCCGGGAGCGACTGCTCGCCGCCCTGCCGACCGGGCATCCGCTGGCGGCGGGTGAAGGGCCGCTGAAGGTGGCCGACTTCGACGGGCAGGAACTGCTGATGTACTCGCCCATCGAGGCGCGCTACTTCAACGAGCTGCTCATCAGCATCTTCCGCGCCGCACACGCCACCCCGGTCTTCTCCCAGTACCTGAGCCAGGTCCACACCATCCTGGCGCTGGTGAACGGCGGCTGGGGAGTGGCCCTGGTCCCGGAGACCGCCGCCCGGCCGCGCTACCCGGGCATCGTCTTCAAATCGGTGGAGCTGACCACTCCGGAGCCGGTAGAACTCAACCTCGTGTGGCGCAAGAACAACGACAACCCGGCCCTGCACGCACTGCTCCGCCACGCGGCCGCCCTTCTCCCCGACCGAGGAGCCTGACCGGCGTGACGCCCAGAACCCCCGGTGGCCTGCTGCTGCGCCACCGCGACTTCCGGCTGCTGTGGTGCGGTGAGACCGCGGGGAAGTACGGTTCGGCCGTCACCGGTGTGGCGATGCCACTGATCGCCGTCTCCACCCTGCACGCGGATACCTTCGAGGTCGGTCTGCTGGCCGCCACCGCCTGGGCCCCGTGGCTGCTCTTCGGCCTTCCGGCGGGGGCGTGGGTGGACCGGCTGCCCAGAAGGCCGGTCATGGTGGCCGCCGCGGCGGTCTCGCTGGTGCTGTTCGCGTCCGTCCCGGTGGCCGCCCGGTCCGGTCTGCTGAGCGTCGGAGTGCTGCTGGCCGTCGCCCTGCTGACGGGTACGGCGGCGGTGTTCTTCCAGACCGCCTACAGCGCGTATCTCGCCGGGCTCCTGGACCCCGCCGACCAGCCCGAGGGCAATGCCAAACTGCACGGCAGCGCGTCCGCCGCGCAGATCGCCGGACAGGGCTCCGGCGGTCTGATCGCACAGCTGGCGGGCGCGGTGAACGGGATGTTCGTCAACGCCGCGACCTTATCGGTCTCCCTTCTCTGCCTGACCGGCATCCGCTTCCGCGAACCGCGCGTCCCCCGGGCCGAGCGCCCGCCCCGCGCGCTGGCCCGCGAGGTGGCCGAGGGGCTGCGGCTGATCGCCGGCGACCGGTGGCTGCGCACCCTGACGCTCTTCGCGGCCGCGTCCAACCTGGCGCTGATGGGGTACCAGTCGATCCAGGTGGTGTTCCTGGTCCGGACCGTGGGTCTGTCACCCGGGCTGGTGGGTGGCCTCATCGCGGCCGTCAGCCTCGGGGGCGTCGCCGGGGCGTTCTGCGCCCGCCGGGTCGCCGCCCGGGTCGGCGACGCGCGGGCGACGCTCGTGTTCGAAGTGGGGCTGGCGGTCGGCGCCCTGCTCATGCCGATGACCGCCTCGGGGCCCGGGGTCACGCTGTTCGTGGCGGGCGGTTTCTGCGTCACCGCCGGTGTGGTGGCCGGCAATGTGATCAAGGCGAGCTTCCAGCAGCGCTATTGCCCGCCGGAGCTCCTGGGGCGGCTCGCCGCCACCTCGGCCTTCGTCAGCTATGGAACGCTGCCCCTCGGGGCCCTGCTCGGCGGTGCGCTCGGCACCGCGCTGGGCCTGCGCGCCGCCATGTGGATCACCACGGCGGGCATTCCGCTCGCCGGGCTGATCCTGCTCTTCTCCCCCATCCGGCGCTCCCGGGACCTCCCGGCGTCCGCCCCGCCCCGGCCACACCATGAAGCCCCGGCCACACCATGAGGCCCCCGGCCACACCATGAGGCCCCGGCCACGCCATGAGGCCCCCGGCACATCATGAAGGCCACGGCGCGCGGTGCCGCACCGGCCCGGGAAACCGCCCGCGGTGAGGGCCCGTTGCCGTATCTCGTATGCCGTAGAGCTCGCGTCGCCCGGCCCACCGTGCGGAGCTACGCTCGAAAGGGAGGGACTCGGTTCGCCTTCGAAGGGAGCGTTTCCGTGTCCGTCACATCACGGGCGTCGGCTCCGGCGCCGCTGCCCAGACACCGCGACTGCCCCTTCGATCCGCCCAGTGCCTACGCGGCGCTGCGGGAGGAGGGCGGGGCCAGCCGGCTGGCCTTTCCGGACGGCAAGGCGGGCTGGCTGCTCACCCGGCACGAGGACGTGACGCGGCTGCTGGCCGACGACCGCTTCAGCTCGGACCGCCGCCGCACCTCCTCACCGGTGCACGCGTTTCCGGTCCGCCCGGACGACCGCCGCATGCTGGGCTCGTTCATCGGCATGGACCCACCCGAGCACACCCGCTACCGGCGACTGCTGAGCAAGTGGTTCACCGCCCGGGGGCTGCGGGGGCTGGGGCCGCGGATCGAGGAGATCGTCGAGGACCACCTGGCCGCGATGGAGCGCGCCGGTCCCCCGGCCGACCTGGTGACCTCCTTCGCCCAGCCGATCCCGTCGCTGGTGATCTGCGAGCTGCTGGGGGTGCCGTACGAGGACCGGGCCGACTTCCAGCGGTGGGCCACCGTTCTGCTCCGGCTCGGCCAGCGCGAGGAGGAGGTCTACGCGGCCCGGGACGCGCTGTGGGAGTACGTGCGGGGGCTGATCGGCGCCAAGCGGCACCGGCCGGACGAGGCGCTGCTCTCACGTCTGGTGGGCGGCGATCACGGCACGCCCGGCGGCCCCGGCAGCGCCACGGCGGCCGGGCTGACCGACGAGGAGCTGACCGGTGTGGGGCTGCTGCTGCTCGTCGCGGGCCATGAGACGACGGCGAACATGCTGGCCCTGGGCACCTACGCGCTGCTGCGCCACCCCGAGCAGTCGCGCGAGGTGCGCGAGCGGCCCGAGCTGATCGACCACGCGGTCGAGGAGCTGCTGCGGTATCTGACCATCGTCCAGTTCGGGATCGTACGGGTCGCCCGGGAGGACCTCGAGATCGCCGGAGCGCGGGTACGCGCCGGGGAGACGGTGGTCGGGGCGCTGGCCTCGGCCAACCGGGACCCCTCGCGGTTCGCCGCCCCGGACACCCTGGACGTCACCCGCGACCCGGGCGATCAGATCGCCTTCGGCCACGGCATCCACCAGTGTCTGGGCCAGCATCTGGCGCGGATGGAGATGCGGACGGGCTTTCCGGCCCTGCTGCGACGCTTCCCCACGCTCCGCCTGGCGGTGCCGCCCGACGAGGTGCCGCTGCGCCACGACATGCTGATCTACGGAGTCCACCGGCTCCCGGTCACCTGGGACAGGCCCTAGGCGGCCGGCAGGTCCGCCCACCAGGTGATGCCCTCATGGCAGGTGTGGCTGCCGTGGCGCGTGGACAGCGCGGTGACGATGCCGAGCCCGCGGCCGTGCTCATCGGGCTCGATGTCCTCGTCCGCCCGCTGATCGGCGGGGATCGGGCCACCGTCGGTGACCTCGATGCGCAGGCCCGCGCGGCCCTCGCACTCGGTCCAGCTCAGCCGCAGCACGGCCGGGGGCAGGGCGTGCAGGATCGCGTTGGTGACCAGCTCCGAGATCACCATGAGCGCCTCGTCGAGCCGGTCGGCCGACAGCTCCCATGCGGACAGCAGCGCGTGCGCCCGCCGCCGTACGGTGGCGACGGCCTCGCAGATGTGCGGGACGGGCAGGACATGGTCGCCGGCCTCGTCCGCCGAGGGCCGGTCCGGGGCCTCATCGCGCATCGCCGCAGGCGGTCGGCCCGGGATTCCGCCGCGGGTAGCCGCCGACGCCATCGGGGAGGCCGGGTCCGGCGCCTGGGAGCCGATGAGACGGACGTCGGTGAGATCGACGGGCCCCGCGGCCTGCTCGGTCACGCCGTGCCCGGTGATACCGGGACCGGTGGCGCCGGGCGTCGGCAGGCTCAGTTGTTCCGACATGTCTCCTCCTCTCCAAGCCGGGTGGTGTCGCTCTGCCGGGCACCCTTCGGGCCACCCATCGGCATACTGGTCTTCTTGTCCCGATACGGACGCTATGGGTCCCATCCTCCGGGGTCAACGAATCCGGGTCGGCATTGCCGAACGTTCGACGTTCTCGCCGACAGGCTGTGCCACTGGCCGAAGAGCTACGATCGCGACATGGCCGGCCCGGTGCAGTCCATCGAGCGGGCGGCGGCGATCCTGCGGCTGCTCGCCCAGGGGTCGGGTCGGCTCAGTCTGGGCGAGGTGGCGGCCTCGCTCGGCCTCGCGAAGGGCACCGCGCACGGCATCCTGCGCACGCTGCAGAGCGTCGACTTCGTCGAACAGGACAAGGCGACGGGGAAGTATCAGCTCGGCGCGGCGCTGCTGCACCTGGGGACCAGCTATCTCGACATCAACGAGCTGCGGTCCCGCTCCATCAACTGGACCGACGCCCTGGCCGCGCGCAGCGGTGAGGCGGTCCGCCTCGGAGTGCCCCTGGAGGGCAAGGTCCTCATCGTCCACCACGTCTTCCGGCCCGATGACACCTTCCAGACCCTGGACGTGGGCTCGCTGCTACCCCTGCACGCCAGCGCGCTGGGCAAGATCCTGCTGGCGTACGGGACGACTCCCCTGGAGCCGCTCATGGAAACCGAACTGGAGCGCTACACCCGGCACACGCTGGACTCGCCCCAGCAGCTGAGCCGGGCGCTGGCCGAGATCCGCGACATCGGGTGGGCGTTCGCGGCACAGGAAATGATGATGGGCGAGGCGGACATCGCCGCGCCGATCCGGGGACAGGGCGGCCTGGTGGTGGGCGCGGTCGGCGTCTCCGGCGCCGTGGACCGCCTCTGCGACAGCAAGGGACGGCCGCACGGCTCGCTCGTCGGGCTGACGCGCGACGCCGCCCGGGCGATCTCCCGCGATCTCGGCGCGGGCCGCTGGTGACGCCCCGTGCCCTGCTCCAACCCGCCCGAAGGCAGGCCAGGCCATGGTTGAACGCTATGTGATGTCCATCGACCAGGGCACCATGTCCACCCGGTGCATCCTCTTCGACCACCAGGGACGGCTGGTCTCGGTCGGCCAGCGAGAACACGAGCAGTACTTCGCCAGGCCCGGCTGGGCCGAGCACGACCCCACCGAGATCTGGTCCCATCTGCGCCGTGTCGTCGTCCCCCGGGCCCTGGAGGGCGCGGGGATCCGGCCCGAGCAGATCGCCGCGATCGGCATCGCCAACCAGCGCGAGACCACGGTGGTCTGGGACCGCCGCACCGGCGTTCCCGTGAGCCACGCCATCACCTGGCAGGACACCCGCACCAGCGGCTATGTCGAGGAGCTGCGGCGGACCACCGGTGACGACTTCTTCCTGGAGCGCTGCGGTCTGTCGCCCACGACCTACTTCTCCGCGCCACGGCTGCGCTGGCTGTTCGACCACGTCGACGGCTTGCGCGAGCGCGCGGAGCGCGGCGAGGTGCTGTTCGGCACGATGGAGAGCTGGCTGATCTGGAACCTCACCGGAGGGCCCGACGGCGGACTGCACCTGACCGACGCCACCAACGCCAGCCGCACCATGCTGATGAACATCCGCAGCCTGGCCTGGGACGATGAGCTGCTGGCCTATTTCGATGTGCCCCGGGCGATGCTGCCGGAGATCCGCTCCTCCGCCGAGTGCTACGGCATGGCCCGCGCCGTGCTGCCGGACGTCCCGATCTGCGCGGCCCTCGGCGATCAGCAGGCGGCCCTGTTCGGGCAGACGTGCTTCGCCCCCGGCGAGGCCAAGTGCACCTATGGCACCGGCAGCTTCCTCCTGGTCAACACCGGCACCGAGCTCGTACGGTCCCGGCACGGGCTGCTGACCACGGTGGGCTACAAGGTCGGCGGCGAACCGCCGGTCTACGCCCTGGAGGGCCCGATCGCCGTCACCGGCTCCCTGGTGCAGTGGTTCCGCGACCGCCTGGGGCTGATCCACAGCGCCCCGGAGATCGAGACCCTCGCCCGGGGCGTAGAGGACAACGGCGGCTGCTACATCGTCCCCGCCTTCTCCGGGCTGTTCGCCCCGCACTGGCGCAGCGACGCGCGCGGGGTGATCGTCGGGCTCACCTCGTACATCACCAAGGGGCATCTGGCCCGGGCCGTCCTGGAGGCCACCGGGTGGCAGACCCGGGAGGTGGTCGACGCCATGAACGCCGACTCGCCTCGGCCGCTGCGCCAGCTGAAGGTGGACGGCGGGATGACCTCGAACAATCTGCTGATGCAGTTCCTGGCCGACGTCCTGGACATGCCCGTGGTGCGCCCCATGGTCTCCGAGACCGTCTCCCTCGGCGCGGCCTACGCCGCCGGGCTCGCCTCCGGCTACTGGCCGGATCTGGAGGGGCTGCGCCGCAACTGGCACCGCGCGGCCCAGTGGATGCCCACGATGGACCCCGCGCGGCGGGAGGCGGAGTACGAGAGCTGGCGGCGGGCGGTCGAGAGGTCGCTGGGCTGGGCCAGGTCGTAGCCCGGGGCATATTCCCCGGCGGCCCGCGGAGGAATCGAGGCGGAACGGAACGTGTGAGTTCCCTGAGGCGGGGTATTCGAGCCAGCCGCGGCTGTTCACTCGAGCCGCTCTGGGACCCAGAAACCCATGAAGACCCAAAACCCGATCCATGGACGGAATCATGACCAGCCCTTCCGATGAAAACGTCTCCGCCACCCAGCAGGCCCTCGGCGAGCTGGCGGCCGACCGGGCGGACGAGTCGGCGCTGAACACCCTTGCCAACAGTGAGGTCCTCCTCCCCTCCGCCGAGACCGGAGAGGAGACGGACCCGCAGGCCGTGACCCTGCCCGTGTTCCAGCAGGAGGACGGCGCGCAGCTGGTACCGGTCTTCACCACCCCGGCCCGGATGCACCAGGCCCTGCCCCAGATCGAGCGGTACCACCTGGTGCCGCTGGGCGCGCTGGCCCAGGGATGGCCCTCCGAAGAGCTCTCGCTGACCATCGACGCGGGCGCCCCGGAGGCCGTCACCCTCTCGGCCAACGGTGTGCGGAGCCTGCTCAGCGGCTCCGGTCCGGCCGCCTGACCTCCCGCGGCGGCCCGTGCCCCCACTCCGTACGGGCACGGGCCGCGGCGATGCCCGATCTCGGCGGGCCGTTCGCTGATTTCGCTGATTGGCCACCGTGCCGATCCATCGTCTACCGTCCCGTGGACAACCGATCACGGAAAGACACCGGCGGGACGGATCACGTGAGCGCGATCAACATCGGACAGGCCGTCGTTCTCGGCGTCGTGGAGGGGGTCACGGAATTCCTCCCGGTCTCGTCCACCGGCCACCTCAAGATCACTGAGGGGCTGATGGACATCCCGGTGGACGACAAGTCCGTCGTGGCCTTCACCGCGGTGATCCAGGTCGGCGCCATCGCCGCCGTCCTGCTGTACTTCTTCCGCGACATCCGCCGCTTCGCCACCGCGTGGGCGCGGGGGCTGGTCAACCGCGAGGAGCGGTACCACCACGACTACAAGTTCGCCTGGTGGGTCATCTACGCCACCATCCCCATCGTGGTCGTGGGCCTGGCGGCCAAGCCGCTGATCGAGGGCCCGCTCGCCTCCCTGTGGGTGGTGGCCGCCTCGCTGATCGTGGGCAGCGGGCTGATGTGGCTGGCCGACCGGATGGGCCGCCACAAGCGCGGGGAGGACGACACCAGCGTCAAGGACGCGATGCTGGTCGGCTCCTCGCAGATCCTCGCGCTGCTCTTCCCCGGCTTCTCCCGCTCGGGCGCCACGATGGCCACCGGCCTCATGCTCGACCTGGACCGGGTGGCCGCCACCCGGCTCTCGTTCTTCCTGGGCATCCCGTCGCTGACCGGCGCGGGGCTCTACGAGCTCAAGGACGCCATGGGCGGTGGCGTGGGCACGATGCCGCTCGCGGCGGGCACGGTGGTGTCCTTCGCCGTGGCCTACGCCTCGATCGCCTGGCTGCTGAAGTTCGTCGCCAAGCATTCGTTCAACGCCTTCGTGCTCTACCGGATCGTGATCGGCGCGGCGCTGTTCGGGCTGCTCGGCGCGGGCGTCCTCAACGCCTGACGCCGCGGCTTGCGTCCTCAACGCCTGACGCCGTCCCCCCAGCGGCTCGCCGGATAGTCGACATAGCCGCCCGCCCCGCCGGTGTCGTACGTGCCCGGGTCACCCGCCGCCGGCTCGTGGTCCAGGGCGAACCCGGCCACGAGGTCGGGGTTGGCCACGAAGTGGGTGGCGTAGGAGACGGCGTCCGCGAGCCCGGCCCCGATCACCGCGTTGCCGGTCTCCCGGTCGAAGCCGTGGTTGGCGATCAGCGGGCCGTCGAAGAGGCGGCGGTAACGGGCGAAGGCGTCGTGGTCGGGGGCGGCGCCGGGCGCGGCGGGGGCCGGTCCGCGCAGATGCGGATAGGCCAGGGAGCGATCGCCCAGTTCGGCCACGAGCGCATCGTAGTCCGCGAGGGTCCGCGCGTCGGCGGTGAACCGCTCGGCGGTCCAGTACGGCGACAGGCGCACGCCCACCCGGCGGCCCTCCCAGACCGCGGCCACCGCGTCGCTGGTGAACGGGTCCGTGGGGGTCGTCGTGGCGCCGCACGGCCGGCTGCTCCTCACCCTGACCCTGACCGTCGAGGGCGGCAGGATCGCCGCGTACGAGGTGATCGCCGACCCCGCGCGGCTGAGCCGCCCTGGAACTGGGCGTCCTCGACGCCGTACGGCCTCACGTAGCCTCGGCCCATGGGTGACTTACTGTCGTATCTGATCGTCGCCGGTGTGCTCGCCGCGCTCATGGGCTTCCTCGGCTGGGTGGCGTCCCTCGCCCGGCGCCGTGGCGCCACCGGCGCGGCCCTGCGGGCGGCCCTGGCCTCCCACGACGAGGCGTTCAGGGTGACCGCGTACGACTCCCACCACGAGATCCGGGAGCAGGCGGAGCGCAAGGCGCCGATCCTTTCCCCCGACGGCCAGTGGACGCCGAGCCGCACCGTGGCGGAGGGCCGCCGGCCCTCCGGACCCCGGGCTCCCCGGCCCCGGCGGGGGCTACCGCGGGGGCTACCGCGCCGGTGGGGCCGCCGGGCGCGGGGGCGCTGAGGGCCGCCCAGCGGGCCCAGGGGGGGTCCGGCGGCCCACGCGGCGGAGCCGGATATCGGCGCTTTCCCCTCCCCGCCCCTTCCCGAAACTGGGGCTCCGCCCCAGACCCCGCCCCGGGGCTCCGCCCCAGGACCCCGGGGCCCGTGGCAGGGCCCTGCCACGCGCGCGGGGCCGCATATCGACGCTGCAGGAAGGAGCGGATGCCCGGTCCGAGTGCCGGGGGTGGAGCCTCCCGAACCGGCGGGGTCAGGGGCAAAGCCCCGAACGGGGCCAGGGGCAAAACCCCAGCACCGAGGCCACTGGGGCAGAGCCCCCGACGGAGTCTGAGGCAGAGCCCCAAACCGAAGCCAGGGACAAAGCCCCGGACCAGCACCCGGGGCAAAACCCCAGCATCGAGGCCACTTGGGCGGAGCCCCGGGCAGGGGCTGGGGCGGAGCCCCGGGCGGGGGCTGGGGCGGAGCCCCAGTTCCGGGAAGGGGCGGGGAGGGGAGGAGCCCGCCGCAGGCGGCACGTTGCGTCGGGCGCCCCTAGGACGTCGCGGCCACCGGGTAGTCGGCTCCGAGGGTCACCTCGCGCCAGGTGTCGAAGGTGGCCCTGAGGGAGTCCAGCCGGGCCTGGGCGATGTCGTAGGCGGCCTTGCCCAGCAGCAGCCGCAGCGGGGGTTCCGCCGCCTCCACCGCGCCGATGATGGCCTCGCTCGCGCGGACCGGGTCGCCGGGCTGGTGGCCGTACGTGGCGAGGGTGCCGGCGCGCCGTGCGCCCGCGGTTCCGGCGTAGTCGTCGATGGTGCGGGCGGACTGGCGCATGGAGGGGCCGGACCAGTTGGTGCGGAAGGCGGCCGGTTCGACGATCGTCACCTTGATGCCCAGCGGGGCCACCTCGGCGGCGAGCGATTCGGACAGGCCCTCCACGGCGAACTTGGTGGCGTGGTAGTAGCCGGTGGCGCCGAAGGCGGCCAGGCCGCCGAGGGAGGAGATGTTCACGATGTGGCCGGCGCGGCGGGCGCGCATACCCGGCAGCACCGCGCGGGTGACGTCCACCAGGCCGAAGACGTTGGTGTCGAACAGGGCCCGGACCTCCTCGTCCTCGCCCTCCTCGATTGCGGCGAGATAGCCGTAACCGGCGTTGTTGACGAGTACGTCGATGCGGCCGAAGGCGGTTTCCGCCTCCCGCACCGCCTCCGCCACCCGGTCCTTGTCGGTGACGTCGAGCGCCAGGGCCAGCGCGCGGTCCCCGTGCCCGGCGACGATGTCGGCCACCTGCCGGGGGTCGCGGGCGGTGACCACCGCGCGGTGGCCGTGGCCGAGGACGGCGGTGGCCAGGGCCCGGCCCAGACCGGTGGAGCAGCCGGTGATGAACCAGACGGGCGAGTCATTGACGGTCATGCGGAAGTGTCCTTCTTCGTGGTGCTCATGGGGTCGTGGGGCGCCTCCACCACGTCGGCGGTGAGGCTGCCCAGCAGGGCCAGCGCCTGCTCGGACGGGCTGCCCGGCTCGGCCTGGTAGACGACGAGCTGCTGGCCGGGGGCGCTGTTCACGGTCAGTGCCTCGTACTCCAGCGTCAGCTCACCGACCAGGCGGTGCCGGAAGCGCTTGGTCTCATGGGTCTTCTGGCGGATGTCATGGCGGGCCCACAGCCGCCGGAAGGTCTCGCTCTTCAGCGACAACTCCCCGACGACGGCGATCAGTTCGGGGTCATCGATGTCGACTCCGGCCGCCGTGCGGAGCCCGGCGACGGTGTTGACCGCCACCCGGTCCCAGTCGGGGTAGAACTCCCGCGCGTCCGGGTCGAGGAAGACCAGCCGCACCAGGTCCCGGCTGTGGGTGTGCCCGTCGAAGAGGGCCCCGCCCAGGGTGTTGTGGGCCAGTACGGTCAGACAGCGCCCCAGGACCACGGCCGGGGTGCGCGGCCAGCCCTCCATCATCCGCAGCAGGGTCGGGCTCACCCGCTCCCGCCGCGCGGCCGGGCGCCGCCGGCCGGGGGCCGGACGGGCCAGCCGGTGCAGATGGGCGGCCGCGTCCTCCTCCAGCACCAGCGCCCGGGCCAGCGCCTCGACCACCTGCGCCGAGGGATGCCGCTCCCGGCCCTGCTCCAGCCGTACGTAGTAGTCGGTGCTGACCCCGGCCAGCAGGGCGACCTCCTCCCGGCGCAGCCCCGCCACCCGGCGCCGGCCGACGGGCGGGATGTCCACGTCCTCGGGCCGCACCCGTTCACGGCGGGCGCGCAGAAAGTGCCCCAGAGGGTTCTCGCTGTCCATGAAAGGGAGCGTAGACCGGGGAAAGCACGGTCAGGGCCTCGTAAGGTGGCCGCGTTACTCCTAGTCTGGGCGTCGCGCTACTCCTAGTCTGGGCCGGGAGGTGCCGCCCATGGACCACTACGGGGAGCGCAGGGTCGACCGGGGGCCGGACGGAGACGGCTGTCCGGTGCGGCGGGGGCCCGACGGGATCTGGCAGGTGTCCGGCTACGAGGAGGCCCGCGCCGTGCTGCGCGCCACCGCCACCGTGCAGGCCGGGCTCGGCGTCGAGACGGTGGAGAAGCTGCCGTCCCGGTTCCGGCGCCCGGTGCTCTACCGGGACGGTCCGGAACACCGCGAGGACCGGCGGCAGACCGCCCGTTTCTTCACCCCGCGCCGGGTCGACGAGCACTATCGCGAGGTCATGGTCGAGGTGGCGGAGACACAGCTCGACACCGTCCGGGAGACCGGGCGGGGCCATCTCGCCGAGCTGACTTTCCCGCTGGCCATCGAGGTGGCCTGTGCCGTGATCGGCCTGACGGAGAGCCGGACCGGGATCCGGGGGCGGCTGGAGCGCTTCTTCCCCGAGAAGTTCGGCACCCCGGGGCTGACCAGCCTCCACGGGATCCGCTGGCTGGTGCGGCAGAACGCCAACTGGCTGCGGGTCTACTGGGGCGATGTCCGCCCGGCCGTACGGGCCCGGCGGCGACGGCGGCGCGACGACCTGATCTCCCATCTGCTGGACGAGGGGTGTTCGTCCGGCGAGATCCTGGGGGAATGCCTCACCTTCGCCGCCGCGGGCATGGTCACCACGCGGGAGTTCGTCAATGTGGCCGCGTGGCACCTGTTCGGCGACGCCGCCCTGCTGGCGCGGTACCGGGCCGCCGATGAGCCCGGCCGGATCGCGGTCCTCCAGGAGATCCTCCGGCTCGAACCGGTCATCGGCCGGCTCCGCCGCCGTACCACCGCACCGCTCCGGCTGCCCGGCGGCGGACAGGCCCCGGACGCGGAGGTGACGGTCCCGGCCGGGGAGCTGGTCGATGTCCTGCTCCACCGCGCCAATCTCGACGCACGTACGGTGGGCGAGCGGCCGGAGCGGCTGTGTCCGGGCCGCCCGATGGCCGCGGGCGCGGGGGCGCCGGGGCTGTCCTTCGGGGACGGTGCGCACAAATGCCCCGGGGCCACCATCGCGCTCCTGGAGACGGATGTCTTCCTCAGCCGTCTGTTCGCCCTGCCCGGCATCCGTATGGCGGCCCCGCCCAGGGTCGGCTTCAAGGACGGGATCGACAGCTATGAGCTGCGCGGCTGCACGGTCGAGCTCACCGGCCGGACCTGACCGGCCCGCGGCGGGCGCGGGTCAGCGCGGGTACAGCTGCCGCCGGGCCGTGGTGAAGCGGGCGAGCGCGTCCGGGAGCGGGTCGATGCCGATGCCGGGCGCGGTGGGCACCGGGAGGTGGCCGTCCTGGAGGACGAACGGCTCGGTGACGTCCTCGGCGAAGTACCGGCTTGAGGCCGAGGTGTCACCGGGCAGGGTGCAGCCGGGCAGGGCGGCGAGGGCCAGGTTGGGGGCGCGGCCGATACCGGTCTCCAGCATGCCCCCGCACCACACCGGGACGCCGTGGGCGGCGGCGAGGTCGTGGATGCGGCGGGCCTCCGGATAGCCGCCGACCCGGGCCGGTTTGATGTTGATGACCCGGCAGGCGTCCATCGCGATCGCGGACGCGGCGTCGCGCGCGTTGTGGATGGACTCGTCCAGGCAGACCGGGGTGGTCAGCCGCCGCTGCAGCCGGGCGTGGGCGTGGAGGTTGTTCTCCTCCAGCGGCTCCTCGATGAGCAGCAGTCCGAACTCGTCGAGTTTCCTGAGGTGTTCGGCGTCGGCGAGGGTGTACGCGGTGTTGGCGTCGACCTGCAGCGGCAGCGCCTCGCCGAACCGCCTCCGTACCGCGCGCACCGGCTCCACGTCCCAGCCCGGCTCGATCTTCAGCTTGATGCGCACATAGCCCTCGGCGAGATACCGCTCGACGTCGTCGATCAGCTCGGGGAGGGAGTCCTTGATGCCCACGGACACCCCGGCGGGCACCCGCTCGCGCACCGAGCCGAGGAAGGTGGCGAGCGGCATGCCGTGGGCGCGCAGTTCCGCGTCGAGCAGCGCGGTCTCCAGGGCCGCCTTGGCCAGCTCATGGCCCTTGACGGCGGCCATGGCGGGGGCGAGGGCCGCCGTCGTGAGGGTGGGGAGGGCGGCCACCCGGGGCAGCAGGAAGTCCCGGATCACGATCTCGGCGCCGGCGATGAACTCCGCGCAGTACAGCGGCTCCGGGTCGGCGGCGAACTCCGACCAGCCCTCGGCCCGGTCGGTGACGATACGCAGCAGAAAGGTGTCCTTGCTGGTCATCGTCCCGAAGGAGGTGCGGAAGGGGGTGATCAGCGGAAGGGAGACATGGAGCAGTTCGGCGCGTTCGAGCCTCATGGCCGCGGGTCCTCTCCGGGGGTGGTCGGGGCGGGGCTCCGGGTGAGCCGGTACCAGCCGTCGCGGGACATCGCGGTCGCCCGGAAGCCCTCGGCGTACGCCTCGGTGAAGACCTCGCGCACGGCGTGCCGCCAGCGCAGCGCCAGGGCAGGGTCGGCGGTGCGCAGCGCGACGACGTCCCCGGGCACCCTGCACCACAGCCGGTCCGCGTGGCGGGCGGCGAGCGGGCCGCCGTCGGGGGCGTGGCGGACGACCGGGGCGGCTGACCGGTCGTCGGTGTCGTCGGCGGGGTCGGGCGCGGGTGCGGGTCGGGCGAGGAGGTCCCAGCGGGCGGTGAGCCGGTCGCTCTCGTCGCCGTCGTTCACCCCGTCGTTCATGGGGCCGTAGAGGTCGACCAGGTACTCGGCGCCGACGGCGCCCAGCTTGACCAGGTTGAAGCGGGCGTTGCGGGCGACCAGCGGGTCGAAGGTCCAGCGCATGGTGTGGGCCCCGCGCTCCAGGGCCCAGCCGCGCTGGGCCTGTTTGACGGCGTGGCCGACGCCCCGGTCGGAGGCGGTGGCGGCGGCCACGAGCGAGTACGCCTCCCGGCCGGCCGGCGGGCCGAAGACCGCGACCGCGGCACCAGACAGCCGCTCGCCGCCCGGCCCAGTCGTATACGCGGCGTGCACCGCGCCGCCCGCGTGGACGATGCTGTGCAGCACCTCGGCCGGGTAGGGCGGGTTGGTGCGCGGCAGCCGCCACACCTCGGCGAAGAAGTCGGCCACCGCCTGGACACCGGCCACGTCGTGGACGGTGCGGACGGCGACCCCGGCGGCGCGGGCGGCGGCGGTGGCCAGCGCCTCGGCGTCCATCATCACTGATGTCATGGGCCCGAGTCTCCCGGGGCGCACCCGCGCCCGGCTTGTCCGGACGCACAAGCGCCGCCTAGGGTCCTGTTGCGATCAGCCAATCGCCTCGCGCGTCAGCCCCCTGGAAGGCCCGGTACCCCCATGGACACCCGCACCCTCGGGGAGCTTCTGGACACGCTGGGCGAGCCCGCGCTGCGACTGCTCACCGCCCCGGCCGGGCTCACCACACCCGTCACCGAGGTGCTGCTGTACGACGCCCACGCCCCGTTCCCGGACCGGGCGCCCGGCGCCCTGCTGCTGGCGGTCGGGGTGCGGGCGGACGCGGCCGCGGCGCTGGTGGACGAGGCGGCGGCCGCGCGGATGGCGGGTCTCGTCGTACGCGGCGGGGACGGGCCCTCATCCGGGCAGGGCCCCCCATCCGGGCAGGGCCCCTCGTCCGGGCAAGGCCCCTCATCCGGGCAAGGCCCCTCATCCGGGCACGTGCTCGCGTCCGAGCAGGGGCCCCCGTCCCCGCAGGGGCTCGCGGACGCCGCCGACCGGGCGCGGGAGCGGGGGCTGGCCCTGCTCACCGTGGACGAGGACGCCGCCTGGCACCATGTCCATCTGCTGCTGGCCGGGGCGGTCGGGGCCCGGCCCTCCCCCGCGGGCGGCGCCGCGCTCGGCGATCTGTTCTCGCTCGCGGGCGCCGTGGCCACGGCCGTAGGCGGCGCCACCGTGATCGAGGATCCGCGCCAGCGCATCCTCGCCCACTCCACCATCCCCGGGCAGCCCGTGGACGAGCCCCGGCGCCAGGGCATCCTGGGCCGTCAGGTGCCGGGCAGCCCGGAGAACACCGAGCAGTACCGGGTGCTGTTCGCCTCCCAGGGGCCGGTGCGCCTGCCCGCCCTCAGCGCCGAGGAACTGCCGCGGCTGGCCGTGGCCGTACGGGCGGGCGGTGAGACCCTCGGCTCGCTGTGGGTCGTCGACGACGGGACCCTCGCGCCGGACGCCGAGGAGGCGCTGGCCCAGGGCGCCTCCACGGCCGCCCTGCTCCTGCTGCGGGCACGGGCGGCGCAGGAGCTGTCCCGCCATATGACCGGCGATCTGCTGCGCCGTCTCCTGGACGGCACCGCCGAGCCCGCCACCGCCGCCGAGCGCCTGGGGCTCGCCCCCGGCACACCGGTGCGGGTGGCCGCCTTCGCGCTGAAGGGGGCGGCGGCGGGCGCGCCGGACGGGGAGCAGGCCGCGCTGCGGCTGCTGGACCTCGTACGGCTCCAGTGCGAGGCGCGGTACGGGCGGCATGCCTGTGTGCTGGTCGACGGGGTGGTGTACGCGCTGCTGCCGGGGGCGTACGGGCGGGCCGGGGAGCGGCAGCGGCGGCTGGCCGAGGACATCGTGCGCCGCGCGGGTCAGGCGCTGAGGGTGCCGGTGCGGGCCGGTCTGGGCGATGTGGTGCCCGAGGTGGCGGAGGTCCGCGGCTCACGGGAGGACGCCGATCTGGTGCTGCGGGTGCTCGGCCCGGAGGAGACGGTGGCCGCCATGGAGGAGGTCCGGGCCCGCGCCGTACTGCTCCGGCTCAGCGAACTCCTCGGCGAGCGGCGGGAGTTGGCGGCCGGGGCATGGCGCGACATCATGGCGTACGACGCCGGGCACGGCACGGACTACGCCCGGACGCTGGTGTGCTGGCTGGACGCCGGATGCGATATGGCGCGGGCGGCGCGGCTGCTGGCCGTCCACCCCAACACCTGCCGCTACCGGCTGCGGCAGGCGCGGGCACAGCTGGGCATCGACCTGGACGACCCGGACGAGCGGCTGGTGCTCTGGCTCCAGCTGCGCACGCTCGCCGGGCTGCGGAGCGCGAACGCCTGAGCGCTCCGCTGGAAGTGCCCCGACCTGCCGTCGATCGTCCGCGGCGGCGTCGTGGCTGGTCGCGCCCGCGCGGCGGAGCCGCACATCGACACAGCCCGCGCCCCTGCGGGGCTTCAGCCGAGCCAGCCCATGAGCCGCGCCTCGCACTCCCGCAGCTGCTCCACCGGCACGTACTCGCCCGCGGTGTGGGCCAGGGACGGGTCGCCGGGGCCGTAGTTGAGCGCCGGTGTGCCGAGCGCGGCGAAGCGGGCGACATCGGTCCAGCCCAGTTTGGGGCGGGGCGCCGCGCCGAGGTACGCCACGAGCGAGGCGGCCGCCTCCCGGTCCAGGCCGGGGAGGGCGCCCGGGGTGTTCTCGGTGATCTCGACCTCGTACTCGGGGAAGAGGTCGCGTACGTATGCCTCGGCCTCCCGCGGTGAACGGCTGGGCGCGAACCGCAGGTTGACCGTGATGACGCACAGGTCGGGCACCACGTTCCCGGCCACGCCCGCGCGCACGGCCACGGCGCTCAGCCCCTCGCGGTACTCCAGCCCGTCGATGGTGATCCGCTCGGCGGTGTGGTCGTCCAGGCGCCGCAGGACGGCGGCGGCGCGGTGGGCGGCGTTGACCCCCTTCCAGGCGCGGGCGGTGTGCGCCCGCTCACCGCGTACGGCGATGTCCGCCATCAGCACGCCCTGGCAGCCCGCCTCGACACCGGCGTCCGAGGGCTCCATGAGGATCGCCAGATCGGCCCCGATCAGCTCCGGGCGTTCCGCGGCGATCCTGGCCAGGCCATTGCGGTCGCCGGCCACTTCCTCGCATTCGTAGAACACGTAGGTGATGTCGTGCGTGGGGGCGGGGAGTGCCGCCGCGAGCCGGAGGGCCACCGCGACACCGCCCTTCATGTCGCAGGCCCCGAGGCCGTACAGCAGTCCCCCGTCCAGCCGGGAGGGGAGGTTGTCCGCGGCCGGGACGGTGTCCAGGTGCCCGGCGATGACCACCCTCCGGTCGCGGCCCAGCTGGGTGCGGGCCACGACGGAGTGGCCGATCCGCTCGACGGTCAGCCACGGCAGGGCGCGCAGCGCGCTCTCGACGGCGTCGGCGAGCGGGGCCTCGTGGCCGCTTTCCGAGGGGATGTCGACCAGGGCGCGGGTGAGCGCGAGCACATCGGCGGTGGGATCGAGCGGGGTCATGGGGTGGTCTCCGTGGTCTCCGGTTCGGGGGCGGGGCGGTCGAGGGTGGAGTGCCGGATGCCGTAGAGCCCGTAGACCGCGAGGCCGGCCGCCATCCAGGCGCCGAAGGCGATCCAGGTGTCGGCCCCCAGCCCGTACATCACATACCCGCAGCAGGCCACTCCCAGCAGGGGTGTCACGGGCGCGAACGGCACCCGGAAGCCGCGTGGCGCGTCCGGCGTGCGCCGGCGCAGGATCAGCACGGCCAGGTTGACCAGGGCGAAGGCGAAGAGGGTGCCGATGCTGGTGGCGTCGGCGAGGTCGCCGAGCGGGATGAGCGCCGCGAGGACGGCCACGAAGGCGGAGACGGTGACGGTGCCCGCGCGCGGCACCCCGGTGCGCCGGTGGACCCTGGAGAAGAGGCCGGGGACGAGCCCGTCGCGGGCCATCGAGAACAGGATGCGGATCTGCCCGTACTGCACGGTGAGGACCACGCTGGTGGTGGCGACGACCGCGCCGATGGACAGCAGGATCGGCCACAGCTCGCCACCGCCGACGGAGTGGACGAGGACCTGGCTGAGCGTGGCCTCGGTGCCCGCGAACCGCTGCCAGGGCATCGCGCCGACCGCCGCCAGCGCGACCGCGCAGTACAGGGCGGTGACCAGCCCGAGCGAGAGGACGATGGCGCGCGGCAGATCGCGCTGTGGGTGCTTGGCCTCCTCCCCCGCCGTGGAGGCGGCGTCGAAGCCGATGTAGGAGAAGAAGAGCGAGGAGGCGCCCGCGGTCATCCCGGCCGTGCCGAGGGGGAAGAGCGGCCGGAAGTTCCCGGCGTGGAAGGCGGTGAAGGCCACCGCGCAGAAGATGACGAGCGCGGCCAGCTTCACCGCCACCATCACGGTGTTGACCACCGCGCTCTCCCGGGCGCCGCGCAACAGCACCACCATGGCGAGGACGACGATGGCGGCGGCGGGGACGTTCAGCACCCCGCCGTCGCCGGGCGGGGCGGCGAGCGCGTCGGGCAGGGTCCACCCGATGGTCAGCTGGAGCAGTTCGTTGACGTACTGGCCCCAGCCGACCGCGACCGCGGCCACGGAGACGCCGTACTCGAGGATCAGACACCAGCCGCACACCCAGGCCACCAGCTCGCCCAAGGTGGCGTAGGTGTAGCTGTACGAGGACCCGGCGCCCGGGATCATGCCCGCGAGTTCGGCGTAGGACAGGGCGGAGAACAGCGCGGTGACCCCGGCGAGGACGAAGGAGAGCACCACCGCCGGGCCCGCCTGGGGCACCGCCTCGCCGAGCACCACGAAGATCCCGGTGCCGAGCGTGGCGCCGACGCTGAGCAGGGTGAGCTGGGTCAGGCCCAGGGTGCGGCGGAGCGGACCGCCACCGGCCTCGGCGACCAGCTCCGCCACGTCCCGGCGGCGGGTCAGCCTGCCGACCCGGCCGGTGGCCTGCGCCGGGGCCCGCCGGCCGTGCGGTTGTGTTCGCACACCGTTCACATTGCCTCCCTTGTCCGCGCCGCCGCGCTGTACGGCCCCTGATGATGGGGTAAGCGAGCGGGCGGGGAGGTGCACGCATCGGCCAAAGACCCGGCCGTGGCTTTGACCGTTCGGCCAAGGCCCGGCGGCGGCTATGCCGTCCGCGAGCGGTTCAGCAGCGCCAGGGAGCAGATGAGGGACACGGCCACCAGCACCATCTGGTAGATGACGACCGGCACGATCGATCCGCCGGTCGCGTGCAGCAGCCACTCGCCGACCAGAGGTGCCGTACCGCCGATGAGAGCCGAGCACAGCTGGTAGGAGAGGGAGATACCGGTGTAGCGCACGGAGATCGGGAAGGCGGCGGCGAGCAGTCCGGCCAGGATCGCGTAGTTCATCGCGCCGGTGATGCCCAGCAGACAGATGCCGAGCCCCACGACGACCGGCTGGGTCGTCGAGACACAGGCGTACATCACCGGCACCAAAAGGAAGTTGAGGCTCAGCAGGGCCGCCACGGTGCGGCGCGGGCCGAAGCGGGCGGCCAGCACCACCCCGAAGGGCTGGGTGAAGAACTGCAGGACGCTGTACACGAGCAGCACGTTCAGCATGGTGGAGCGCTCCATGCCGAGGCTGTCGGTGGACCAGGACAGGACGAAGGTGGTGATGAAGTACGTGGCGGCGATGCCGATGGAGCTGGCGAGCACACCGAGCACGAGGGATCCGGGGTGGCCGGTGACCAGCTCCCGCAGGGGCACCTTCGCGACCCGCTTCTCATCGCGCAGCCGGGCGAACTCCGGGGACTCCTCGACCTTGAGCCGCACCACCAGGCCGATGACCACCATCACGGCGGAGAAGAGGAACGGCACGCGCCAGCCCCAGGCGTCGAAGTCGTCGTCCGGCAGCTGGGTGAGCAGCGCGAACATCCCGGTGGCCAGGATCGATCCGGCCGGGGACCCCTGCTGGGCGAAGGCGCCGAAGGACAGCGCCTTCTCCTTGGGCGCGTGTTCACTGGCGATGAGGACGGCGCCACCCCATTCGCCGCCCACCGCGATGCCCTGCACCATGCGCAGCAGCACCAGCGCGATGGGCGCGGCGACGCCCACCTCGTCGTAGCCGGGCAGCAGCCCGATCAGGGTGGTGGCGATGCCCATCATCAGCAACGTGGTGACCAGGGTCTTCTTCCGGCCGATCCGGTCGCCGAGGTGGCCGAAGACGATGCCGCCGATCGGCCGGGCGAGGAAGCCGAGCCACAGGCTGCCGAACGCCTCCAGCGCGCCGGTGGTGTCACCGCCGCCGCCGAAGAAGATCTTGCCGAGGACGAGCGCGGAGGCGGTGGAGTAGATGTAGAAGTCGTACCACTCGACGGTGGTGCCGATGAACGAGGCGAGACCGGCCTTGCGGGCGGTCCGCTCGCGGTCGGTGGCCGGGGCGCGGTCGGTGGCCGCGGCGGTGGCGGTGGGCTTGCTCATGGTCAGCGTCCAGAGATGCGGTCGGCGAAACGGGCGATGGGGGATGTGGTGGTGCGGCCGGAGGACTCCGAGCGGTCGGCGGCGCGGTACGCGGCGTACATGCCGTGCACCCCGATCCACCGGAACGGCTCGGGCTCCCAGCGCCGGGTGCGGTGGCCGACCCAGGGCAGCGCGGTCAGCTCGGTGGAGTGGCCGAGCAGCAGATCGCGCAGGGTCCGCCCGGCGAGGTTGGTGGCGGCCACGCCGTGGCCGACGTATCCACCGGCGAAGCCGACGCCGGTGGCGGGGTCGTAGCCGATCGAGGCGCACCAGTCGCGGGGCACGGCCAGCACCCCCGACCAGGTGTGGTCGATGGTGGCTTCGGCGGTGTCCGGGAAGAGTCCGGTGAGGATCCGCCGCAGGGCGCGCACGGTGTCCGCGCTGGTCTGCCCCGCCCGGTCGGTGCGGGAGCCGAACTTGTAGGGCACTCCGCGGCCGCCGATGGCGATGCGGCCGTCCGCGGTGCGCTGTCCGTAGGTGTACGCGTGGGTGGCGTCGCTGAGGAGTTCCTGTCCCTCCCAGCCGAGCCGCTTCCACAGTTCGTCGGGGAGCGGCTCGGTGACGATCATCGAGGAGTTCATCGGCAGCCAGGTGCGCCGCTCGCCCTCGATGCCGCTGGTGAAGCCCTCGGTGGCGCGGACGATCCGGTCCGCGCGGATGGTGCCGAACGGGGTGCTGACCCGGCCGGGGGCGATGGCGGTGACCGGGGTGGACTCCAGGATCCGTACCCCCCGGGCCTCCACCACGTCGGCCAGGCCGCGCACCAGCTTGGCGGGGTGGACCCGGGCGCAGTGCGGGTTGTGGTAGCCGGCCAGCGCCCCGTCCAGGCGCAGCCGCTCGGCGAGCCGGGGTGCGCTCAGCCACTCCAGGTCCTGCCCGCCCCAGTGGCGCAGCTGGTCGTACGCGGTGCGCAGCCGGGGCAGTTGGGCGGCGCCGTGGGCGACGGTGAGATAGCCGCTCTTGACGATGTCGGCCTCGATGCCCTCGGTACGGGCCACCGAGATCACCTCGTCCACGGTGTGGATCATCTCCCGCTGGAGGGCGAGCACGGCCTCGCGCCCGCGCTTCCTCGCATAGGTCCCGGCCGATCCGGCGATCTTGCAGCTGAGCCAGCCGGCGTTCCGCCCCGAGGCGCCGAATCCGGCGAACTCCCGCTCCACGACGGTGACGTCGAGCTCGGGGGCGGCCTGTTTGAGGTAGTACGCGGTCCACAGCCCGGTGAAGCCCCCGCCCACGACGCACACATCGGTGGCGAGGTCGCCGTCGAGCGGTGGACGCCGTTCGGGGAAGCCGGTCTGGCGGTACCAGAAGGACACATTTCCGTTCAGCACTGCGGCACTCAGCCAATCGTGGTCGAACGGCCGCTGGTCGGGCGGCCTGGGATGGCCCCGGTTTCGTCGCGGATGAGGGGAAGGCGAGTGGTGTGAGGTGGGGGCGTGTGGTGTGAGGAGGGGGCGGGTCAGTAGCTGGGCGGGCTGATCACCCACAGCACCCGGGCAGCCGCCCCGGCCGTCTCCCTCAGCCGGTGGGGTACGGCCGAGGAGTAGCGGATGCTGTCACCGGCCCCGAGGGTGAAGGAGCGGTCGCCGAGCTGGAGTCCGACCGTGCCCTCGAGGACGTACAGGAACTCCTCCGAGTCGCCGTGGCTGTAGAGGGTGTCTCCCGTGGAGCCATGGGCGTCGAACTCCCCCAGGAACGCCTCGAGGTGGTGCTGCGGCCCCGGGGTCAGCCGGAACTTGCGCCCGCCGAGCACCCCGAGGGCGAGCCGGGGCGCCTCCTCGGCGCGCAGCACGCTCGGGCCGCTGGTGAAGTCGTCGCCGAACAGGTCGGCCACCTTCAGGCCGAGCGCGGCGGCGACCTGCTGGAGGGTGGCGATGCTGGGATTGGCCTGCCCGCGCTCTATCTGGCTGAGATAGCCCTCACTGATCCCGGCGGCCTCGGCGACGGTCCGCAGCGTCAGCCGGCGCGCCTTGCGCAGCGCACGCAGCCGGTCGCCCACGGACTCGTCGTCGGTTCCCGCGGCCTGATCCGCGGGGTGTTCGTTCTCCATGGCCGCACACGCTAAGAGCGCTGAGTGGCTGGCACAAGTGTCTGAACTGAAAACTCAGAAATCTTTACTGACCCGATCCGGCGCTCAGCCCGTCCAGGGTGAGGTCGAGAAGGCGGTCCGCCTGCTCCCGCTGTTCGGGCTTCCCCGAGGCGAGGGCGATGCCGGTGAGGGCGGCGAACATGTCGGTGGCGCCGATGTCCGAGCGGATCACACCGGCCGCGACGGCGGCGTCCATCAGCCGCGACAGGGCGTCCTGGATCATCTCGTGGCTCTGGGCGTACGGATTGACGCCCGTCGCGACCACGCCCCGCAGCGCGTCCGCCATGCCCAGCTTGGCGTTGACGTAGTCCATGAAGCGGCCCAGCCACGCCCGCAGGGCCTCGCGCGGGGGCAGGGTCGCCAGCAGCTCGGGGGCGGCGCCGCAGAGCCGGGCCAGCTCATTGCGGTAGGCGGCCTCGATCAGCAGCTCACGGGTCGGGAAGTTCCGGTAGAGAGTGCCGGTGCCCACCCCCGCCTCCTTGGCGATGCGCTCGAGATGGGCGTCCAGCCCTTCCTCGGCGAACACCCGCACCGCTACGGAGAGGATCTTCTCCCGGTTGCGCTGTGCGTCGGCCCGCAGTGGGCGCCCTGGATCCCTGACCATCGGCGGCTCTCCTCGTTCCCGGTTGCTAAGTGGAGGAACGCCCACTTAGTGTGGAGCGAAGTGGCGGCGCCTCCACTTCTCACTGTAGGCCATCCCCGCCCCTCCCTCTCCCCTGCCCTCCCACGGTTTTCTCCGGAAGGAATCTCATGACATCGGGTATCGAAGGCAAGGTCGTCGCCATTACGGGCGCGAGCAGCGGCATCGGCGAGGCGACCGCGCTGCTGCTGGCCGAGCGCGGCGCCAGGGTCGTCCTCGCGGCGCGGCGGTCGGACCGCATCGAGGCACTGGCGGCCCGGATCGCCGGGGCGGGCGGCGAGGCCGTCGCCGTCGTCACGGACGTGAAGCGGCGCGCGGATCTGTCCCGTCTGGTCGCGACGGCACGCGACCGGTACGGAAGGCTGGACGTCCTGGTCAGCAACGCCGGTATCAGCCCGATCTCCGCCCTCGACGATCTGCGCGTCGAGGACTGGGAGGCGATGGTCGACGTCAACGTCAAGGGAGTGCTGTACGGCATCGCCGAGGCCCTGCCCGTCTTCCGGGAGCAGGGCTCCGGGCATTTCGTGCACACCCTCTCCACCGCCGGGCTGAGCATCGTCCCGACGATGTCGGTCTACGCCGGCACCAAGAACGCCGTGCGCGCCATCTCCGAGGGGCTGCGCCAGGAAGCCGGCGAGACCCTGCGGGTGACCACCGTCTCGCCGGGGTTCACCCGGACGGAGCTCGCGGGTTCCATCACCGACCCGGACGCGAGGAGCGCGATCGAGGACGGCATGGACAAGATCGCGATGCCGCCGGAGGCCATCGCCCGCGCGATCGCGTTCGCCATCGAGCAGCCGGCCGGTGTCGACGTCGGCGAGATCGTGGTCCGTCCCACCGCGCAGAGCTGAGCCGCGCGCCCGGGGGTCAACCGGCGGGCGTGCGGCCGGTGTCCAGGAGCGCGGCATGGACGGCGGCGGTGAGCACCACGGCCGCGAGCGTCCATGAGATCCAGTCCCCCGGGTCCGGCAGCCACTGCCGTCCGAGCGCGATCGGATAGATGACCACCGCGTATCCGACGGGTACGGCACGCGGCACGATCCCCTTTCGGGCGGCGCCGAGGAATAACAGCGGGGCCAGCAGCCCGGCCGAAAACACCACGCCCACCACCCACAGCACCCGGTGCCGCCGACTACCGTACAGAGCGGGCCGCGAGAATGTTCCGGTGGAATATTCGTTCACGATCGCCTTTCGTTCGATGCGGAGTGCAGACGATTGAGTGCGTGACGCGCGCTCACGGCGCCGATACCGTCCAGATCGCGAAGCTGGCGCGCGGAGAAACCGGAGAGTAGTTCGAGATTGTCGATACCAGCCCTGAGTAATGCATTGGCCAAACGATGTCCGATTCTGTCGTGGCCCAGGGCATCGAAGAGTTCGCCTCCCTCGCAGGAACCGCAGCGCCGTCCGGGCGCGCTCGGCGTTAATTCCCGGGCGCCGCACCCACCGCACATATCGATCACCCGGCCATCCCATCGCGCCCTCGACCAGCTCATTTGGACGATGACTTCGCGGAGCGCGCCGACGCTGTCGGCCGCTGAAGAGGAATGAGTGGCGCCACAGATGTCACATCGAATGGTGATCGAATGGCTCATGTGAGCATGATGGCAGAGAGCCTTCCCCCGAGCCTTCCCTGTCATCGCTTTGCGGCCGCTAGGCCGCCCATGGGGACATGCGTTTCTCACAGCCGCTTGATGACAAATGCGACTGTTACGCCGCCCGGAGTGGTGAAAGCGTGAGCTAACAGTGGACAGCGAAGAGTCCGGGGGGAGTCCGCGCGAGCCGTTGTCAGCGGCTTGAATCCCGTCTGCGCGACGGGGAACGCACCAGCGACAATCCGGTATCCGGCCGAGTGCTGTCACCGCGGGCCCCACCGGGCTCACTTGACCGACAACGGGAACGGCTGGGTGATGACAGACAACGCGACGGACAAGGGTGCGGCCGATACCAGAGGGCGCCGTCATCGGAGATGGCGCGTATCCGCGGCGCTGGGTCTGACGGCGGTGCTGGCGGGCGGCGGGATCGCCGCCCTCCGGACGACCGGATCGCCCGCGTCCGAGGCCTCGGAGCCCGCGGCCGCCGTCGCCTCACACACCGGCCGGCTGACCCTTGAGGAATCGCGCGAGGCGTCCCGTATCGCCATCGACGCCGCCACCCGGCCAGGGACCGCGAAGGACCGTCAGCGGACGAGGAGAGACACCGGTGGCGGGGAGCGGAACGCCGCGGGCGGCCCTGGTGCCGAGCCGCTGGACACCCGCCGTCCGCCCCGGGCCAAGTCGGCGTCCTCCGCCACCGACAGCCGGGCCGAGGTCCAGCTCTACGACTACGCCTCGGACACCCTCATCACCCGGCTGGTCGATCTGCGCTCCAAGAAGGTCCTCGACTCCAGCCGCCGGCACGGCGTCCAGCCGCCTCCCACCCTGGCCGAGGCCCGCGAGGCGGTGAAGGTCATCCTCGCCGACCGCCGGCTCGGTCCGGGGATGCGCGAGTCCTACGCCTCGCAGACCGGTAAGCGGCTGACCTCCCCCACCCAACTGCGCCTCCAGAGCATGTCGTTCCTCGGCTCCCGTGCCAAGGGGGTGGACGGCGCCCGGAAGGTGTCCCGGTGCGGTGAGCACCGGTGTGTGCAGCTGTTCGTGCGCATTCCGGGTGGCAAGTGGATCGACACCAGCCGGATCGTCATCGATCTGTCGGCCAGGCGCGCCGCCGTCATCGGCCTGTGAGGGGAGCCCTGTCCGTGTCCAGTCTGTTTCGGCGTGCCCATGTGTCTCGGCGTGCCCATGTGTTGCGACGTGCCCATGTGTCTCGGCGTGCGCTTCGGCATGGCCGTGTGCTGATCGCCGTGGTGGGATTGCTGGCCCTGTGGGTGCCGGGCCCGGCGTCCGCCGCGCCCGCGAAGGCCGCGGCGGCCCCGTCCTGCCCCGCCGCGGATCGCATCGACACGACCCTCAAGAACGGTGCCCGGTGGCAGATGTGCTGGGACATCGACCGCAACACCGGTGCGGTCCTGAGCGATGTGACCTACACCCCGAACCGCGGCGCCCCCACCCGGGTCCTCGAAAGCGCCTCGCTGGCCGAGGTGCATGTGCCCTACGACAGCGGTCAGCCGCGCTTCTACGACGTCTCGTCGATCGGCTTCGGCGATCTGGAGCAGGGCACGCTCACCCGGCTCAGCGCCAAGGACTGTCCCGACGGGCGGCTGCGCGACTTCCGTGCCACCCCGGTGCTGTGCGTCGAGGAGCAGCCCCGGCCGTTCGCCTACAAGAGCGCCGTGGAGAAGGGCGTTCTGCACGGCACCGACCTGGTCGTCTTCTCGGTCTCCGAGATCGGCTGGTACGACTACATCACCGAGTGGCGCTTCTCGGACGACGGCTCCATCACCCCCCGGTCGGGCGCCACCGGAAGCCTCTCGCCGTTCCAGTTCTCCGACGCGGGCAGCGGCTGGCCGACCGGGGTGGGCGCCACCCGGTTCAGCGAGAACCACTCCCACAACATCTTCTGGCGGCTGGACTTCGACGTCGACGGACAGTCGAAGAACACCGTGGAGCAGTACGACTTCCTGGGCAGCGGTACGGCCACGCGCACCACCAAGCGCACGGTGCTCTCCCGTGAGACCGCGGCGGACCTCGCGCCCACCCGCTTCTGGCGGGTGGTGAACCCCACCGCCGAGAACTCCGACGGCCACGCCAAGTCCTGGGAGATCGACAACCACCACAGCGATCAGTACCGGGGGCCGCGCGAGACCGAGGAGTTCACCCACCACGACATGTACTTCACGCAGTACCGGGAGTGCGAGCGGCTGGCCTACGGCAACACCGCACCGGACTGCGCCACCTCGGTCGACAAGTACACCGGCGGCGAGAAGCTCACCGACCCGGTCGCCTGGGTCAGTGTCGACTTCCACCATGTGCCCAGGGACGAGGACCAGGACCCCATGCCCACCCACTGGCAGGGCTTCACCATCGTGCCCCGGGACGTCACGGCCACGAGCCAGCTGCCATGACCCGGCCCCCGTCGCCCGCCCCGTCCCCCGGCAAGGAGTGCACCGTGTTACGTCCGACCCCGAGCCCGTCCGTCGAGGAGCGGTCGAAGATACGCCGCGTCCTCGAGGACCGACTGACCGCCCTGGCCCGCGCCCATCAGGTGCCCGGGGCCCAACTCGCCGTGCACAGCGGCGGAATGACCCTCGCCGTGGAGACCGGCGTCCTGGACGCGGACACCGGCGAGCCGTGCACCGCCGACGCGGCCGTGCCCATCGGCTCCATCACCAAGGCGTACACCGCGACCGTGGTGATGCTCCTGGTGGCGGACGGCGATGTGGAGCTGGACGACCGGCTCGGCGACCATGTGCCGGAGCTGCGCCGGGCCGGTCCGCCGTGCACGGTCCGCCAGGTGCTCAGCCACACCGCGGGGCTTCCGTCCGGGCCCGACTCCGACCAGGTGGCCTCGGTGACCGCCGCCCGCTATCTGCTGGACCACTGCACCGACCGCGGCCTGGTGATGCCCCCGGGGACGGACTTCTCCTACTCCAACGCGGGCTATGTGGCCGCGGGCCGGCTGATCGAGACGGTCACCGGGATGAGCTGGCAGGAGGCCATGCGGTCCGTTCTGCTCGATCCGCTGGGCACCGTGCCGTCCTTCATCGGCACGGCCGGCGCCCCGCACCGCCCCACGGCGCGCGGCCACTCGGCCAACAAGGCCACAGGCCGGACGCGGCCGGTGCGGCAGAACCTCGCCCCCGCCGAGGCCGCGGCCGGCGCTCTGAGGGCCAGTGCCCTCGATCTGGTGGCGCTGGGCCGGGCCCATCTCGGCGACGGCGCCGCTGCGTTGCTGCCCCGCGAGCTCGCGGAGGAGATGCGCCGCCCGGTGCCCGGCGCCGACCCCGGTGTGCTGGCCGACGGCTGGGGCCTGGGCTGGGGGCTCTTCGGGCACGGCGAGACCCTGTGGTTCGGGCACGACGGCAACGCCCAGGGCACCTCCTGCTTCCTGCGGGCCGACCCCGCCACCGGGGCGGTGGTCGGCTTCACCGCCAACGCGGGCACCGGCACCGAGCTGTGGAACGAACTGACCGATGTCCTCGGCGAGATCACCGGCGTCCGGGTGCCCGCCGCCCCCGCCCCACGGCGCCGGGCCATCCCCATGGCCGCGACCTCGCAGTGCACCGGGATCTATCTCAACGGCGACATCGAGTACCAGGTGACCATCGGCGACGGCGGCGGCCTCGCCCTGTCCGTGGACGGCGACCTCCCCGCGCCGCTGGTCTGCCACGAGGACCTCACCTGCGATCTGGTGGACCCCTCCTCCGGACGCCGGCTCCCCGGCGGACGCTTCGTCCGCGATCCGCGGACCGGCGCCGTGGACCGGATCCAGCTCTCGGGCCGGATGGCCCGTAAGAGCGCCCTGGTCTGAGGTCCCCACCGCCCGCACACGGCCGTTCTCCCCACATCTCCCCCGGCCGGGCGCGGGCGCCACGGCTCGGCGCCGGCCGGCCCGAGCCGCCCCCCATCCGCCCGTTCAACCGCTCTGAAGGGCCACAACCCACCATGACGGACCACTACGAGACCTCATCGGTGTCCGCACCCCACCCCGTCCCGGACCTCCCCCCGGAGGCGTGGAACGCCACGGATCGCGCCGTCTCCCGCGCACCGCTCGGCGAGCTCTTCGCCGTGTGGGCGGAGCGCACCCCCAAGGCGCCGGCCCTGGTGGCGGACGGGCGCGAGTGGTCCTTCGGGGAGGTCGAGCGCTGGGCGAACCGGCTGGCCCACCACCTCATCGGGCAGGGCGTGGGGCCGGAGCGCGTGGTGGCGCTGGTGCTGCCCCGCTCGGCGGAACTGGTGGTGGCCGAGCTGGCGGTGGCGAAGGCCGGTGGCGCGTACCTCCCGATCGACCCCGCGCACCCCGAGGAGCGCCGGGCCATGATGCTGGCCGACGCCCGGCCGGTGGCCGTGCTGGACGACCCGGCGCGGATCCGTGAGGTGGGGGCCGGGGCGGGCCCGGACCACGCGCCCGGCCGCGGGGAACTGCTCGGCCCGCTGTGCCCCGAGCATCCCGCGTATGTCATCTACACCTCCGGCTCCACGGGCGTGCCCAAGGGCGTGCTGGTGCCGCACGCCGGTCTGGGCAACTTCTCGGCCGCGACGGCGGCCCACTACCGGGTCCGGCCGGGCGACCGGGTGCTGCAGTTCTCCTCGCCCAGCTTCGACGCCTCCGTCCTGGAGCTGTGCTCCTCCCTGCTGGCCGGGGCGGCGCTGGTGGTGCCCCCGGAGGGGCCCCTGCTGGGCGCCGAGCTGGCGTCGGTGCTGCGGGAGAGGCGGGTGACCCACGCCCTGATCCCCCCGGCGGCGCTCGCGACCGTGCCCCCGGAAGAGCTCCACGACGGGCTGCCCGGCTTCCGCACCCTGATCGTGGGCGCGGAGGCGTGCCCCGCCGATCTGGTGGACCTGTGGGCGCCCGGGCGGCGGATGGTCAACTCCTACGGTCCGACGGAGGCCACGGTCGTGGCCAGCTGGACCGACGCCCTGGCGGCGGGCTCCGGCGCCCCGCCGATCGGCCGTCCGCTGCCCAATACCCGGGTGTTCGTACTGGACGAGGCGGCGCGGCAGGTGCCGGTCGGCGCCACGGGAGAGCTGTGCATCGGCGGCGCGGGCCTGGCCCGCGGCTATCTCGACCGGCCGGGGCTGACCGCCGAGCGGTTCACCGCCTGCCCGTTCGGCCCGCCCGGCTCGCGGATGTACCGCACCGGTGACCTGGTCCGCTGGAGTGCCGACGGCGAACTGGAATTCCTCGGCCGGGCCGACCACCAGGTGAAGATCCGCGGCTTCCGCATCGAACTGGGCGAGGTGGAGGCCGCGTTGGCCCGCCACCCCCGGGTGGGGTCCGCCGTGGTCACCGTACGGGAGGACGAGCCCGGGCAGAAGCGGCTGGTCGCCTATGTGGTGCCGCCGAGCGGCGGGACCCCGCCGAAGGTCGCCGAGGTGCGCGCCGCGGTGGCCCGGGTACTCCCGGCGCACATGGTGCCGTCCGCCTACGTCGTACTGGACGCGTTCCCCCTCACCCCGCACCGCAAGATCGACCGGCAGGCGCTGCCCGCCCCGCGCTCCGCGCCGGACGGCGACTCGCGCCACATCGCCCCGCGCACCCCCGCCGAGGAGGCCCTGGCCCGCATCTGGTCCCAGGTGCTGCCGGTGGACACCGTCGGTGTGGAGGACGACTTCCTGGGCCTGGGCGGCGACTCCATCCTCGGCGTGCGGCTGCTGACCCGCATCCGGGCCGAGCTGGGCGTGGAGCTCTCGCTGCGCGATCTGCTCGACGCCAGGACGGTGGCGCGGCTGGCCGGCAAGCTCCCCGCCGAGGCGGCCGAGACGCCCGAGCCGCCGATCCCGCCCGCGCCGCGCGACGGTCCGCTGCCGCTGTCCTCCGCCCAGCGGCGGCTGTGGTTCCTGGACGATCTGACCTCCGGCGGAACCGAGTACAACACCGGGGCCGGGCTGCGGCTCGACGGCCCACTGGACGCGGCCGCGCTGGGCCGGGCGCTGGACCGGCTCGCCGCCCGCCACGACGCCCTGCGCACCACCTTCGCCACCGTGGACGGGCACGGGGTGCAGCAGGTGGCCGCGCACGGGACCGTGACCCTCGACCGGCTCGACCTCGGCGGGCATCCGGCGATGCGGCGCGCCGAGGAGCTCGACGCCACGCTGACCGCCGAGCTGAACCGCCCCTATGACCTGAGACAAGGCCCGCTGACCAGGGCGCTGCTGATCCGGCTCGCCGACGAGGAGCACATCCTGCTGCTGGCGCAGCACCACATCGTCACCGACGGCTGGTCGATCGGGCTGCTGGTGCGCGAACTGGCCGCGCTCTACGCCGTCGAGGTGTCCGGCACCGAGGCCGCGCTGCCCGAACCGGCCCTGCAGTACCCGGACTTCGCGCTGTGGGAGCGGAGCCGTCCCGCCACCGCCGGTGAGGAGGCCGATCTGGAGTACTGGCGGGGCCGGCTGGCCGGGATGCAGACGCTGGAGCTGCCCACCGACCGCCCGCGCCCGCCGGTGCGCACCACGGCGGGCGCGGTGCACCGCCGGGAGCTGCCCGCCGAGTTGGTGGCGGGGCTGGCCCGGCTCGGCAGGGAGCGGGACACCACGCAGTTCACCCTGCTCGCCGCCGCCGCCGCGGTGTTGTTCTCCCGCTACTCGGGCCAGCGGGACATCGCCTTCGGCACCGTCAGCGCCGGGCGCCACCGCGCGGAGCTGGAGTCGGTCGCCGGGTTCTTCGTCAACACCCTGGTGCTGCGGGCCGATGTGGACGGGGACAGCACGGTCGAGCGGTTCCTGGACGCGATGCGCGAGACGGTGCTGGACGCCTTCGGCCATGACCGGCTGCCGTTCGAGCGGGTCGTCGAGGAGCTGGCGCCGCGCCGCGACCCCAGCCGCAATCCGCTGGTGCAGGCGCTGGTCGTCCAGCAGAGCGCCATGGTGCCCGCCCGGGAGGCGGGGGGTGTGCGGATCACCGAGCACTCCCTGCCGCGCCCGGCCGCGCGGTTCGATCTGGTGCTGGAGTTCCTGCCCCGCGACGACGGCTCGCTGGGGCTGACCGTGGAGTTCAACTCCGATCTGTTCGACGCGGCCACGATCGAGCGGATGGCCGGGCATCTGCACCGGCTGCTGACCGCCATGGTGGCCGATCCGGGCGCTACCCTGATCGAGCTGCGGATGCTGGCCGACGCCGAGTGGCATGCGATGCTCGACGCCTGGAACGGGCCGGAGCGCGCCCCGGTCGAGGCCACCCTGCCCGACCTGTTCGCCGCCCAGGTGGCGCGGCGGCCCACGGCCACCGCCGTGACCTGCGGGGACACCAGTCTCTCCTACGACGAGGTGAACCGGCGCGCCAACCGGCTGGCGCGGCTGCTCATCGACCGGGGCGCCGGTCCCGAGCGGCTGGTGGCCCTCGCCCTGCCCCGCTCGGCCGAGCTCGTCGTCGTCCTGCTGGCGGTGCTCAAGGCGGGCGCCGGATATCTGCCGGTGGACCCCGAATACCCCGCCGAGCGCATCGCGTTCATGCTGGCGGACGCCGCGCCCGGGGCCGTCCTCACCACCACCGGGGCGGCCGGCTGCCTGCCCGCGTACGCCGCACCGCTGGTGCTGGACGACCCGGAGGTACGCGCCCGGCTGGACGGGCTCGCGGACGGCGACATCACCGACGCCGAACGACGCGGGCCACTGGTCCCGGCCCATCCCGCCTACGTCATCTACACCTCCGGATCCACCGGCCGGCCCAAGGGCGTGGTGGCCACCCACCGCGGTGTGGCGGGGCTCGCGGCCTGGGCCGCGGCGGAGCTGGGGCGGGAGCGGCTGACCGACGTGGTCGCCTCGACCTCGCTCAACTTCGATGTGTCGGTCTTCGAGATCCTCTGCCCGCTGCTGGCCGGCGGCAGCGTCGAGGTGGTGCGGGATCTGCTCGCGCTCGCCGATCCCGAGGCGCGTCCGCGGGCGACGGGGCTGCTCAGCGGGGTGCCCTCGGTGTTCTCCCGGCTGCTTGGCCAGGATCGCCCGGCGGACTGGTTTCGGACCGTCGTGCTGGCCGGCGAGGCGCTGTCCGCCCAGACCGTACGGGACATCCGGGAGGCCATGCCGTCCTGCCGGATCGCCAATCTGTACGGGCCGACCGAGGCCACGGTGTACGCCACCGGCTGGTTCTGCGACGGTCAGGCGCCCCCGCAGGCCCCGCCGATCGGCCGCCCGGTCGCGGGCACCCGCGCCTACGTCCTGGATCCGACGCTGCGGCTGGTGCCACCCGGGGTGACCGGTGAGCTGTACCTGGGCGGGCAGGGCCTGGCCCGGGGCTATCTGCGGCGGCCCGGGCTGACCGCCCACCGCTTTCTCGCGGACCCCTTCGGGCCGCCCGGCAGCCGGATGTACCGCACCGGTGACCTGGTCCGCTGGAACGGCGAGGGCCAGCTGGAGTACGTGGGCAGAGCCGATGACCAGGTGAAGATCCGCGGCTTCCGCATCGAGCTGGGCGAGGTGGAGACGGCGCTGCTGCGCCACCCCGACATCGCCGAGGCGGCGGCCGTCGCCCGGGAGACGGACGGCCACCAGCGGCTGATCGCCTATGTGGTGGCCGCCTCGGCCGCCGAGCCCGACCCGGCGGGGCTGCGGCGGTTCCTGCGGCGCTCGCTGCCGGACTACATGGTGCCCGCCTCCGTCGTCGTCCTGGAGCGGATGCCCCTCAACCCCAACGGCAAGCTGGACCGCGGCCGGCTCCCCGAGCCGGACTGGGCCGGGGCCGCGGCACCGGGCTATGTGGCGCCCCGGACCGCCACCGAGCGGACCCTGGCGACGGTCTGGGCCCGGATCCTGCGGGTGGAGCGGGTGGGGATGGAGGACAACTTCTTCTCCCTCGGCGGCGATTCGATCCTCAGCATCCAGCTGGTCTCCCAGGCACGGCAGGCCGGGCTCGCCGTCACCTCGCGCGATGTCTACCGCCATCAGACGATCGCCGCGCTGGCCCTGCACCTGGACACCACCACGGCCCCGGCCGAACCCACCGCCGAGGGGGACGGGACGCCCACCGGGGAGCTGCCGCTGACCCCCATTCAGCACTGGCTGTTCACCGCCGACCCCGAGCGGGCCGGCCACTTCAACCAGACCATCTCCCTGGTGCTGCCCGAGGACGTGGACGAGGACGCGCTGCGGCACGCCCTGGACGCGCTGGTGGACCACCATGACGCCCTGCGCTCCCGCTTCCACCGCCGGGACGGCGGCTGGTACCAGCGGATCGAGGACGCGGCGGCCGTCCGCGTACCGCTTCAGCCCACCGGCGCCGGGCACCTGGGCCGCTTCGACCTGGCCGAGGGGCCGCTGATGCGGGCGGTGCTCGACCGGGACGCCGGGCCGCGCCCGGTCCTCCACCTCACCATCCATCACGCGGTGGTGGACGGGGTGTCCTGGCGCGTCCTCCTGGAGGATCTCGACAGCGCCTACCGGCGGGCGGCCCGGGACGAGGGGGCCGGGCTTCCCGCGAAGTCCTCGCCGCTGCGCCGCTGGGCGCTGCGGCTGGGCGCCCATGCCGGGGAAGGCGGGTTCGCCGACGAGGAGGCGTACTGGACCGGCCTGGCCGGGGCCTGCGACCCCTCGCTGCCGACGGACCTGAACGGGACGGCCGTGACGAACACCTACGCCTCGGCCCGGTCGGTCACCGTCCGGCTCGGCCCGGAGGAGACGGCCGCACTCCTCCAGACGCTCCCCGAGGTCTACCGCACACAGGTCAACGACGTGCTGCTGAGCGCGCTGGCCCGGGTGCTGCGCCGCTGGACCGGGCGCGCCCGGGTGCCGGTGGACGTGGAGGGCCACGGCCGCGAGGAGCTTTTCGCGGACCTGGATCTGTCCCGTACGGTCGGCTGGTTCACCACCCGCTTCCCGGTGGCGCTGGACCTTCCCGACACCGGCTGGGGCGAGGTCCTCAAGTCCGTCAAGGAGCAGATGCGGGCCGTACCGCGGCGTGGTCTGGGGTACGGGGTGCGGCGCCATCTGCTCGATGGCGCGGGCCTCCCCGACGGCCCCACCGCCGGGATCAGCTTCAACTACCTCGGCCGGTTCGAGGCACCGGGCGGCGGCGACGGGCTCTTCCGCGGTCTGCACCGGGAGCTGGCCCTGGACGCCGACCCCACCTCGCCGCGCCCGCATCCGCTGGAGGTGGTAGGCCGGGCCTGGGGGGACCACCTGGAGTTCACCTGGTTCTACTCCGCGAACCTGCACCGGGAGGAGACGGTCGCCCGGCTCGCCGCGGAGTTCCGCGAGGCGCTGTGCGAGATCGCCCGGCACGGCGGCGCGCCCGGCGCGGGCGGCCGCACCCCGTCCGACTTCCCGCTCGCCGCCCTCGACCAGGCCGCCGTGGACCGGCTGGCCGGGAACGGCGGCACGGTGGAGGACATCTACCCGCTCACCCCCACCCAGGCGGGCATGCTGTTCCACGCGCTGGCGCAAGGCGACCGGCGGGCCTACTTCCAGCAGCTCACCTTCGTCCTCGACGGGGTGCCGGACCCGGCGGCGCTGGCCGCGGCCTGGCAGCAGGTCGCCGACCGCACCCAGGTGCTGCGCGCCCGGGCGGTGTGGGAGGGGGTGCCCGAGCCGGTCCAGGTGGTGGAGCGCGGGGTCCGGATCCCGGTGGCCCTGCTCGACTGGCGCCATCTGTCCGGGCCGGACGAGCGCCGCGAGGAGCTGCGGAGGTTCCTCGCCGAGGACCGGGAGCGCGGTCTCGACCTGGCCGCCGCCCCGCTGACGCGGCTGGCGCTGGCCCGGCTGTCGGAGACCGAGGTCCAGGTGGTGTGGACGTTCCACCATCTGATCCTGGACGGCTGGAGCCTGTTCCAGGTGCTCTCCGACGTCTTCCACTGCCATGCGCGGGCGCGTGACGGGGCGTCCGGCGCGGCCATGGCGGCCGGGCTGCCCGGCCGCCGCCCGTTCGGCGACTATGTGGCCTGGCTGCGGGAGCGCGACGGGGCCCTGGCCGAGGAGCACTGGCGGGGCCGGTTGGGCGATCTCACCGAGCCCACCCCGCTGCCGTACGACCGGGAGCCCACCGAGACCCATCACGCCGAGTCCACCGAGGACCTGCGCGTGACCCTGCCCGCCGCCACCACCCAGCGGCTCCGGGCCCTGGCCCGGGACGAGGGGCTCACCCTGAACACCGTGGTGCAGGGCGCCTGGGCGCTGCTGCTGGCCCGCCAGTCCGGCCGCGAGGACGTGGTCTTCGGGACGACGGTGTCCGGACGGCCGCCGGAGCTGCCGGGCGTGGAGACGATGAACGGGCTGTTCATCACCACCGTGCCGACCCGCCTCACGGTGCCGGCCGGGTCCACCCTGCTGTCCTGGCTGAGCGCGGTGCAGTCGGGGCAGACCGAGGACCGGCGGTTCGACTTCGTGCCGCTCACCCGGCTGCGGTCCTGGACCGGTCTGCCCGAGCGGGTGAACCTCTTCGACTCCATCGTGGTCTTCGAGAACTATCCGATCGGCGGGGACCTCGCCGCCGCGCACGGTCTCGCCCTGCGCGAGCTGAACGGCGTCGAGACCACCAACTATCCGCTGTCCCTGGTGGTCTACCCCGGCGAGGAGCTGGCGCTGCGGCTCGGCTACGACCCGGCGCTGTTCGACGAGGCCACCGCCCGGCGGACGGCGGAGTATCTGACGGTGCTGCTGACGGCCATGGCCGACACCCCGGACCGGGCGCCGGCACACCTTCCGATGCTCACCGCCGCCCGCCGCCACCAGGTGCTCCGGGAGTGGAACGACACCGCGGTCCCGCTGCCCGAGTCCACGGTGGCCGGGCTGTTCGCCGAGCGGGTGCGGTGCACGCCGGACGCGACGGCCCTGGACGGCGAGGCCGGTCCGGTGAGCTACCGGGAGCTGGACACCCGCGCCAACCGGCTGGCCCACCGGCTCATCGGACACGGCGTCGGCCCGGAGCGCCCGGTGGCCGTCCTGATGGACCGGTCGGTGGAGCTGGTGGTGGCGCTGCTGGCGGTCGTCAAGGCGGGCGGGGTGTACGTACCGCTGGACACCCGCGCCCCCAGGGACCGGCTGCGGAGCGTGCTGGCTGAGGCGGGCGCGGAGGTGCTGCTGACCGACCGGGCCTGGGAGCGCACGGCGGCGGACATCTCGGACACCGCGCGGGCCCTGCTCGTGGAGCCCGGGTCCGGCGACGGCGACGCCCCGTCGGAGCCGCCGAACGTGGCGCTCTTCCCCGACAACGCCCTGTATCTGATGTTCACTTCGGGCTCCACCGGGCGGCCCAAGGGCGTCGCGGTGCGCCACCGCGATGTGACCGCCCTCGTCGCGGACCGCGCCTTCGCGGACCACGACCGGGTGCTGGTGCACTCGCCCCAGGCGTTCGACGCCTCGACGTACGAGCTGTGGGTGCCGCTGCTGCGCGGCGGCCGGGCCGTGCTGGCGCCCGCCGGGGACGTGGACGCGGACACCGTGCGCCGGGCGATCGCCGAGCACGGGGTGAACTGCCTGTGGCTGACCGCCGGGCTGTTCCGGCTGCTCGCGCAGGAGGCGCCGGAGTGTCTGCGCGGCGCCCGGGAGGTGTGGACCGGCGGTGAGGCGGTGCCCCCGGGCGCGGTGCGCCGGGTGCTCGCGGCCTGCCCCGATCTGACGGTGATGGACGGCTACGGGCCCACCGAGACCACGACCTTCGCCACCCGGCGCCCCTTCCGCGCCGGGGAGGAGCTGCCGCGCTCGCTGCCCATCGGACGGCCGCTGGACAACACCCGCGCGTACGTCCTCGACGGCGCCCTCCAGCCACAACCGCCCGGCGTTCCGGGCGAGTTGTTCATCGCGGGCGCCGGGGTGGCGCGCGGCTACCACGGCCGCCCCGGCGCCACCGCGGAGCGGTACCTCGCCGACCCGTTCGGGCCGCCCGGCTCCCGGATGTACCGCACCGGGGACATCGTGGCCTGGACCGACGACGGTGAACTGCGCTTCGTGGGCCGCGCCGACGACCAGCTGAAGGTCCGGGGCTTCCGCATCGAGCCGGGCGAGATCGAGACCGCGCTGACCCGCCACGAGGCCGTGGCGGAGGCGGTCGTCGCGCTCTCCCGGGTGGGCGACCGCTCGCTGCTGACCGGCTACGCGGTGCCGGTGGCAGGGGCCGAGGTGCCGGACGCCGGGGAGCTGCGGTCCTTCCTGGGCGGTCTGCTGCCCGACTACATGGTGCCCTCGGCGTTCGTCGCCCTCGACGCGCTGCCGCTCACCCGCAACGGCAAGGTGGACCGCCGCCGGCTGCCCGCGCCGGACCCGGCGGCGGCCGGGACGGCCGCGTATGTGGCGCCCCGTACCGACACCGAGCGGGCCCTCGCGGCGATCTGGGGCACCCTGCTGGGCCGGGAGCGGATCGGCGCGGAGGACAACTTCTTCCATCTGGGCGGGGATTCGATCCTCAGCATCCAGGTGGCCTCCCGCGCCCGGCAGGCGGGGCTGGCCCTCACCCCCCGCGAGCTCTTCCGGCATCCGACCATCGCCGCGCTCGCCGCCGTCACCACGCCCACCACCACGCCCGCCGCCGACACCGGGCCGGTGACCGGTGAGGTGCCGCTCACCCCGATCCAGCACTGGTTCTTCGGGATGCGGACCGCCCGGCCCGGCCACTTCAACCAGTCCGTGGTGGTGGAGCTCCAGCGGGAACCGGACCTCCGGGCGCTGCGCGCGGCGCTCGACGCGCTGCTGGTCCACCATGACGCGCTGCGCACGCGGTTCGAGCCCGGCGCCGACGGAGGCCCGCGGCAGTACTGCCCGCAGCCGGACCTGACGGCCCCGGCGCCCCTGCGGGTGCACGACCTGTCGGGGCTCGACGCGGACCGGTGCCGGGCCGCCGAGGAAGCGGCGATGGCGGAGGCGCAGGCCGGGTTCGACCTGGCGCGGGGTCCGCTGCTGGCCGCGCGGCTGTTCCACCGCGGCGACGGACGGCGGCCGACGCTCTTCCTGACCGCCCACCACCTCGTGGTGGACGGCGTCTCCTGGCGGGTGCTGCTGGAGGACCTGAACACCGCGTACCAGCAGCTGCTCGCGGACGGCCGGGCCGACCTCGGCCCCCGCACCACCTCCGTACGGGACTGGTCCCGAAGGCTCACCGAGCACACCGCCGCCGGTGGTTTCGACGCCGAACTCCCCTACTGGCGTGCGGTGACCGCGGAGTGCGCCGCGGGGCTGCCCGTGGACGGCGAGGGGGACAACACGGTGGCGTCCATGGCCTCGGTCACCGTCCGTCTTGACCGGGAGCGCACCGAGGCGCTGCTGCGGCAGGTCCCCGAGGTCTACCGCACCCGCGTGGACGACGTACTGCTCGCGGCGCTGGGCCGGGTGCTCGGCGACTGGACCGGGCGGCGCCGGATCGCCGTGGACCTGGAGGGCCACGGCCGGGAGGAGCATCTGCTGGACGGGGTGGACCTGTCCCGCACCGTCGGCTGGTTCACCAGCCTCTATCCGGTCGCCCTGGACGTCCCGGGCGGCGGCTGGGGCGAGACGCTGAAGTCCGTCAAGGAACAGCTGCGGGCGGTGCCCGCACGGGGCATCGGCTACGGCGCGCTGCGCCACCTCTCCCCCACTTCCGGGCTCCAGGGCGCTGCCGAGCCCGGCATCAGCTTCAACTACCTCGGGCAGTTCGACTGGTCGGCGGCGGATGACGACACCGGTCTCGTCCACACCGTACGGGACGGTCTTGGCGGTGACGCCGCGCCCGACACCGCCCGGGCGCATCTGCTGGACGTCGTGGGCCGGGTGGAGCGCCGGTGCCTGGAGATCACCTGGTACTACGGTTCGGGCACCCACACCGAGGAGACGGTGGCCGGGCTGGCGCGGGGGATGCTCCGCGCGCTGGAGGAGATCATCGGCCACTGCGCCGACCCCGCGGCGGGCGGCCGCACCCCCTCGGACTTCCCGCTGGCCCGGCTCGACCAGGCCGCGGTGGACCGGATCGCCGCCGACGGCCGGGCGGTGGAGGACATCTATCCGCTGACCCCGACCCAGGCCGGGATGCTGTTCCACGGGCTGATGGATCCGGCGTCGGACGCGTATGTCAACCAGGTCCAGCTGACGCTGACCGGGGTGGGCGAGCCATCGGCGCTGGCCACCGCGTGGCGGCGGACGGTGGACGCCAATCCGATCCTGCGCACCCATCTGGTGTGGGCGGACACCCCGGAGCCGCTCCAGGTCGTGACGCACCGGGCGGCGCTCCGGATCGTCCACCACGACTGGACGCGGCGGCCCGAGCAGTGGCGCGAGGCCGAGCTGGACCGGATGCTCGCCGAGGACCGGGCCGAGGGGATCGACCTCGCCACGGCGCCGCTGATGCGGCTGGCGCTGATCCGGCTGTCCGCCGACGAGGTGCGGATCGTCTGGACCTTCCACCATGTGCTGCTCGACGGCTGGAGCGCGGCACAGGTCTTCGACGAGGTCTGCGAGCGGTACGCGGCGCTGACGGCGGGACGGGCGCCCGTGGTGCCCGCCCGCCGGCCGTTCCGCGAGTACCTGGGCTGGCTCGGCGAGCAGGACACGGCGGAGGCCGAGCGGTACTGGCGTACGGCGCTGGCCGGGTTCGCCTCGCCCACCGAACTGCCGCGGGACCGGCCCGCGTCGGAGGCGCACCGCAGCGCCTCCTCGGGCTCGCACCGGATCACGCTGGGCGCCGAGGAGTCCGCCCGGCTCCGCACGACCGCGCAGCGGGGCGGGCTGACCATGAACACGGTGGTGCAGGGCGCCTGGGCGCTGCTGCTGTCCCGGTACAGCGGGGCCGACGACCTGTGCTTCGGCACCACCGTCTCGGGGCGGCCGGCCGCGCTGCCGGGCGTCGAGTCCATGGTCGGGGTGTTCATCAACACCATCCCCACCCGGGTCCGGGTGGCCGGGCGGAGCAGGCTGCTGGACTGGCTGCGGGAGCTGCAGTCGGCGCAGTCGGAGTCCCGGCTCTTCGAGTTCGTGTCCCTGGCGCAGCTGGGGAGCTGGAGCGAGGTGCCCGGCGGGGTGAGCCTCTTCGACTCGATCGTGGTCTTCGAGAACTACCCGTTCGACAGCGAGGCCATCGCGGCCCACGGCCTGGGCATCCGGCAGGAGCGGGATGTGGAGCCCACCAACTACGCGCTCAGCGTGGTGGTGGCGCCCGAGGAGCGGCTGTCGATCTGCCTGGACTACGACCCCGACGCGTTCGACGCCACGACGATCGAGCGGCTGGGCGGCTGTCTGCGGAATCTGCTGGTGGAGATGGCCGCCGATCCTGAGCGGCGGCTGGATGAACAGCCGCTGATCGGCGAGGCCGAGACGCGCGGCATCCTCGACCGCTTCAGCGGCCCGGTCTCCACCGCGCCGGACGCGGTGCTGCCCGCGCTCTTCGAGGCGCGGGCGGCCCGTACCCCGGACGCGGTGGCGGTGATGGGCGACGGCGGACCGCTGACCTACCGGGAGCTGAACGAGCGCGCCAACCGGCTGGCCCGGCTGCTGATCGCCTCGGGCGCCGGGCCGGAGCGCTTCGTGGCCCTGGCGCTGCCGCGCACACCGGAGCTGGTGGTGGCGGTGGTGGCGGTGCTCAAGAGCGGGGCAGCCTATCTCCCGGTCGACCCGGCGTATCCGGCGAAGCGGATCGCCTTCATGCTCGGCGACATCGCCCCGGACACGGTGGTGACCACCGGGGAGGTGGCGGACCGGATCCCCGCCGGTGCGGGCGGCGGCCGGATCCTGCTGGACGACGCGGAGTTCCGGGGGCGGCTGGCGCGGCTGCCCGCCCAGGACGTCGGCGACGCCGAGCGGCGCGGCCCGCTGCTCCCCGGCCATCCGGCGTACGCCATCCACACCTCGGGGTCGACCGGTACGCCCAAGGGCGTCGTGGTCACCCATGAGAGCGTGGCGGCGCTGGCCGCGTGGGCGCGGGAGGAGTTCGGCGCCCAGGGGCTCTCCCATGTGGTGGCCTCGACCTCCCTCAACTTCGATGTGTCGGTCTTCGAGATCCTCTGCCCGCTGCTGGCCGGTGGCGCCATCGAGATCGTCCGCGATCTGCTCACCCTGGCCGAGCGGACGAAGGCCTGGACGGCGAGCCTGATCAGCGCCGTGCCGTCGGCGCTCGGGCAGGTGCTCGGCAAGGGGTCGGTCTCGGTGACGGCGGGCACCGTGGTGCTGGCGGGCGAGGGGCTCGCCGCCCGCACCGTCAAGGAGGTCCGGGCGGCCATCCCCGGCTGCCGGGTGGCGAACATCTACGGGCCCACCGAGGCCACCGTCTACGCCACCGCCTGGACCTGCGACCCCGCCGATCCGGACCGCACCCCGCCCATCGGCGCCCCGGTGGCCGCCACCCGGGCCTACGCGCTGGACGCGCGGATGCGGCCGGTGCCGGTCGGGGTGCCGGGAGAGCTCTATCTGGCCGGGCCTGGTCTGGCCCGGGGGTACTTCGGCCGGCCGGGGCTGACCGCGCAGCGGTTCACGGCCGATCCGTTCGGGCCCCCGGGTGGCCGGATGTACCGCACCGGCGACCTGGTCCGCTGGGACGAGCGGGGGCAGCTGGCGTACCTCGGCAGAACCGACGACCAGGTCAAGGTGCGCGGTTTCCGTATCGAACTGGGCGAGGTCGAGGCGGCGCTGGCGCGCCACCCCGGCGTCGCCGAGGCGGCCGCGGCGGTCGTCGACGCCGGCGGTCACAAGCGGCTGGCCGGTTATGTGGTGCGGGTCCCGGGCTCCCCGCCGGTGGACACCGCCGCGATCCACGCCTTCCTCGCCACGAGCCTGCCCGACCATATGGTCCCCTCGGCCGTGGTCGTCCTGGACCGGCTGCTGCTGGGGTCCAGCGGCAAGCTGGACCGGCGTGCGCTGCCCGCGCCCGTCTGGGCGGCCCGCGCCACCGGCCATGTGGAGCCGCGCACGGAGACCGAGAAGGCCCTCGCCGCCATCTGGGCGGAGGTCTTGGGCATCGAGCGGATCGGCGTGGAGGACAACTACTTCGCCCTCGGTGGCGATTCCATCCTCAGCATCCAGATCGTCTCCGCCGCCCGGCGGGCCGGGATCGAGCTGACCCCGCGCCATCTCTTCGTCCACCAGACCGTGGCGGACCTGGCGGCGGCCGCGCGGGAGGCCCCGGCCACGGCGGCCGAGGGCGAGCGGGGGCCGGTGGTCGGCGAGGTGCCGCTGACCCCGATCCAGCACTGGCTCTTCGACCAACTCGGCGCTGCGGCAGGACACTTCACCCAGTCGGTCTCGGCCGAGCTGACCACGCCGGTGGACGAGGGCGCGCTGCGCTCCGCCCTGTCCACGGTGCTGACCCACCATGACGCCCTGCGGCTGCGCTTCGAGCGGACCGAGGACGGCGCCATACGCCAGCACAACGCCCCGCCGGACGCGGAGCCGGCTTGGGACGTCCACGACCTGTCCGCCGTGGCGCCGGAGCGGCGGGACGCGGTGATGCGGGAGACGGCGCGGCGGATCCGGGCCGGGTTCGACCTGGCCCGGGGGCCGCTGCTGCGCGCCGTGCTCTTCACCCGGGGCGAGGGGATACGGCCCGTACTGCTGCTGACGGCCCACCATCTGGTGGTGGACGCCGTCTCCTGGCGCATCGTGCTGGAGGACCTGGACACCGCCTACCGGCAGATCGTCGCGGGCCGGACGCCGGAACCGGGCCCCAAGACCACGTCGTTCCGCACCTGGGCGCTGCGTCTGGCCGAGCACACCGCTGCCGGGGGCTTCGACGCCGAACGCGACCACTGGGCGGCCTCCCACGGTGTCACCGATCTGCCCACGGACGGTGAGGGCCCGGGCACCGCCGCCTCGGAGGAGGAGGTGACCGTCCGGCTCGACGCCGAGGAGACCCGGCTGCTGCTGCAGGAGGTGCCGGGCGCGTACCGGACCCGCGTCAACGACGTGCTGCTGTGCGCCCTGGGACGGGTGCTGGCCCGCTGGACCGGCCGGGACACGGTGGCGGTGGCCCTGGAGGGGCACGGCCGGGAGGAGATCTTCGACGGGGTCGATCTGTCCCGTACGGTCGGCTGGTTCACCTCCATGTTCCCCGTCGCGCTGGAGGCCCCCGCCTCCTGGGGGCTGGAGCGGACGCTGAAGGCCGTCAAGGAGCGGCTGCGGGCGGTCCCCGGGAACGGTCTGGGCCACGGCGCGCTGCGCCATCTGTCCGGCGCGGCCGCCTCCGGGCTCCCCGCCGCCCCGAAGATCAGCTTCAACTACCTGGGCCAGCAGGACTGGGAGCCCCCGGCGGGTGGTCTGCTGCACGCCCTGGCCGGTGGGCTGGAGGGCGATATGAGCCCGGAGGCGCTCCGGCCGCATCTGCTCGATGTGATCGGCCGGGTGACGGACCGGCGGCTCGAGCTCAGCTGGTCCTACTCCCGGTCGCTGCACCAACCCGCCACGGTGCGCCGGCTCGCCGAGGAGATGGCCGAGGAGCTGCGGGCGATCGTCCGGCTGTGCACCCGTCCCGACGCGGGCGGGCGGACGCCGTCGGACTTCCCGCTGGCCGGGCTCGACCAGGAGACCGTCGACCGGTTGGCGGGCGACGGCCGGGACGTGGCCGACATCCATCCGCTGACCCCGACCCAGTCCGGGCTGGTCTTCCACGCCCTGGCCCAGCGGGACCAAGGGCTCTATGTGGAGCAGGCGACCTTCGTCCTGGACGGGGTCGGCGACTCCGGAGTGCTGGCCGCCGCCTGGCAGCATGTCGTGGACCGCACCCCGGTGCTGCGCGGCGCGGTGGTGATGCACGATGTGCCCGAGCCGCTGATGATCGTGCGCCGCACCGCGGCCGTACCGGTCGAGGAGCTCGACTGGAGCGGCCTCACGGAGGACGAGCGCACGGCCGAGCTGGAGCGGCTGCTGGACCGGGACCGCGCCCGCGGGATCGAGCTCACCGCGGCCCCGCTGCTCCGCGTCACCCTGGCCCGGCTCTCCCCCGGTGAAGTGCGGGTGCTGTGGACCTTTCACCATGTGCTGCTGGACGGCTGGAGCGTCTTCCAGGTGCTCGGCGATGTCTTCGCCGCCCATGCCGCCCTGGCCGCCGGTGAGCAGCCGAAGCTGCCGACCCGCCGACCGTTCGCCGACTATGTGGCCTGGCTCGCCCGTCAGGACCGCAGGCGTGCCGAGGCGCACTGGCGGCAGGCCCTGGAGGGCTTCACCACTCCCACTCCCCTCCCCTATGACCGCAGGCCGACGCCGGAGATCGCCACCAGGTCCTCGCGCTGGCTGTCGCACCGGCTCGGTGAGCGGGACACCGCCGCCCTCCAGGACTTCGCACGGCGGCACCGGCTCACGCTGAATACGATCGTGCAGGGCGCTTGGGCATTGCTCGTATCTCGCTTGAGCGGTGAGTCGGACGTCTGCTTCGGGACGCCGGTCTCCGGGCGGCCCGCGGAGCTGCCCGGCGCGGACGACATCACCGGCATCTTCATCAACACCCTCCCGGTGCGGTGCGCGGTGGAGGGCACCGCCGGTACCGCCGCCTGGCTGCGCGAGCTCCAGGCCGAGCAGGCGGACGCGCGCGGCTTCGGCCATGTGCCGCTGGCCCAGCTGCGGGGCTGGAGCGAACTGCCGGCCGGGATGGACCTCTTCGAGAGCCTGGTGGTGTTCGAGAACTACCCCATCAACAGCTCCGCCGCGGCCGAGCACGGGCTGCGGGTGCGCGATCTGAACGCCCTGGAGTCCACCAACTACGCGCTGACCGTGGTGGTCTCGCCCGGATCCGAACTGTCCGTGGAACTCGGCTACGACCCGCGGCTGTTCGAGGAGTCCACCGCCGGGGCGCTGGCCGACCGGCTCACCCACCTCCTCGGCACGCTGGCCGCGGCCCCCGACGAGCTGCCGCTGGACCGGCTCGACATCCTCCCGGCCGCCGAGCGCCACCGGCTCCTGGTGGAGTGGAACGACACCGCCCGGCAGGTGCCCCGGGCGACCTGGGCGGAGCTCGTCGAGGCGGCGGCGGACCGCCGGCCCGACGCGACGGCGGTGGACTCCCCCGGCCTCCGGCTGACCTACGCGGAGCTGGACGGCTGGGCCAACCGCCTCGCCCACCGCCTCATCGCGCAGGGCGTGGGCCCTGGCCGGATCGTCGCGCTGGTGCTGCCGCGCTCGGTGGAGTCCGTTGTGGCCCGGCTCGCGGTGGCCAAGGCCGGTGGCGCCTATCTGCCCATCGACCCCGACTACCCGGCCGAGCGTATCGAGCTGATGCTCAAGGACTCCGCCCCGCATCTGGTGATCGAGCGGGCCGCCGGGGTCCAGGCGCCGGACGGCCCGGCGCACCGCCCCACGGACGAGGACCGGCTCACCGCCGTCCACCCGGACGACCCCGCCTATGTGATCTACACCTCCGGGTCCACCGGAACGCCCAAGGGCGTGGTCGTCACCCACCGCGGGATCGCCGGGTTCGCCGCCGCCGAGGCCGAGCACTTCCAGGTGCGGCCGGGCGACCGGGTGCTGCGGTTCTCCTCGCCCGGTTTCGACGCCTCCGTGCTGGAGCTGTGCATGGCGCTGCCGTCCGGGGCCACGCTGGTGGTGCCCGAGCCCGGCCCGCTGCTGGGCGGCCATCTCGCGGACGTCCTGCGGCGGCAGCGGATCACCCACACCCTCATCCCGCCCGCGGCCCTCGCGACACTGCCCCCGGGCACCGAGCGGGAGCTGCCCGATCTGCGCACGCTGATCGTGGGAGGGGACGCCTGCGGCGCGGAGCTCGCCGCCCGCTGGGCGCCGCACCACCGCATGATCAACGCGTACGGGCCGACCGAGACCACCGTGGTGGCCACCTGGTCCGAGCCGCTCGCCCCGGACGGCGCCCCGCCGCCGATCGGGCGGCCCCTCCCCAACACCCGGATCCATCTGCTCGACGCGCGGCTGCGCCCGGTGCCGGTGGGGGTGGTCGGCGAGCTGTGGGTCAGCGGTCCGTCGCTCGCCCGCGGCTATCTGGGCCGCGCCGGGCTGACCGCCACCCGCTTCGTCGCCGACCCGTTCGGGCCGCCCGGCTCCCGGATGTACCGCACCGGTGACCTCGCCCGCTACGACGGGATAGGCCGCCTGCACCATCTGGGGCGCGACGACCACCAGCTCAAGCTGCACGGCCATCGCATCGAGGCCGGTGAGGTGGAGACGGCGCTGTGCGGTCACCCCGCCGTCGCGGAGGCCGTGGTGACGGTGCGGGAGGACGAGCCCGGGGTGCGCCGACTGGTGGCCCATCTGGTCCTCGCGCCCGGGGCCGATGCCCCGGCCGACACCGAGCTGCGCACCCATCTGGGCCGGACGCTTCCGGGCCCGATGGTCCCGTCGGCGTTCGCCGTGCTGGACCGGCTGCCGCTCAACCAGAACGGCAAGACCGACCGCGCGGCGCTGCCCGCGCCCGGCCCCGCCACCACCACCGCCGCACCGGCCGCCCACATCGCCCCGCGCACCCCCACCGAGGAGGTCGTCGCGGAGATCTGGTCGGAGGTGCTGGAGGTCTCGCCGGTCGGCGCGGAGGACGAGTTCTTCGCGCTGGGCGGTGACTCGGTCCGCAGTCTGCTGATCGCCTCCCGCGCCAAGGAGGCGTTCGCCGTCGATCTGACCCCGCGGGACATTCTGACCGCGCGCACCGTCTCCGCCCTCGCCGACCTGGTCGAGGAGCACATCCTGCGCGAACTCGAAGACGCCGCTTCCGGCGGCAGCGACCACGACGACCGGTGAGGAAGGACGACAATGACGTCTTCGAGGAAGGATCGCGCCGCCGCCCTGCCCGAGGAGCTGCGGGAGGCGCTGCGCCGTCGGCTCGCGGGCAAGGCCGGGCGCGCCGAGGCCATCCCCCGCGCGGACCGCGCGCGGCCGCTGCCGCTGTCCTTCGCCCAGGAGCGGCTGTGGTTCCTGCACACCCTCCAGCCGGAGGAGGCGGGGTACAACAGCGCGCTGGCGCTGCGGCTGACCGGCGCCCTGGACCTGGCGGCGCTCTCCCGGGCGCTGGATGCCCTGGTGGAGCGCCATGAGGCGCTGCGGACCGCGTTCGACGACCGCGACGGCCGGCCGGCCCAGGTGGTGCGCCCGGCCGCGCCCGTCCCGCTGCCGGTGGCCGACCTCAGAGCCTGTGTCACATCCCCGGCCGGGCGTGCGACGTCTGGCACGCACGCTGATCCGACCGGGGATGTGACACAGGCTCTCACCGGCGAGGACGGCGACGCCGAGGCGCTGGACCGGCTGCTGCTGGCCGAGTACGCCAGGCCGTTCGATCTGCGGACCGGTCCGGCCCTGCGGGCGCTGCTGATCCGCCTGGCCGAGGACGCGCACGTGCTGCTGCTCACGGCCCATCACATCGTCACCGACGGCTGGTCGATGGGGGTGCTGCAGGACGAGCTGTGCGCGCTGTACGACGCCGGGCCCGGCGCGGACCCGCTGCCCCCGGTGCCGGTGCAGTACCCGGACTTCGCCGTGTGGCAGCGGGAGCGGCTCTCGGGGGCCGCCCTGGACCACCAGCTCGACTACTGGAAAGGGCGGCTGGACGGCGTCGTCCCCCTGGAGCTGCCCACCGACCGGCCCCGGCCCGCGGCGCCCACCTCGGCGGGCGCGATCCACGAGTTCACCGTGGACCGCGCCACCGCGGACCGGCTGCGCGCGCTCGCGGCACACGAGCGGACCACGCTGTTCACGGCACTGGTCGCCGCCTGCCAGGGGCTGTTCGCCCGCTGGTCGGGGCAGGACGACATCGCCATCGGCACCGTGACCTCCGGCCGTGGCCGCACCGAACTCGAGCGCGCCGTCGGCTTCTTCGTCAACACGGTGGTGCTGCGCTCCGCGGTGGACACGGCCCGCTCCTACCGTGAGCTGCTGGCCGACGCCGGGGCCACGGTGCTGGACGCCTTCGCCCATGACGAGGCGCCGTACCAGCGGCTGGTGGAGGCCGTGGGGGCGCGCCGGGAGGCGGGCCGCAATCCGCTGTTCGATGTGATGGTGCTGCTGCACAGCGCCCCGAGGAGCGCGCCCCGGCTGTCCGGGCTCGCCGCGACGAGCGTGGCCGTGCCCCGCCGGTCGGCCACCTTCGACCTCAGCGTGGAGTTCGTCGAGGACGGGGAGGAGCTGCGGGGGCTGCTGGAGTACAGCACCGAGCTGTTCGATCGGGCGACCGCCGAGCGGATGGCGGGACATCTGCTGGCGCTGCTCGACGGGGTGGCCGCCGCACCGGACCGGCCGGTACGCGAGCTGCCGCTGCTCACGGACGGGGAGCGGCGGCGGATGACGGCCGCCGGGCACGGCCCGGCGCTCGCGGTCGAACCGGCCACGTTCCCGGCGGTGTTCGAGGCGACGGCGGCTCGTACCCCGGGGGCCACGGCGCTGGTGGCCTGCGACGCCACCTACGACTTCGCGGGGCTGAACACGGCCGCCAACCGGCTGGCGCACCATCTGATCGCCCAGGGCGTGGGCCCGGAGCGGGTGGTCGGGGTGAAGCTGCCCCGGACCTCCGACATGATCGTGGCGATCCTGGGTGTGCTCAAGGCGGGCGGGGTCTATCTGCCCCTCGATCCCGAACTCCCCGCCGAGCGCGTCGCGTTCCTGCTGTCCGACGCCGAGCCCGCGCTGGTGCTCGACGAGGCCGCGCTGCGCGCCGTCCCCGCCACGCTGCCGGTGGCGAATCCCACGGACGCGGACCGGACCGCCGCACTGCACCCCGATGGCGCCGCCTACGTCCTGTACACCTCGGGCTCCACCGGCCGCCCCAAGGGGGTGGCCGTGGAACACCGGTCGCTGGTCAATCTGCTGGTCGGCCACCGCGAGGGCTTCGTGGCCGAGGCGGGCGGCGGGCCGCTGCGCGCGGCGCTGACCGCGTCGTTCTCCTTCGACACCTCGCTGGAGGGGTTGCTGCTGCTGGCCGACGGCCATGAGCTGCACCTCATCGACGAGGCCACCCGGCTCGATCCGGCCGCGCTCGTGGCACGCGTGGCCGAGCACCGTATCGACTTCCTCGACCTCACCCCCTCGTATCTGCGGCAGCTCCTCCCGGCCGGGCTGCTGGACCACCCCCGGCACCGGCCGCGGGTGCTGATGCTGGGCGGCGAGGCCATCGGTCCGTCGCTGTGGCGGCGGCTGGCGGACACGCCGGGGACGACGGCGTACAACTTCTACGGTCCGACCGAGTGCACCATCGACGCGCTCGCCGCCCGGATCGGCGGCGCGGGGCGCCCGGTGGTGGGCCGTCCGCTGGGCAATCTGCGCGGCTACGTACTGGACTCCCGGCTCCAGCCGGTGCCGGTGGGGGTGGCGGGTGAGCTGTATCTGGCGGGTGAGCAGGTGGCCCGGGGGTACCGGGGCCGTCCGGGGCTGACCGCGTCCCGCTTCGTGGCCGATCCGTACGGGCCCGCCGGGAGCCGGATGTACCGCACCGGGGACCTGGCCCGCTGGACCGCGGACGGGGAGCTGGACTACCTCGGCCGGGCCGATGACCAGGTGAAGATCCGGGGCCACCGGATCGAACCGGGCGAGATCGAGGCGGCGTTGCTCGATCTGCCGGCCGTCGCCGAGGCGGCCGTCGTCGCCGTGACCGACGACCGCGGCCACGCCCGGCTGGCCGCCTACTACGTGCCCGCCCCCGGCGGCGAGCCGCCCGCCCCCGGTGAGCTGCGCGCGGCCCTCGGGCGGACCCTGCCCGGCCATATGGTCCCCAGTGCCTTCGTCGCCCTCGACGCCATGCCGCTGGGCACCAGCGGCAAGCTGGACCGCCGGGCGCTGCCCGCGCCGCGGCTGGACGCGGACCGGCCGGAGCGGGACGCCACCGCGCCGCGCACCGAGGCGGAGCGGGAGCTGGCGCGGATCTGGGCCGAGGTGCTGGGCGCCCGGACGGTGGGGGTGAACGACAACTTCTTCGAGCTGGGCGGCGATTCGATCCTCAGCATCCAGATCGTCTCCCGGGCCCGCCAGGCCGGACTCGCGCTCACCTCGCGGGATGTCTTCCTGCACCAGACCGTCGCCGAGCTGGCCGCCGCCGTGGCACCGCGTGGCGCGCCCGAAGCCGCGGGGGACGAGCCGGCGGCGGTGGCGGGTCCGGCGCCGCTCACCCCGATCCAGCACTGGTTCTTCGCCACCCACGGCCCGCTGCGCCACTTCACCATGTCGATGGTCCTGGATCTGCCGCACGATCTGGACGAGGGCGCGCTGGAGGCCGCGCTGGACGCCGTGGTCGCGCACCACCCGGCCCTGCGCACCCGGTTCGTCCGGGGCGACGACGGCGGGTGGCGGCAGCTCGCGGACGGCGTGCCGGGCGGGCCGGTGCTGCGCCGCCACGATCTGTCCGGGCTCGGCGGCGCGGAGGAGACGACCGCGGCCGAGGCGGCCGCGGCGGCCGCCCGCGCCGAACTCGACCTGGCCACGGGCGCGTTGCTCCGGGGCGCGCTGCTGCGGCGCGGGGCGGGGGCCCGGCCGCGGCTGTTCCTCACCGCGCACCACCTGGCCGTGGACAGCGTCTCGTGGCGCATTCTGCTGGGCGATCTGGAGAGCGCCTACCGGCAGGCCGCCGCCGGGGAGCCGGTGCGCCTGGAGCCCGCCTCCACCCCCTTCACCACCTGGGCCCACCGGCTGGGCGAGCGGGTGCGGGAGGGCGCGCTGGACGGCGATCTGCCGTACTGGGAGAGCGTACGGCGGGCGGGCGGCGCGGACCTTCCGGTGGACCGTCCCGGCACGGCCACGGCCGGGTCCACCCACACCGTGCGCGTGACGCTCGACCGCGAGGCCACCGACGGGCTGCTGCGCCGGGTGCCCGGGGTGTACCGGACGCGGATCGACGATGTGCTCCTCGGCGCGCTCGGGCGAGTGCTCGCCGGGTGGACGGGCGAGGACCGGGTGCTGGTGGCCATGGAGGGCCACGGCCGCGAGGAGCTGGACGCGGCCGTCGATCTGTCCCGGACCGTGGGCTGGTTCACCACGCAGTACCCGGTGGCGCTGACGCTGCCCGGCGACGGCTGGGGCGCGGTGCTGAAGTCGGTGAAGGAGCAGTTGCGCGCGGTGCCGCACCGGGGGCTGAGCCATGAGGCGCTGGCGTATCTGAGCGCCCCGGACTCCCCCGCGCGGGCGCTCGCCGACGCGCCGCTGCCCGGCATCTGCTTCAACTACCACGGCCAGTGGGACTCGGGCGGGGACGGCGGCGCGTTCACGCTCACCGGGGAGAGCCTGGGGCGGGAGCTGGCCGCCGACGAGCCGTCGGGGTATCCGCTCGATGTGTCCGCGGTGGTGGCGGACGGTGAGCTGGAGCTGACCTGGCTGTACTCCGACCGGGTCCACGACGTGGCCACGGTGCGGGGGCTCGCGGACGGGATGCTCACGGCGCTGCGGGAGATCGTGGCGCACTGCGACGGACCGGACGCGGGCGGCCGGACCCCCTCCGACTTCCCGCTGGCCCGGCTTGACCAGGCCGCCGTCGACCGGCTGGTGGGCGACGGGCGCCAGGTCGAGGACGTCTATCCGCTGACCCCGCTTCAGGAGGGGATGCTCTTCCATCGCCTGGTCGGCGGCGCGGAGGACGTCTACCTCGACCAGGCCACGCTGGTCCTGGACGGGGTGGGCGACCCGGAGGCGTTCGCCCGGGCCTGGCAGGAGACGGTGGACCGCACACCGGTGCTCCGTACCGGCGTCGTCTGGGAGGGGGTCGAGCGGCCGCTGCAGATCGTCCGCCACCGGGCCGAGGTGCCCGTGACCCAGCTGGACTGGCGCGGGCTGCCGGAGGAGCGGCGCGAGGCCGCGCTGGAGCGGTTCCGGGCCGAGGACCTGGCCATGGGCATCGATCTTGCCGCGCCGCCGCTGATGCGGCTGGCCATCGCCCGGCTGACCGACGCCCGGGTGGCGCTGATCTGGACCTCGCACCATCTGGTCCTGGACGGCTGGAGCCTGGCGCAGGTGTTCACCGAGGTGTGCGAGCGGTACACCGCGGCCGCCCAGGGCCGTGCTCCGGCCCTTCCCGCCCGCCGCCCGTTCCGCGACTATCTGCAGTGGCTGGACGGGCGGGACGGGCAGGAGGCCGAGCGCCACTGGCGGGATGTGCTCGCCGGATTCACCGCGCCGACCCCGCTGCCCGCCGACCGCAAGGCCGTGGAGTCCCACCGGGCCCGGTCCTCGGCCACCGTGGCGGTGTCGCTCACCCGCGAGGTGTCGGAGGAGCTGCGCCGTACGGCCCGGAGCGGCGGTCTGACCGTCAACACGATCGTGCAGGGCGCCTGGGCGCTGCTGCTGTCCCGGTACGGCGGCGAGGAGGACGTGGTCTTCGGCACCACCGTCTCGGGCCGCCCGGCGGAGCTGGCCGGGGTCGAGTCGATGGTGGGGATGTTCATCAACACCCTGCCGACCCGGGTGCGGGTGGACGCCGCCCGGAACACCGGGGACTGGCTGCGGGACCTCCAGATGGCGCAGTCCGCGTCCCGCCGCCACGAGTCCGTCTCGCTGGCGCAGGTGGCGGGCTGGAGCGAGATACCGGCCGGGACCTCGCTCTTCGACTCGATGGTGGCCTTCGAGAACTACCCCTTTGACGACTCCTCGGCGCGCGAGGCGGGCCTGCGGATCGTCGAGGTTCGCTCGATCGACGCCACCAACTTCGGCCTGAGTCTGCGGGCTCATCTCTCCGACCGGCTGGGCTTCGACCTCGGCTATGACCCGGGGCTGTTCGACGCCCGGACCGCGGCCGCGCTCGCCGACCGGCTGGGTCTGCTGCTGACCGCGATCGCGGCCGACCCGGACCGTCCGCTGCGGGCGCTTCCGTGGACCACCGCGGAGGAGCGGCGGCGGATCCTGGTGGAGTGGGGCGGCGGCGCGGCCCCCGAGGCGCCGGAGCGGACGCTGGTGGACCTGTTCGAGGAGCAGGCCGCCCGTGCCCCCGGTGCCATCGCCGTCTCGTGTGCCGGGGTGTCGCTGTCGTACGCCGAACTCGACGCGCGGGCGGGCCGGTTGGCGCATCGGCTGATCGCCGAGGGCGCCGGGCGGGAGCGGTATGTGGCGCTGGCGCTGCCCCGTATCCCGGAGATGATCGTAGCGATCGTGGCGGTGCTGAAGACGGGGGCGGCCTATCTGCCCCTCGACCCGGACCAGCCGTCCGGCCGGATCGCCCGGATGCTCGCCGACGCCGAACCGGTGGCCCTGCTGACCACCTCGGCCTTCGCGGCACGGCTGGGTGGGGACGACGACGCGGACACCCGCGTGACCCGGCTGTGCCTGGACGATCCCGCCCTGCGCGCCGATCTGGAGCGCCGTCCCGCCGCCCTCCCGGCCGGTTCCGGGCCGCTGCCGGAGAGCCCCGCCTACGCCATCTACACCTCCGGGTCCACGGGTGTGCCCAAGGGCGTGGTGGTCCCGCACTCCAATGTGGTCCGGCTGTTCTCCCGGACCCGGGAGTGGTTCTCGTACGACGCGAGCGATGTGTGGACGCTGTTCCACTCTTACGCCTTCGACTTCTCCGTCTGGGAGATCTGGGGGCCGCTGCTGCACGGCGGCCGGCTCGTGGTCGTCCCGTACGCCGTCTCCCGCTCCCCCGAGGAGTTCCTGCGGCTGCTGGCGCAGGAGCGGGTGACGGTGCTCAGCCAGACGCCGTCCGCCTTCCAGGGGCTGATGCGCGCCGCCGAGGAGCCCCCCGGAGCCCAACTCGCCCTGCGCCGAGTGGTGTTCGGCGGTGAGGCGCTCGACACGCGGCGGCTGGCGGGCTGGTACGCGCGGCATCCGGACACCGCGCCGGTGCTGGTCAACATGTACGGGATCACCGAGACCACCGTGCATGTCACCTACGCCCCGCTGGACCGCTCGGCACCGTCCGTCGCGGCGAGCGCCATCGGCACCGGCATCCCCGATCTGCGGGTGTATGTGCTGGACGAGGCGCTGGCGCCGGTGCCGCCGGGGGCGGTCGGCGAACTGCATGTGGCGGGGGCCGGACTCGCCCGGGGCTATCTGCGCCGCCCGGGCCTGACCGCGTCCCGCTTCGTGGCCGATCCGTACGGGCCCGCCGGGAGCCGGATGTACCGCACCGGCGACCGGGCGCGCTGGACGGCGGACGGGACGCTGGAGTATCTGGGCCGCGCCGACAACCAGGTGAAGATCCGTGGTTTCCGGATCGAGCCCGGGGAGATCGAGACCGCGCTGGCCGCCCATCCGGGGGTCGGCGACGCGGTGGTGACGGTGCGGGAGGACCAGCCCGGGGTGCGGCGGCTGGTGGCCTATGTGGTGGCCGCCGGTTCGGGCGCGCCACCGCGCGCCGGTGAGTTGCGGGCGTTCCTCCAGCGGTCGCTGCCCGCGCAGATGATCCCGGCGGCGTTCGTGGCGCTGGACGCGCTGCCGCTGACCGCCAACGGCAAGCTGGACCGGCGTGCGCTGCCCGCGCCGGGCCTCGACGGTTTCGCGGCGAGCGCCGAGCGGATCCCCCCGCGCACCGAGGCCGAGCGCACGGTGGCGCGGGTGTGGGCCGAGGTGCTCCCGGTCGAGGAGGCCGGGGCGACGGACGACTTCTTCGCCCTGGGTGGCGATTCGATCCTGGCCATCCGGGTGGCCTCCCGGCTGCGGGCGGCCTTCGGCACGGAGGTCACCCCGCGCGCGCTGTTCACCCACACCACCGTGGCCGAGCTCGCCGCCGCGCTGGGCGCTTCGGAGGGTGACGGGGCGGCGAAGGACAGCCGGGCGGCCGACATCATCCCGGCCGTGCCACGGGACGGGGAGCTGCCGCTGTCCTATCCGCAGGCGCGGCTGTGGTTCCTGGACTCCTTCGACGGCGGCGGCACGGAGTATGTGACGCCGTTCGCGCTGCGGCTGCGCGGCCGCCTGGACACCGCCGCGCTGCGCACCGCCCTGGACGGCCTGGTGGCCCGGCACGAGCCGCTGCGCACCACCTTCGCCGAGGTGGACGGCCGCGGGGTGCAGCGGGTGCACGACCCGTACCCGGTGGCGCTGCCGGTGCACGACCTCACGGCCCGCCCCGTGGCCGAGCGCGAGCGGGAGCTGGAGCGGCTGCTGGAGCGGGACGGCGCCACCCCCTTCGACCTGCGCACCGGGCCGCTGCTGCGGGCGTCCCTGATCCGGCTGGACGACGAGGAGCACGTGCTCACCCTGACGATGCACCACATCGTCACGGACGGCTGGTCCACGGCCGTCATCAGCGCCGACCTGAGCGAGCTGTACGGCGCGGCGGTCATGGCGCGGCGGCCCGCGCTCGCCCCGCTGCCGCTGGGGTACGCCGACTACGCGGCGTGGCAGCGCGATCCGCTCGGCGGCGCGGCGCGGATGGAGCCGCAGCTGGAGTACTGGCGGGAGCGGCTGGCGGAGCTGGCGCCGCTGGAGCTGCCGACCGACCGTCCGCGGCCGGCCGTACAGACCAGATGCGGGGCACTGCTGGAGTTCACCCTGCCCGCCGCGCTGGTGGAGCGGCTGCGCGCGGCAGGGCGGCGCCGCGACGGCACCCTCTTCATGACGCTCCTCGCCACCTGCCAAGTGCTGCTGGCCCGCTGGTCGGGGCAGGAGGACATCGCGGTGGGCACCGTGACCTCGGGACGGGAGCGGCCCGAACTGGAGCATCTGGTCGGGATGTTCGTGAACACGCTGGTGCTGCGCACCCGGGTGGCGGCCGACGAGTCGTTCGAGGAGCTGCTCACCCGGGTGCGGGGCACCGTGCTGGACGCCTTCGCCCACCAGGACGTGCCGTTCGAGCGGATCGTGGACGCGCTCCAGCCGGAGCGGGACACCAGCCGCACCCCGCTGTTCCAGGTCATGGTGGCGCTGCACAACCTGGGCGCCGAGGTGCCCGACCTGCCCGGTCTCACCGTGGAGGCCGTACGGGTCCCGGGCCGGACCGCCGGTTTCGACCTGGGCTTCGACTTCGTGGCGAGCCCCGGCGGCCTGACCGGCTTCGTGGAGTACAACACCGATCTGTTCGACGCGGCCACCGTGCGGCGAATGGCCCGTCAGCTGCGGCTGTTGCTGGAAGCGGTGGCCGAGGACCCCGGGCTCCGGGTGGGCGAACTGCCGCTGCTGACCGCCGGGGAGCGGCGGACGGTGCTGGAGGAGTGGAACGACACCGCGCTCGCCGTGCCGGACACCACCTTCCCCCGGCTCTTCGAGGAGCAGGCCGCCCGCGCCCCGGGCGCCACCGCGCTGGTGGCCTCCGACGCCGGCTACGACTTCGCGGGGCTGAACGCGGCCGCCAACCGGCTGGCCCACCATCTGATCGCCCTCGGCGTGGGCCCGGAGAAGGTGGTCGCGGTCAGGCTTCCGCGCACCGCCGATTCTGTGGTGGCCCTGCTCGCGGTCCTCAAGGCGGGCGGTACACACGTGTACGTGGACCCCGGGCTGCCCGCGACACGCGCCCGGTTCCTGCTGGACGACGCGGCGCCCGAGGTCGTCCTCACCCCCGATGTCCTGCGGGACGCGCCCCTCGACGCGCTGCCGGACACCGATCCCACCGACGCGGACCGGCTGTGCCCGCTGCTGCCCGGGCACACCGCGTACATCACCTACACCTCGGGGTCCACCGGCCGCCCCAAGGGTGTCGCCGTCGAACACCGCCAGCTGGTCAACCTCTGTCTCGACCACCGGGCCGGGCTCATCGCACCGCACCAGGCCGAGGCGGGCCGTCCGCTGCGTTCGGCGCTGACCGCCGCGTTCTCCTTCGACACCTCCTGGGAGGGCGCGGTGTTCCTGGCCTCGGGCCAGGAGGTGCATCTGGTGGACGACGCGGTACGGCTGGACCCGGCCGCGCTCGTGGCGCTGGTCGAGGACCGTGGCCTGGACTTCCTCGACGTCACCCCGTCGTACCTCCATGAGCTGATGGCGGCCGGGCTGTTCGCCGGGGACCGCCACCGCCCCCGGATCGTCATGGTGGGCGGCGAGGCCCTCGGGGCGGCGCTGTGGCGGGAGCTGCGCGCGGTGCCGGGCGTGGCGGCATACAACTTCTACGGGCCCACCGAATGCGCCGTGGACGCGGTCTACGGCGACCTGGCCGGTCTCGGCGACCGTCCGCTCATCGGGCGGCCCGGCCGCAATCTGCGGGCGTACGTCCTGGACGGCGCGCTGCGGCCGGTGCCGCCCGGCGTCCCCGGTGAACTCCATCTGGCCGGGGCGCAGGTCGCCCGTGGCTATCTGCGCCGCCCCGGGCTCACCGCGGGCCATTTCGTGGCCGATCCGTACGGCCCTCCCGGCAGCCGGATGTACCGCACCGGCGACCGGGCGCGCTGGACGGCGGACGGGACGCTGGAGTTCCTGGGCCGCGCCGACGACCAGCTGAAGATCCGTGGGTTCCGGATCGAGCCCGGGGAGATCGAGGCGGCGCTGCTGGGCCATCCGGAGGTCCAGGAGGCGGTGGTCGTGGCCCGCGAGGACACCGGCCACCGGCGGCTGGTGGCCTACCTGGTGACCTGCTCCGACGGCTCAACCGGCTCCCCCGGTCCGGTGGAGCTGCGCGCCCTGCTCAAGCGCACCCTGCCCGACTACATGGTCCCGGCCGCCTTCGTGACGCTGGACCGGATGCCCCGCACCGACAGCGGCAAGGTGGACCGGCGCGCCCTGCCCGCTCCCCCGGACCGGCCGGAGCAGGGCTCGCCGTACGTGGCGCCCCGGACCCCGGCCGAGACGGTGCTGGCGGGCGTGTGGGCCGAGGTGCTGGGCGTCCCCGCGGTGGGGGTGGAGGACAACTTCTTCGCGCTGGGCGGCGATTCGATCCTCAGCATCCAGATCGTCTCCCGCGCGCGCCAGGCCGGGCTGACGCTCACCTCCAAGGACGTCTTCCGCCACCAGACCGTGGCGGAGCTCGCGCTGAGCGTCGAGTCCGCCCGGCGGCGGCCGCTCGCCGAGACGTCCGGGGCGGTGGCCGGACCGGCGCCGCTGACGCCCATCCAGCACTGGTACCTGGACGGGCGGCGGCCCGGCGACCGGCACCACTTCACCATGAGCCACCGCCTGGAGCTCACCGGCGACCTCGACGAGGCCGCCCTGCGGCAGGCGGTGGACGCCCTGGTGGCGCACCACGCCGCGCTGCGCACCCGCTTCCTGGTCGTCGACGGGCAGTGGCGCCAGGAGGTCCTGCCCACCGCCCCCGCCGGTTTCCTGGAGCGGTATGACCTGTCCGGGCTGGACGACGCGGCACGCGCCGAGGCCGTACGGGAGGCCACGGTCGCGGCCCAGACGGGGCTGGACATCGCCGAGGGGGCCGTGCTGCGGGCGCTGCTGTTCACCTTCGGCCCCGGGCAGCCGCCCCAGTTGCTGCTCACCGCCCACCATCTGGTGGTGGACGGCGTCTCCTGGCGCGTCCTGCTCGGCGATCTGGAGACCGCCTACCGCGGCGCCGCCGCCGGTGGCGCGCCCACCCTGCCCCCGGCGAGCAGCGCCTTCACCCGGTGGGCCGCCCGGCTGGCGGAGCATGTGCGCTCCGGCGGGCTCGACGGCGACCTGGCGTACTGGACGGGCGTGGCGCGCTGCGCGCCCGCCGCGCTCCCCGTCGACCGCGAGGGCCCCAACACCCATGAGACGGCGGCCACGGTGACCACGGTCCTCGGCCGTGCCGAGACCGAGGCGCTGCTGCGCCAGGTCCCCGGCGTCTACCGGACACGGATCGACGATGTGCTGCTCGCCGCGCTCGGCCGGAGCCTGGCGCGCTGGACCGGCGGGGACACGGTGCTGATCGGGGTGGAGGGGCACGGCCGCGAGGACCTCTTCGAGGACCTGGACCTCTCCCGTACGGTCGGCTGGTTCACCGCCGAGTACCCGCTCGCGCTGGCCGTCGACGCCGGGGCGGGGTGGCGTGACACCCTCCGGTCGGTCAAGGAGCAGCTGCGGGCCGTTCCGCACCACGGGCTCGGCCACGGAGCGCTGCGCCATCTGGCCGCCGAGGACTCCCCGGCCGGGGAGCTGCGGGGCGGGCCGTCGCCGCGGATCGTCTTCAACTACCACGGCCAGTGGGACGTGGCCGCGGACGGCGAGAGCGCCCCGGGCCTGTACCGCGCCGCCCTCCCCGTGACCGGCCAGGACGCCGCGCCCGGGGAGACCCGCCCGTGTCTGCTGGAGGTCACCGGCGCGGTCCAGGACGGCCGTCTGGAGCTGGGCTGGAGCTATCCGGCCCGGATGTACGACGAGGCGACCGTGCGCCGGGTCGCGGAGGACTGCCTGGCCGCGCTGAAGGAGATCGTCGCGCACTGCGCCGAGCCCGGCGCGGGCGGGCGCACCCCGTCCGACTTCCCGCTCGCCCGGCTCGACCAGCGCCAGGTGGATCTGATCGCCGGTGACGGGGGCGCGGTGGAGGACGTGTATCCGCTGACCCCGCTCCAGTCGGGCATGCTCTTCCACGGCCTCGTGGACAGCGCTGCCACCGATGGCGCCTACTTCGACCAGATCGCCATCCGGATCGGCGGGATCGCCGACCCGGACGCCTTCGCGGCCGCCTGGCAGCGGGTGGTGGACCGTACGCCGGTGTTGCGCAGCGCCGTCCGCTGGGAGGGTCTGGCCGAGCCGGTGCAGGTCGTCCACCGCCGGGCCGACCTGCCCACGGTCCGGCTGGACTGGCGGGAGTTGACGCCGTCCGCGCGGGAGGAGGCGCTGCGGCGGCTGCTGGCCGAGGACCGCGCCGCCGGGATGGAGCTCACCTCCGCCCCGCTGAGCCGGATCGCGGTGGCCGGGCTGCCCGGTGACGAGGTCATGCTGGTGTGGACCTCGCACCATCTGATGCTCGACGGCTGGAGCACCGGCCAGATCTTCGCCGAGGTGTGCGGGACCTACGCGGCCCTCGTGGCCGGGCGCTCGCCCCAGCCGCCCGCCCGCAGGTCCTTCCGGGACTTCCTGCGCTGGCTGGGTGAGCAGGACCAGGAGCGCGCGGAGGGCCATTGGCGCCACGTGCTGGCGGGGTTCGGCGCCCGTACACCGCTGCCGTACGACCGGCCGCCCCGGGAGGCGCATCGCACCGCCTCGACCGCGCTGACCCGGCTGGAGCTGACCGAGGAGGTGTCCGCCCGGCTGCGGGAGACCGCGCGCGGCGGCGGGCTGACGGTCAACACGGTGGTGCAGGGCGCGTGGGCGCTGCTGCTGTCGCGGTACGGCGGTGTGCGCGACGTGGTGTTCGGCACCACCGTCTCGGGCCGCCCGGAGGGGCTGCCGGGCGTGGAGACGATGGTCGGCATGTTCATCAACACGGTCCCCACCCGGGCCGTGGCCGAGGGCGGCCGTGAGGTCGTGGCGTGGCTGTGGGAGCTTCAGGAGCAGCAGAGCGAGTCCCGCCGCTTCGACTTCGTCGCCCTCCCCCGGATCCAGGCCCTCAGCGCGGTCCCGGCCGGTGAGGCGCTCTTCGACAGCATGGTGGTGTTCGAGAACTACCCCTTCGACGAGGCGTCGGCGGCCGGTGCCGGGATCCGGGTGCGGGAGGTGCGGGCCGAGGACTCCACCAGTTTCCCGCTGTGTCTGCGCGCCTATCTCGGCGACCGGCTGGGCTTCGACCTCGCCTACGATCCGGCGCTGTTCGACGCGGCCACGGTGGAGCGGGCGGCGGCCCATCTGGAGACGCTGCTCACCGGGATCGCGGACGGCGCCGGGCGGTCGCTGGACGAGCTGCCGCTGCTGACGGAGGCGGAGCGCCTTCGGGCGGCCGGCGAGTGGAATGCCATTGCCCGGCCGCTGCCGGAGGGTTCGCTGGCGGAGCTGTTCGCCGAGCGGGTCCGCCGCGGCCCGGACGCCGTGGCCGTCACCGACGGGGCCACCTCGCTCAGCTATGCCCAACTGGACGAGTGGGCAGGGCGGTTGGCGGGTCACTTGCTGCGGTCCGGGGTGCGTCCCGAGGACCGGGTGGCGCTGCTCATGGACCGGTCGGTGGAGCTGGTCGTGGCCGAGCTGGCGGTGGTCAGGGCCGGTGGGGTGTACGTACCGGTGGACGCCCGCGCCCCGCGCGACCGGCGGCGCGCCCTGCTGGACCAGGCGGGCGCCGCGGTCGTGCTGACGCCGGAGGAGGTGGCCGCCGCCCGGGAGGGCGAGCCGGTGGCGCCCGCGGTGCCGGTGCACCGGGACCAGCTGGCGTATGTGATGTTCACCTCCGGGTCGACCGGTGTGCCGAAGGCCGTGGGGGTGCGCCATCGCGATGTGGCGGCGCTCGCCCTCGACCGCGCCTTCGCCGGTGGCGGGCATGAGCGGGTGCCGCTGCACTCGCCGGTGGCCTTCGACGCCGCCACCTACGAGATGTGGGTGCCGCTGCTGACCGGTGGCCGGGTTGTGGTGACACCGGGCGAGCTGGACGCCGCCGCGGTGCGCCGCCTGGTGGCCGAGCAGGGGGTGACGGGGCTCTGGCTGACCGCCGGGCTGTTCCGGCTGCTTTCGCAGGACGCGCCGGACTGCTTCACGGGGCTGCGCGAGGTGTGGACCGGCGGCGATGTGGTGCCCGCGGCCTCGGTGCGCCGGGTGCTGGAGCGCTGCCCCGGGCTGACCGTGGTGGACGGCTACGGGCCGACCGAGACCACGACCTTCGCCACGTGCTTCCCGATGTCCCGCGCCGACGAGGTGCCCGAGGTGGTGCCGATCGGCCGGCCGCTGGACAACACGCGCGTCCACGTCCTGGACTCCAGGATGCGGATCGTGCCGCCGGGTGTGGTCGGCGAGCTCTTCGTCGCCGGCGATGGGGTGGCCCGTGGCTACCTCGGCCGTCCCGGTCCGACCGCGGCGGCGTTCCTCCCCGATCCGTACGGGCCCCCCGGGGAGCGGATGTACCGCACCGGCGATCTGGCGCGGCGACGCCCGGACGGCACCGTGGAGTTCCTCGGCCGCGCCGACGACCAGGTCAAGATCCGTGGCTTCCGGATCGAGCCGGGCGAGGTGGAGGGTGCGCTGGCCGGGCATCCGCGGGTGGCGGATGTCGCGGTGGTGGCCCGCGAGGACGGTCCCGGTGGCAAGCGGCTGGTGGCCTATGTGGTGGCCGCCGGCGACGCCCCGGTGGAGGGTGACCTGCTGCGGGCGTACGCGGCCGAGCGGCTGCCGGACTACATGGTGCCGTCGGCCGTCGTCCCGCTGGAGGCGCTGCCGCTCGGCCCCACCGGGAAGCTGGACCGCGCGGCGCTGCCCGCCCCGGGCCCGGACACCCGCCGCACGCCCTACCGGGCGCCGCGCGAGGGGGCCGAACGGGCCGTGGCGGCGGTCTGGGCCGAGGTGCTGGAGGTGGAGCGCGTCGGCGCCGGGGACAACTTCTTCGAGCTCGGCGGCGACTCGATCCTCTCCATCCGGCTCGCCTCGCGGCTGCGGGAGGTGCTGGGGGTGGAGCCGTCGCCCCGTCTGGTGTTCACCCATCCGACCGTCGCCGCCCTGGCGGAGGCGCTCGGTGGCGCGGACGGCCGCGGCGCGGACGGGCCCGCCCCGATCACACCGGTGGCCCGGGACGGCGAGCTGCCGCTCTCCTATCCGCAGCAACGTCTGTGGTTCCTGGACTCCTTCGCCCCCGACAGCGCCGAGTACATCACCCCGCTGGCGCTGCGGATACGGGGAGCCCTCGATGTGGACGCGCTCAGTGCGGCGCTGACCGCGCTGGTGGCCCGGCACGAGTCGCTGCGGACCACCTTCGACGCGGTGGACGGCCGTGGGGTGCAGATCGTGCACGACCCCCGGGAGATCCGGCTCGACCCGTACGACCTGTCCCCTCTCCCCGCCGACGAACGGGAGGCGGAGCTGCGGGGGCTGCTGGCGTACGAGCGGGCGCGCCCGTTCGATCTGCGGCGCGGCCCGCTGCTGCGGACCGGGCTGATCCGGCTCGGCGCCCAGGAGCACGTGCTGAGCCTGACGCTGCATCACATCATCACGGACGGCTGGTCCACCGGTGTGCTCACCGGCGATCTGCGGGAGCTGTACCGGGCGGCGCTGAGCGGTGAGCCCGCGGCGCTGCCCCCGCTCCCGGTGAGTTACGCGGACTTCGCCGCCTGGCAGCGGGCCGAACTCACCGCTCCCCGCGCCGATGAGGAACTGGCCTACTGGACACGGCAGTTGGCCGGGGTGCCACCGCTGGAGGTGCCCACCGACCGGCCCCGCCCGGCGGTGCGGACGAAGAACGGCGCCACCGTGGAGTTCACCGTGCCCGCCGGGGTGAGCTCGCGCCTGAAGGAGTTCGGGCAGACGCGGGGCACCACCTTGTTCATGACGCTGGTGGCGGCGGCCCAGATCCTGCTGGCCCGGCTGTCGGGCGGGCGGGACATCGCGGTGGGCACCGTCACCTCGGGGCGGGAGCGCCCGGAGGTGGAGCGGCTGATCGGCTTCTTCGTCAACACCCTGGTGCTGCGCTCCACCGTCGATCCGCACGCCCGCTTCGACGACTTCCTGGCCGAGGTGCGCGGCACCGTGCTGGACGCCTTCGCCCATCAGGCGGTGCCGTTCGAGCGGGTGGTGGACGAGGTGCGGCCGGTGCGGGACACCAGCCGGACACCGCTGTTCCAGGCGATGGTGGTGCTCCAGAACGCCCCGGGCCGGACACTGGAGCTGCCCGGTCTGGAACTGGCGGACGTGGAACTCGACACGCAGACCGCCGCCTTCGACCTCACCTTCGAGTTCGCCGAGGCCGAGGGAGGTGTGCTGCGCGGGCTGATCGGCTACAGCACCGATCTGTTCGACGCCTCGACCGTGGAGCGGATGGGTACCGCCCTGCGGGCGCTGCTCGCCGGGATCGCCGAGGACCCGGAGCGTCCGGTGGGCGCGCTGCCGCTGGCCACGCGGGCCGAGCTGCGGCGCACCCTGGTCGAGTGGAACGACACCCGCCTGGAGGTGGACCGGGCCACGCTGCGCGAGCTGTTCGAGCGGCAGGTGGCCGTCTCCCCGGACGCCACGGCCGTGCGGTACGGGAAGGGCGATCTCACCTTCGCCGAGCTGGAGGTGGCCGCGAACCGGCTGGCGCACCGGCTGATCGGCCGGGGCGTGGGCCCGGAGCGGCTGGTGGCGCTGGTGCTGCCGCGTTCGGTGGAAATGCTGGTGGCGCAGCTGGCCGTGGCGAAGGCGGGCGGTGCGTTCCTGCCGGTCGACCCCGGCTACCCGAAGGAGCGGGTGGCGTTCATGCTGCGGGACGCCGCGCCCTCGGTGGTGCTCGACGACACGGCCTCGATCTGGGCCGAGGAGGGCCCCGACGGGCCGCCGCCGCTCCGTGGCCTGACGCCGGACCATCCGGCGTATGTCATCTACACCTCCGGCTCCACCGGTGTGCCCAAGGCGGTCGTGGTCACCCATGCCGGGCTGGCAAGCTTCTCGACGGCGGCAGCCGCGCACTACGACGTACGGGCCGGGGACCGGGTGCTGCAGTTCTCCTCGCCCAGCTTCGACGCCTCCGTCCTGGAGCTGTGTGTCTCGCTGCCCCGTGGCGCGGCGCTGGTGATCGGTGACGAGGGCCCGCTGCTGGGCGAGCGGCTGGCCGAGGTGCTCGGCGAGCAGCGGATCACCCATGCGCTGATCCCCCCGGCCGCGCTGGCCACCGTGGAGGAGGCGGATGGGCGGACGGGCCTGCCGGATCTGCGGACCCTGATCGTCGGCGCCGACGCCTGCTCCGCGGAGCTGGTGGACCGCTGGGCGCCGGGCCGGCGGATGGTCAACTCCTACGGCCCGACGGAGGCCACGGTGGTGAGCACCTGGTCCGGGCCGCTGACCGCCGGGTCGGGGGTGCCGCCGATCGGCCGGCCGGTTCCGAACACCCGGGTCTACGTACTGGACGAGGTGCTGCGCCCGGTGCCGGTGGGCGTGGCCGGGGAGCTGTATGTGGCGGGCACGGGCCTGGCGCGGGGCTACCTCGGCCGTCCGGGGCTGACCGCCGCGCGGTTCGTGGCCGATCCGTTCGGCCCGGCGGGCGGCCGGATGTACCGCACCGGCGATGTGGTGCGGTGGACCGGCGACGGTGAGCTCGCGTTCCTGGGCCGCGCCGACGACCAGGTCAAGGTGCGGGGCTTCCGGATCGAACTCGGCGAGGTGGAGAGCGCGCTGCGGCGCAGCCCGGAGGTGCGGGAAGCGGTGGTCGCCGTACGGGATACCGCCCCGGCCCCGGAGCGGCCCTCCGGCGAGAAGCGCCTGGTGGGCTATGTCGTCCCGGCGCCGGGCGCCTCGCCGACCGCCGCCTCGCTGCGCGACGTCCTGGCCCGGACCCTTCCGTCCCATATGGTGCCGTCGGCGTTCGCCACCCTGGACGCCCTTCCGCTCACGGCCAACGGCAAGGTGGACCGCCGGGCGCTGCCCGACCCGGACCCGGTGGCCGTCACCTCCGGTGCGGGCCATGTCGCCCCGCGCACCCCGATGGAGCGCCGGATCGCGGACATCTGGGCCGATGTGCTCGGTCTGGAACGGGTGGGCGTGGAGGACAACTTCTTCGAGCTCGGCGGGGATTCCATCCTCAGCATCCAGGTGGTCTCCCGCGCCCGCCAGGCCGGGCTGCGGCTGACCACCAAGGACCTGTTCACCCATCAGACGGTGGCCGCGCTCGCCACCGTGGCCACGGCCGAGCGGGACGAGGGCCGTGCTGAGCCGGTGACCGGGTCGCATCCGCTCACCCCGATCCAGCGCTGGTTCTTCGCCACCCACACCGTGAATCCACGCCACTTCAACCAGTCCACGCTGCTGGAGCTGCACCAGGAGCCGGACGAGAAGGCGCTGGAGGGGGCGCTGGCCGCGCTCCTGGTCCACCACGACGCGCTGCGCACCCGGTTCACCCAGGACGGCGGCGAGTGGCACGGCCACGTCCCGGAACCGGATGGCGACGGTGCCGTCCTGGACCGCCACGACCTGTCCGGTCTGCCGGCGCGGGAGGCGGACGCGGCGATGGAGAAGGCGGCCGACACCCTCCACGCGGGCTTCGACCTGGGCCGGGGGCCGCTGCTGCGGGCCGCGCTGTTCCGCTTCGGCGAGGCCCGGCGGCCGTTCCTCTTCCTGACCGCGCACCACCTGGTCGTCGACGGGGTGTCCTGGCGGATCCTGCTGGACGACCTGGACATCGCCTATCAGCAGGGCCTGCGGGGCGAACCGGTGGACCTCGGCCCCAGGACCACCGCCTTCCGCGACTGGGCGCGGCGGCTCGCGGAGCATGTCGCCGAGGGCGGCCTGGACCACGAGGCCGACCACTGGTGCGAGGCCCTCGACGCCCGGCCGCTGCCGGTCGACCACCAGGTGGCCGTGGCGGGGCCCGAGATCGGTACGGTGCCGGTCGAGCTCGGCGAGCGGGACACCGAGGCGCTGCTGCGCTCGGCGCCCACCGCCTATCGCACCCGGATCAACGATGTGCTGCTCGCCGCGCTCGCGCTCGCGCTGTCCCGCTGGACGGGCCGGCGGCGGGTGTCGGTGGAGCTGGAGGGCCACGGGCGCGAGGACGTCCTGGACGGCGTCGATCTCTCCCGTACGGTCGGCTGGTTCACCACCATGTATCCGGTCTCCTTCGAGCTGCCGGACCTCCCCGACGGCGGGCCGGCCGACTGGCGAGGGCTGGTGAAGTCGGTGCGGCGGCGGCTGCGGACCGTCCCCGGAGGTGGCTTCGGCTTCGGGGCGCTGCGCGCCTTCGGCCCACCTGGGCTGCGCGAGCGGCTGTCCCGGCACGGCGCCGGGCCGCAGATCGTGTTCAACTACCTCGGCCAGTGGGACGCCCGGTCGGCCGAGTCCCAGGGCGGTCTGGTCCACGCCGAGCACGGCTCGTTCGGCCAGGACCACGATCCGCGCGAGGGCGGCTCCCATCTGCTGGAGGTGGTGGGCGCGGTGCAGGACGGCCGGCTCGGCTTCACCTGGCGCTACCGCCCCGATGTGCACGAGAGGGCGACCGTGGAGGCGGTGGCCGGGGACTTCGCGGAGGCGCTGCGCCGGATCGCCGGGGACTGCCGGGGCGCCGTATGACCGCGGCCCCGCCGGTGTCCCCGCCGGTTCCGCTCTCGCGCAACCGGGACTACCGGCTGCTGTGGGGCAGTCAGGCGCTCTCGGAGTTCGGCTTCCACACGGCGCTGATCGCGTTTCCGCTGCTGGTGCTCGCGCTCACCGGCTCGGGGGCCGCCTCCGGTCTGGTCATGGGTACCATCGCCGCCGCGCAGATGGTGGCCGGGCTCCCGGCGGGTGTCCTGGTGGACGCTTACGACCGCAAGGCCATCATGCTGGGCTGTGAGGCGGCCCAGGCGGTCTCCGCCATCAGCCTGGTGGCCGCCGTGTGGGCCGGTGCGGCCACCGTCTGGCACATGGTCGTCGTGGCGGCGGTGTTCGGGGCGAGCGCGGCGCTCTTCGAACCGGCGGAGAGCGCGTCGCTGCCCGCCCTGGTGGCGGACGAGCACCTGCCCACGGCGGTGGCGATGAACACGGCACGGGCCTCGATGGGGCAGTTGGCGGGCACCGCGACCGGCGGGTTCCTGTTCGCCGTGGGGCGGTTCGTGCCCTTCCTGGTGGACGCCGTGACCCATACGCTCTCCTTCGTCGCGCTGCTCTTCGTCCGGCTGCCCCGGCGCGAGCGGTCCGCCGGCGGGGTGGGTCCGCTGGGCCGGGAGGCGCTGGCCGGGCTGCGGTGGGTGTGGCGGGAGCGCCGGATCCGGGTCACGGTGGTGTGCGCGGTGGTGCTCAACCTGTTCTTCAGCGCGTTCTACCTCGTCGTCATCGTGCTCGCCGAGTCCCGGGGGGTGCCCTCCGGGGAGGTCGGTGTGATGGCGGCCATGCTGGGGGTGGGCGGGGTGGCGGGCGCGCTGCTGGCGCCCGTACTGCACCGGCGGCTGGGCCCGTACGGCGGCATCATCGCGGTGTTCTGGGCGCTGGCCGTGCTCGCCCCGGTCACCGTGCTGATGGACAGCGGCTATCTCATCGGGGTGCTGTTCGCCCTGATGGCGCTGTTCCCGCCGACGGCGAACACCGCCATCATGACCGACCAGCTGCTGCGCACCCCGGACGAGTTGCGCGGCAGGCTCACCAGCACACTCGTCCTGGCCTGCGGGGCGGCGGGCGCGGCGGGCCCCGCGCTGGGCGGGTCGCTCGCCCAGGTCCTGCCGGGCGACCGGGCGATCCTGCTCTGCTCGGCGGGGATGGCCGCCGCGGCCGTCCTGGCCACCGTCAGCCCGACTCTGCGCACGCTGTCCCGCCGCCACGAGACCGGGTGGCCGGCTCACTGACCGCCATCCGACACGTCACCGACCGTTTCCGATATGACCGATCGTCGACAGGAGAGACCGACCATGGACGACAACGCCCGCTACCAGGTGCTGCGCAACGACGAGGACCAGTACTCGCTGTGGCCTGCCGACCTCGAGGTGCCCGAGGGCTGGCACCCCGTCGGCAAGGAGGGCACCAAGGACGAGTGCTCCGCGTACGTCGACGAGGTGTGGACCGACATGCGGCCGCGCAGCCTGCGCGAACGCATGGACAACGTGGCCTCCTGACCCGGGCCCCGTGACGCGGCGCGGTCGGCGCGTGATGGCGCCGACCGCACCGGGCCCCTCAACTTCCCCCTACGATCACGCGGTTACCATCCTGTGAACAGTCGGCCGCGGGCGTGAGGGATCGCGCCCGGATACGGAGGAGAACACCACGTGACCGCGCAAGGGGTAGCATCCCAGACCGGAAGCGGGCCGGAGCCCCCCAACACCCCTCTCAACCAGGGGCGACCGCACAGCGCCCGGATGTACGACTACTTCCTGGGCGGCAAGGACAACTACGTCGCCGACCGTGAGGCCGCGGCCAAGGTGCTCACCCTGTGGCCGGGCGTCATGATCGCCGCCCGGACCAACCGGGCCTGGATGCACCGCGCGATCCGGTTCCTCGCCGCCGAGCGGGGCATCCGCCAGTTCCTCGACATCGGCACCGGCATTCCCACCCGGCCGAATCTGCACGAGGTCGCCCAGGGGATCGCCCCGGAGTCCCGGATCGTCTACGTGGACAACGACCCCATCGTCCTCGCCCATGCCCAGGCCCTGCTCAAGAGCCACCCCGAGGGCCGCACCGCCTATGTGCACGGGGACGTCACCGAGCCCGAGTCCATCCTCGCCTCGCCCGACCTCACCGAGGTACTGGACCTGTCCCAGCCGGTCGCGCTGAGCCTGGTCTCGCTCCTGCACTTCGTCCCCGACGAGTGGGGCCCGTACGACCTCGTCCAGCGGCTGGTCGACGCGCTCGCCCCCGGCTCCTTCCTGGTGCTGAGCCACATCACCCCGGACTTCGACCCCGAGGCCACCCAGAAGACCGTGCAGGTCTACCACAGCGGCGGCATCCAGGGGAAGATCCGCACCAGGGACGAGGTGGAGCGCTTCTTCTCCGGTCTGGAGATGGTCGAACCGGGCCTGGAGGTGCCGCACCGCTGGCGGACCGACCTGGCCGAAAGCGACTCCCATGTGGAGACCGGCGATGTGACCGACGAAGAGGTGTCCTTCTGGGCGGGCGTCGCGCGGAAGTCCTGACGCGGGGTCTCCCGGGCAGGATTCAGGGACGCGGTCCGACGGTCTTGGTGCCGTCGCGGATGGTGATCGCCAGCGCGGGACAGGAGTCCGCCGCGTCCAGCACCCGCTCCTCCTCCGGGACCTCCTCGCGTCGGGGCCGGGCGTGCTCCCCGTCGAGGGCGAACAGGTCGGGGGCGAGTCCGGCACACATGCCGGACGCCATGCACCGGCCGCCGTCGACCTCCGCCTTCCAGGTCATCCGGCTCACCACCCGATGGGCATGACACGGGGCCCGCGGACCAGCATCTGGCCCTTCCACTCCACATCCCCGGCCAGCCGCAGGTTCGGGAAGCGGGTGATCAGCGCGCCGAGCGCCTCCTGGAGCTCCAGCCGGGCCAGGGGCGCGCCCAGGCAGTGGTGCACACCGTGGCCGAAGCCGAGGTGCTGGGTGGCGGGGCGGGCGACGTTCAGGGTGCCCGGCTCGTCGAAGCGCAGCGCGTCGCGGTTGGCCGAGCCGACCGCGACGAGCACGGGTTCCCCGGCGCGCACCAGGGTGCCGCCCACCTCGATGTCCTCGGTGGCGTAGCGGGGGAAGGAGGCGGCCATGCCCAGCGGGACGAAGCGCAGCAGCTCCTCGACGGCGCCGTGCAGCAGTGCGGGCTCCTCGCGCAGCCTGCGGAGTTCGTCCGGGTGGTCCAGGAGTGTCAGCACGAAGTTGGGGATCTGGGTGGCCGTGGTCTCGTGCCCGGCCACCAGGATGCCCACGCACAGATCGACGAGCTCGAGCTCGGACAGCCGGTCACCCGCGTCCCTCGCCTCGATCAGCGACGTCATGATGTCGTCCCGTGGGCTGACGCGATGGTCCTCGATCAGCCCGGCCATGTAGGCGCGCAGCTCCTCGGTGTTGCGGTTGAACTCGTCGGCGGTCAGGGAGCTGGTGGACAGCGCGGCGTCGCTCCAGACGCGGAACTTGGGCCGGTCCTCCTCCGGGACGCCGAGCAGGGCGCAGATGACCCCGACCGGAATGGGCAGAGCGTAGCGGTCCACGAGATCGGCGGGTGGCCCCGCGGCCTCGAGGCCGTCGAGCAGGTCATGGGTCAACTGCCGGACCCACGGGCGGAGTTTCTCCACCTGATGGACGGTGAACGCCTTGGCGACGAGGGTGCGCAGCCGGGTGTGGTCGGGCGGGTCCATGGTCAGGATGCCGCCGCTGTCGCGCCGGCCCTCGGACTGCCGTGGCTCGTCGTGGTGGAGCGCCGCGGCCCGGCTGAAGCGCCGGTCCCCGAGCACCAGCCGGGCGTCGGCGTACCGCGTGGCCAGCCAGGCGGGCTCGCCGTAGGGCATGCGCACCCGGAGTAATCCGGTGCGGTTCCTGGCCTGTTCGTACGCCTCGCTGAGCTCAAGCCCCTCTGCCGAGTTGAAGGGATAGGCGATGGGTGTCGCCTCCGCTGTGGTCATCGTGACCTCCCTTGCGTAAGCACGTGCTTACAAACGTAGGAGGCGGCGGCTGGTACGGTCAACGGCCCCTTTGCGCCGTTGATCTGACGGGCCGTGAGGGAAATCGCCGGAGCCAGACGAGAGGGGTGTCGTGATGGGGACGACCGTGTCCGAGGGACAGCGCCGGGACGCGCGGAACACACGTCGGCGGCTGCTGGAGGCCGCGGCGGCGCTGTTCGCCGAGCGGGGCTATGAACGGGCGACGGTCCGGGACATCGCCGATCGCGCGGGGGTCAACCAGGCGCTGTTGTTCCGCTACTTCGGCTCGAAGAGAGCGCTGTTCGGCGAGGTGATCGCGCACAACGGGGAGGCGCAGCTGCGCACCACCCCACCCCATGAGCTGCTGGAGGCCGCCCTGCGCGGGCTGCTGGGCCACGGCGGCGGGGACCCGGGCAGCCGCGCGCTGGCCACGCTGCTGCGCTCGGTGGACAGCGGTGACGAGATCGGTACGGCGGTGCGCGCCATCAGCGACGACTACGCGCGGGTGCTGGCCTCCCTGTCCAGCGCCGACAACCACGAGCTGCGGGCGGATCTGGCGCTGGCCTGGCTGCTCGGCATAGGGACGATGCGGGTGCTGGTGGGCAAGGAACCGCTGGCGGACGCGGACCCGGACGAGGTGTGCGCGCTGGTGACGGCCGCGCTCGGCACGCTCCTGGACGGCCTTCCGGCGGCGGGCGGCAGGCCGTAAGAGGGCCAAGTCGGAGGAGGATCGAGCCGGAGGAGCCCGGGCGCTATGCGCGGAACTCCCCGCGGGGCGTGGTGACGACGCGCCGGGCCCGGGCCGGGGTGACCACCTCGCGGAAGGCCGGATCGGTGAGCAGGACCACCGGGGCGATGCGGTGCGGGGAGTCGCAGTGCCAGTGCGGCAGGGCGGCCTCGATCACGGCCCAGGACTGGTCGGTGGCGCCGCGATCGGCCAGGGCCCTGGCCAGGTCCAGGGCCTGCTGGAAGGTGCGGGATTCGGGCAGGGCGGGCGGGACGAAGGCGGCGGCCCTGGCCATCCAGGCGGCGGTGTCGTCGCCCTCGGTGGCGGCGCCGCTCGCGGCCACACCGCCCACGCCCACGACACCGCCCACGCCGTCGGGGAGCCGCGGCAGGATGTCGCCGAGGGCCGAGAGGTAGCCACCGGGGGCGCCGGTCCACTCCTCGGCCGCGCAGCGCAGATACAGCGGGGCGGCCTCGGCCCGTAACTGCTCCATGCCGATCGCCTCGAGGACGCGCGGGTCCCCGAGGATGCCGGTGCGTATCCAGTGGTGGGCGGCGCTGATGTCGAGGAACGCCCCCAGGATGATGCCCAGGTACGCGCCGGCGCCCGAGCCCTTGACCGCGGCCTGCTCGAAGGTGGCCATCGCCTTGCGCACCTCGCCCCGCAGGGCCTGCGCCCTGCCCTCGGCCACCAGCTCCTCGGCGGTACCGGGACGCCCCGTACGGACCTCATGGACCGCCTGGTCCTCGAAGCCGGTGCGCTCCTCGGCGACCAGCTCGGCGAACGAGGCGTGCCGGTCCCCCAGGGCCGGGTACCAGCTCGCCCAGATGTACGCGGCCCACTCCCCGTCCTCGGACACATCGGCGGGGTCCAGCAGCCAGTGCTGGGCGTCGCCCTCCTCGGAGACCAGCAGCGCGCGGTCCATGAACGCGGTGTCGTCCCAGTCCTCGCCCTCGCCGCCCCGGATGACGCTCCAGGTCTCGGGGTCGGCCTCGCGCAGCCAGCCGACGGTCTTGGTGTTACGCATCCGCCACATGAACGGACTGATGTTCAGCCAGCCGTCGGAGGCGCCCAGGAAGGCGCGGTAGCTCGGCGGGAGCCGGGTGCCGAGCCGCTCCTCCAGGGCGAGGACGCTCTCCTCGTCCGCGCCCTCGAACCCGAGCCACCCGGCGGCCCGCTGCTCGTCGCTGACCTCGCTCAGCTCCTCCTCGTCGGCCACCCGCAGGATGGTCGCGCTGTACTCGGCCAGATAGCACCGCCACTGCTCGACGGTCCGCGGCGGCGCGGTCACGGACTCCGGATCCGGGGTGGCCGACACCGATGTGCCGCGGTATCCGGTGGGCGCCTCGCCCGCCCGCTGGTAGTGGCCGATGAAGCCCTTCGGCTGGGGGGCGGAGGTGAAGAGGCGGACCTGGGAGAGCTGGATCTGGTCCTCCCCCGCGTTCCGGGTGATCTCCAGGCGGTAGTGGCGGTAGTCCGTGGTGGCGGCGAAGGTGAATCCCCGGGGCTGATGGCGGTGCGCGAAGCTCTCCTCGACGCGGGAGTCCAGGTCCACCCAGTGCTCCCCGTCGTTCGAACCCTTGAGGGTCCAGTCCTTCGGATCGCGGCCCGGGACGTCGTTGGCCGACGTCAGGACGTAGTGGCCGACGGCCACCGGCCGCCGCAGGGTGAACTCCAGCCAGGCGCGGTCGCCATGGCCCAGCCACTTGTGCCACGAGTCGTGCAGCAGGTTCTCCGCGACCTCGCCCGCCTCGGCGAACTCGCTGTGCGCCCGGACCCTGGTGACCAGGTCGGTCACCTCGGCCTCCGGACCGGGCTCGGCGGCCAGCAGCGACACCGTGCCCGAGTGCCCCGCCGGATCGCCCCAGATGACCCGCTCGACGGGCGGTCCCCCGTCCTCGATCAGCAGGCGCAGCTCCTGGCGGAGGCCCGGGCTCCCTGATCCACCGCCCTCCACCGTGCGGAAGCGATGCATCACCTCCTCCAGCGCGCTGTCCCGCAGCGGCGAGCGGCCCTCCAGCACCCCCCGGTACTCGGTGAGCGTGCCATCGGCGGCCCGGCGGTGTCCGTAGAACTCCGTCATCGCCGGCTGAAAGCCGATCGACGCCTCCGCGCCGTCCTGCGCGCGCCAGGCGAGGCGGACGGGCAGCGAGCCCTCGCCCCGGTCGAGATGGACCAGCAGCCGCGGGGCGGGCCGCCATTCGGCGGATCCCGGGGCGCGCCACTCGGTGCGGTAGGCGCACACCGCCGCCTCGGCGGGCCGCTCCTCCGCCATCAGGTGCATACGGGCGCAGATGCGCGAGGGCTCGACGGTGATCCGGTACAGCCAGAGCAGCCCGCGCGCCTCGGCACAGCCGCGGACGCACAGCGTGTTCACGCCCGCCACCAGCGCCTCACCGGGGACCGCGAAGGCCACCTCCCGGGGGCGGGCGCCACCGGGCACGGTGAACCGCGAGATCACCGCATGCCCGTTGACGGTGATGTCGATGGGCGCCCATCCCAGGGATTCCCCCAGCGGCGAGACCCGCGCGATCAGGGTCAGCGTCAGCTGCTCCGGCAGTTCGCCACCGTCCAGCGCGAAGTCGATCTCGACACGCCCGCCCGCGCCGATCGCGAGACGGTCCCGGTCGGGATGGCACCGCGTGTACCGGGCCGTGCCATTGCCGAATCGAGGCGGATCGATGGTGAAATCCGCGAAAGTCGCTCGCACGCTGTGCTCCTGGTAGGGCCGTCTGGTCCATTGACATGTCGTCGGGGCATGGGTGCGGGTGGCCTCACCACCCGGATGCTGCCGATGCTAGGGCGGCCGATCGGCACCGTCCGTGATCCGCGACGATCACTAGGGGGATGCGGGTCGGCCCCTCCCTCCCCCGCGCAGCACGGCCCCGAGGACGGCGGGGCGCATCAGCGCGGTGGGCGCGGCGACCATCGACATCACCTCGTGCAGGGCCTTGCAGACCCCCGGGTCGACGGTGGCCCGCCGGATGACCCGGTCCAGATAGCGGTGCTGGGCCCGCACCCCCACTCCGGCGGGGCCGCCCGTGGTGGTGGGGAAGCGCACGTCCTCGCTGGAGGACAGCATCCACGCGCTGTCCGCGGCCGCAGCGATGCCCTTACGGGCGGTGTGCGCCGTACGGTGGCCGATGCCGCCGTGGCGCTCGGCGGCGGCCCGCAGGGCGCGGGCGCCGAGCGCGGACACGGTGATGCCCTGGCCGTAGACCGGGTTGAAGGTGCACACGGCGTCGCCGATGGCGACCAGCCCCCGCGGCGCCCGGCGCTCGTAGTGACGCCGCACACCGGGGCCGGGCCAGAAGCCGCGGACCGCGCCGGCGGGCTCGGCCCCGGCCAGCAGCTCGCGCAGGCTCGGGTCCCGCAGCAGACCCAGCTGCCGGTCGAAACCGGCCGCGCCCGGCTCGGCCTGCGCTCCCCGCATGCTGCCGACGCTGGCGATCCACCGGTCGCCCTCCACGGGCAGCACCACGCCGAGCCTGGGCGCGTCGGGGGCCTTGGTCTGCAGATAGAGCGCGTCGAAGCCCGGATCCGCCCCGGCCGGGCGGTGGTACATCCGGCTGGCGTACGACACCCCCGCGTCGACGCGCTCCTCGGGGGTGGGCGGGCAGCCCAGCCGGGCCAGCCAGGCGGGGACCGAGGAGGTGCGCCCGGAGGCGTCGACCACCATCTCCGCGCCCAGCTCGCGCACCCGGGCGCGGGCGTCGCCCCGCGCCCGGACCTGGACGCCCGTCAGCGCGCCCGGGGCGCCGAGGAGTCCGACGACGTCGGTGTTCTCCAGCCAGCGCACCGAGGGCTCGGCGCGCACCCGGCGCAGCACCGTGTGGTCGAGCAGCGGTCTGGTGCAGGAGAGGAACGCCACCTCGCTCTCGTACTCCGCGAGCCACCCGGCCGCGCTGAGCCAGCGCACGCCCGACATCGGCACCCGCACCGCGCCGGCGGCCAGCAACTCCTCGCGCGCGCCGGGCATCAGCTCCTCCAGCGCCCGATGCCCGGCCTCGAGCAGCAGATGCGCGTGACGCGCCTGCGGAACGCCCGAGCGGAACGCGGGCCCCTCGGGATAGCGGTCACGCTCGACTATGACGATGCGCTCGGCATATCCCCGCAGCGCCCATGCGGCCAGTAGCCCGGCGAGACCTCCGCCGATCACCACCGCGGTCCCTCGCTCCATACCTTCCCCCGGTACCCCCATACTACGGAGCGTAGTGCAGAATCATCCGAGAGTCACCACCCCCAAAGGGTGGCAATACAACCGCTTCGACGGCTCAGGCGGTCTTGGGGGCCCCGGCGCCTCCGGCCGCCTCGGCGATGAAGGTGTCGAGCACCCCGTCGGCGATGCGCACCGGTCCCTCGGGGCGGGTCTCGCCCGGGATGGTGCGGATCTCCCCGGCCCGCCGCGCGTCGGCCGCCGCATCGGCGAACCACCGTGCCGCCTGGGCGTCATGGCCGTCAAGACGAGCGCCCAGCGCGTCCAGGGTGCGCTCGAAGGCGCGCCCCCACAGCGACAGCGCGTCCAGCCAGGGCCCGCAGTCCGCGACGAATCCCCGGTCCGCGACACCGGCTCTGATGCGCTCGGGGGCGGCGGCGAGCAGCCGCGCGTACGGGCGCAGCTCCCGCAGGGCCGCCCGTTCGCGCCCCGCCTCCCAGGCGGAGTGGAACCGGTCCAGCCGGGAGGCGAGTTCGGGGGCCTGCGGCTGCCAGGGTTCGGCGCCGAAGGTGGGCGCGAGGTGCTGGGTGTCGAAGAAGGCCAGCAGCGAGCGAACGGTCCCGTCCGTACGGCCCGGCTGCGCGCCGGGTCCGTCCCCGGCGAGGTGGCGGGCGGCGGCATCCCAGGTGCGGGTGGCGTCGTAGCCGGTGTCGTTCCAGGCGAAGTCCGCTCCGCCGAAGAGGGCGACCTTGCTGGCGGCGGCCTGGGGTTTCCATAGGTGGCGTGGTCGGACTCGCAGTTCCAGCGGGTTTGACTTCCGCTCCCCGGCCTAAAGACCGGGGATTCCTGCCACGGTCGGCTGACCGTCTCGGTGGGTTCCTGCTTCACCGCGCTGGGCCGGTACGAGTACCGGTCTTACCTGCGCTCGACAGGCTGACACCGCCAGTCCGGCGGCCTTGGCGACGTTGACCGCCGCGTTGATGTCCCGGTCGAGGACGGCTCCGCAGGCCCGGCATTCCCACACTCGGATGTGCAGGGGCTTGGGGCCGTCCTTGACGCCGCACCGCGAGCAGACCTGGGAGGTCGGCTCGAACCGTCCGACGCGGTGGAAGCCACGGCCGAACTTCGCGGCCTTGTACTCCAGCATCGTCACGAACGCGGACCATCCAGCGTCGTGCACGGACTTGGCCAGGCGCGTACGGGCGAGCCCCTTCACCGCCAGGTCTTCCACCGCGACCGCTTGGTTATCGCGGATCAGCCGGGTGGAGAGCTGGTGGTGGAACTCGCGCCGCGCGTCGGCCACCTGCGCGTGAGCGCGGGCGACCTTGAGCCTGGCCTTCTTCCGGTTGTTTGAGCCCTTCGCCTTGCGGCTGAGGGCCTGCTGTGCGCGCTTGAGCTTCTTCTCGGCCCGGCGCAGAAAGCGAGGAGCGTCGATCTTCGTGCCGTCGGACAAGACGGCGAAATGCCCCAGCCCCAGGTCGATGCCGACGGCCCTGTCGCTCTCGGCCGAGGTGACGGGCTCGGTCTCCACAACGAAGCTCGCGAAGTACCTTCCGGCAGCGTCCTTGATCACGGTCACCGTGGAGGGGACCGAGGGAAGGCTGCGGGACCACTTCACCCGCACGTCCCCGATCTTCGGCAAGGACAAGTCGCCGCCGGCGGTGATCTTCCATCGGGCGTTCGCGGTGAACCGTACGGCCTGCCGGTTGTCCTTGCGGGACTTGAACCGGGGCGCGCCCATGCGCGGGCGCTTGCCCTTCAGCCCGTCGAAGAAGTTCCGGTACGCGGCGTCCAGGTCCCGCAGGGACTGCTGGAGCACGACAGCGGACACCTCGCCGAGCCACGCACGCTGTTCGGTGAGCTTGGCCTGGGTGATCAGCAGCTTGGATAGGTCCCCGGTCTTCGGGAACGCCTCGCCTGCGGCGCGGGCGGTCTCACGGGCGCGGAGCGCATCGTTGTAGACCACCCGCGCACACCCGAACGCCCTGGCCAGCGCTGAGCGCTGAGGACCGTTCGGGTACAGGCTGAAGCTGTACCTCAACTGCATCTCAATCACTCTACGACGGCTGGGTTATGGCCGAGTATCAGAACATCCGTTCCGGTCGGCACTGCACTACCGGCGGGGCGGGGCGGCCGTCACCCCTTCAGCAACGCGTCGACCACCCGGCCGAAGAGCAGGCGGCCCGACCAGGCCATGGCCGGGTCGAACAGGCGGGGCAGTCCCCGGAGTCGGGCCTCCTCGCGCCACACCACCTCGGATCCGCCGCCCCGGGGGCGGACCTCGATCTCGGCCCATCCGAGGACCACCGCACCGCGCTTCTCCAGCCTGCAGTTGCCCGGGGTGTCCCCGGTGGGCGGGTCCCAGCGCACGACCTCCATCGGGTCGTCGAATCCGGCGCGGCCGACGCCGGTGCGCACCACGACCACGGTGCCCACCCCGGTCGGCCCCGGCGGGCGCACGGTGACACCGCTCAGCGGCACATGGGCGCCGTGGCGCGGCCAGTCGGTGAGCCGTCGCCAGGTCTCGCCGACGGGCAGTGGGGAGCGCCGCTCGATACGGAAGGGGGCCACAGCGGGATGGTAGGCGATCGGCAGACGGGGTGGCGGTCGTGGCGGCGGCACGCCGAGCGCGTCGTCCCCGCCGTGCAGCGGCTGAGGCCATTGACAGCCCGGATCCGCCTGTTACCTTCCACAGAAGGAGAGAGATCCTACCTATCTGGTCCGGCATAGACGGAAGTCGCCCCGCCAGAGGGATCCTCGCAGCTCAAGCAGGTCCAGACCTGCCAACACGTCGGATCTCCATGGCTCCACAGGAGAAGGAGAACGAGAGATGAAGAGACTCGCCGCAGGCGCGGCGCTCGCCCTCGCCGCCGTCTTCGGGTTATCGCAGGTGCCGCAGGCGGCCGCCGTACCCGCGCAGGAGACGGCCACCACCGCGGCACCGGTGTTCAGCGTGATGGACTACGGCGCGAAGGCCGACGGTTCGTCCAATGACTCGGCCGCCATCGAGAAGGCCATCACGGCGGCCAACAGCGCCGGGGGCGGAATCGTCCGCTTCCCGTCCGGACAGTACAAGTCCAAGAACACCGTCCACCTCAAGAGCGAGGTGACCCTCCAGCTGGACTCCGGGGCCACCATCCTCGGTTCGAGCGCGGACACCTACGACAAGCCCGAGTCCAATCCGAACGACGACTACCAGGACTACGGCCACAGCCACTTCCACAACGCGATGTTCTACGGCGACAAGCTCACCAACATCGGGTTCACCGGTTCGGGCACCATCGACGGCGCGGGCAACCTCATCACCGGCAACCCCGACTCCGGCGAGGCGGACAAGATCATTTCGCTGACCCGCTGTGACGGGCTGACCCTCGACGGGATCACCCTGCGGCGCGGCGGCCACTTCGCGGCCCTCATCAACGGCTGCAAGAACGTGACCTCGGACCACCTCACCATCGACACGGCGAGCGACCGCGACGGCTGGAACATCATCAGCACCACCAATGTGACCATCACCCATGCCGATATCGCCGCCAACGACGACGCGCTCGTCTTCAAGAGCGACTACGCCCTGGGCGCCAAGCTCCCCAACGGCCATGTGAAGGTGACCGATTCACATCTCTCCGCGAAGTGCTGCAACGCCCTGATGTTCGGCTCCGAGACCTGTGGTGACTTCTCGGACTACGACTTCCAGGGCATCACCATCACCGGTGCGGACAAGTCCGGGCTCGGCATGGTCTCGATGGACGGCGCCAACATCTCCGATGTGCACTACCGCGACATCACCATGACCAATGTGCACTCCCCCATCATGCAGAAGATCGGGACGAGAAAACGGTGTGGCGGAAATCCGGGAGTCGGCCACATCAGCGACATCACCTACGACAACATCACCGGGACCGGGAACACCCCCTCCTTCAGCCCGACGCTGTGGGGCGAGTCCGGTGACAACCACATCAGCGGCGTCACCTTCAACCAGGTGAATCTCACCGTGCCCGGCGGCAACGGCACCATGTCCACCGGTGTTCCCAGCAACACTTCCGACGACTACAACCCGAAGAGCATCGGCACCCGTCCCGCCTTCGGCTGGTACCTGCACAACGCGGATCACATCACCTTCAACGACAGCTCGGTGCGGTTCGCCAGGAACGACGGCCGTCCGGCGGTCATCGCCAACTCCGGTAGCGCGCTGCGCTTCGACCACTTCACCGCACAGCGCGGCAGCGACAGCCCGGCGGACGTCGTCGTCCAGAACGTGTCCGGCTACTGCCTCACCGACAGCGCCAACACCTCCGGCGGAGCGCTGCGGGTGAGCACCAGCGGATCCAGCGAGAACTGCTCCCCGTGACCTATGCCGTCCCCTCGGAGCCGTCGGCCGCCTCGTGACCGGCCGGGTCGGGCAGGTCGGCCGGGTCGGTGGGGTCCGCCGGGTCGGTGAGGTCGCGCAGCCCTTCCGGCAGCGGCCCGGTGTGCACCACGCCCAGTCGCTGGGTGGCCCGGGTGAGCGCCACATAGAGGTCGCTGGTGCCGAACTCCGCGGGCTCGGCCACGATCACGGTGTCGAACTCCAGCCCCTTGGCCTGCCGGGGGTCGAGCAGCACCACCGCGCTGGTCAGGTCCGGGGACCGGCCGGTGGACGCCTGCGGGAGTGCGGCTGACAGCGCGTCATGGCGGTCCTTCGGGGCGATCACCGCGAGACGGCCCTCGGCGCGGGTCTCCCGCGCCACGGCCGCGGCCACCGCACCGGGCAGTTCGCCGGTGTGCTCCGCCCAGGGCCGCACCCCGGTGGCGCGGACCGAGCGCGGGGGCTCGAAGGCGGGGTCGACGGTACGGGCCACCCGCGCCGCGACCTCCATGATCTCGGTCGGGGTGCGGTAGTTGACGCCGAGTCGGCTGTGCTTCCAGCGGTCGCCGACGTACGGCTCCAGGATCGAGGACCAGGAGCCGCAGCCACCGGGCTCCGCGGTCTGCGCGGGGTCGCCGACCAGGGTCATCGAACGGGTCGGGCTGCGCCGCATCAGCAGCCGCCACGCCATCGCGGACAGCTCCTGGGCCTCGTCCACGATGATGTGGCCGAAGGCCCAGGTGCGGTCGGCGGCGGCGCGTTCGGCGGCGCTGCGGTGGTCGCGCTCCTCGGCGCGGTCGGCCAGCCGCTCGGCGTCGATGAGATCGTGGGCGGCCAGCACCTCCGACTCCTCGTCCTCGCGGTCCTCGAACTCCTGGGTGCGGGAGCCGTAGGAGAGGTCGAGGACGCCCTGTGCGTACTCGATGCGCTCCTGGCGTTCGGCCTCCGCGGCGGCGCGGGCCGCCGCGTCGTCGTGGCCGAGGAGTTCGGCGGCCTCGTCCAGCAACGGCACGTCGGCGGGGGTCCATTCGCCGTCGGTGCGGCGGATCGCGGCGGCGTCGGCCTCGGAGAGGTGGACGGGGTCGCTGAGGAAGTCGGCCACGAGCTGCTGCGGGGTGAGGACCGGCCACAGCTCCGCGATGGCCGCGTGCACCTCGGGGTTGACCGCGATCGCCTTGCCGAGCTGGGCGACGTCGTCCGCGCCGAGGAGGTTGGGCCCGCCGAAGGGGTCGGCGCCGATCCGGTCCACGAGCTGGTCGGTGAGGGAGTCGATGACACGGAAGGCGAAGTGCGGACGGGCGAGGTTGTGCGGCAGCCCGGTCTCCCGGGCCTTGTGGCCCGCCTCGGACGCGATGTCCCTGTCCAGCACCAGATCGCCGTCGTCGTGCTCGATGACGATCGCGGGGTCGGGCAGCGTCTGCCGGTCCCGTACGAAGCGGGCCAGGACGTCCGCCATCTCCGCGCGGCCCTTGACCTCGGCGGCCTCGGGGGTGTCGGTGCCGGTGGCCGTCACACCGGGGAAGAGCTCGCCGAGCGTGGCCAGGAGCACACCGGTCTCGCCGAGCGAGGGCAGCACCTCGCCGATGTAGCCGAGGAACGCCGGGTTGGGCCCGACGATCAGCACCGCGCGGCGGGCCAGCGACTCCCGGTGCGCGTAGAGCAGATACGCGGCGCGGTGCAGCGCCACGACGGTCTTGCCGGTGCCGGGACCGCCCTCCACGACGTGGACCCCGTGGTGCGGGGCGCGGATGATCTGGTCCTGTTCGGCCTGGATGGTCTGCACGATGTCATGCATCCGGCCGGTCCGCGCGGCGTCGAGCGCGGCGAGCAGCACGGCGTCCGCGTCGGATCCCTCATGCCCGGTCCGTATGGTGTCCGAGAGGTCCAGGATCTCGTCGTGCAGCCCGGTGACCTTGGGGCCCTCGGTGGTGATGTGGCGCCTGCGGCGCAGCCCCATGGGGGTGTGCCCGGTGGCGAGGTAGAACGGACGCGCCACATCGGCCCGCCAGTCGATGACCAGCGGGGTGCGGTCCGCGTCATCTCGGCGGATGCCGATGCGGCCGATGTGGTAGTCGCGGCCGTCGCGGAACAGCAGCCGGCCGAAACACAGCCCGCGCTCCCCCGCCTCGAACGCGGCGAGCAGCCCGGACCGCTCGGCCACCAGCACATCGCGCTCCAGCCGCGCCTGGAAGGTGGTGCCCTCCAAGGACAGGGCCTCGGTCACCGACTCCTCGGCTCGTGCCCTGAGCTCGGCGAGGCGCCCGTTGAGCAGGTCAAGGAATTCTTGCTCACGGTCCCATTCCTCGTTTGACAATTCGACTCCCGCCGGGATACGATGACTTCATCAGGTCTCCTCATGCCACAATTTCAATGGCACACGGAAACCCCTAATATACGTCGAGAAACGCCCCGGCCGTCAAGGCAGCCGGGGCGTTTCTCTGTTTTACGGCCTCATTTCACCTGGATGACGTGTTTGCCGCGGACACCGCCGGCCTCCATGGCGCGGTGGGCCTTTGCGATGTCGGAGAGCGGATGAACGGTGTCGACGACCGGCCGGATCGCCCCGTTCTCCACATACGCGGCGAGGTCCGCGAAGAGCTGGTGCAGGGGGTTTCCCGAGAAGAACCGCACCCGCCGTGCGCCGTGCACGGTGGACAGGAGCACGGCGCCCAGCGAGGACAGCGGGCGGTCGGTGTCGAAGGCGATGGCCACCATCCGCCCGCCGGGCGCCAGCAGCCCGCGATAGGCACCGAGCTCGGTGCCCACCGTGTCCAGCACGGCGTCGAACGGCCCGAGGTCGGCCGGGCCGGTGGTCCGGTAGTCATGCGCCTCATCGGCGCCGAGCTCCCGGACGAAGTCGAGCGCCTTCGCACCGGCGAGCGCGGTGACATGGGCGCCGAGCGCGTGTCCGAGCTGGACGGCGACGCTGCCGACACCGCCGGCCGCGCCACGCACCAGCAGCCGCTCGCCGCCCATCAGGCCGATCTTGTCGCGCAGCGCCGTGATGGCCGTGGTGCCGACGCCGGGCAGGGCGGCGGCCCGGACGAGATCGATGCCCTCGGGGGCGTAGGAGAGCTGACGGGGCCGGACGGCCACGTACTCGGCGGCCGCCCCGAACCTGAAGTGCGGCATCGTGCCCCACACCCGTTCACCCACCGCCAGATGACGCACGGAGGAGCCCACCTCGGCGATCTCCCCGGCGATGTCGACGCCGGTGCCCTGCGGGAACTTCCGCCCGGTCACCAGCTTCATCTTGCCCGCCCGGCCCGAGAGCTCGCCGCCGTTCACACTCGTGGCGTGCACCCGCACCAGCACCTCGCCCGGACCGGCCACCGGCTTCGGCAGTGTGCCCTCGTACAGCACCTCGGGAGGTCCGTACCGGTCGTACCGGGCCGCGCGCATCTCACTCATCGCCCTCATCGTCCCTTTCGCACATCGGGGTTGCCGTCACGCTAATGCGCGCGAAAGGGGAAACCGCCCGGTCGGCGTAAGGTGAGAAACATGCCTGCCGACGTCTCTCAGATAGCGCCCGCCACCGGTGTTCGGGACACCGAAAGTCCGGGGTTGCGGTCCGACGCGGCGTCCAACCGCCGGCGCGTTCTCGAGGCGGCCCGGGCGCTGTTCGCCTCGCGTGGGCTCGATGTGCCGATGGCCACCATCGCCCGTCATGCCGGGGTCGGGGTGGCCACGCTCTACCGGCGCTTCCCCACCCGGGAGGCGCTGGTCACGGAGGTGTTCTCGGACGAGTTCTCCGCCTGTGCGGCGATCGTCGACGACGCCCTGGCCGACGACGACGCGTGGCGCGCCTTCCGCCGGACCATCGAGACGGTGTGTGCTTCGCAGACGCGGGACCGGGAGTTCAACGACGCCTTGCTGTCGTCGTTCCCCGACACGGTCGGCTTCGAGCGGGAGCGGCTGCGGATCGAAGAGGGCTTCGCCGAGGTGGTCCGGCGCGCCAAGGCCGCAGGAAGGCTGCGCGAGGACTTCGACGTGTCCGACCTGAGCCTCGTCTTCCTGGCCAACAGGGGTGTCATCGGCGATCCGGCAACCGCACCGGCCGCGTCCCGGCGGCTGGTCGCCCACCTCCTGCGGTCCTTCGAGGCGGGGCGGGCCGCACCGGCCCGCCCCCTTCCGCCACCCGCCCCGCTGGAGCTGGGCCGGTGGCCCCGGGCATCCGGGGGATGAGCTATCGGGCGGTGCCGAAGTCCTGCGTCCAGTAGTTGCCGGGCTGCGCCAGGCCGACGCCGATCTCCTTGAAGTCGCAGTTCAGGATGTTGGCCTTGTGGCCGGAGCTGTTCATCCAGCCCTCCATGACGCTCTTGGGCGAGTCATAGCCGTAGGCCACGTTCTCGCCGTAGGAGCTCCAGGAGTAGCCCGCGCGCTCGATCCGGTCGCCCGGGGACGAGCCGTCGGAGCCGGTGTGCGACATGTTGCCGTGGGCCGCCATGTCCTCGCTGTGGTCCTGGGCGGCCTTGGTCAGCTTCTCGTTCACGGTCAGCGGCTTACAACCGGCCTTGTCGCGCTCGCTGTTGACGAGATCCACCACTTCCTGCTGGTCGGTGGCGGCCGCGGAGGTGGCGGAGGGGGAGCCGGCGGGTGCGGCGGACTGCGACGCCATCGCGGCCGAGGGAACGCCCACGGCGGCCACGGCGAGCGTGGCGATGGCTATCTTGCGGCGGTGCGTCGTGCTGCTGCGGTGCTTGCTCATTCGGGACCTCACACTCGGTTGAGGTCCGTCATTCTTGGAGCCGTCCGCCACACGGGCAACACACGTGTTCGTACGACACGGGTTCGTAGCGAGGACGGAACTTGCGCTCAGCGGCGAGTCATGCTGAGCGGGTTCTGGGGAGGGCCACGGTGGCCCGAGGCGCCATCAGAAGTCGCGGCAACCAGGCAAGTGGGGCGACGGGCCCGACGTGGCGGGGGGCGCGGCGATACGGAATCCTCCATGTCCGACAGGGAAGACAAAAGCCACTATGCCGTCTAGTCGATATGCACCGCTACGCACCCTTTACTCCGGCGCTCGATGTGAGAGATGTCATGACATGGCGGTGGGCGGTCAGCGGCGGTAGATGGTGATCGAGTGGCCGACGTCGTCGATCGGCTCGCTGCCGTCGATCAGCGCCGCCAGCCGTCCGGTGGCCTGGGCGATCGAGGAGTCCGAGACCACCAGCAGCCCGCGCACCTCGTCCGGGGCGGCACGGCGCGGGTCGGACGCGTGGATGCCGTAGGCGGACGGCACACCGCTGCCCTTGTAGACGAGCCAGATCCGCTCGCCCCGGTAGCGCTCGCGGAGGCGGTCGGCCAGCCGCCCCAGGTCCTGCCCCCAGTCGACGTTCGAGTCATGCAGCCGCAGATGGGTTCGGGACGGGCCGCCGAACGCCTCGTTGGAGTACGGCAGGTAGTACGGATACGTCCGCAGCGAGCTGACCGCGACGAACAGGACCAGCGCCAGAGTGGCCCCGTACGCCCACCGCCGGCGCACGGCCATCAGCCCGGCCGCCGCCACCGCCAGGAACATCGGCAGGAAGATGGCGTACCGCACCCCGAGGTTGCGGGCCCCGTCCAGGGCGGCGAGCAGCAGCACGGCCGCGGGGACGAGCACATACGGCGCGGCGGGCCGCAGCCGGGGCACCACCAGCATCGTGACCGCCCCGGCCGACCAGAGCGCCAGCATGCCCAGCGGCGTCTTCACCAGCAGCGCGACGGGCAGGTAGTACCACAGCGACCCGAGGTAGCGGCGGCCGAGCAGAAAGCCACGCCAGGTGTCCTGCTCGAAGCCGAACTGGATGCGCATCCCGTCGCGGTACGCCTCCGGGAGCGGCAGCCAGTGGACGGCGAGCCCGCGCAAGCCGTGGACGGCGGGCACGGGCCCGGTCGGTGTCCAGCGCAGCCGGGGGTCGACCAGGAAGTAGGTGACCCACACCACGGCCACCGCGATCAGCGCCATGGCCACCGCCGCCGCCACTCCGATCCCGAGCGACCGCATGTGGTCGCGCGGTGTGCGGTGGTGCGTACGGCGGGCGTACCAGACCGAGAGCACGGCCACGAGCAGCAGTACCGGGACCGCGGCCAGCATGCTCATCTTCGTGGCCAGGGCCGCGCCGAGCGCCACCCCCGCGAGGGGAAGGTGCCATCGCGGCCGCCGCCGCGCCCGCCACAGCAGCCAGACCGAGGTCAGCAGGAAACCGGCCGCCGGTACGTCGAGCGTGGCGAGCGAGCCGTGCGCGATGACGTCCGGCGAGAAGGCGTACAGGGCGAGGGCCACCGCTCCGCCCACGGGGCCGGTCAGTTCGCGGGCGAACGCGAACACCACCAGCCCGAACAGCAGCGTCAGCGCGATCATCGGCAGCCGTGCGCACAGCATCAGCCGCCAGGGGTCGTTGCCCGCCTCGTACAGCACATGCCGCCCGAGCGCCGTCTGGTCACCGGTGAAGCCGGCGTCGAGGTGCGGCCGGGCGAACGCCACCCCCGTGGTGATGATGAGCTTGCCCAGCGGTGGGTGCTCGGGGTTGTAGCGCACCCGGTGATGGTGCAGGGAGTCCACCGCCGCGCCGACGTACACCGGCTCGTCGATGGTCGGCGTCTGCTCCACCGCCGTGCTGACCATCGCGACGGCCATCTGGACCAGGAGCGCCGCGACGGCGGCCACCACCAGCCACCGCCGATGCCGCGCCGGCGCCGCCGACCACCGGCCCTTCGACCCGCCGACGGTCCTGGTCACGCTGTCGATCACACCGGCCCACCGCATAGCGACAGACGCTAACGCCCTCGTGCCCCCGCATCCGGCATCCGCCCGAAACTTGCGCCAAGTCCGCAAACGGGGTCGGGACGTTGCCCTGGGCTTCGTCCAACCGGCCGCTAACCGGCCGCGGACCAGCCGTGTTCGAGGAGGGCGAAGGCGGCCTCGATGGCCTGCCGGGCGTCGGCCCGGCCCCGGGCGAAGCTGACGGTTTCCAGCGCGAAGTGGGCGAGCGCCGCACATCCGGGGTCGTCCTCGGGGGCGCCGGTGGCCTCGGCGATGGCGGCGGCGAGAGCGGCCTCGTGGCGCATCCACATGCGGCGGCCGTACTCCCGCAGCGCCGGGGTGCTCTCCGTCAGCTCGACGAACCGCGCCATCTCGGGGTCGGCCGCGCCGCCGGGGTGCATCCGCAGCGTGTGCTCGCGCAGGGCCCGGGGGACGGACATCCCCTCGGGCCGGTCGCGCACGGCGGCTATGAGGGCGGCCTCCCGGTCGGAGTCCTGGTCGAAGAGCAGGGCCTCCTTGCTGGGAAAGTGCTTGAAGACCGTGGTGGTGGAGACGTCGGCGGCCTCCGCGACGTCCCGCACGCTCACCTGGTCGAAGCCGCGGTCGAGGAACAGTCTCAGGGCCGCGTCCGCCAACGCCTGGCGGGTGGCGGCCTTCTTGCGCTCACGGCGCCCCATTGTCTCGCTCACGGGACCACCCTACCCGGAGGTGGACCGAATAGAAAAGTTGAGTCGTTGCACTTTTTTAGTCAGTGTGCTCTTCTGTTCGGGGCCCGCCCTTTCGGCTCCCCTCTTTCGTCAACCCCGCGCCGAGCGCGTTGAGAAGGAAGTGATCAGCCATGTCCGTATCCGACGCACCGCCGTCCGGCAGTCCCGCCCCGCCGGAGACCACCCCGAAAAGCGTCCGTCTGGCCCTGCTCGGTGTGCTGCTCGCGATGCTGCTGTCGATGCTCGACTCCACGATCGTCGGCACCGCGATGCCGACGATCGTCGGCGACCTCGGCGGCCTGGAGCACATCTCCTGGGTGGTGACGGCCTACACCCTGGCCACCGCCGCCTCCACCCCCGTCTGGGGCAAGTTCGGCGATCTGTACGGCCGCAAGCACATGTATCTGATCGCCGTCATCGTCTTCGTGCTCGGCTCGGCGCTGTCCGGCGCGGCCCACACGATGACCCAGCTGATCGTCTTCCGGGCGCTGCAGGGCCTGGGCGCGGGCGGGATCGGCGCCGGTGCCTTCGCCCTGATCGCCTCGCTGGTGCCACCCCGGGAGCGGGGCCGCTACCAGGGCATGACCGCCTCCATCATGGCCATCGGCACCATCGGCGGCCCGCTGCTCGGCGGCTTCGTCACCGGCCACCTCGGCTGGCGCTGGGCCTTCCTCATCAATCTGCCGCTCGGCATCCTCACCGTGGTCTGGTGTCAGCTGATGCTGCGGCTGCCCGCCACCCGCGCCAAGGCCCGTATCGACTGGCCGGGGATCACCGTGATGACGACGACCGTGTGCGCCCTCACCCTGGCCGCCACCTGGGCCGGCTCCACCTACGCGTGGAGCTCGTGGCAGATCCTGGGCCTGTTCGCCCTGGCCGCGGTGGGTGTGGCCGGCTTCGTGGCCCGGCAGCGGCGCGCGCCCGAACCGCTCATGCCGCTGCGCATCTTCACCGGACACCGCAACTTCTCCCTGGCCTCCTCGCTGATCCTGGTGGGCGGGGTGGTGATGTTCGGCTGCTCGCTCTATCTGCCGCTGTACCAGCAGACCGTCCAGGGCGTCTCCGCCTCCCGCTCCGGTCTGCTGCTGCTCCCGCTGATGATCCCCGTGGTGATCATGTCCCAGGTGGGCGGCAAGGTCATGTCCGCCACCGGCCGGTACAAGATCTTCCCCATCGTGGGCACCGTCTGCATGGCCGTCGGCCTGTTCCTGCTGGCCACCATGGACACCACGACCTCCCGCACGGCCACCGGGTGCTTCATGGCCCTGGTGGGCACGGGCATGGGCTGTCAGATGCAGATGGTCACCACGATCGCGCAGAACAGTGTGGAGATGCGCGACATGGGCGCCGCCTCCGCGTCGGTCACCCTCTTCCGCACCATCGGCGGCTCCCTGGGCGTGGCGGTCTTCGGCTCGCTCTTCACCGGCGCCGTGCGGGGCCACGCGCCCGCCGGGGCGGAGACGAGCGAGGCCCGGCCCGATCCGGCGGCGCTGGCCCGGCTGCCGGAGTCCGTCCGGGACGGCTATCTCCACGCGGTGGCCACCGGCACCCAGCGGATCTTCCTGACCGCGGCCGTCGTGTGCACCGTGGCCTTCGTCGCCGCCCTGTGCGTCCAGGAGGTCCCGCTGCGGGGCAAGCCGGGCCCGGTGGCCCAGCCGCACAAGGCCGGGGAGGCCGAGGAGGCCGCCACCCCGGCCGCCCCGTAAGCGCCGCGGACGCTCCGCCGTCCCGGCCGCCCCGTAGCGCCGAGGGGCCGTCAGCTCAGGGCGGGGATGACCTCCTTCTCGTAGGCATCCATCGTGGACTCCACACCGTCGTGCATCGCGTACAGGGCGAACTGGTCCACGCCCAGGTCACGCAGCTGCTTGAGCTTGTCGATCTGGGCGCCGGCCGGGCCGAGGAGGCAGAAGCGGTCGACGATCTCGTCGGGCACGAAGGCGGTGTCCGGGTTGCCGGAGCGGCCGTGGTGAGCGTAGTCGTAGCCCTCACGGGCCTTGATGTACTCGGTCAGTTCGGCCGGCACCATGCCGGAGCTCTCACCGTAGCGCGTCACGAGGTCGGCGACATGGTTGCCGACCATGCCGCCGAACCAGCGGCACTGCTCACGGGCGTGGTCCAGATCGTCGCCGACGTACGCGGGGGCGGCGACGCAGATGGTGACCGCGTCCGGGTCGCGCCCGGCCTCGGCGGCGGCGGAGCGCACCGCCTTGACCATCCACTCCGTCAGATAAGGGTCGGCGAGTTGCAGGATGAATCCGTCGGCCTGACGGCCGGTCAGTGCGAGGGCTTTGGGGCCGTACGCCGCCATCCACACCGGCAGGCTGCCGCCCCTCACCCAGGGCAGCCGCACGGTGTTGCCGTCCACCGTGGCCTCACGGCCCTCGGCCAGCTCCTTGATGGTGTGCATGGCCTCGCCGAGGCGGGCCAGGGTGTTGGGCTTGCGGCCGGCCACCCGCATCGCCGAGTCGCCACGGCCGATACCGCACACGGTGCGGTTGCCGTACATGTCGTTGAGGGTGGCGAAGGTGGAGGCGGTCACCTCCCAGGTGCGGGTCCCGGGGTTGGTGACCATCGGCCCGACGATCAGCCGCTCGGTGTGTTCGAGGATACGGCTGTAGATGACGAACGGCTCCTGCCACAACACGGCCGAGTCGAACGTCCAGCCATGGGTGAATCCCGCGTCCTCCGCGCGCCGCATCCGGTCGACGACCGCGGAGGCGGGGGGATCGGTCTGCAGGACGATTCCGAAGTCCATCGCATGCTCCGTGTGGTGGTTGCTAGAGGTACTGGCAGGTGGCGCGGGGCAGATACCGGCCGTGACCGGTCCGGCCGAGGTACGTGTCGCCGTCGACGACGACGTGTCCCCGCGAGAGGACGGTGCGCACCCGACCGGTGATCTGCCTGCCCTCATATGCCGAGTAGTCGACGTTCATGTGGTGGGTCCGGGCGGACAGGGTCTGCCGGGCCTGCGGGTCGTAGAGAACGATGTCGGCGTCGGCCCCGGGCGCGATGGTGCCCTTGCGCGGGTAGAGGCCGAACATCCTGGCCGGGGTGGCGCAGGCGATCTCGATCCAGCGGCGGCGGGTGATGTGGCCGTCCACCACGGCCTGGTGGAGCAGGTCCATCCGGTGCTCCACGCCCGGCATGCCGTTGGGGATCTTGGAGAAGTCGCCCCGGCCCAGCTCCTTCTGCCCGGCGAAGCAGAACGGGCAGTGGTCGGTGGAGACCACCGACAGATCGTCGGTCCGCAGCCCCCGCCACAGCGCGGCCTGGTGCTCTACGGGCCGCAGCGGGGTGGAGCAGACGTACTTGGCGCCCTCGAAGTCCGGTTCGGCGAGGTTGTCCGTGGACAGGAACAGATACTGCGGACAGGTCTCGGCGAACACCGGCAGCCCCAGGTCACGGGCTCCCGTGATCTCCTGGACGGCCTGCTCGGCGGAGACATGGACGATGTAGAGCGGTGCGCCGGCCACCCGGGCGAGCTGGATGGCGCGATGGGTCGCCTCCGACTCCAGTAGCGCCTTGCGGACCTCACCGTGGTAGCGGGGGTCGGTCCTGCCCTCGGCCAGGGCCTGCTCCACCAGGACGTCGATGGCGATGCCGTTCTCGGCGTGCATCATGACCAGTCCGCCGTTGGCGGCGCCGCGCTGCATGGCCCGCAGGATCTTGCCGTCGTCGCTGTAGAAGACACCGGGGTAGGCCATGAACAGCTTGAAGCTGGTCACGCCCTCGTCCACGAGAGCGTCCATCTCCTTGAGCGAGTGCTCGTTGACATCGGNGTCCACGAGAGCGTCCATCTCCTTGAGCGAGTGCTCGTTGACATCGGCGAGGATCATGTGGAACCCGTAGTCGATCGCACACTGGCCCTCGGACTTGGCGTGCCACCCGTCCAGCCCCTCGCGCAGCGAGGCGCCGACGGACTGGATGGCGAAGTCCACGATGGTGGTGGTGCCACCCCAGGCCGCCGCCCGGGTGCCAGTCTCGAAGGTGTCGGAGGCGAACGTGCCGCCGAACGGCATCTCCATATGGGTGTGGGCGTCCACCCCGCCCGGAATGACATACAGCCCGGTGGCGTCGATGACCCGGTCCGCTCCGCGCGCCCAGGTCTCGGTGACCTCGGTGCCCGAGGCAGCGACGGCCGCGACGCGCTCACCGTCCACGAGGACGTCGGCGGACAGCTCTTCGCCGGCGGTGATGACCAGCCCGTCCTGGATCAGCGTGCGGGTCACGGCCGCACCAGCCCCTCGTAGGCGTCGGGGCGCCGGTCGCGGTAGAACGCCCACTGCCGGCGCACCTCGTCGATCAGGCCGAAGTCGAGGTCGCGGACGATCAGCTCCTCCTCCTTGTCACTGGCCACGTCGCC